>DATFYM010000071.1:0-4703 GCA_035315065.1 Terriglobia bacterium
AACCAGTCTCGCGTGGGCTCCGTGATGCCGACCTGCTTCTTCACATCGAGCGCCATGTGTGAAAGCGTGTAGCGCTGGCGCAGGCGGCGCTCCGGCGTGACGTCCTCGTCGCGCCCGCTGAACGAAACCGGCTGGAAAGAAACAAAAGCGATCTTCTTGGGATTCTCGCGGGCGAAGTTGATGATGGGGCCCACCTGGTCGTTGTTCACACCGTTGACCAGCGTGGTGACCAGCACGATCTCAATACCGGCCTCGTGCATGTTGTCGATGGCCTTCAGCTTCACATCAAACAAGTTGCCCACCTGGCGGTGGCTGTTGGCGTCGTTGCCGATGCCGTCGAATTGGAGGTAGGCGTAACGCATGCCTGCCTCGAAGGCGCGCCGGCAGAACTCCTTGCTCTTGGCAAACTCGATGCCATTGGTAGCCGCTTGCACGCTGTTGTAACCGACTTGGCGCGCGTAACGGACGGCGTCGATAAAGTAAGGCGACATCGTGGGCTCGCCGCCCGAGAACTGCACCGACATCTGGCGCCGGGGCTTGATTTTGATGGCGTTGTCCAGAATTTCGCGAATGTCTTCCCAGGAAAGCTCGTGGACAAAGCCGACCTGGTTGGCATCCATGAAGCACGGGTCGCACATCATGTTGCAGCGATTGGTGAGGTCCACCGTAAGGACGGAGCCGCGGCCATGCTTGATGGTGCTCGATCCATGATTGTGGAGCTTTTCGTCGTTGTGGGCGCGAATGTCGCGGCCGGGGAAGTTCTTCTCTATCCACTTCAGAAACTTGGAATCGACGGCCATCATGTCTTCGAAGTGGCCATGGATGGGGCAATCCTTCTCCATCCAGATCTGGCCGTCGCGTTCCACGATGCGTGCCTTGATCTCGCCCACCTTCTCCGTTAGCAGCGACTGCCAGTCCTGCTCGCCGTTGATGATTCTTTCCCGCGCTTCCTTCACGCAGACAGGACACAGCGAGTCCGTCTCGCGGGGAAAGCCCAGTTGCGGCTTGGTCTTCTGCCAGGACTTCAGCAAGGGCTGGTCCGACCACCTGGGAGTGAAGGTCGGGCTGGGATTGTACTTGTTGAAGAACTGAATGGTATCGAAAGCTACGCCGGCGGCGGCCGTCACGGCCCAGTCAACACACTTGAGAAATCGCGTGCCTTTAGTCCTTGGCATGGTTTGTAACCTCTCTCGATTAGGATAGCGAACCGCCGCCCCTCTCGGAGCAGCGCTAGCATTTCTGGCTCAGGCGAGGTGGGTACCGACCTCGGATGACGCTAAGAATCAAGCTTGTTTGTTGATAATTCCGCTCAAAAAGTTTCAACCCCGCAGGGCGAGAGACCGACGCGCTCAAACGCAACGATCCCGGTGAGCATCGTACGTGGAGCCAGCGCACGTGGTTAAGCACTTTCTGTTGAACGGTTGGTTTGGAGGGCTGGACGGTACAAATCGAGAACCGAATGGAATTGATCCATGTGATTGAAAATCAATAGGTTCAATCTTAAGAAGTGGCTAGTGGTTAGTGGCGAGTGGCTACAAAAGAAAAGACAAGTGGCGAGTGGGCTAGAAATAAGAAGAGAGCGCCCTCTTACTAGCCACTAGCCACTCTTTTCCTTGCTAGCCACTCGCCACTCGTCACTCGCCACTTTTCTAAAGAGCGGGCGGGACGCCCGCGCTACGACGTATAATAGAAGCTACGTCTATGAGCACGATCACGTCGATGGAGCCCGCGCTGCCGGTGAGCCTAGGCCCGCCGTGGAGTCGAGTGGCAACGTCGCTTGAAGTCCTTTCGCTCTTCGCGGGTATTCTACTCTACATCTGGCGCTGGCAGAAGACCCACCCGCTCGTTTGGATGGTGTTGCTGGCGGCGGTTGTGGCCAGCCACTTCCTTCATCATGAGACGCCGCGTGACCTGGGCTTGACGCTGGACGGCCTGCGCGCCAACGCCGCTCTGACGCTGCCCCTCACCGTAATCCTGCTCGCTCCTCTCGTCGTCTACGGCTTTGCCCACGGGAGGCTGATTTTGGGGTGGGAGGGGAAGGCGGCTCTGGGCTGGTTTATGGAATACGGAAGCTGGTGTGTGTTCCAGCAGTACCTGCTTCAATCCTACTTTCACAACCGCCTGATGAGCGTCGTCCCCAATCGTCACTTCAGTTCTCTGTTGGTCGGCGTGATGTTCGGCGCGGCCCACATTCCCAACCCCATCCTGATGGTCGCGACAACCCTTGGCGGCTTCATGCTGGCCGAGATGTTCGCGCGCCGCCGCAACATCTGGCCCCTGGCGCTGGCACAGACCGTGGCGGGTGCCGTGATCGCGGCGGTGTCGCCCGCCGCAATCATCCACAATATGCGCGTAGGGCCCGGCTACTTTAACTTTCGGCGCTAGCCCGGATTTGGAAGACCAGACGATCCACAGATTTCGCAGATTACGCAGACCTATGAGTATAAGAGGAAGACAGGAGACAGAAGTCAGAAGACAGAAGGAAGACCGGTCTCCCTTCTTCCCCACGGCGAGTCTGTGAAATCTGCGTCATCGCCGGATTCATTTCTTCTCTTTCGATCGGCCGTCAGCAATCGGGACCGGCTGGAAGTATTCCGGCGGGTAGGGATCGTTGTAGTGGGCGAAAGTGCGAAAGGTCTCGGAGACGCGCTCGTCGTTCACGAGACGCGCTGTGTGCATAGCCGTCTGAATTCCCTCGTAAGGCAGATAGTCGCTATAGACGTCCGAGTAGTCGTCGAAGTCCTGCGTCTGGGGATTGCGGATGCGATAGCTGATCCGGATGGGGCGGAAGTTCTTGGTGTTGAGGTAAATCTTCAGGTGGGTGTGCTGGGCGTCGAAGGCCTCCAGCACGTGGGCAGGGAGGTTGTCGACGAAATCGACGCCGCCATCCTGCACCAGGGCGCCCGGCTCGTGGATCCGCAGGCGCAGCACGTTCTCCAGATTGTAGCGCGTGACCAATTGCCAGCTCTGGATCTGCGCCTTGTCCTGCTCGAATTGGCCGAACTGGTCGAGATGCCAGCCGCGGTCGCCGTCGTTGATGAGGATCACCGGCTTCTCCTTGCCGTAGGAAAAGCGGCGCTTGTCCGGGTACTGGAACCAGCTTTGAAACGGCGCCATGCCGGCGGTCTTCTCGTCGTGAATGGAATAGGTGCGTCCCCGCGTGGTGAGGGTCTTGGAAGTCAAGAAAGCGTCGCCGCCCAAAGCCTGGATGCACCGGTCAAGAAACTGTTGTGCTTTGGGATCGATGACCACGGGCAGCGCTGGCGGCGCAGGCGCTGTAGCCGACTGGCCGGCGGGTGCGGCGGCGGCCGGCGTGGCGGGATTCTGAGCCGCGTTCGAAGCGCCGAGCGACAGGATTCCCACCAACAGGAATCCGGCTGCAAAACAAGAGACAATACCCAGATATTTGAGATTGCACAGCGCGGTCGCTGGCCCGAACCAAAGCAAAGACTTGAACACAGAGCTCACGGAGTCCCGAAGAGGTGCACAGAGTTCTCGCTTTCCGAGTACCGCGGGTCGCGACTGCTTCCTTCGTGGCGGTATCCAAAGCACTTCTTCTCTGTAGCCTCTGTGAGTCTCCGTGAACCCTGTGTTGAGATCTTCATTCTTCGCGCGGCACAAAGAGGTTTCGAAATAGTACTTCAACCCCCTTGTCTTCGTATCATGAGTCTGTGAAATCTGCGTAATCTGTGGATTCATTCTTCTGCTTCTGCTTTCTAATTCCTGATTTCCGGAGTCCTATCCGCACAGGACGTTGCCGCCGTTTACGTTTAGAATCTCTCCCGTGATATAGGATGCCATTTCCGACGCCAGGAACAGGATGGGCATCGCAACTTCTTCGGGCCGCGCCAGGCGGCGAAGAGGGATCCCGGCGCTCACCTTGCCCAATTCGGCAGCATTGGTCGTCACCGCCAGGCACATGTCGGTATCCACCCAGCCGGGCGCCACGCAGTTCACCAGGATGTTGTGCGGAGCGAGTTCGGTGGAGAGGCCTTTCACCAGGCTGATGACTCCGCCTTTGGACGCGCCGTAGTGCGTGTGAAACGCCTCGCCGCGTTGGCCGGCGGTGGAGGAGACGACAATAATGCGCCCAGCCCTCTGCCGGATCATGTGGGGCGCTGCCTGGCGGATGACCGTGTAGACGCCCTTGAGATTGACGGCCATCATCTCGTCCCACTGCCGTTCGGTCATCTTCTCGATGGGCGCAGGCTCGGCGTTCCAAATGCCCGCGTTGGCGACGAGAATATCGATGCGGCCACGCTTTCTCCCATCGGACAGGCGCGCGGCGGTGTCGATCAGCCGTTTGGCGCCGGCCATTTTGGAAACGTCGGCGCGCGTGGCCAGCGCCTTCCCGCCCGCCTCGGCAACATCTTTCTCGACAGCCCTCGCCGCGCTGGCATTCCGGCGATAGCTGAACGCCACGTCGGCGCCGGCCTCGGCCAGCAGCTTCACCGTCGCGACCCCGATTCCGCGTGACCCGCCCGTGACGACCCCAACTTTGTCGGTCAGATCGATTTGCATCTTGGTCCGTGGTTCGTCGTCCCTTGTCCGTCGTGTCCGTTGTGCATGTGTGTTCAGCCGATGGTCATCCTCCTGGGTTGCTAACAAGTCGAAGGGTCGAAAGTTTAGAGCTAGGGACTTCTTCGCTTTCGATTTTTGACTTTCGGCTCTTCGACTTCCTGTCTTCTAACGTTCTTTCTTAT
>DATFYM010000072.1:0-24656 GCA_035315065.1 Terriglobia bacterium
GCCGGCGGCCGCAAAACGGTGCTTCTGGCCGAGAAGCGGAAACCGCCCGTGGTGGGCTGGTTTGTGGCCCTGAACGGCGAACAGAAGGGCGAGGACTTTCGCGTGCGCGATGGCCAGAACATTCTGGGTTCGTCTTCGGAAGCGGATATCGTCATTCATGATGCGACCGTCACAGCCAAGCACGCTAGCCTCAGGTACAAGGACGGGAAGTTCTCCCTGACGGATCTCGATTCGTCGAATGGAACGTTCATCAACGACAACTCGGAGCCGATCGCGCGCGAGGAACTGAAGGACAACGACGTGGTCCGGCTGGGTGAGACCAGCCTGAAGTTCAAGTGCTTCTAGTTTGGCTAGGGCGCGCTGGCAGGGTCGGAGCAGGCGAGGCGTCCGCTTGCTCCGGCTCGATACCGGTCGTTCCCGTCCTCTATTCCGACGCCGCTCGAGGACGCACACGGACATGAAGATTCGTCCTGGAATTGAACTCGCCAACTTGACCGATGTCGGCTGCACTCGAACCGAAAACCAGGATTATTACGCCTACGCAGAGGCCGAGAGCGACAAGGAGTTTCGAAGGAAGGGGCGCCTGGCCGTGGTGGCGGACGGCATGGGCGGACACCAGGGCGGCCAAGTGGCGAGCACCATCGCTGTCGAAGCTATCCGTGACACCTACCTGCAAGACGAGGGAGAAGACCCCGAGGCAGCGCTGATCGCGGCTTTTTCCGGCGCGCAGGCTGCCATTCTACAGTTGGCCTCCGAGCACCCGGAACTGACTGGCATGGGGACGACGTGCGTGGCGGTCGCGATCCGGGACGGACGGCTTCACTATGGTCACGTCGGAGATAGCCGTCTTTATCTCTTCCGCAACTCGACCATCTGCCGGCTGACCCGCGATCACACCTACGTCAATCGGCTGGTCGACGAGGGCACGATCACGCCGGAGCAGGCGGAGACTCATCCGGACCGTAACGTACTGACCGCCGCCCTCGGCATGAACCGCGCCGTGCCGGCCGAGTTCGGCGAATCAACTCTCGAAGCGAGCGATGTGCTGCTCCTCTGCACCGACGGCCTGCATGGTCTCGTCAGTGACGCGGAAATGCTAGCAACTACGACCCGGGGTTCGCCGAGCGACGCGTGCCGGGAACTCGTCGCGCTTGCGAAGGCAAGGGGCGGGTTTGACAATATCACACTTCAGATCATCCGGATTGATAACGGCGGTGAAGAGCGTCAAGGGAGCAGTCATAATCGGGCGGAGGGTTGAAGTCACCAAAGCTCCTGACCATACGAACCTGCTGATTCGCCAAGCGGGCCGCAACGGCAACTTCGAGTTCGCAAGCGACCAGTTTGATTCCCTGCGCAGTATCGTCAGCGTGGCGCGCCGGTGATCACCGCACGAGCGAAAGGACGGAAACGGTTATGATCGGAACGCAAATCGGCAACTACCGCATCGTCGAAAAGCTGGGCGAAGGTGGGATGGGCGTGGTCTATAAGGGCGTCGATGTGTTCTTGGACCGCCCCGTGGCCATCAAGGTCCTGGGCCCGGACTTGGCGCGCAACCCAGAACTGGTAGAACGCTTCAAGGCTGAGGCCAAAGCTCAGGCCAACCTCAATCACACCAACTTGGCGACCCTCTTCGCGTTCCTGGTGCAGGACGGGAACGCGGTGATGGTGATGGAATACGTCGACGGCGAAACGTTTGACCAGATGATCCAACGGCGGGGGCCGATTCCCAGCCAGGAGGCCATTCCCCTCTTCAAGCAGGCACTTCTGGGCATTAGCGTGGCACACCGCGCGGGCATCATCCACCGCGACATCAAGCCCAGCAACCTGATGTTGAGACGGGACGGCATTGTCAAGGTGATGGACTTCGGGATTGCCAAGCTGCTGGGGACGCGGGGGCTGACGCGGACCGGGACGCAGATGGGGACGGTGGCCTACATGTCGCCGGAGCAGATCCAGAACCGCGGCGTGGATATCCGCTCGGATATTTACGCTCTCGGCGTGACGCTGTACGAAATGCTGAGCGGGCATATCCCGTTCGAAAGCGACAGCGACTTCCAGATCATGCACGATCATGTGGCTTCGCCGCCGCCGCTGCCGACTCGCTACTATCCGTACATCCCGAAAGGCATTGAGAACGTCGTCCTGCGGTCGCTCGAGAAGAGCCCCGAGGCGCGGTTCCAGACGGTGGAGGAATTTGGCGCGGCTCTGGAGCATCCGGATTCCGTCCCGCCGCCATCCTGGGTGGGGATGCCGGCTCCACCACCTCAGGCGCGAATGACCGTTCTCGAGGGAACCGCGCCGAACCTGCCCTATGCTGGCCCGACCGCTTCGGGGGCGGTCACTACCGGTGCTCCCACGGGTCCCTTGGTTCCTGGAACGGGTCAGCACGGCACTATCCTGGCGACCCCTTTACCAGGAACACCAACAGGCCAATGGCCGGCCGTGGAAGGTCAGCCCGTCGAACCACAACCTGCACCCAAGCCGTCGTTCCTGGCGAACCGTCCACTAGTTGGAGCCATCGCCGGCGTAGTCATCTTGCTGGTGGCGTTTGGAGTTTACAGAACGCTGCAGACCCCGCCACCGAAGCCTCCCCCGCCGCCACCGCAAAATTCCAATGTGACCTTGCCCTCTGGCCCGACGACCCCGCAGTCGGGACAAGAAATCCAGGTAGCAAGCGGAGGTGGCATAATTGAACAGGGAGACACTACCCCCGCGCCGGCTCCGGCAAAACCCGAGCCCGCTCCCGCTAAGAAACCTGCCGCCGCTCCAGAGACACCGGGCAGGGCCCCGGCCCAACAGAGCCAGCAACAGGCTGCGGTTCAACAGATGCTGCAGAATGCCGGTGCAGCCTTTGAGGCCGGGCGGCTGATCGAGCCCGTCGACAACAACGCGATCCATTACGCCCGCCTGGTGCGCCAGGTAGACCCCAACAATGCAACCGCCGCCCGACTCGAGCAACGCGTTTTCAACCTGGAGTATCAGATTGTTCGCAACCTGGCCACGCAAGGAGAAAGTCGCGAGGCATCGAGGCAACTCACGATCCTCATGCAGTATTTCCCGAACAACCAGAGCCTCCTCCAGCTCCAGGACTCCATCCAACAGGCGGCAAACGTGACACCCCCACCACAGGTCCAGACCCCCGTCCAGCCGTCCGTCGTGCCTACTCCCACCAACGTCAACTTCGTGACGGCGGCCTACCATCGGCATAAGTTCGGCAGGGAGATCGGTTACTGCGAGGGGTACCTCACGATTAGCCCTAACGGCGGGGTGAACTATTCCTGTCGAGTGGCACACGACCAGACGGGATGCCATAACCTTAACGATCAGCTCAGCGACTTCAAGAAGGTCAATGTCTTTACCGAAGGCACTTATGCCGTCTTGCACCTGGAGAAGGGGCGCTTGGTGAAGTGGGATTTCTACGCGCCGCAGAATGTCTATAACGCTCTAAATGCGGCGGTCAACGCAGCACAAGGAGCGCACTGAGAGAAACTGGCAACCATCCCAAAGGAGCGCTCGCCGCAAGCTGACAATTCTGTAAGTCTGTGTCTGCGTGCCTCAGTGTTTAATCTCTTCACGCGTTCTGGCCTTTCACTTCTCAATCGTCAATCGACCATCGCCAATTCCTGACTTGGTGGTGGTGTCATTTGGGGAAGAATGGAATCCACAGATTACGCAGATTTCGGAGATTAGGATGAAGAAGCCGTCTGCCCGACGAAGAGTAACCAGCAAATGGTGGCTTCATTGGACTTGTGACAACGCCGAGGCGTTGTCTGTCGCTCTTTTCTAAATCTGAGAAATCTGCGTAATCTGTGGATCCTCTTCTTTGTGTCAAATGACACCACTACCCCTGACTTCTGTCATTGGATCGGGCATCGACTCGATGCTAGAATACCGCCAGCCGTGCCGGTTCGTAGACGGTCGATCGAGCTCTAGGGAGGTCAACCTCATGACACGTACTCTGGCCTTCGTGATGGCAGGCGGTGAAGGGCGGCGGCTTGACCCTCTGACGCGAGATCGAGCCAAGCCCGCCGTGCCTTTCGGCGGCGTCTATCGCATCATCGACTTCGTGCTCAGCAACCTGGTGAATTCAAGCATCACGGCCATTTACGTGTTGACCCAATATAAGGGCCAGGCCGTCATCGAACACATTCAAGACGGCTGGGTGCACCGACTATCCGGGCGCGAGAACTTCATCCGTGTGGTTCCGGCGCAGATGCAGCTTGGCAAGAGCTGGTACCGCGGCACGGCGGACTCCGTCTATCAGAACGTCAATCTGATCGAGCAGTTTGACCCCGACGTGGTGGTGGTGTTCGGGGCCGACCATATCTACAAAATGAACATCGGCCAGATGATTGAATTCCACCTCGAGGCGGGGTCAAAGGCTACGGTGGCCTGCCTGCCGGTCGCGCGGTCGGAAGGCTCGTCGTTCGGCGTACTCGACGTTAACGAGGCCTGCCGGGTGATTGACTTTGTGGAGAAACCGGCCAACCCGCCCGGGATGCCCGGAAAACCGGACTTCTGCCTGGCTTCGATGGGCAACTACGCTTTTGAGCCCGAGACCCTGGTGGAGGCCCTCTCCGCCACGGCCTCGTCGCCCGATACCAACCACGACTTCGGCCGCGACTTAATCCCCTCCCTCATGCGCGCCGGCATCGTCTATGCCTACGACTTCTCGCGCAACCGCATCCCCGGCACCAAGACCGGTGAGGAAAACGCGTACTGGCGCGACGTCGGCACCATCGATGCCTACTACGACGCCAACATGGACCTGAAAAACGTGCAGCCGCAACTGAACCTGTACAACTGGAAGTGGCCCATCATGACCGCCCACTTTAACGATCCGCCGGTGAAGTTCGTGTTTGACGACACCGGCCGGCGGGGCAACGCCGTCCAGACCATCATTTCTTCGGGCTGCATCGTGGCGGGTGGTTACGTCAAAGATTCAGTGCTGGGGCGAAATGTGTTCCTGGACGCGGGTTCTCAGGTGCACGAGTCGGTTCTGCTCAACAACGTTTCCGTGGCCGCGGGTTGCCGCGTACGCCGGGCCATTATCGACAAGAACGTGCGCCTGGAGCCGGGTGAAACCGTGGGATACGACGCGGAGGCCGATCGGCGCCGGTACCACGTCTCCGAGAACGGCATCGTGGTAATCCCCAAGATGGCCGAAACGCGGGAAACGTTGGCACGAAACATCTGAAGACAGGGAACAGGGAAAAGCGAATAGTAGTGCAGTTCCCTATTCCCTGTTCCCTGTTTCCTATTCCCTGCCCTATTCCCTGTTCCCTATTCCCTATTCCCTATTCCCTATCTGTGAGATGGCTTTGCCCACAAAGAACGGGCCCATATTCTGCATGTATTGCGAGGTCTGGCGGGTCTTGCGCATAAATTGCACGCAGACCGAGAGGGGGGTGAGCTCGGCGCCGATGAGTCCTATGACGAAGTCGTTGTCGTTCTTATCCAACCCGAAGCAGGCAAGGCGGACATCCTGGGCCAGGCCGGCTTCGCCGAAAGCACGGCCGATTTTGCCGTGTTCGCCGAGGATGGGCGCCTGCTCCTCCGGCGGCAGCGACATGAAGGCTCCCGTGCGGCGCAGTGGATACCACACCGCCCAGGGCCACTCAGGATTCGTCACCGTACACCGGGGCTTCACCAGCAGCCAGTCTTCGAGGTCGGGCTCGTAGCCGAGGGCATAGGTGCGCCCCAGCATGGTGTACTCGGGCTTGAAGGTGAGCGCGTCGAAGGGACGCTTGAGCAAAAACTCGCGCAGGGTGGTAACGAAGAAATTCGGGTCCTCGCTCCAAGTGAGCAGGCCGACGCCGTGAATGTCGTTGGCGTCGAGATACAGCACCGACGGAATAGCGGCCGTCTGGAGAGCCTGCGCCAGGGGCCCGGCCTCGTCGCACTCGCCGAAGGCGAGGAGTTGCATAAACAGCCGGCGGTTGGAGGTCTGGGGCTGGCCGTTTCTTAGACCGCCCTTTTCAGAAATGTCGAGGGTTTCTCGCATCGTGGTTTCTCTTTCCCTAGTCTGCCGTACCAGCCAATTCCTGACAGTGCTGGTGCCACAAAGAATTGACGATTGCAGATTGACGATTGACGATTGGAAGACAAGCGCATTGCCGACTGGAGTTGGCCATTGAGAGGGCCGCGCAGCTTGACTGGTCCTCTCTTTCAATCGGCAATCGTCAATCGGCAATCGTCAATTCTTCGCGGGTGGGGCCATTGTCAAGTATTGAGTGTTGCATGACACTAATCCCTAGCCTCTAGTCCCTGTCTTCTGGGCGCGTGCCAGCACCAGGCCGGAATACAAGTTGCCCAGCTCGCGCAGCATTCGCACTGCCGGACCGAAATTCCGCTGGTTGATGTGCTCCACGTTGAGCCCGATGGGCGGCGGGTCCGGCGGCAGGTTGTCGAACACGTCCATGAGGATGCGCCGCGCCAAGTCGAGGGAGCGATTGAGATAGTCGTCGGCCGAGGGCGGCGGCTCTCCCGGCGTTGCGTTCGCGGCTTTGGGAACCCGGGCCATCTCGCCCCGCAGCAGGTAGCGATCGAGGTCGGCGGGGATATCGGCGCCCAGCCAGCGCAGGAACTTGAGGTCACGCGGGTGGCTGACCGGCGCAAAACTCAGGAAGAGGCGCGCCTCCAGCCCGTTCAGTTTCTGGATGAGCCACACCACGTCGTTGGAATCGAAAAGCACCTGGGTGGTGAAGAACGAGAGCCCGGCGGCGTTCTTGCTGCGGATCCGCTCGTCTTCGTGCAAGCGGCTGGGGATGCTGATGCCGCCCAGTGACACGGGCAGTCCGGCCTCGCGCACTTGCCGCGCCGCTTCGATAACGCTGGGCCCTGGGTAGGCGATGTCGGGCGATTCGCCTCCCACCAGAATGAAGTTGGTGATGCCGAAGTCCACCACGGTCTCGCGGAACCAGGTCATCTGGTCCGCCTCGTAGACCACGCCGCGGTTGACGGTGGCTTCCAGGTTCAGCTCGCGGCGGATGCGCTCCCCGATCCAGCGCGGCTCGGCGCGCTCCACAAATTGGGCCGTGCGCGGCGCGCCGCGGCTTTCCTCGTGGATCTCCGGCAGGTTGATAGCGTCCGCCAGACCCTGGACCTGCCTCAATCCTTCGAGGGCGGCGTCGATGGCTTCCGGCTTCCCAGCGGAAGGCGGTACCAACTCGAAGAACCGCACCGGAATGGCGGGATCGAGAATTGTGTCCTTCAGGTGCATGGAGTTTGGCGAATGTCGACTGCAGTCTTTACACCAAGCGTCATAAGCAAATGCCGAGAAACTTCAAGCATGTCATTCTGACGCCACGTATAGTTGTCCTCTAATCTTGAATCTCGATCCTGAATATCTTGAATCTTGAATCTTGAGTCTTGAGTCTTGAATCTTGAATCTTGAGTCTCGAATCTTGAATCCTCAATCTTCGGTCTTCCATCGTCAATCGTCAATCCTCAATCGTCAATCAGTGTATACTGGCTATGAAAAGGCTTCTATACATGGCGACCAAAGTCGCGGCGTGAGGCGTCTATTCTGGATTTTGGATTTTCGATTTTGGATTGAAGAGAAGGGCAAGCATAGCGGGTTCTTCAATCCAAAATCCAAAATCCAAAATCCAAAATGAATTCAGATGCGCCATCACTTGTGTCGTCATCTACAAGAGGCCGAGTTTCGCTCCGGGGCGCGGGCCAACGAATGAAGGTCAGGGTACTGTTTTTCGGAATCGCTCACGACCTGACTGGCTTCAGCCAGGAGGACGTGGAGATCTCCGAAGGCGAACGTCTGGAGGACCTGCGGCGTCGCTACGAGGGGCGTTTTCCGCGGCTTAGAGCGATGGGAGGCGCGGTTCTCACCGCCCTGAACCAGGAGGTGGCGGAGTCGGCCGCAGTGTTGCACGAGGGGGACGAGGTGGCCTTCCTTCCGCCCGTCAGCGGTGGTTCCGACGACGAGAGGGGAAACGGAAACCAGCGCGCCGCGGCCGATTTCTTCCAGATCGTTCGCAGGGCGATACCCACCGCTGTGCTGGCGGGCGAGTTGAAGGCGCCGCCGGATGGCGCAGTCGTGGTGTTCGAAGGAATCGTGCGCGACAACCTGCGCGGCCGCAAGACCCGCTACCTCGAGTACGAAGCTTACGAGCCGATGGCCATCCGCAAGATGGAGGAAATCGGGCAGGAAGCGCGGCAAGAGTTTGCCATCGATCACGTCGGCATGGTCCATCGACTCGGGCGGCTCGAGATCGGTGAGACCAGCGTGGCCATTATCGTGACGGCGGCCCATCGGCGCGCTGCCTTTGAAGCGTGCCACTATGCCATCGATCGGCTCAAGCAGATCGTGCCGATTTGGAAGAAGGAGTTCTTCGAGGACGGAGAGATCTGGGCAGAGGGCGAGAATCAGAAAGAGTCGAAAGTCGAAAGTTGAAAGTCGAGAGCGAAACAAGCCAAGAATCGCGGGGTCTTTGTTCTGACTTTTGACTTTTGACTTTTGACTTTCAACTTTCGACTTCTTTCTGATTTCTACTTTCTGATTTGTATGGACAACTATTTGAGCACCGCGATCGACATCGCCAAGGAGTCCGGCGCCTTGCTGGCGCAGCTCTTCCAGCGCCCCCACCAGATCAGCTACAAGAGTAAGTTCAATCTGGTCACGGAAGCGGACCAGCGCTCTGAGGCGTTGATCATTGAGCGGCTACGCACCCATTTCCCCAAGCACGCGGTAGTAGCGGAAGAAGGCGGGGGCCAGAAAACGGCGTCCGACTATTGCTGGTACGTCGATCCGCTGGACGGCACCACCAATTTTGCTCACGGCTTCCCCGTTTTTTGCGTGAGTCTGGGGCTCGCCTACCGCGACGAGTTGGTAGCGGGCGTTGTTTACGACCCGCTGCGGGAGGAGCTCTTTACTGCCGAGCGCAACGCCGGAGCTTACCTCAACAACCAGCGGATACACGTTTCGAAGAACGCCAGCCTCGACGTGAGCCTGCTGGCCACGGGATTTCCCGTCTTTGCCACCTCCGACCACCGGCTGAACATCCAGCTTTATTATCGGTTCACTCAGATTTGCCACGGCATTCGACGCGCCGGCTCGGCGGCGCTCGACCTCTGCTCGGTGGCTGCGGGCCGCTTCGAGGGCTTCTGGGAACTGAAGTTGAACCCTTGGGACAAGGCGGCGGGCGCGCTCCTGGTGACGGAGGCCGGCGGCCTCGTGAGCGATCTTTCGGGCGGAGAGTTCAGCCTGAAGAAAGACGAGATTTTCGCCTCCAACGGCCTCGTGCACGACGCGATGTGCCGGATCTTCACGGAAGTCATGGGGAACGAAGGGCAGCAGGGACCGCTTGCGGCTAACGCGCTGTGACGTCTAACTCATGACAAGGCAAAGAATTGACGATTGCAGATTGACGATTGACGATTGAAAGAGAAGAAGCGGCAAGCCGCACAAGTTTTCAATAGACCCGAACTATTGCCAATGCGTCTCTTTCAATCGTCAATCGTCAATCTGCAATCGTCAATTCTTCTCTTCGTCGCGTACCAGGGAAGACAGGAACGGAACGGAGCACTGTTGGCGAGACCATCCAGCCCCAGGCGATTGCTCAGGCGTCGCGGCTTGACGACCCTCCGGTTGAGCCATCCCGAGCCGATGGCGCCACCGCCGTGGTTCTCGCCGGACCCCGTCACCACCGTCACCGATATCTGGCTGAAGCGCCTGGCGCCCGCCCACGACGGGTTGCGAATCGTTCATCTGACCGATATCCATCACAGCCTCTTTACCCCGCTGGAGGACGTGGAGCGCGCCGTCCAGCTCGCGAATCGCCTGGCGCCGGACGTAGTGGCCTTGACCGGCGACTACGTGACCCTCTCGCCCGACTACATCAAGCCGGTGGCGCGCGCGCTGGGCAAACTGCGGTCGAGATTGGGGGTCTTCGCCGTCCTCGGCAACCACGACTTCCAGGTGGACCCGGATGAGATCACGCGCGCGCTCCGCCTCCATCACATCGTCGTGCTTCGCAACACGCATCACGCTCTGCGCTCGGCTTCCGGAACGCTCTGGATGGTGGGTGTGGACGATCTCTGGTGGCACGCCGACGATCTGCCCGCTGCCCTGCGGTCCATCCCGGCGCGCGACCCCAAAATCGTCCTCTTCCACAACCCCCTCGGCATCCATGAGGCGGCCGCGCATGGCGTCGACCTGGTACTCTCCGGCCACACCCACGGCGGGCAGGTGCGGCTGCCCGGATTCGGCAAGCTGTACGGCCGAAAGAAACTGGGCCGGGGCTTCATCGAAGGTTGGAATCGGCTGGACGGCACCCAGATCTATGTGAACCGCGGCATCGGCAAAGTGCTGGTGCCGGTGCGCGTCGCCTGCCCGCCGGAGATCGCGTGTCTTCGGTTGCGACGAGTAGGAAATAGGGAATAGGGAACTGGGAATAGGGGTACGGGATTGGCCAAAGTAGAATCGCACCGGGACCTGATCGTGTGGCAGAAAGCAATGGACCTGACCGTTGAAGTCTACAACCTGACGAAGAAGTTCCCATCCTCGGAGACATATCGCTTGGTGTCACAGGTTACGCGCGCAGCCGCTTCAGTTCCAGCGAACATAGCGGAAGGCAACGCAAGGGGCACACGGCGGTGACTACGCGAGCTTCCTGGCCGTCGCGAAGGGCTCACTCATGGAAACGGAGACCTTCCTGATGCTGGCCATGCGCTTGGGCTACTTATCCCCGACACAAGTTGACTCCGCACTTACTCTGGTCACCGAAGTGAGCAAGATGTTGACTTCGATGCGAAGCCGGTTGCTCGCCGAGTAGAGAATAGGAAACAGTGAGGTTGTCTTCTGTTCCCTGTTCCCTGTTCCCTGTTCCCTGTTCCCTGTTCCCTGTTCCCTGTTCCCTGTTCCCTCTTCCCTGTTCCCTAATAAAGCTTCCCTTCCCGTTTCCGTCCCGTGTAATCCACGTAGACCACCTTCAGCTCCGAGTAGAAGTCGATGGCCGTCGATCCCACCTCACGCTCACCAAAACCCGTGGCTTTGATGCCGCCGAACGGCACGTGGGCTTCGCCGCCCACCGTGGGTGAGTTTACGTGGACCATGCCGACCTCCAGCCGGTCGGCCGCCTGGAATACACGGTTGGCATCGCGCGTAAACACCGAGGCCGTCAGCCCATATCGAACGTTGTTAGCGGCGTCGATGGCTTCCTCAAAATCCTTGACGCGAGTCACCGAAAGCACGGGGCCGAAGATTTCCTCCTGCGCCAGGCGGGCGGTGACGGGGACATGATCGAAGATCGTGGGCGCGATGAAATAACCGTGGTCGTAGGAACCGCCGTGCAGGCGTTCGCCCCCGAAGGAGAGCCTCGCCTCGCTCTTGCCGATCTCAAGATACTCTTCCACTTTCTCGCATTGGCTCGCGTCCACCGACGGCCCCACGAAAGTGTCAGGCTCCGCGCCGTCGCCCACCTTCAGTTTGCGGGCGCGTTCCACCAGCAGCCCCACCAGCGCGTCGGCCACGCTTTCCACCACCACCAGACGGCTGGTCGCCGTGCAGCGCTGGCCCGTCGAGCCGAAGGCGCCGGAAATGATGTTGTCGGCCGCGAGTTCCAGATCGGCATCCTCCAGGACCACCACCGGATTCTTGCCTCCCATTTCGAGCTGGACCTTCTTAAGCTGACGCGCCGCCTTGGCATTGATGCCCTGACCCACCTCGTTCGACCCGGTAAAGCTGATGGCGCGCACGGCGGGATGCTCCACCAGTTCGTCGCCTACTTCCGCGCCGGAGCCTTGCACGAGGTTCAGGACCCCCGCCGGCACGCCCGCCGCGGCGAAAATCTCGACCACGCGGCGCGAGACGAAAGGAGTCAGCCCGGCCGGCTTCCACACCACGGTGTTGCCACAGACGAGCGCCGGCGCGATCTTCCACACCGGCACCGCCACCGGGAAGTTCCAGGGCGTAATGAGGCCTACCACGCCCAGCGGTTGCCGGATGGTATAGGCGAAGTTCTTGGGAAGTTCCGAAGGCAGGGTCTCGCCGCCCAGACGTCGCGCCTCGCCGGAAATGTACTCGACAATATTGATGGTGCGCGTCAGCTCTCCCAGCGATTCGGCAACGGTCTTGCCTTCCTCGCGGGTCAGCAGGCGGGCGACCTCGTCTTTGCGTTCTTCCAGCAGCCGGGCCGCCTGCAGCAGGATCTTGCCGCGCTTGGGCGCCGGTGTGTCGCGCCAGCCGGGATAGGCGCGCTCGGCCGCGGCGATTGCTTCCCGCATCTCCTCCCTCGTGCTCACGGGAGTGTAGCCGATGAGATCACGGAGATTGGCAGGATTGCGCCGCTCCACTTTCCGTGCCGACCGCGATTCCACCCACTTCCCGCCCACGTAGTTCGGGCAGATCGTTGCTTCGCTTACCGGGGTTGCCGTAGCCATAGTGGCCCTCCTCGCGACGATGATCATCAAAGAGACATCATGACGCAGTGCTGCCTTAGACCGCAACCAAAACACAGGCTTAGGTTGGTTAGAAGCCTTCCGTGCTGGTTGACATTCAACGCAGGGCGTTATAGGCTGGAGAGGTGATCAAGTCCTTCCGGTGCAACGAGACTGAGCGGCTCTTTCATCGCCAGCCCAGCCGGAAGTTCCGCGCTATCGAGCGCCAGGCCCTTCGGAAGCTCGATATGCTCGACGCGGCCAACGATCTGCGAATCCTCGCGGCGGTGCCCGGTAACCGCCTGGAACGCCTCCGCGGAGACCGCGAGGGGCAACACAGCATTCGGATTAACGATCAGTGGCGGATTTGTTTTGCCTGGCGCGAGGGCGACGCTTACGACGTTGAAATCACGGACTACCACTAGGAGGCGAGGATGGCCAGGAAATTGAAGCCCGTACACCCGGGAGAGATTCTCCGCGAGGAGTTCATGAAGCCCCTTGGCCTCAGCATGAACAAGCTGGCGTTGGACCTGCGCGTACCGGTGACGCGGATCGCCGAAATTGTCCACGAGCGCCGCGCCATTACCACGGATACCGCCCTGCGTCTGGGACGATATTTCAAAACTACGCCGGTCTTCTGGATGAACCTTCAGGTGCGCTATGACCTTGAGGTGGCGGAAGACGAACAGGCGGAAAAGATTGCTCGGGACGTGCAGCCCTTGGAAGCTTCGGTCTAACCAGCCCCGGCGCTGGTTGACCCTGCATCGGGTTCACGTGCCCTGTCCCTGTCCGCTCTACCCTGTCCCCTTTGCGACATGCTTCGAGGAAGACCCGATCAAGTGCCCACGGTCGCAAAATCGTTGACCGTGGCTACCGCCTCGACCACTGCACCGAGCAGTGCCACCTCTCTCAATCTCGGCGGCTGTTGCTTTGTTAGTGGTATCCCCCTGCGCTACGGAGTTGTGCTTCCCCGGCGCCGTTTGGCCCTGTATAGGGTTCGGTAGCCAGGTAATAGAGATCCCACTCCGGCGCCGATGCCACCAGAAACTGCAATAGACGCCGATGTTACCGTCGTACAATTCTGAGAGCCAGGGCACTCCCCCGAACCCAACCAGTGAGCAAATGCTGCTCCCGCTCCCGCTCCGAGGGCAGCGCCGATCAGAGTGTTTCGCGATCTGTTGTGCCCCTGCAAGGTGACCCGAAGCACATCCGGACGCCCAACAGTGAACTCGTTCTTTCGAATGCGCAGCGAAATCGCTTCATCGGAAAATCTGACAAACGTCCCCGTTAGGGACTTCAGGGTCATGTCCACGACTTCGATCTTTTGCCCCGCCTGCAATTGCTTCAAGTTTTCCCAGTTATCGCCTCCCTCCCGCGCGTCCCCCAGCCCTGGGGCGACCGCCAGGAACAACGCAGCCAGGACTAGCCTTCGCAAAGCATGGTTCTGGCAAAGTGACCGGAGAGGCTTAGTTTCAAGTTCCGTTCGTCGAAGGTCGCGTTTCATAAGTCCTCCCAAGTAGATTCTTGAAGCGGAGGGCAGAGGCGCCGCCCCGCATCTGATGGCATTTCGTCCCTTTGGCTTTCGTCTCGGCCGGGTCTTACGTCTGAGGTCGAGACAGCAGCGAGGAGCCTCGCCGACAGGAAGGGCAAGCCTCGTGCCAGGAAGAGGGCGGAACGAATGGTCGAAGAAATCAGAAGGTTACGGCGCTGAAAGGCAGGATGGTGCTTGGTGCTGCCGCCTGGAACGGGCGCTAGTGGATGCTTTTGCTGGCAGGCACGGTCCTGCGATTGGAATCACAACCCGCTTCCGGCCAAGGGCATCGTAAGCCCCGAAGTTACCTAAGGAGGCTACCGTGAAGCGAATAGTGGTAGCGGCATGTTCTTGAAACACGTGAATGGTTCACCTTTTTACCTAGCCCCGGTCCCGTGTACTTTGCTACCTGTCCCCTGTCCCGTGTACCCTGGATGCGGGTCTTATCAGAGGCTGCTCCACTCTTCCAGGGTTATGTTTCGGCCGAGAACCGCCTCGGCCTCGCGGATCAGCATTCTCAACTGCGGGATGGAGTATTCCGGGTTCGACGGGATGGCAAGGCGTTTCTGACCGAAGACGACAAATTGATGGCGGGTTCCGGAGAACGGACCGTCAAAACCGAGTCGACGCAACTTGCGAATGAATTCCGCCCGCTTACATGGCGTCCACCGGCTCACGCGCAGGCTCCTTGTTCAAGTCGATGCCCGCAAGCAGGGGAAGAGGGTGGCCCAACCGCAGGCCAAGCAGAATCCAGTCTTCAAGGGTGGACTGCAATTCAGCCTCACACTCGCGCAACGAGCCGCCAAAAGCAACGACACCCTGGCAAGCCGGAATATGTCCGGCGTAGGTACCGTCTTCAAGCTTGTCATAGGCTGCTTCGGCCATTGCCTGCTCGACGTACTCACTCAGGATGTACCTTGCGGCCATGCAGCCCTCCTTGGGTTCCTCGCTTAGTATAACCCGAAACTTACGAGCCGCAGCGGAGTCCGCACCCTCGAAAACAGGTCTGCGCCACCTGCTCCGCAGAGTCTCCGATCTGTTCCCTATTCCCTGCTCCCTGTAATCCGTCGCCTGTTCCCTCTAACCTGTTCCCTCCCCGACACGCCCCGAGAATAGCCCTATCAAGTACCCACGGTCGGAGAATCACTGGCCGAGGCTACCGGCTACGAGCGCTCTAAACGCCGTTTGGATGCACGGCGGTAAGGCCACTGCAACGGCTGAAATCAGCCACAGTCAGCGTGACGATTGCCTCTGGCTACCTGCCAAGCACCGTGTCGATGCCCGAGAGCACTAACTCGAGTTTGGAGCGCGGCAGCTTGCCCACACGCTCCGTCAGGAGATCCTTGTCTATAGTGACCACCTGGGACACATTGGCCACGGAATCCCTCGGCAGCCCGGTAAGACGGGCCGCGAGATGGACGTTTCCTGGCGCCAAGGCCCATTTAAGATTGCTGGTGAGCGGAACGCAGACGACCGTGGCAACGCGGCTCCGATTCAAGGCGTCACCCTGCACTACTACCACCGGCCTTCGAACCCCGAACCCGAGCCCGCTGGTGGAGGAAGGTCCGCCCACCAGATCTCGCCTTGAGACATCACCACTCGGTTCGCTCCAGGACGCGGCGCGCGGCGGAGGCGACAAACGGATCTTTCCCTTCGCCTCCGCGGGCGTTCACCCCGGTGCCCGCCTCGGCGCACGCCCTGTTCATCGCCTCGGTGACCTCGTCCGGCGCGTGGCGCGCCAAGAACTCCCGAAGCGCCTCGCTGAAAAGCCGGCTGCGCGACTTCTTGGTCTGTCGCGCCAGACGCTCCGCTCGTTCGTAGACCTCATCGGGGATCGATACCGCTGTTTTCATACCGTTAGTATAACCACATCCTGGCCGGGAAGCAAGCCCCTTGTTCCTTTCCTCTCCCCTCTCCCTCTCCCCGGATCGCCGAGCTTGAAATCTGCCCCACGCCGCCCCGACGCGTGATAGTATAGGAGCGAGTCGGGGGCTGGCAATGACCAAACAGTACGTCGAGCAACGGGAAGGTGCTTACCGAATCACCGGGACGCGCGTTTCGCTGGACTCGATTGTTTACGCTTTCCTGCGTGGCGCCTCACCGGAAAGCATTGCTCAGTCGTTTCCGGTCCTCACCTTGGAGGAGGTGTACGGGGCGATTGCTTTTTACCTGGGTCACCAAGCCGAGGTCGACGCCTATC
Source organism: Terriglobia bacterium (assembly GCA_035315065.1). Lineage (GTDB taxonomy): Bacteria > Acidobacteriota > Terriglobia > UBA7540 > UBA7540 > DATFYM01. Next base: position 16,128 of record DATFYM010000072.1, read on the forward strand.
TGCAACAGGGTGAGACAGAATTTGAAGAGCTCCGCCAGCAAGCCCGCCAGGCTAATCCTCTCCTTTACAAGAAACTTGAGGAAGCGCGCCAGCAGTCACCGCTCGTGCGAAAATGAAGATCAGATTCCTCGCTGACGCCGACCTTAACCAGAACGTCGTGCAAGGCCTTCTCCGCCGCGAGCCGGGGATCGACTTTCGGGCGGCGGTTTCTGCCGGCCTGCGGGGGCTGAGCGACCTTGAAGTAATTGCCTCCGCGGCTTCCGAGGGGCGGATTCTTGTTTCCCACGACCGGAAGACCATGCCACGCGCGTTCGCCGAATGGGTGCGGACCAAGAGCAGTCCCGGTGTGTTCATCATCTCCCAAAAGGCGGACCTTCTTGCTGCCATCGAAGCCCTGCTTCTTGTTTGGGCCGCCTCGGAAGCCGAAGAGTGGACCGATCGAATCTGCACCCTGCCGCTGTAGGCACGGGCAGGATCGTTCCTGTTCCCTGTTCCCTGTACCCTATCCCCTGTACCCTGTGTTAGGCCGCTCGCAGGGAAAGAGAGCAGTATGCCGAAGGGATTGGTGGAGGCGTTTGAAGACGAATTGCGTCCCGAATACGATCTCGCGCAGTTGCGGGGCGGGGTGCGTGGGAAGTACTACCGGAAGGCGAAGGCGGGGACGAACTTGGTGTTGATCGAGCCCGACCTCGCGAAGGCCTTCCCCGACGAGGCGTCCGTGAATCGGGCGCTGCGCCTGCTGGTCTCGACGGCGAATGCGGCCACGCGCAGCACGTACCGGCGTAAGGCTCGACCGGAAGGCAAAACGGGTGGCAGCGAAACACGGTCGCTCGGCCGCCACTGACCGCGACTGACCGACCTGTACCCTGGAACCAGTCCCCTATCCCCTACAGTGTCCCGTGTCACCTGTCGCTGGCGACACGTCCTGAGAGTAAACCCGATCGAGTGTCCACGGTCGGAGAATCACTGAAGGTAGCTCAGCATGCCGATTGGCAGGCGGCGAAACGCCACTAGGGGCGCACAACGGGCCAGCGGGTGTATACTGTGGGCCGTCGGTAGGTCTAAGCGGAGTTTTCCGCTTTTGGGGAGTCGGCCAAGCAGGAATTAGATTGTTCTGGCACGGCGAAGCACGAGATCGATACGCCGTGGGCTTCAGTGGCGATGAACTACAACGCAGGAGCGGACGGTCAGGAGTGGGTGGCACCCGCGCCGCCAACTCCTGAGTTTCCTACCGGACCTGCTGAGGGCTGTCTCGAAAAGATCCGTACCCGTCTGCTCGACCTGACCAATCGAAATCGTCTCTTAAACTTCAGACACGCCACGGCTTCCACGCTGCGGGTTGTTGGTGTCAATCCTGATGCAGTGTTTCGTCGTCTGCTCGATGGCGAGAAGTTGGCGTTCGCTCCTGTTCCTGAACCTGATCTCGAAATGACGGCGGACGGGGTCGCCGCAGAAACGCGCCTCTCTAAGCCTACGGCGGCTGACTACGCAAGCGTGCTCGGCTGGCGAACTTCTTACGATTTGGAGGCGGATTCCAGCGATTCCGACGGCTCACGGGTTCTGCCGGTTCTGCACTATCGGGAGGGGCTCGAAACGCTTACGCGGAAACTCGGGAGCGCTGCTAAAACTGCCATCGAGGAATCCGGCACGAACATGCTGTATCTGATTCTGGGTTTCCTGGAGTGGTATGAGGCCGACGACTCGCAACAACCAAGGTATGCGCCGCTCTTGAGCATCCCGGTTTCCCTGGAGCGCAGCGGCGGTAAGGGCAGGGTGTTCGAGAGCACAATCGAGTATTCCGGCGATGACTTCACAAGCAATCTTTCCCTCATTGAGAAGATGCGCCGCGACTTTGCGGTGGAAATCCCAGCCGTGGAAGATGAAGACAACCCAGAAGGGTACTTTGGGCGTTTCTCCGACATACTGGAGCATAAGAAGCGCTGGCGGATTCGTCATCAAATCACGCTTTCGCTGCTGAGCTTTGGCAAACTTCTCATGTACCGAGACCTTGACCCGAAGGCTTGGCCGGAGGTCGCAAAACACCCATTGGTGAAGGATCTCTGCGAAGGCACCAAAAACGAAACTGTCACCCTCGCCGAAGAGTACTTGATTGATGCGCCCGAACTGCAGCGGGACGTGCCACCGTTGATTCTGGATGCTGATAGTTCGCAGCACAGCGCCCTGATTGAGGCATTGCGCGGTCGGAATTTAGTAATCGAAGGGCCGCCTGGCACTGGCAAATCCCAGACGATCACAAACCTTATAGCGGCGGCTATGGCCAAGGGGAAGACGGTGCTGTTTGTCGCAGAGAAGCTCGCAGCCCTGGAAGTCGTGCGCAGACGTCTGGAAGAGGCAGGCCTCGGCGCCTTCTGCCTTGAGCTCCATAGCCACAAGACCAAGAAGCACGCGCTATTAAATGACATTGCTGCTCGCCTGAAAGCGCAGGGGGCTTTTCGCGAGCCAAGAGACTTGGATCAGCACGTCGCCCGGGCGGAGGAAAATAAACGGCTTCTGACGCGGTATGTGGACCTGATCAATAGCCGGATCGGGTCCTTCGACGCGACTGTCTTTGAGATACTATGGGCTCGCGAGAGGTTCTATCGGGATCTACCGTTCACGTGCCAGTTGGCCCTCTCTATACGAGACGCCCTTCGGCTCACGCGCACTCAGTACGCCCAGAGGGAGCAGTTTCTGTCGCTATACGCACAGCATCTCACCACGGTATTTCACGCGTGTTCGGAAATTGCAGAACATCCTTGGGGGTGGGTGGTCAAGAGTCTCACCTTCGAAGAGGAGGAGCGTCTATTCGAGCTTCTTGGCGATTTTCTGGAGGCTCTCGGAGAGCTGAAAGTGCTGTGTCAGACGCTCAAGCAAACTGTCGCGATCTCGCTCGACCAAACAATTGGTGGGGCTCACTACGCCCGTGAGCTTCTAGCCGAAATCCCCGAGACCGCTCAGGAGTTGGACCTTAATCTACTGGAGCCATGTCGGGACGCTCAGTGCCGCGAGATGCTGCGAGGCTTTGTGGGTGAACTGGAGGAAGCGGCCGCCATGCTCCAGACTCTTGGGGCAGTCTGCACGCATCTGGAGGTGCTACTGCAAGAAGACAAGGCACAATGCGTCGCCACAGCGTTCGATGTAATCAATGCGATGGAGCTTGGCAAGCTCACATATTCGCAGCTCAGAGACCTATTGAGCAGCAGAAAGGCCGCCGAAGCCACGCTGAGCGAAGCGGAAAGTTGTCTTGCTGACTTGCAGGTAGCCCTAGGTTTTGAGTCGCCTCTCGACCTCCAAGGCGTGGCGTTGATGGCCAATTGTTTTCGATTGCTTGAGGATGCTCCCTTGGAGGTCCTGCATCTCCGGAGGGCGTCTTTTGAATCGGACGGCGCCACTCAGGTTGTTCGCAATGCCGCTGAAGAGGCCAGGATCCTGCGAGAAAAGCACGACGAACTAAGCAAGCGCTTTGACCTGTCGACAGCAATGGCAGTGCCTGATCTCATTCAGCTTGCCGAGCACGCCAGAACGCTAGAGCAGGCCGGGGTTCTGCAAGTGTGGTTCGGGCGAGGCTACCGGCGCGCCGCCAAGATGCACCGCCGAATTGCGCTGATTCGCCAGAAGCGATCGCGGGACGCGATGGCGCGCGATTTTCGAGCGATCGCTGATTATGGTCATGGCCGTGAGCAGTTCGAAAGCCGCACCCTCTATCGAGAGATACTAGGACCGCATTTCAGAGGAATGGATACAGGGTGGGATGAGCTTGACTTACTCCTCGGCTGGTACGAATCGGTGTTCACGTTGTTACCCGGCGACGACCTGCCCGCAACGCAATTTCGCGAGCTTCTACTCAAGGCGAGGACAAACCGATTGAAAGCCCTGCGAGCAACTCTCGCCTCCCACGAAAAGAGCCGTGCGATCCTCGGGCAGCTCCAGAAGGCAATTCCCGAGGCGGCCAAGGCTGTCTCATCTGCTGCGCCTACATCCCTGAGAATACCAGAACTGTTGGGCCAGCTAGCGGAAGCCAATGCCAAGCTGGAGAAAGTTGTGGACACCCTGGGCTCGGTGGGTCTTACTGATGAGACCTATCTCGATTGCATTCCTGACTTGCTCGCTTCCGCCCAGAACTTCCGGCAGATTCGTGCCCGCGTGGCGGGAAACAGAGCCGTTCAAGAGTTGCTTGGTGTTCGATTTAAAGGTCTCGACACGGCCCTCGGTCCTGTCAAGGGTGCGTTGGCGTTGGCGCAAGCTCTTGCCGCCGGAAAGCTTCCGAAGCACGCCGCTGACTGGATTCTGTCCGAGGACTATGTCACGCGTGTCCGTCAACTGCGCGACTTGCTGACGAACCTCGCTTTCCGAGGAGACAGGCTGGTGGAGTTTTGCAGACAAATCACTGCGGTCACGGAAGCGACCGCCTGGCCGGGCAACGCGCAGGAGACCTTGGAAAGGCTGCAGCTGAGAGCAGAAAGGGCTCTGGCGAATAGGGAAGAATTGCCGCGATGGGTTTACTTCATCCGAGTCCAGGCGGAGAGTCGGGCGATGGGGCTTGCAAGACTGACCAGTTTGGCGGACTCCAGGACCTTGGAACCCCAACATCTCGTTCCGGCGTTCCGTTTTCTCTTCCACGATTCTCTGGCGCGAGGCGCTTTCGCGGAGCACCCTGAGCTGTCGCAGTTCACTGGGCTCGCTCAGGAGGAGCTGCGCAAGCAGTTCGCCGAATCGGACAAGCAGGCTATCCGGCTGTACCGCGAGCGAGCGGCGTCAATCATTGATCGCCGACCAGTTCCCTACGGTAATCACAGCGGCCCCGTTGGGGCGTGGACCAATTTGGCCCTGATTACGCACGAGATCAGTAAGCAGAAGCGCCACATACCGATCCGCCAATCAGTTCGACGCGCCGGTAACGCCCTACAGGCGCTCAAGCCTTGTTTTATGATGGGACCCCTGTCCGTGGCGCAATACTTGGCGCCAGGGGAATTACAGTTCGATCTTATCGTGATGGATGAGGCATCGCAGTTGAAGCCCGAGGATGCTGTCGGGGCAATCGCAAGAGGTGCGCAGATTGTGATTGTTGGCGATCCCAAACAGTTGCCGCCTACGAATTTCTTCCAACGAGTAGCTGTGGACTCCACGGAATATGGGGACGAAGATTCCCGCACTGTTGTTGAGGAAGGTGAAAGCATCTTGGACGTAGCTAGTACCCTGTATCAGCCAGTCCGCCGTCTGCGCTGGCACTATCGATCCAGACATCACAGCCTGATTGCCTTCTCTAACCGCGAGTTTTACCAGGGTGACCTAGTCATATTCCCCTCCGCCTATCACACGGATGCGGACCTTGGCGTGAAGTACCACCCCGTCTTTGACGGTACTTTTGACAACGGCCGCAATGCCCGGGAAGCGGCACTCGTTGTCGAAGCGGTATTCCAGCACATGGAGAGCCAACCCGAGGAGTCCCTAGGCGTAGTTACCCTCAACTTCGAACAGCGCGAATTGATCGAAGAGTTGCTTGATGAGCGCTTGCGAACGGACCCCTTCGCGTTGGCCTATCAGGAACGAATGAACGCTGGCCCGGAGCCTTTCTTTGTTAAGAACCTGGAGAACGTCCAAGGCGACGAGCGTGACGTGATATTCATTTCCGTCACATACGGCCCGGACGCAAGGGGTAACCAGTACCTTCGGTTCGGACCTATCAACGCGTCAAATGGGCATCGCCGGCTAAATGTCCTCTTTACTCGGGCGAAGAAGCGCACCGAGGTCTTTAGCTCTCTCGATCCTGACAAAATCCACACCAGCGGTGGTAGTCCCTGGGGCCTTCGCGCCCTCAAGCAATATCTCATTTTTGCGCGTACTGGGGTGTTGGACCTGCCCGATGACGGCGGGGACCAACCGACGAACGATTTCGAACGATCTGTTGGCAGCATGCTCAAGGAAAACGGTTTCGAAGTGGTGCCGCAAGTTGGTGTCGCGGGATTCTTCATCGACTTGGCTGTGAAACACCCCACTAAGCCGGGGGCCTTTCTCCTGGGCATCGAATGCGATGGTGCGAGCTATCACTCCGGGAGATCAGTACGGGACCGCGACCGCCTGCGTCAGGAGATCCTAGAGAACCTGGGCTGGAGGATGTATCGAGTATGGTCGACGGATTGGTTCAAGAGCCGAGGGACAGAGGTTAAGAGGCTCTTGCGCCACATCGAGGACCTGCTCGTTAACGATCCTGATTACCGTCGTGAAGACGAGAAGGCGAAGAGGGTCGACTCTCTTCGCCAACAGTTGCTCAATCTTCGGGAGAACGAGATAAAGGTGGCCTTCCCGGACTGCCCGGCAGAAAAGTGTCTGCTCCGCGAGCCGCTGCTGCTGGAGTTTCTCCGAAGCCGCCCGAGGACGCGGGACGATTGGTTCCGAATGATTTCATATAGCGCCCGATCGAGTACCGACTCTAGACAAATAGCACAGTACCTTGGCAAGGTCCTGGACATTATTGCCAACTCACCGGTATAGCCAACCATAATCGCCCGCGCTCGGCGTCAATCTGCCCCTCCCGAGGTCTTATGGCCTCCCACCAAGCGCGTGACTAATCGTGATTGCGACTCGTTAGCTAGCTAGTTGCTCGACCTCGCGGAACGGTGTAGCCTGTCCTTAGGCGGTGAGGAATAAAAGACTACCACGTGAACATTTTCTTCGGCGAGGAAAACGGCGGACACATCGGCGACATCCCCGATATTCCCCACTGTACGGCTTTTGGCGAAACGCCGGCGCAGGCCCTGGCCGAGGTTCTCAAAGCCAAGGCTGCCTGGATCGAAGCGGCCAGAGCCGAGGGCAAGCCAATTCCTCCACCTACTTTCAGGCCAGTCATTTATCAAGTAAGGGTCCCTGCCTGACTCCGTCGCGCTACGTTCGTGTCGCCGCGCGGCTTGTAGCGTGTCCACCACCGTAGTGCGCCTCGCTTCAAGGGACTCATCAACAGAAAGGTGCTATCATTGTCCCGGTGGCTCTTTGGCAGCATCCGGGAGCCATCATGCTGATCGAGATAAACGCATGTCCCCGACGTCCGCCGACGCTACCAAAGAACACGCCCATGAGCTGATTGACCGCTTGCCGCCGGCGCAACTGGCGGCGGTCGCCAGCCTCCTTGAAGCCATGCTGGAGCCCCTTTCCCAGGCGATCGCCGGCATGCCGATCGAGGAGCAAGAGATCACTCCCGAAACGGCCGCCGACATCGACCGCGCCCGCGCTTCCATCGAGCGCGGTGAAGGCATCCCGCATGAGGCAATTCTTCGCGAGTTCGGGTAGTGTCCTGATCTGGCCTGGGAGCGCGGGCGTCCCACCCGCTCTTGCGCTCAACGCCAAATAAGGCCGCCAGTGGAGCGTGTCCCGCCGTAGAAGAGCGGGCGGGGACGCCCGCGCTCCCAGGCCAGAATTAGGACAGCACTTGTCCTGCTCCGTCACTGGGGGGTGAGGCCTTCGACGATAAACAGGCGGGTCTTCGCTGAGCTTTGCCTGATGGGCTTGATCGCCTCATAGGCTGGCGAATCGTACCACTCGCGCGCTTTCTCTGCGCTATCGAAAGCGATCACCACGATGCGCTTTGGCGGTTCGCCCTCGAGAGCCTGGGTCTTGCCGCCACGAACGAGATACTGGTGATTGAAAGGCGCCAGCGTTTCCGGCACTTTCTCCGCATATTTCTGCATGTTAGTGGGGTCCGTTACGTCGACTTCCGCGATGACGTAGGCAGGCGGCGTCTTCGCTTGCTGCGCATGAATTGCCTCAGCACCCGCAACGCCGATCGAGGCGCCAGCCAGCACGGCCACCGCCAGCTTGTGGTTCGTCTTCATGGGTTGTTCCTCCCCCGTGTATTTTTGCGAACAAGCACCAGCCCGTACAATGTGCTCGTCGAGATTGGAACACACCTCGTTGGGCAAAGTCCACCGCTTGGTCCCGCGCGATCAACGACGGGCCATTGCCAGGGTGCTGAGAACCCTGTCCGGAGCGGTTTTCGTAGCGGCGCCCTTTAGAGCTTGCCCTGAGCGAAGCGAAGGGGCGGTACGTTGAATTCACTAAGATGCCCGGCTAAAGCCGGCCTCTACGAGGGCCAAAAGGGTCCTTCACTAGCCTGTTAGATTAACGTGTCGCCGAGGGCGAGCCGGTCGAGGCTATTGGCGCTGGCTAATCCGTAGCCTAAGAAAAACATTGATACCGTATCCAGAATGTTATACTATATCTCATGGCTAACGACGAAGGTATCTCCAAGCCCGCTTTAAGCTCGGCGCGGCTGGCCGCCAACCGGCGCAATGCCCAGAAATCTACCGGCCCCAAAACCAAGGCGGGAAAGCGCCGCGTCGCTTTGAACGCCCGCCGCCTTGGCCTCGCTCCGCCCGAGATCGAGCGGCAATTGCAAGCGCGCGGCGAAGACCCGCGCGATTTCCGCCGCCTGCATCGCGACGTGGCAGCCCTCTTCCCGCCCCAGGACGTCACTGGCGAGGCTGCGGTGCGATTGCTGGCCATGACTTGGTGGGAGAAGGCGCGGCGCATCCGCAA
>DATFYM010000073.1:0-14018 GCA_035315065.1 Terriglobia bacterium
CCGGTCAGTGCGCAGGTAATGGCGATGTAAAAATCAGCCCAACCCGTGCCGCAGTTCACATCGGGCCGCCTAGGACCACAATTTACGACGGCCCACGGGACCCCAAAGAATCCCTAAGCGCTTCAATCGCGGTTTTTGGGATCCCAGGTAACGGTTGCTGACACCCGCTGAATCCTGTAAGATATCGCTTCTGTCTTACGCACCGGCCGACCTATGCGTGGCGCTACGCCGCACGGGTCGATTTCGCACCAGGCCGTCAGAATCGCAGGTTCAAGTGAAAGGAGTCTTTCACGGCATTACAGATTAGGGTCGACGACCGCGGGGACGAAGGCGATGATCCTCAAAGGCCGGCTCAGGTTGGGGGAGGAGCGCGTCGAATTCCGCAACAAGATCAAACCCTCAGCGATGCGGATTGGCTGCAACAGAAGTGGGGATGGAAAGCGCAGTGGATTATCGACCTGGGCGAGGTCGAATACGTTGACAGCGCGGGGCTGGAAGCCTTGATCGCCGCGCGCGCCTCGGCCTTGCACCAAGGAGCGGACTTGAAGCTCGCCAACCTTACCAAGAGCCTCCGCGACCAACTGACGATCCAAGCTGGTGGCGGTGTTTGACGTGTTCGACAGCGTCGACGCGGCGGTGAAGTCGTTCCCGCCAAAAGAACAGTGACAAGTGACGGAGATTTTCGATTTTGGATTTTGGATTGAAGAGGGAAAGACCTTGGTTCCTCAGTTCCTGTTATTTGGGAACCAAAACCAACGACCAAGGCCGCCGTTTTCTTTCAATCCAAAATCCAAAACCCCAAAATCCAAAATGTCGGCATGCCTACCGGCGGCTCCATCGGCGTAGTTCTGTTCCAACTCGGTGGACCGGACTCGCTGGCGGCCGTCGAACCATTCCTCTACAACCTGTTTCTTGATCCTGACATCATCGATTTTCCCTTTGCTCGCTTGGCCCGCCCCGTGCTGGCCAAGCTGATTTCCTCGCGACGCGCCCGGAAGGTGCAGGAGCACTACGCCAGCATCGGCGGGAAGTCGCCCATCGGCGAGCTTACCGAGCGTCAGGCGCGGGCCCTCGAACGCGAGCTCCGAAAGACGCTGGACGCGCGTGTGTTGGTAGCTATGAGGTACTGGCACCCGCTCACCGAGGAGGCCCTCCGCGAGATCGAGGCGCAGGGGTTCGGCCGGCTGGTCCTGTTGCCGCTGTACCCTCAATATTCCAAAACCACCACCGGCAGTAGCCTGAACGAATGGAATCGCCGGTACCGGCCTCGCCCCGGCGTGGCCGTCAGCACGGTTGCGGCGTTCTACGATCACCCGCTTTACGTCGACGCCGTGGTCGAGAGGATCAACGAAGGCTTGGCAGCCTTGAAATTCGAAGCGGGAGAATCGCAACTCGTTTCTGCGGCGCAGAGTCGTGCCGTTTTCGAGTTTCCCGATTCGAGTTTCGAGCCCGGGCAATCAGGAGTCGGCCGTCGACCATCGACGAACGCAGTGGGCTTGCCCGACGACGTAGTTTTGGTGTTCAGCGCTCACGGTGTCCCCATGAGCGTGATCGAGGCGGGAGATCCTTACCGCGATCATGTGGAAGAGATGGTGCGGCTGGTAATGGAGTGCGGCGGTTGGCCCAACCGCCACCTGCTGTGTTACCAGAGCCGCGTGGGTCCGGGACGCTGGCTGGAGCCAACGCTGGATTGCACTCTTCAGCAACTCGCGGCTGAGGGCGAGCGGCGGGTACTCGCGATCCCCATCTCCTTCGTCACCGACCATGTGGAGACGCTGAGTGAGATCGATATCGAAGCACGCGCCCGCGCCGGGCGGCTCGGTATCCAGCAATTCGAGATGATGCCGGCGCTGAACGATTCTCCCAAGTTCATCGAGGCCCTGGCATCCCTCGTCGTTAAGGCACTGTAGGGGTACAGCTTGCCGTACCCCCTTTCTTAATTCGCAAGACCTGACCAAGAGGGTACGGCAAGCTGTACCCCTACAACCGGGGGGGCGGAGCCGCCCGGTGAACCCTTGATAAGGTCCGCCGCGGACATGTGACCCTCGATGCAATCACCAACCAAAACCGGACACAGCACTAGCGTGAGCGCCTTGCCTGCTGGTCTGCCCTTGTCGACCCTGCTCTCCCACGCCCTGGTTGCGTTCACCATCGAGTTCGACAACGAGTCCGAGCGGCAGATGCGGCATCGGACGACGAGACATGGCTCGACCGCCGGCTCGCTCCACGCCCCCTGGCTGGTGTCACTCGTGATGTGGTCGAATTGCATGCAGTTCGTCGGCGAGCAGGGGGTGCGCGTCCGTGAGCTGGAGGATCTCGCCCTCACGAGGACCAACTTGAACGGCATGGAGAGGTGGGGGTACATCGTCGTCGAACCGGACCCGGCCGACAGCCGGCCAAAGCCGCCCCGCTCCGACTGGGTGATTCGCGCCACCCCAGCAGGCCGGGAGGCTCAGGAGGTATTGCGGCCGCTGTTCGGCGTCATCGAGAAGCGCTGGCAGGAGCGCTTCGGTAAGGATGAAATCGACCAGCTTCGGGAATCGCTGTGGGCGCAGATCAAGCAAATTGGCGTCAAGCTCCCCGACTGTCTGCCGATCTTGGGGTATGGGCTGTTTAGCAAAGGGCCGGATCCAGAGCGGCGGGCGCCGGCCAGACGCCCCGGAGGAGAAGACCGCATCGGTTCCCGCCTCCCTCTGTCGGCCCTCCTCTCCCGGGTGCTGCTGGCGTTCGCCATCGAGTTCGAGCGCGAGTCGGACTTGTCGCTCGCGATCAGCGCCAACGTGGTGCGGGTCCTCGACGAGAAAGGGGTGCGGGTCCGAGACCTTCCGCTCCTGACTGGCGTGTCGAAGGAAGCGATCAGCATGGCGACGGGTGTCCTCCACGAGAAACGGGTTGCCGTAGTCGAGCCGGATCCAACCGCCAGCCGGGCGAAGTTGGTTCGGCTCACCCCAAAGGGTCGGGCGGCTCAAGACGAGTATCGGCAGCGGCTCGGCATCATCGAAGCGCGCTGGCAGACGGGCTTTGGCCAAGGCACCATCCAAAGCCTTCGGGAGTCGCTCGAGCGGTTGGTCGGCGAGCCCACCGCGCAATTGTCGCCTCTGTTCCGCGGGTTGGAGCCCTACCCGGACGGGTGGCGAGCGTCGGTCCGCAGGCCCAACACGCTGCCGCACTATCCCATGGTGCTCCACCGCGGCGGGTTCCCTGACGGCAGCTAACAGACCAAACCACCCAACCGTCTGACCTGGGATTTAGATGACGAAGTAAAGCTGCGGCTGCAAGCATTGGCCCCTTCTTTACGCTGTCGCTTGAGATCTCGAAGGACGGAAGCGAGACACGCGGGCCTAAGAATCGATGGAGAGCGCAGCCATCAACCGTCCGCTCTCCGCTCTCACCGAGAAAGGCCCCGTGGTCTTGCTGATAGCTGATCGCTGATGGCTGCCGGCAATGGAGCCACTCCTGATCTGATGCGATCGCCTTTCATACATGATATGCTTGGGGGTAGCGACACCAGACCGACGAACAGGGGGAGAAAACCCATGTCTCGTCGATCCGGTCAGAACAGTCACATCGAGGAAGGCGAAAGGCCTCTACTTTCGCTTCGCAGGGCGAGAATGACGACGGGCCTGTAGCTCAGTTGGGAGAGCACCTGGTTTGCAACCAGGGGGTCGGGAGTTCGAACCTCCCCAGGTCCACCAACCTATCTCACGTGCTGTCATTGAATTGAACAAGTAGCGGATTTCGTCTCTGCCAGCAAATCGGGAACATTTGGGAACAACACACTGGCCAGCTGCGTGGAATGTGATCGTGCGATCATGGTTCCAAACGAGATTGGGTCAGCGTCGAAGCTCCCAAGCAACACGCGGATTGTTTTTGTGGACCCAAGAGCGACCACCTTACCCGTGCTCCTGAGAAGGTACAAGCTGACGTCCCAGAGCTTTTTTGAGCGACGCATGGGAGGACGATGTATAATGACCCCTTTCTCCGCGCTCTCAGGGCTGTTCACAAAAGGAGCAACCAGGCACGGTCCACTGGCATGGACACCAAGCATCTGGATCTGATCAAGACGAGGTCATTTCAGGAGGCGGGACAGGAGCGGAATCTCGTCCTGGCCGTCCAGCGGGGCGATTCGGTAGCGGCCCGCGAACTCTATCGCCGTTACCGGGAGCAGGTTTACAACCTGGTGGTGTATTCGATCGGCGATTCGCTGCACGCCCAGGACCTGCTGCAAACGGTTTTTCTCAAGGTATTCCGGGGCCTCCCAACGTTCCGGTTTCAGTCCTCCCTCGCTACCTGGATTTACCGAATCACCCACAACGAGTGCCAGGACCACCACCGGCAGCGAGGCGCCGTGCACGTGCCCCTGGAGGCAATCTTGGGAAGCCCGGACGAAATCGATACCCAGCCCCTCTCCGATCACCAGCACGCGCTACGGGAGCGCGGGGCCATCGTCCGGCAGGCGGTGATGCAACTGCCTTTCAAGATGCGGGAAGTGATCGTGCTCCGATATGTGGAAGGGCTTTCTTACGAGGAAATAGGCCGCGTGCTCCGGTGTGCGTCCGGCACGGTAGCCTCCAGACTCAGCCGCGCACTGACGGAGTTGGAAGAGCGCCTGCGACCCTTCGGGCCGCTCTTATAGATTGCAGTGGCGAGTGGCTAGTGGCTAGCAAGGGAAGTCGAAAAGTCGAAGGTTGAAGGTCTAAGAAGCAAAGACAGGGACCCTGCCTTGACTCCTTAACCTTCAACCTTCAGCGCGTCTTGCTAGCTACTAGCCACTGAGCGCTAGCCACTACTTAAAAGGACGTTCATCAGCCCGATTCCCGACCGGTTCTCCATACGGTCGGGACCTGACCATGAGGACTTCACCATGAGCTGCTGGCATTTCGGCCTGCGTAAAAAGCTGCTGCCATACGTCGAAGGCGGACTTGAGCCCCACGACGTGAGGCGCTTGGAGCAGCACCTGATGGATTGTGAATCGTGCCGCGGGCTCTTCGTACGGCTGCGCGCCGGACATCGTTGGGCGCAGCAACTGCCCTCGCTCGCCCCCCAGGACGAGCTTGCGACCATAAGGGTAATGAGGGTAGCCATCGAGGGAGGGTCAAACAATCGGCCAGGAGGCCGCGGTTGCCTGGACTGGCTCGATCGCCTGACCACCACACGAGGGGTCGCGGTACTCGCCACGGTGGTAGTGCTGCAGCTCGTCCTCCTGGTGGCCTCCAACCGGAAACTCCTGTTTGGACAACGAGGTGGAGCCTCGGTGGCTGCCGGGGCTCTCGACCTCAGCGAGTTTCACCAGATCGGCATTCGAGACCTCAAGCTTAACACCGAACCTCATGTCGCCACCCAGGGCTTTGTGCGCAATGTTCATGCCGATGAAGAAGAGGGGACCGTTGCGTTCAAACTTTTCGAAGACCGGAGCGGATCGGGGCCTTTCGTCGTCTGTGAGATCATGAGCCCCATCTCTATGCCGGCCCCCCGCGAGGGCAGTTACGTGCGGGTCTACGGCGTGGCCCGCTACGACGCGCAAACCCAGCGGAACTGGTACGAGGTTAACCCCGTCCTGAACATTGCACCACTGAAGAAATGATGAATGATGAATTATGAATGATGAACAAAGTACGGTCTTCCCTTTACGTTCATCGTTCATCGTTTAGCATTCATCATTCGATTTCTACTTTTAGAGGTACTTTGCGATTTGGGGACAATCATGACCAGTTCCGCCAAACCGGAAACGCGACCCCTGCGTCTCGCCCTGCTCGGCTACGGCAAGATGGGCCGGGCGATTGCCGAGCTTGCTCCGGCGCGCGGCTTCGAGGTTCGCCTCACGCTGGACGAGTACTCGAACGCGGACGGCGTCGGCATCAATGCCCAAGCCTTCGAAGGCGTCGATATCGCAATCGACTTCACCGCGCCCTCGGAGGTGGTGGGTAACGTTCGTCACGTGGCTGCCCTGGGCCGAAACCTGATTGTCGGCACGACGGGTTGGTTCGATCGGCTGGACGAAGTCCGCCTGATCGTGGAGCAGGCCGGAGTGGGAATGGTCTACGCCGCCAACTTCTCCATCGGCGTGCAATTGTTTTATCGCGCCGCGCGCGCGGCAGCGGAAGCTTTCCGGGGCTTCGCCATGTATGCGCCGTTCATCACCGAGGCGCATCATCAGTTCAAGAAGGATGCTCCGTCGGGCACGGCCCTGGAACTGAAGCGACAGGTGGCGCCCTTCTACACCGGCCGCGAGATTCCAGTCGCCAGCGTCCGCGCCGGCTACTTTCCTGGCACCCACGAACTGGGATTCGACTCCGAGGCCGACACCGTCATCCTGCGGCACACGGCGCGCAGCCGCCAGGGGTTCGCCGAAGGGGCGCTCTACGCCGCCCGCTGGGTGGCCGGGAGAAAAGGCCTCTTCTCCTTCACCGAAATCCTCGATCCTGGGAGCGCGGGCGTCCCGCCCGCTCTTTGAGTTTCGAGACTCGAAACGCGAAGCTCGAAACTGGCAAACAGACAATCCTGAGCACAGCCGAGGACGAGCTTCGGGTCGCGAATTTCGATTTTCGATTTTCGTGACTCCATCGTCAATCGGCAATCCCTGCCAAGCTGGCCGTTTCCACCCACAGGCGTTGAGCCGCGGCGTCGTCCTGCGCCTCCCGGCTGGGCATTACGGGGTGGCACTTGCAGAAGTATTCGCCCGTTACGTTAGCCACTTCGGGCGACGATGCCAGATAAACCAGCGTTTCCGCTCCCTGCTGCGGGGAGAGCGCGAAACGTTTGGCAATCCGAATCCCGAAGGAGATCAGCCCTCCGCTCTGGTCACCGAAACGAGTGGCGACAAATCCCGGATGGAGGCAGTTGGCGGTGACGCCCTTGCCAGCCAGCCGCCGGGCGAGTTCGCGTGTGAAGAGAATGTTCGCCAGCTTCGACCGCCCGTAGACCTTGAAACCTGGCCCTCCATAGCGCAGCCATTCGAAGAAGCTGCCGCGATAGGCCCGGACCGATTGCAGGTCGTTGAAGTCGAGCTTGGCCCCATGGTGGGCATCAGAAGCCGTGCTCACCACGCGACTGGGCGCTGAGGCCGCCGAGGCCAACAGGCGCTCGCGCAGGCCGTGGGTGAGAACGAAGTAGGCCATGTGGTTCAAGGCGAAGGTTCGCTCCAGACCGTCCTCGGTCACCTGGCGGGACCCGAACATGGCGCCGGCGTTGTTGATGAGCACGTCGATGCGCGGTTCGGCCACGGCGATTTCCCGCGCCACCCGCTTCATCTCGCTGAGCCGCGAAAGATCAGCGTAGTGCAGGGTGTGGGCGACGCCGGGCGCGCACTCGCGGAGTCGCTTCCAGGCTACCTCGCCACGCCCCCGGTCACGCGCCACCTGGACAACGCGCGCCCCCATCCGGGCGAGGTTCTCCGCCGCTACCTGCCCGATTCCGGAGGTAGCGCCGGTGATGACCACCACCTTGTCCTTCATGGCTTCCTGCATGAGTTCGAAGACGGAAGACAGGAGTCAGGAGTCAGAATGAAGATCCCGACAGATCCCGGGCTTCCCCGCAAAAGAGGGCGGACACGGAATTCCGTCTCTTCTTCTGCTTTCTGCTTTCCGTCTTCTCCTTCCCGCTCCGCCCGCGCTTACCCCTTCGCTGATCCACCCGCCCGCTGCCGCTGCAAATAGAACTGCATGGCTGGAGTGATGATCAGCGACAGAACCATCGAGACGGTAATCCCTCCGATCACCGCAATCGCCAACGGTTGGAGCATTTGCGATCCCGCGCCGAGGCCGATCGACAGGGGCAGCATGCCGGCAACGGCGGCCAGCGCGGTCATGACGATGGGACGCAGGCGGCGGCGCCCGGCCTGGATCATAGCCTCCTCCGGCGGGAATCCGGCGTCCCGGAACTTGTCGTCGGCATCGAGCAGCAGGATGCCGTTCTTGGCCACAATGCCGATCACCATGATCAAGCCCATAAACGAGGAGATGTTGAACGTGGTCCCGGTAATCAGCAAAGCAAAAAAGACGCCGGAGGTGGAGAGAACGGCGGAAGACAAGATGGCGGCAGGCGCCGAGAAGCGCCCGAACTCGAAGAGCAAGACCAGGAAGAGTAGCACCAAGGCGAGCAGGAGGACGATGAGGAGGTCATGGAACGACTTCTGCTGTTCCTTGTACGTGCCCCCGTACACCACGCGAATGGAGGAGGGCAGCTTCAAGTCTCTCACCGTCTTCTGCACGGCGGCAATTCCGGTGCCGAGGTCGGTGCCCTCCAGTCGCGCGGTGACGGCCACGTCGCGCTGCAGGTTCTCGCGGAGGATTTCCGTCTGGCCGGGCAATTCCGTAATCGCGGCGAGCGACCCCAAGGTGGCGGTCTGGCCAGTTGAGCTGGTCACTATTGTGTTGCCCATCGCCTCAAGCGAGGTGCGGTTCGCCTGAGGGAATCGTACGCGTAACGTATAGGGCCGATTGTTGACGATGACGGGCGTGGGGGCGGGTTCACCCTCCAGGATTGCCGATGCGTCGGTAGCCACCTCCTCAGTGGTAAAACCGGACCGTGCCGCTGTTTCCGGGTTCACCTGGAACACCACCGCCGGGCCGCTCATGGTGTTATCGATGCCGTTCGCCACGTCCACCACCGGCTTTTTCTTCCCCATCTCGATCTTGCTGATGGCGTCCGCAACCTGGGGCGCCCACTGGTTCAGCAGGTCGGCGTTTTCCGAGAACAGCTTAATCTGGACGGGTTGGGGCGCGCCGGTGAGATCGCTAATCATGTCCTGCAGCACTTGCGTGACATCGATGTCCACGGCCGGCTCTTCTTGCGTAACCTTGGCGCGTACCTCACTGATGATCTCCTCGATGCCGCGGCTTCGCTTCTCTTTCAGCTTAACGGCGATATCGCCCGTATTGGCTTCGGTGACCGCCGCCAGTCCCAGTTGCAGTCCCGTCCGCCGCGACGTGCTTTCGACCTCGGGAACGTCGCGGACGAGCTTCTCAATGTGTGTCACCATGCGGTCGGTCTCCTCAAGGGAGCTGCCGGCCGGCGTGACGTAGTCGAGCACGAACCCGCCCTCGTCCATCTTTGGAAGCAGGTCGGTGCCCAGGGACTTGTAGCAAAAGAATGAAGCCACGATCAGAAGTGCGCAGAGACCGCCCAGCGACACTGGGTGCTCGAGGGCGCGGCGGAGCCAGCGCTCGTAGAAGCGAATGATGCGGGCGAAGAAACCGGTGATGGTGGCTTCTTCGGCGGCCAGCAATCTTCTGATGTCCTCCGGCGCCGCGGACTCGGGAGCAGGCTCCGGAATCTCCGCCGACTCCGGCGTGCGGTCAGCGTGCTCCTCCTTCCGCAGCAGGTGAAGACTGAGGTTCGGCGTCCAAACCAGCGCCAGAGCAAGGGAGGTCAACAACGACACCGCCATGGTCACCGCCAGGGCGCGGAAAAATGTGCCCTCCACACCGGTCATGGAGATTAAGGGCAGAAAGACCACTATGGGGGTGATGGTGGAACCGATCAGGGGGATGGTTATTTCGTGCAAGGCGCTGTGGATGGCTTGGAGGCGCCCTTCGCCCGCGTCGCGGTGCAACACAATGTTCTCCACCACCACGATGGCGTCGTCGATGACAAGGCCGACGGCCGCCGCCAGGCCGCCCAGCGTCATCAGGTTGAAGCTTTGGCCGAGGAGTTTCAACGCGACCAGGGTCACCAGCAGCGTCGCCGGAATCACCATCCCGGCCACCAGCGAGGCTCCCCAATCACGCAGAAACACCACCAGAATAATGGAGGCGAGGATCAGTCCGATGAGGATGGCATCGCGCACGCTTGTAATAGACGATTTGACGATTTCCGACTGATCGTAGAAAGCCCGCAGGCTGACCGTGTGCGGAATGGACCGGCGGATTTGCTCGATCTCCTGGTGGACCTCGTCGGCCACCGTCACCGTGTTGCTGTCCGGCTGACGATTGATGCTGATCAAGACGGCGGGCTTGGCGTTCGCCGTAACAATCGTATAGACTGGCTTCACGGACGGGCCCACGCTGGCGATGTCCTCAACTCGAACCGGAACTCCGTCTTTCGTGGATTTGATAACAACGTTGGAGATTTCATCCGGGGTGTGTACCTGCGCGGAGATGAGGCCGAGGAACAACTGATGGTTCCTTCCCAGCAGGCCGGGGGAATCGATCAGGTTGGTGCGGCGCACGGCTTCCAGAATGTCCGGAACCGTGACGTGAGCCGCCACCAACTTGGCTGGGTCGGGACTGATCTGGAACTCGGGCTCCTCTCCTCCCTGCACGATGACTGTGGAGACCCCGTTCAAGCGATTGAGGCGCGGCTTGAGGTCGTAAGTGGCCATCTGCCACAACTCGGTTTGCGGCACGGTGTCGGAGGTGAGGCTGTAGCCGATGATGGGGAAGCTGGCGAAGGTGAGACGATGGGTTTCAATCTGGGCGCTGGACGGGAGGGTGGTTTGGATGCGCGCCACTGCGGAATTAACGCGTTCCAGGGTTTGGAACATATCCACGTTCCAGTTGAAGAACAAGTCGATCTCCGCCGATCCGCGGCTGGTGATGGACTGAACGCTCTCCAGTCCCTCCACGCTGTTCACCGCCTCCTCGAGAGGCCGGGTGATAGTGACCATCATCTGATCGATGGGCATCACCCCGTTGTCAACGCCAATGATGATGCGCGGGAAGTCCGTCGATGGGAATACGGCTACCGGAAGGCTCAAGCCCACGTAGGCACCCACCAGAGCCAGGGTAAGGATCAGGAATATGATCGATTTGGAGTGGCGGGCGAACCAGTACGACGACTCGGATTCATTGCCGATTGCTCCCGCCTCGCGGGACCGATTATTGATGGAAGAAAGCCCGATTGGACCCTCCTCTCCGGAGGGTGTGAAAAACTAAACACAGAGGCACCGAGGCACAGAGAAGAAGACGAGAATCACATGAAGGAGGTGTCGTTTGCTTGGCCACGTTTGCCATTTTTCTCTGCGCCTCTGTGTCTCTGTGTTGGAAGGCCCCTCGTCAGTCCTTGTCCCCACCCTTGTCGCCGCTCCCTTCGCCCTTCTCCGGAGCGGCCGGCGCCTGCACCTGCACCTTGGTCTTCTCCAGGACGTCGGGATCCTCTTTGGCCAGCTCGAAAGCGCCCACTGTCACTACTTGCTCGCCGCCCTCCAACCCGTCGGTGATCTGCACGTTATCGCCGTCGCGAATTCCCACCTTCACGTTTTTCGCGACAGGCTTGTTGCCGGAGTCCACCGCCATGACGGAAGTGGACCCATCCGACCCGGTGATCACCGCCGCCGCCGGAACCACGATGGCGTCCTTCACCGTTTCCGCCACAATCTCCACGTGCACGCTGGCGCCGGGCTTCAGGCGTTCGCCGGGATTGGCCGCTTGCACCCAGACCTCCACGGTGGTGCTGCCCGGGTCGAGCGCCGGGCTCACCAGGGTCACTTTGCCCGGCAATTCCACAGCCATGGGACCCGCAGCCGAGATCGTTGCCGCGTTGCTGACCTTTAACCAGGATGCGAGTTGCTGAGAGATGTGGGCCTTGGCCACCACCTGCGACAGGTCCATCACCGTGATCAAGGGCAAGCTGTTGGAAGCCATTTCGCCCGGATAGGCGGGCCGGTCCGTGACCACGCCGTCGATGGGACTGTGAATTTGCGAGTAGCTGAGCTGGGCTTCGGCGCTCTGATAGTGGCCCCTGGCGGCGGCGAGTTGTGCGGCGGCAGCTTTCAGATCCTGCCCGCGTCCGCCGCTCCGTATCCACTCCAGGTGCATGCGGGCGATCCGGTATGCGCCCTCAGCCTGCGCCAGGCTGATCATCGCATCGTCCAGGTCCTTGTGGGCGATGGCACCTTGCTGAAAGAGGGTCTGGCGGGCGTCGTTAACCTTCCGCGCCGCGTTCAGCGCTTCCTTGGTCTCATGCTCATCCAACTCGGCCTTCTGGACTCCCTCCGGCAGCGCGGACTTGGTGGCCGTTTCGTAGGCCGCCTCCGCCTGCTCGTAAACGCCCTTGCTCTCTGCCGCGGCCCCCTCAAGGTCCTGGTTCTCCAGTTCGGCCAGCAACTCGCCGGCACGCACGTGGCTGCCGCGGTCCACGTAGAACTTGCGCACCGGCGCGCTGATCTTGGGCGTGATCGCGGCCTGGTGCAGTGGGTAGACGATCGCCTCGGAGGTCACCTTGCGTTCGATGGTCGTCTTCTGGGCCGGCGCCACCTGAACCGTGACCACGGGTCCAGGCTCGGCGGGTTCCTTGCTGGAACAGCCGGCCAGGGCCAAGCAGGCGGCTGCGAGGAGCAGGACCAAGACATTGACGATTGACGATTGACGATTGCCGGCGTCCGGGGTTCGGGATTCGGGGTCCGGGGCTCGCAGAAGAAACGGGATTCGGGGTTCGGGATTCGGGGTTCGCAGAAAAAGAGGGGATCCCCTTCTTCTCCGCGAACCCCGAACCCCTAATCCCGAACCCCGTTCCTGCCCGTGGTGACTGTGCTTGATCATGACTCAAAAGCTTCCCGTCAAAGTCTGAAGGTTCGCCAAAGCCAAACGATACCGCGCTTCCGCATCATCGTAGGCGTTGCGTGCTTGTGTCAAGGTGTTCTGCGCGTCTACCACCTCGAGCGCCGTCGATTCGCCCGCCTGATAGCGCAGGTTGGTGAGGCGCAGGCTTTCGGCGGCGAGGTCGGCCGCGTGACGCAGCGATTCCACCGCCCCCCGCGACACCAGGGCCTCGTTATAAAAAGTGTACAAGTTGCTGACGGCTTCGCGTTGGGTCTGGCTCAGCTCCACCTGCGCCTGCTGCCGGCGGTACTCCGCTTGGTGCAGCTTGCTGCGCAAGGCGCCCCAGTCCCACACCGGCACATTAAGGACGGCGGTGGCGAAGTAACCCAGGTTGGGCTGGGGACCCAGTCTGGGATCCGCGGCCACCCGGCTGCGCAGGGCGAACGCATTGGCCTCAATTCCGTAATCGACATCGAGCGTGAGCGAGGGCAGGAGGCCGTTCCGGGCGGCCACGACGTCGAGGTTCGCCGCGCGAAGCGACTCCACCGCGGCGTGCAGGTCGGGGTTCTGCTTCTCGGCCATCACCTGAACGTCGGGAAACGGCGGCAGAGCGCGGGGCGAATCGAGGTCGTCCACTACGTTAAAGTTCTCATTCAGGGCCGGAGAGAGCAACACGGCGAGTGTCAGCCGGTCGCTCTCCAGAGACAGCTTGGCCTCTTCGAAGCCCTGCTTCTGCTGCTCGAACTGAAGCTCGGCCTTGATCTCGTCGCTGTGCGCGGTCTGGCCCACGCGCTCACCCGCCCGAGTGATCTCAAGAAAATGCCGGGCTTGGTCGAGGCTCGCCTGAGCGGTGGCGTATTTGCGCTGCGAGACCACCAGGGCCTCGTAGTCCCGCGTGACGGTAACGTCCAGTCCGCGACGCGCCACTTCCGCCTTGGCGAGGGCGAGAGCCTCCGCCGCCGAGGCGCGCCGGTAGCCGGTCCTCATGAAAGCGCCCGGAGACAGGTCCTGATGCAGAGCCGCCCACTCGCGGTAGACGTGAACGCCGTCGTTGGTGACGTACCGGCCGGATGAGAAAACCCCGTTCCCTTGGGTGCCCAAGTATTGCGTCGAGTTGCTCACGGTAGGCAGCAAGGCGGCGCGCGCCTGCACCCGGTCCTCGCGGGCGTTGCGGGCATCGGTAACCGCCGCCAGAAACTGGGCGCTGTTCCTCCGCGCCCGCTCCAGGGCATCCTGAAGCGAGATGGTGATCAGCGCACCGGTCGAACCTGCCGGGCCCGCGGCTGACGGTTGCACCAATTGTATCGTCGATTCCGGAGGCGGGACGGATTCCTGCCCCTGTGCTCTCGCCGGCACGAGGCCCAAGGCCAGGAGCGTGACAAGAATCGAACACAGCGGGCGGTGTGGCCGCAACCAAGAAAAAGAAGATCTACCTAGGTGAGAAAGCCAGACGTCAGATAGGGAAACCAGCCCTCTCCCTGAGGGAGAGGGTGGACCGCTGCCGGCGCTTTCACCAGCCGTAGCGGGCCGGGTGAGGGG
>DATFYM010000074.1:0-34730 GCA_035315065.1 Terriglobia bacterium
GTGAGTTACCTGGGGCTGAACCCGAGTGAGCACTCCAGCGGGGGGCGACAACGGCTGGGGGCGATCAGCAAGCAAGGGAACACGATGCTGCGCTGGCTGCTGGTGGAGGCGGCGCAGACGGCGGCGTGGCAGGATGAGGAGTTGCACCGTGCGTATTTACGCCTGAAGTTTCGCCGGGCAAGCGGGGTAGCCAAGGTGGCTATCGCCCGTCGTCTGGCGGTGCGGTTGTATTGGATGCTGCGCGAGCGCAAGGATTACGCGCAGTTTGGAAGCGGTGGTGGAACTCGTCAAGCAGCAGACGGCGAACCGCGACAAATACCTTTCCAACAAGTTCCTCTTGCGGAATCCCCAATGGGCTTTCAGGGCCCCGAGCCGCATCTCCGCCGGCGTCACAAATGACAGAACCACCTCGTTGTCCGCCAGGAGTTCAACGAAACGGGGAGCAGACGGGTGCCATTTGAAGATGTAGGAGACGACGTCGGTATCCGCCAAAAGCCGCCTCATTCAGCAGGCACTCGCTCGCGATCAAGGCGGCGTTCGTCATAGATGAGGCGCACAAACTCTTCGGCCTCTTTCGGCGGACCGGGGTCAAGATACTTCCGGATCTCATCGATTGAGAAGGCCTTGCGCGGGACAGTGCTGGGGTGACTCCCGGCTTTGGCCGTGGGCTTTGCTTTGACTCGCTTCATGTCGCCTCCCTCTTTCTTGAGTCTACCACGGCGACGACTATACAGGACGGCATAAGTTGTAGCACTGGGCTTCAGCCCGGCACGTGATGCAAGCGGCCCGTGCGGTTTGCGGCGGAAGATGCCGGGCTGAAGCCCGGCGCTACGACTTATGTCGCTCGGTATAGCCGGCATCCTTCTCGAAAGGCGCCGGTCCGTTATCGCAAAAGCCCAACGAAATCATCCACGGAGAGTCCCGCGAGCTTGACAGTCTACGGAGTGTGCCTCTATCCAACTCCCGGTGAAGAGGAACCGACAAATTAACGTTCACACCGGGTTTTACGAGCGAGACGTGACTGCCTTTCTGTCTCGCGCGCCGCCATCCCGCGCGCTCAAAGGTGCGGATGGCGTCCAGACCCGAGACGACGGGCAGCGCGGCCATCAAATGGTGACCTCGAGCACCTTGGCATCGGCCGGCAGGGATACTGTCCGCTTCTCAACCTCGGTCTCCAGCCACAGTAGGATGGCCTCACGGATGTTGTCGAAGGCCTCTTTCTCGGTACGTCCCTGACTGACGCAACCCGGCAACGACAGACACTCCGCCACGATCCAGCCATCTTCTCCGGATTCTAAACGATTTTGAAGCCTTGCCGCCTCTGGGTCGCCGCGTCGGACTCTGTTGAAACACCCCGCAGCAAGCTGCGGCCGGCCCCGCAGCAAGCTGCGGCAAGAGCAAAGCGGCAGCAAGCTGCCGCACTCCACACTCCACAGCGGGCGAGACGCCCGCGCTACGCCGGGTTCTTCCTCCAAATCCACGCCGGTTTCCGGACCTTGTGCTTCCCACTCAGCCGGTGCAGCGCAAACAGCACCAGCATCGCTGCCCGATCCCGAGTCCGGCGCGCGTGTGTGGGGGGGCAGGACCATTATAGTGCAGATAAAGACGGTCCAGACGACAGGTAGGAGATTGATCGGGAAAAACGCTGGCCGAACTGGAATGACGACGCCCTGCGGAGTATACTGTCGGGGGCTTGGGCATCTCTCTGGGAAGGGCGTTCAATCGAAATGGGAAATGGACCTACGGGTCGGCGTTTTCCGACCGTTGAGGGAACCTCAACGACCGAAGCAGACTCTTCGGAAAGGCGGAACGTCAGCGAGGCCACGTTTCACCAAGTTCGTGACCTGATTGTGCACGGCAAGCTCGCTCCCGGGAGCCGAGTGGTCGAGGCTGATTTCGCCGAGCGGTTGGGGGTGAGCCGGACCCCCGTGCGCGCAGCCATTCATCGACTCCAGCAGGAAGGGTACATCCGAGTCGGCTCTGGTAGCGGCAGCAAACTCAAACTGACTATCGCCCCCTTGACTCAGGAGGACGCTCGCGAGCTCTATGCTATCGTCGGACACGTGGAGGGTCTGGCCGCGAGGGCCACGGCCCAGCTTGAACCTGAGAGGCGCGGCGACGTGGTGCAGGCGCTCAAAGCGTTGAACGAGCAGTTGAGACAGCAGGCCGCGGCAGGACGGGGGAGCCCTAACGTTATCTTCGATCTCGACATAAGCTTTCACGACAAAATCGTGGACGCCGGCGCGGGCCCCAGGCTACGCGCGCTGCACAGCGCGATCAAGCCCCAGACCGAACGCTATTGGCGCTTGTACGCCAGTTCCATTGTCGATCAACTTGACCTTTCCGTGGGCGAGCACCTGCTGATCATCGACGGCATCGATAGAGGTGATGGCGACACATCTGAGAGCGCGATGCAAACGAACTGGCGGAATGGCGCCGATCGGCTCGCGCGAGTGATCGCGAGCTTGGGAGAACGTGGCAGTTGGTGGGGCCCGGGCAGTTGCTAATAATCATGACGACGTAATCTGTGCTTTGTTAAACTGTGCGTCTCACTTTTGGAATGCAATCTTGGATACTGATTGGTGCACCGACTGACCGACGCGATGATGCTGCTGAACTGAAAGGAACGACAGGGGGCGACGCGAGCACGACGCCAAGGGCGGGTATTGCCTTTTGCCGTGCCTGTCGCGCCAGAGGGCTCTCATGAACGAAAGAATCTCTCGTCGCAAGCTTCTCCAGGGCGCGGCCGTCGCGGGAGTGGGACGCTTGGTTCCGCCCGCTGCGGCTCTTTTGACTTCCGCGCCTGGCGGGGTCACGGCCGGGCCTCCTTTAGCTCCGGCCCCAGCTCAGGATCGCATCCTTCCACTCACATCCTCGAGTGAGGTTTTTATTCCTCCGCGGGGCGCGAGCTTTTTGAAGTTCAGCTTCGACTTCCCGGAGCCCTCGGTTGAGTTTGAGGGCTTGCGGTTTTCCTTCCGGCTTTACACCTTCGAAAACACCTACGCTCTCGATCGTGAGCGGACAACGGTCGAGGACAGGGGCGAAGGGATCGAGATTCGTTGCTCGCAACTAGTTTGGGCCGGAGGGCAAGAGAGGGCTCCCGGCGAGTTGCGGGCACGCGTGCGCAAGAACGGGTCTTTCATCGAGTGGGACGCCACGGCGGAGATGCAGCAACCTATCAAGTCGTTGGCGGCGATCGTCCGTGGTGTGCCGCGCGGCAAGATGTCTGCCGGTGGTGGAAGCTTCTTCGATCCGAAGGACAACGAAGTGCTGCTGGGCTACCCCTTTGGAGGCGGAGCGCTCTTCACCGCTCGGGGAATGAACACACCGCTGAGCGTAATTCAGCAAGGCGAGCAGGAGTACTTCTTCCTCTCGGCGCTGGCGGACCGTGTGCGCGCCAACCGGTTCTACTTCCAACCGGGTGAGAAGGGCTATCGTGTGGAGCTGGTGTACGAGCGCGAAGGCTGGCAGAAGAGCAACCGATTGGAGAGCCCCCTGTGGCGAGCCGCGAAGACCAGCACCGCGGAAGCTGCCTTCCGGCCGCACTTCGAGCATGTGGAGCGTGCCTTCGCCATACCCGACTGGGAGAAGCGCGACGACGTACCTGCCTGGCTTCGTCAAACGGCACTGGTGGTGGCGCCACACGGCATGCATTGGACTGGATACATCTTCAACGACTATGCCAAGACGCTGCGAATCCTGGAATGGATTGCGACACAGATTCCGGCTGATCGCGTGCTGGTTTTCCTTCCCGCCTGGGATGGGCGCTACTACTGGAATTATCCGCTTTACCAGCCGGATCCGCGCCAGGGCGGTGAAGAGGGCTTTCGCGCTCTGATCCAGCGCGGGCAGAAGCTTGGCTTCCGCTTCATGCCCATGTTCGGGACCAACTCAGCCAACGCCCGTCTTGAGGTGTTTCCCAAGTTCGCCGACGCCGCG
This sequence comes from Terriglobia bacterium, assembly GCA_035315065.1. GTDB lineage: Bacteria > Acidobacteriota > Terriglobia > UBA7540 > UBA7540 > DATFYM01. The sequence continues at coordinate 3,940 of DATFYM010000074.1, forward strand.
ATGTCGCAGATTGACGGCGACGCCTTCAATCTCAACTGGGTGGACTGGGACAACGATCGGCACAACGAAGGCTGGATGCCGTACATGAACCTGGGCGTCGATTCCTGGCGGCAGTGGCTGAGGGACCGCATCGCCGAAATCATTGAGCGGTTTCACGTGGACGCCTATTTCCTGGATATCGCTGGCGGCTGGGAGAACAACACCAAGGCAGACACGCACGAAGGGACGCGACGGCTGGTGGCGGAATTGCGGCAGAAGTACCCGTCCGTGCCTTGCTGCGGCGAGATGCACTACGACGCGTTGATGTCGTTTATCCCGCTCTACCAGGTGTTCTCGGAGTCTGCCTACCCGGAGGCATTCCTGAAGTACGCGCGCGCTTTCCAGCACTTGAGCCGTCCGGCGCCGGGTCGTGGCTCAAGCGGCGTCCACGAATCCGGGTTCGGCCATTTCGACCCCACAACCTTCGGTCTCAGCGAGCATCAGATCCCGACGATTACCATTGTCGATGACACCTTCGATCAGTACCGGGACGTGATGGCCGCTATCATCGCCCGCGCCAAGGAGCGAGCGGGTATTTCATAAGCCGGTCGGGAGACTCGCGCTATGGGCAGCCGCATCTCGCGTCGAAAAGTACTCGCCGGCCTCGCCACCACAGGGGCTGGCGCACTGCTTGGGGCGCACCGCGCAAAAGGAAGCCAAGCCGCGCCTGAATCAGGTGGAAGTAGTCCGATCATCGTTGCCGGTCAGCCGGTGGAGCTCACCTTAACCCAAGTTACTCCTCGCACCCTGCGTGTTATGCTGGTCCCCGTGCTTCCCGACGGGACAGCGAAACCGATCGAGAATGATCTCGTCCTGGTCAGGCAAACCTGGCCGGCCGCCGCCAAGCTGAGGTCCAAGTCGCAGAACCAAGCCATTCCCTGGGGCAGCCGCACTGCCAGCTTGCAATTCGACCCACTACAGGTTGAGGTCCGGGACCAACGACGGAAGCTCATCCAGAGACTGCAGGTAGACTCCGGAACTGGCGCGGTCACGTTCGCCTGTGGTGAAGGCCCCATTTTCGGACTCGGCGAAGGAAACCACCAGTTCGAACGTCGGGGTGCAGTCTATCCGATGGACCATGGTCAGGGCGGGCCGCAGTTCCCCATCCTGGGGGGACGAATGGCGGTGCCCTGGCTGGCGAGCCCGGAGGGTTGGGCGATCTTCTGGCATCGGCCTTTGGGGACTTTCGATCTCACCGGAAAGGACGGCCGGTTTGAGCCGCGAGACGCGGCGGCACGATTACCCATCGACATCTTCGTGGTCGCTGGCGATCCCGTTGAAATCTACGCCGAGTTGGCGGCACTCACTGGTTTTCCTCATATGCCGCCGATTTGGGCTCTGGGATACCAGCAGTCGCACCGCACTCTCGCCAGCCGGGAAGAGATCTTGTCGGAGGCGAAGATGTTTCGCGACAAGAAGCTCCCTTGCGATGTGTTGATTTACCTCGGCACCGGGTTCTGTCCGTCGGGCTGGAACACCGGCCACGGGTCCTTCACCTTCAACGAGCACGTTTTTCCTGATCCCGCTCGAATGATCGAAGAAATGCATGGCGAGGGTTTCAAAGTCGCGGTGCACGTCGTCCCCAAGGTCCGAGACTTGCACGGAAGCGTGAAGGACACCGGGGCGGCAGCCGAAGACCCGCAGGACGCGGCGCACTATTGGCAGGAGCACGTGACGGATTTTCACCTCGGGCTGGACGGTTGGTGGCCCGACGAAGGCGATTGGCTCACGGAGCGCGCGTGCCTGCTGCGAAACCGCATGTACTGGGAGGGGTGCCAAAAGGAGCGTCCCAATGTGCGCCCTTATGCCTTGCACCGCAACGGATATGCCGGCATGCAGCGCTACGGATGGCTCTGGTCAGGCGACATCGATTCCACCTGGGAGGCCCTGGCAACTCAGGTTTCCGTCGGCATTAACACCGGTCTCAGCGGTATGCCGTTCTGGGGCACCGACACCGGCGGTTTCGTAACTACGCCGGAGCTGACCGGTGAGTTGTACGCGCGGTGGTTTCAGTTCAGCACCTTTTGTCCTCTGTTCCGCTCTCACGGCAGAACCTGGAAGCTGCGGCTACCTTGGGGCTGGAGCACCGGAGACTACGGGCCCACCGAGATCACGGGATATCACGGAAAGGCAGGCCTCCCCGATCCGAAGGAACTGCACAATGCCCAGGTGGAGCCGGTCTGCCGCAAGTATCTCGAGCTGCGCTACCGGCTGATGCCGTACACCTATACCGTGGTCCGCGAAGCGCACGACTCGGGCCTGCCGATTATGCGGGCGCTCTGGCTGCACTATCCGGATGATCCCCGTGCGACGGAGCGCGGTGACGAATACCTTTGGGGCCGTGACATTCTCGTCGCTCCGGTCACGGAAAAGGGCGCGGTCTCACGCAAGCTCTACCTGCCTCGCGGTGAGTGGTACGATTTCTGGACCGAGGAAAAACTGGAAGGTGGCCGGGAAGTGGACCGGCCGGTGGATCTAGCGACGATGCCAATCTACACCCGCGCTGGAACAGTGCTGCCCATGGGGCCGGTGAGGCAATACTCAGCCGAAAAGGTCCCAGGGCCGCTCACATTCTCCGTTTACCCGGGCAGCGACGGCGAGTTTGTGATGTACGAAGACGACGGTGTCAGCTTCAACTATGATGGCGGTGAGTTCATGCGGCTGAGAGCGCGCTGGGACGGCCACCAAAAGCGACTTACCCTGGACCTGGCAGAAGGTTCTAGGATGCTCGGGCCGTCGCCGCGACCCATGGAGTTGCGAATTGCCGGAAGCGGAGTGAAACGGCAGATCACCTTCGATGGCAGGACGCAGATCGTGCGGCTGTAGTTCCGGTCAGCGCTCTTGCGACCCTGACTCTCGCGGGGCTGAGCTTCCCAGCGCCTCGCGCACGCGATCAGACAGCGCGGCCGCTCTATCCTGGTCGCCTTGCTCTTGATAAATCTGCATCAGAGCCTCGGCTGCAGGTAGAAGGAGCGGATCCAAACTGATCGCCTTTTCCAGATGGGAGGTAGCCTTGTCCATATTCCCGGCTTGCATCCAGGCTCTCCCGGCGTCACTCTCATCCACCGCCGAATCCGGCCCAAGTTCGAGAACCCGCTCAAATCGTCGGACAGCCTCAAGAGGTTGTCTCGTCGCTAGCAGAGCCCGACCCAACGCGGTGAGCACGGCCGGGTCGTCGGGGAACTCCTTTTCCACCTCGGTAAGCATGTGATAGCCCCGAACGATGTCGGATGCCGGCCCGTTCTCGAACCCGGAGTTCGCATACGCCAGCGCCAGGTTGCGTTCTCGCAGCTTGGGTGGCGGGTCCCGCCATGCCACGAGATCACCGTTCACGGCAATCTCCTTCTCTGGCTCCGGTTCGGGATGGCGGGAGATCCGATGATCGGTGAACACCGTGTGGCCGCCATCCTTGGCGTTCCGCTTGGGCATGTGGCAACCGAGGCAGTCGCCGCTGGAGCCGCCGGGATGCGACTTGGCCAGCGATCGTGCGCCGTTGTGGCACGACAGGCAACGAGCCCTGTAGTACGACGCGGGCTGCTTGGAAGTGCCGTGGGGATTGTGGCACGTTCCGCACCAAAGTCGCCCCTTGCTCTGGCGCGAGCACGTACTCAACGCAAGTTGCTCGACGTGACTGATGACTTTGAGACCTTCCCGGGGGCTGTCACTCGGCGGCTTGACGGTGTAGGTCGCAAAAACCTCTTCCAAGGGCTCACCCGGACGGAAATCCTGTAGCCTCTTCCCGGGATTCGGCACCCTCGCAACGCCCCTCAAGTGGCATTGCTCGCAAATGCTGTTACGCGCTGCGGGCGCGAGCGTCTCGGGATTGACGATCGAGCCCGGCAGAGGCATTTTGAGATGCCGCGCCGGGTCGCCATGACAGCGGTCGCAAGAAATCGACTCCTGGGCAAAGGCCGGCGATGGATACTGGTTCAAGGTGTTGGCGATGGGCAATGCTTTGCCGGAATGGCAGAACAGACACCCCTCGCTTACGGCACGGATGAAATCGGGCGCGCGGTTTTCTTCGTACCCTGGCGCCATATCGTAGCGGCTGAGGCGTGTGTAGTAGCAGATGGGGGACTGGAACAGGTGATTTCCAACCCGAACGAGGTACCCGGAAGCGTGGTTACCCGAGCCGATCACGTAATCGACGCGGTAATCCGAGACGTCCCCGTCGCGCTCCATCCGCTGCCAAAGGCCCGTCGCATTGGAGTAGATGGTAAACTTCGTGCCAGAGAGGGAATGCGCGAAGGAGCCTTCGGGTTCTTGTCTCGGACGTCGCAAAGAGTGCGCCATCGCCGAGTGGGAGTAACCCTCCACCTCTTTCGGATGGCAAGATGCGCAGGGGTTGGCCCCAAAGGCGACTCCAAGGCTGATACAGGAAACTGCGGTCAGCAGCAGGAGCTGTCCCAGCCAAAGGTATCGTCTTCCTGACAAGCGAGTCGCTGTCATGACCTTCCGAGTATGGTGGCCGCCAAACCTTGTTATCATAGTCGTGGATCACCGTGCTGGCAATGGCCCTCGCCGGTGGGTGGTGGTGTCATTTGGGGAGGAATGGAATCCACAGATTGCGCAGATTTCAGAGATTAAGAGAAGAAGGTGCCTGCTCGACAAAGAGTAACCAGCAAATGGTGGCTTCATTGAGCTTGTGACAACGCCGAGTGCGCGGCCTGTGGCTCTTTTCTAAATCTGAGGAATCTGCGTAATCTGTGGATTCTGTTCTTTTGTCAAATGACACCACTACTCGGCGCTGGTGTGGCTTGCACCTGGCACGGGCTTGCAACGGCATTCTGATCCTAGCGGGCCATCGAGAGGGAGAAGAGCGTGCAACCGTCACCACGCGAAGTCGGGTCATGGGCAATGTGAAGCAGACGACTGGGGTGTCAAGGAGAGACCTTTTGCAACTCCTGGCGGCTACCCTCGCCGTCGGACCACTCAATCGCATTGCTGCAAAGGCCTCTACCGCCGCCCCGGTCACCTTCGTGGACATTGCTGCGGCCGCCGGAATCACCTTCCGGCACGACAATGCGGCCACGCCCGAGAAGTATCTCATTGAGACCATGGTTGGCGGCTGCGGTTGGATTGACTACGATCAGGACGGACTCCTCGATCTCTATCTGGTGAACGGAGCCGCGACCAGACTCTACACGCCGCCGCATCCATTACGAAGTGCGCTCTATCGAAACAACGGCGATGGTACATTCACGGACGTCACCGAACGGACCGGGGTGGGCGCAGCGGACCTGTTCGGTAGTGGCGTCGCCGTGGGCGATTACGACAACGATGGGTTTCCTGATCTCTACGTGGTCGGCTACGACCGCTCGATTCTCTATCACAACAACGGCGATGGAACGTTTACCGATGTGACGGCGCGCGCCGGCGTTGCGAATCAAGGCAAGTGGGGAGCGAGCGCCGCTTGGTTTGACTACGACAACGACGGGCGGCTCGATCTCGTGATCGCCAATTACGTCGATTGGTCGCCCGAGAATAACGTGTGGTGCGGAGACCATGCTCCGTTCCGCCGGGGGTATTGCCATCCCGACGTCTATCATGGACAGACGCCTACGCTGTATCACAACAACGGTGACGGAACTTTTACCGACGTGAGCCGATCCTCGGGGGTGGGCGCCAAGCCAGGCAACGGCCTCGCCGTCGTGACCTTCGATTACGACAACGATGGCTGGCAGGACATCTTCATCGCCAACGACGCAATGGCCAACTTTCTGTTCCATAACAATCGTGACGGGACTTTCAGCGAGGTCGGGTACCTTGCCGGCGTGGCCGTGAGCAACGACGGCCGGCCGGAATCGGGCATGGGGGCCGATGCTGCCGATACCACGGGCAAAGGGTGGCTCGATTTGATCGTGACCCACCTCGACTTCGAACAGGCCCGCCTCTATCGCAACCTCGGCGATGCGTCGTTTGAAGAAGCAACTTCAGAAGCGAAGCTTGCTTACGCCACGTTCCATTTGAGCGGCTTTGGCGTGCGCTTCATGGACTACGATAACGACGGCGCCCGCGACCTCTTTATGGCCAACGGCCATATCCTCGATAACATTCAGCTTTACCACGCCGACACGCGCTATGCCGAGCCCAAGCTGATGTTCCGTAACATGGGGCGGGGGGGTTTCGAGAACGTGAGCGACAAGCTGGGGCCGGACCTGCAACTGCCGCGGGTCAGCCGCGGCGCGGCCGTAGGAGACTTCGACAATGACGGCGACTTGGACATTTTGGTGAACAACAACGGTGAAGCGCCCCAACTGCTTCGGAACGACGGCGGTAACGCCCACAATTGGCTCGAGGTCTTCTTGATCGGGACGCGCTCCAATCGCGACGCCGTCGGCGCTCGCGTCAAGCTGGTGGCGGGCGATTTGGTTTTGTACGACCAGCGCAAAGGCGGCATGAGCTACGCTTCCGCTCAGGACCCGCGGCTCCACTTCGGCTTGGGCAAGCGAGATTTCGTCGACTCCATCGAGGTTCACTGGCCCAGCGGAACGGTAACTAAGCTCGAAAAGCTTCAGAGCGATCGGATCATCACCATCAAGGAAGGCTCCGGGCTCGTCGATCGGCCGTTTCCGCGGCTGCGGGAGAAGTAGCGCGGGCGTCTCGGCCGCTTTCGGAGTGCTTGGAGAAGTCATGAGAATCCACAGATTGCGCAGATTACACAGAACAAAAAGAGCGATTCAAAAAGTCACAAGAATGATCGGTCATCCGCTTCTTCTCTTCTTGAAATCCGTATAATCTGCGTAATCTGTGGATTGAGTTTCTTAGATGTCAAAATTCAACCTCGCTCGAACCGGTGGCGCGGTGCTGCTCGCCGCTCTGGCGGTCCTTGTCCTGGCACGAGACCGTTCCCCAGCTCTGGCGCAAGAAGCCGAGCCGGCCTCGGCCGAACAACACCGACGCCAGGGCATGACCTACCTCGAGCAGCACGAGTCCGCCAAGGCCCTCGACGAATTCCGTTCCGCGGTCCGGCTGGATCCTGCCAGCGCGATTTCGCACGACGACTTGGGCGTGGCCCTGGCAGAATCGGGGCGGCCCGAGGAGGCTGCCCCGGAGTTTGAGAAGGCGATCCAACTGTCGGACGACCTTGCCGCCGCGCACTTCCACCTCGCGCTGGCTTACGACGGCAGGGGCCGAACGGCCGACGCTATCGCGCAGTATGAGGCTACACTCCTCTTGGAACCCGCATTCACGGACGCGCGGTACGCGCTCAGCGCCGCGTGCTGGAAGCTAGGGGATGGCGAGGGTGCCATCCAGTTGTTGCGAGAGGTGGTTCGTCAGAATCCCTCTTTCGCGGCCGAGGCTCAATACAACCTGGGGCTTGAATTGCGGCAACAAGGAGAGTTGGAGGAGGCGGCGCGCGAGTTGAAGACTGCCGTTCAATTGCAGCAGCAGTCACCGCAATTCAATCTCGCGCTTGGGCAAGTCCTGACGGAAAGGCAAGATTTGAGTGCGGCGATTGAACCGCTGCGTCGGGCGGTGGAGCTGGCACCGAACAGCGCGGAGTACCACTATGATCTTGGCGAGGCTCTGCGATTGAAGACCGACTTCGATGGCGCCAAAGCGGAACTCCGGTCCACGCTCGAGTTGGAACCACGATACCCGCACGCGCACCGCCAGCTCGGACTCGTGCTGCGCCAGCAGGGAGACTACCCTGCGGCACTGAGCGAGTTCAACCAAGCCGTCGCCCAGGATCCCAGCGACGGTGACGCCCAATACTACCTGGGGTCTGCGTTGCTCAAGCTGAATAATTTGGAGGATGCGATCGGCCATCTGCGCCAGGCGGTAAGCCTTGATCCTTACGATTCGGCCAAGCGTGTCAGCCTGGCGGGAGCGCTCACGAGAGCCGGCAGGTCCGACGAGGCGTGGGAACAGTCACAGCAAGCGGAGGTGATCAACACCTTGCAGGCCAATGCCGGGCGTTCGCGGGTGCTGCTCGGATCGGCCGTGGACCACCTGAAGGACGGCAAGGTTGACGCGGCGCTCGGCGAGCTTCGTCAAGCGGCGACTTTGAGCCCGGAATATCCGGAAGTTCAGTTTCAGCTTGCGCTGGCCTTGCAGAAGAAAGGTGTCCCTCCCGGCGAGGTCGCGAATGCCTTCCGCAAGGCGATTGAACTCAAGCCTTCCTTTGCCGAGGCGCACCTGCAATTAGGGTTGACGTTGAAGCAGATGGGACGGACTGCCGAGGCACTCGACGAGATCAAGCGCGCTGCAGGATTAGCGCCGAGCCTTGTCGAAGCCCACCGCCTGCTGGGGGAAGCCGCCCTGGAATCCGGCGATTGGTCGGGTGCCCGGGCGGAGTTTGGCGCCGTCCTCGCGTGGAGCGCCGACGATGAAGACGCGCATCGCGGGCTTTCCCTGGCAAAGTCGCACCGTCGTCGGCAATGACACCGGTCGAAGCTCATAGTCGGGTTCTTATATGAACGTACTACCCCCGCTCCAGCGCGATACTAAATTTAGTTGGGGGGGGGAAAGGACGTAAAGATTTTTCTTGACAAAGGGCAATCAAATGAATTAAACGTTTAAGCGTTCAGTATACGACTGCGGATACGGCGTGGGGTGTTGGGGCTAGACTCTGCGGGTTAAGGGCCATTAGCAAGTTCAGATTAGTAGGCCGCGAGCAATGATGTGACTGCTGAGGAGACTCGCGGTGGTGTGTTGCTGCGAGCGCCATCGAAGCGGTGGGAAGTATCACGCTCATCGCCGGCGGCGCTCTACCAAAACGGGTGTTGGTGTCAGGCCTAGGGCCAAAAGGAAAAGGAGGCTACTCAATGAAATTCTCGCTGAAGTTCTCACAAATTGCGACAGCCGCGGGCGGCACACTGTTGCTGCTGATGCTAGGCGTTTCGTCCCTCCAGGCGCAGTTTTCCAGCGGTCTTGAGGGCACGGTCTTCGATCAGACGGGAGCCGTCGTCCCGAACGCCGAAGTAACTCTCAAACAGGTGGATACGGGAGTCGAACATAGTACCGTGACTTCCTCTGCCGGCATTTATCGGTTCACGGCTCTGCCGGCTAGCACCTTCACCCTCACTGTCAAGGCGAGCGGGTTCGAAACTGCGTCGCTCCGCGATATTTCGATCCAGGTGGCTGAGACGAGAACCTTGAACGTCAACCTGAAGGTGGGCGGTGCGACGACAACGGTAGACGTTACAGCTCAAGTTGCCCCGGTTAACCTCACGACGGCAAGCGTCTCAGGGGAGGTAAATGAGACAAAAATCCACGAATTGCCCCTCGTCGGGCGCAATATGTTCACCTTGGTAATCCTCACGCCGGGTATGACGGGTACGCAGAGCGGCGGTGGCAACTCCTACGCTCAAGCGACCGGCGACATTTTTAACGCCGAATATGGTGTGAGCATGAATGCGAACGGCCAGCGGTCAGAATCGAACCAGTTCTCGGTTGACGGCGCCAACGTGAATGGCGCCCCTCGAGGCGGTGTGACCAATCTCACCCCCAACGCGGACTCCGTCCAGGAGGTTCGCGTTCTGATGAACAACTTCTCCGCGGAAAACGGGCGGAACGCGGCGGCCATCGTCAGCATCGTCACCAAGTCCGGCACTAACGACTATCACGGGACCATGAGCTGGTTTCACAGCGACACTCACTTGAATGCGCGGAATGTGTTTCAAACCAACGGCGGGTATAACAACTCAGGGGCTCCGGAGTTCCTTCGGAACGAGTTCGCGGGAAGCTTTGGGGGACCCATCCGAAAGGACAAAGACTTCGCTTTTGGTTCATTCGACATGCTCCGGTCGGGGGTTGGCTTCGGCGGTCTACAACGGATTCCAACACCGGAACTGACTAACTATCTAAAGGCTAATTTCCCGAACAATATCTCGACAAAACTGCTTTCGGAGTTTCCTCCGTCGTTCGCGCCGATTACCGGGATCAACAGCGCGGGGGCGGACCTCGGAATTAATTGTGCGAACGAGCCGTCACCTTCCACGCCGATCTCGACCCCGATAGGAATGTTGCCGTGCAACTTCCCCGTCAACGGTCAGGGCGACCAGTCAGGAACGATTTTTCGCAACGGGATCCAATGGAGCGTGCGCGTAGACCACAACTGGAACGATTTCAAGGACCGGCTCTTCGGCAGCTTCTATCGGACCACCCGGCAAACAGTGGCCTTTGGCACGCCCAGTGTCTATTTTCCCGCGTTCAGTCCTGCCGAGCCGCAGTACACGCACTTGGCGAATTTGAATTGGACCCACTCCTCTGGGTCTAACTTCGTGAACCAGATGACGGCCGCCTACACCCGCACTTTTGGCAATGATATTTGCGTCCATTGCGAGGTGCCGAACATCAGCATCGGTGACGGCACGGCGGGGCCGGGAAACGGCTTTTTCGGAGAGTTTCGTCAAAACAACTACGAGTGGAAGGACGTTGCCACGGTGACTCACGGCCGGCAGAGCTTCAAGTTCGGCGCCAACTGGGCCCGTCACCATGACGATGAGGACTTCACAGGCAATACCGAGCGCCCCACCTTCTTTTTCACGAATGTCCTGACCTACGCGGCTGACTCTGCTTTCTCGGAAAGCAACATTAATTTTGACCCGCGGACCGGGGTGGTAGGCAAGACCAACGTTTCCTATGCTTACCGCAACACCGACTTGGGAGCCTTTTTCCAGGACGATTACAAGGTGGAAACTAACCTCACGGTGAACCTGGGAGTTCGTTGGGACGCCTTTACCGGCCCCACCGAAAAGTGGGACCGTCTCAATAGTTTTATATTCCCCAATAGCGGCAACTTCCAACAGGAAATCGCCAATGGAGCCATGGGACCCGTGCCGCAGTTGTGGCATACCCAGGTGGGGAATTTTTCCCCGCGCCTCGGATTTGCGTGGGACCCGACCCACCAGGGCAAGAGCTCGATTCGGGGCGGGTGGGGCATGTTCTACGACCGGCCGGCCCAGCAACTCTACACCGGCGACCGCCAGAACCTGCCGCGCATTGCTAATGCCTCCGCGAGCGTTCTAACTCCCAACGAGCTTCCCGCCTACGCTCTCGGTGGGTCGGGTGACCCGCCGTACGACTTCCCTGCCGTTCAAGGGATTAAGTTTGGGTTGGATGCCAAGAATGGACTGCCCGGCGCCAATGCTGGGCAGGAAATCAGTGACCCCAACATGAAAATCCAGTATGGGGAAAACTGGTCACTCGGTGGCCAATACGAAGTCTTCAGGAGTTGGCTGGCGGAGGCCGATTACATCGGATCGGTGGGGCACCATGAATACTCCTCTTACGATGTGAACAGGCTTAATGGCGACCTGATTCTGAATCAAGGTGTTCAGGTACGTCCCAACACGAGCTTCGGGACTCTGAACTTTGAGCAAGCGCAGTACAATTCCTCCTACCAAGGCATGACCGTGAGCATAAGAAACCGCGGCTTCAGTAAGGGCATCAATTTCCAGGCGGCCTACACTTACGGCAAGGCTAAAGACCAATCCGACACGTTTGGGGTCGGCCCCAACGACATTTATAACCTCGAAGGGGAGCGAGGCCCGGCCGGCTTTGACGTCCGCAACCGGCTGTCGTTCAGCACCCTTTGGCAAATTCCGCACCCCAAGTCGCAGCTTGGGTTTATGAATGTTCTGCTGAATGGCTGGCAGATAAGCAACATCACCATCCTTCAGTCAGGCAACCCGTTTGACGTCACTTGCAGCGCACCGTTTGGCGCCGTAACCGATGTGAACGGCAACGTGATCGGTAATACCGGCTGCAACTACAACGCGGACGGGGCTGGCGGTGGTTTCAGGCCTAACGTCGCTTCTGGAGTTAAGACCTCCGGTTTTACCAAGAAGGAGTTTCTTAACGGGGTCTTCAACTGTACGGCCTCTAATTGCGGTAATCTCTTTCCGGCGCCGGGCTTCGGTCAAGACGGTGCCCTCGGTCGGAACGCATTTACTGGCCCCGGATACAACAACACTGACTTCTCCGCCACCAAACGGACCCACATCCCGTGGTTCTATGGGACGGAGGGTGCCCAAATGGAATTGCGGGCGGAGTTTTTCAACGTATTCAACCGCGTGAATCTGACTGGGGTGGATAGTACCATAAACAGTGGGTCAGGTTTTGGCAAAGCCACCGGGTCCTTCCCCGCGAGGGATATCCAGTTTGGCCTTCGCTTTGAGTTCTAGGCAGACTGTCGACTCCCACCTTCCGGAGCCGCAAGACTCACGTTTTGCGGCTCCGCGTGTTTTTGGGGTATTCTTGAGGTTCGGTAAGCTCATGGTGATGCCCCGTAGTGACTCCAAATGCCTCTTCTTGTTCTTCTCTGTGTTTCTCTGTGTCCTCTGTGGTGAGACTCTTCTCGCTGCAGGTTTACAGAAAGAAGAATTCACCACAGAGCCCACTGAGAGACACAGAGAAGAAAGCAGAGAGGGAGCAAACGATCCTAAGCCGGGGGCGCACCCAGATGATCCCCAGGCGATCCTTCGCCAAGCGCGAGCCGCACTCAAGAAAGGTGACCGAAAGCACGCGCTCGCCATTCTGGCCAAACTGGCGCCCGATGACGGCGCCAGCCACTTTGCCGCCGGAGCCCTGCTGGTGGAAGAAAAGTCCTACGCGGCTGCGGCTCAAGAGTTTGGCTTGGCGCGCAGGACTTACAAGGACCCCTACACCGCCGGTTATGATCAGGCGCTTGCTTACGTGAACGCCGGAGACTATCCGTCGGCCATCCAAACGGCAAACGAACTTCTGAATGAGGGTTACCGCACAGCGGAGCTCGCCAATGTGGCGGCTACAGCCTATCTCAAGAGCGGCCAAACCAAGGAGGGGTACAACGCCCTCCGGGTCGCCACTGAACTCGATCCCAAAGACGAAGATAGTTACGTCGATCTCGAATCCATTTGCCTCGACAACGACAACTACGATCTCGGTCTCGAGATCGCCAACATCGGCCTTTCCCACCTGCCGAGGTCCTCGCGCCTATACCTCCAGCGCGGCGTGATGCGAGCGATGAAGGGGCAGTTCGCCGATGCCGAGCAGGACTTTGCCACGGCCGCCAGACTGGCCCCGCAGGAAGTGATGCCCTCCGTCGCGCTGGCCTTGGTGTCCATGCAAAGCAACAACCTCGATAAGGCGGTCGCCATTCTTCGGGAAGCAGCAACCCGGCATCCCGACGACTATTTCGCCCAGTATTGGTTTGCCGAAGCCCTGCTGCATGCGGGGGCCGTGCCTGGAACGAAGGCCGGCGACGAGGTGCTCGCTGCCTTGGAGGCATCCGTTCGCTCGAAACCCGACTTCTGGCACTCGAGGGCAGATCTGGGGAAGGTTCTGCTGGAGCACGGCGAAGTGGATCAGGCCATCTTCCAACTCGAAAAAGCCGCGGACCTCAACCCTGGCGCGAGCGGGCCTCTTTACCTGCTCGCCCAGGCTTACCGCCGCAAAGGGAACCTGGAGCGTGCCGGGGAGATAGCCGCTCGCGTCGGCAAGATGCAAGCCGACGACCGGGAGAGCCTTCCGCAGGCCATGCTAAAGCGTATCGTCAGAGAAGGTTCCCCGAGTTCCCCACCGGATCAAAAGAAACAGTGATTTCTCGACCTGGGCGACCGTTCCCTCATGTGAGTTTCTTTCCCATCTTTGTGTCCCCATCGTCAAGCCTCCCTGTTTAATCTTTATGCGTTCCATCGTCCGGTGACGTGCGTCACAGTAAATCCCGCCAACGACAAGTAGTCTGGGAAGAGAGATGCGGGCCGATGCTGCAATCAGTGGCTTGCGGCTGACAGGATGATGTATACAAAGACGACTCCAGATACTGCATTGACGGGAACCTCGACCGACTGCCGAGGCCTGATCTTCAACATCATGCGCTTTTGCTTACATGATGGGCCGGGCACGCGGACGACCGTCTTCTTTAAAGGTTGTCCGCTTTGCTGCTGGTGGTGTCACAACCCCGAAGGTCGGAGCGCCAAACCCGATTTGATGTTTTTTGAAAACCGTTGCGTGCTCTGCGGGGAGTGCCTGAAAGCATGCCCGCATGGCGCGATTGCGCAAGAAGACGGCGTCATAAGGACCACTGATGCCTGCCGTGCCTGCGGGACGTGTGTGGACGTGTGCGCGGCCGGTGCCCGTGAACTCGCCGGCCGCTGGATGACCGTCGCGGAAGTCCTCGACGAGATCGAGAAGGATCGCCTTTTCTGGGATGAGTCAGGCGGGGGAGTCACCTTCTCCGGTGGAGAACCTTTCTTACAGCCGAACTTCCTCGAGTCGCTGCTGGACGCTTGCCGGGCACGCCACATCCACACGGCGGTCGAAACTTGTGGTTATGCCCAACGGGACTTGCTCCTGCGACTCTCCAGCAAGGTGAATCTGTTCCTCTTCGATCTGAAACTGCTCGACTCCGAGAAGCACCGCGCCAGTACTGGCCGGGGCAACGAGTCCATTCTGGCCAACCTTAAGGCCCTCACCCAGGCTGGCCGGCAGGTGATCGTTAGATATCCTGTGATTCCAGAAATCAACGGTGGCGAGGAGAACGTGAAGCAGATGATCAAGCTGTTGCGGTCTCTGGGCATCGGACGTATCCACCTGCTTCCTTTCCATCCGACGGGCGCAGCCAAGTACCGACGCGTCCGCTTGCCGAACCCGTTAGCAGCGCGGAGCCGCGAGATCGAGAACGATGGCTCGCTCACGTCCCTGGTGGAGCACATCGCGCAGGAATTCAGCGGACGTGGGTTTGAAGTCAGGATTGGAGGGTGACCATGAACGAACGAGTGGCGAGACTGCGGCAAGAGAGCCTGGACACCAAGCCCTGGTTGTCCACCGAGAGGGCACTCCTGGTGACGGACTACTACCGGAACACCAGGACCGTTTCGGTTCCGATGCAGCGAGCCGAGGCCTTCCATTATCTGATGGAACACAAAACGATCTACATCGGCGACGACGAACTGATCGTCGGTGAACGGGGCCCCAGTCCAAAAGGAACGCCGACCTTCCCTGAGCTCTGCTGTCACACGCTGGAGGACTTTGAGATCCTCCATACCCGCGCCAAGATCTCGTACAGTGTCGACGGCGCCGCACACCGCGCGCAGCAAGATCAGGTGATCCCTTTTTGGCGCGAACGTTCAATGCGCGATCAGATATTCAAGGAGATGTCACAAGAATGGAAGGACGCTTACGAGGCGGGCATCTTCACCGAATTCATGGAACAGAGGGCTCCCGGCCACACTGCCCTTGGCGATGTCATCTACCGCAAGGGCTTGCTCGACCTGAAGGCTGACATTCAGACGAGCCTCCGCCGCCTCGACTTCCTGAACGATCCCGATGCTTACCGAGAGCGCGAGGAGCTTCGGGCGATGTCGATTGCGGCCGACGCCGTGGTTCGGTTCGCCGAACGGCACGCCGAGAAGGCTCTGGAGATGGCAGCTCACGAGAACAACCCGCACCGGAGGCAAGAACTGGAGCGAATTGCCGAGGTCTGCCGCCAGGTACCTGCCCATGCGCCGCGCGACTTCTGGGAGGCGCTGCAGGTGTACTGGTTCATCCACCTTGGCGTCGTGAGCGAGTTGAACACGTGGGACTCATTCTGCCCGGGCCGGCTCGACCAGCACCTTTACCCTTTCTTCAAAGCCGGGCTCGAAGCAAGAACGCTGACGCGGGAGCGCGCCCAGGAACTGCTCGAGTGCTTCTGGGTGAAGTTCAACAACCAGCCGGCTCCTCCCAAGGTGGGCGTCACCGCGGCCGAAAGCGGCACCTACACGGATTTCGCCAACATCAACAGCGGCGGGCTGAAACCCGACGGCTCGGATGGCGTCAACGAGCTGACCTACCTGATTCTCGACGTCATCGACGAGATGCGCCTTCTCCAACCGTCATCCAATCTTCAGCTCAGCAAGAAGAGTCCCGACCGATTCCTGCAACGTGGGCTGGAGATTGTCCGCAAAGGATGGGGGCAACCTTCAATCTTCAACGCCGACGCCGTCGTGGAAGAACTGGTGCGCCAGGGAAAGGACATTGAGGATGCCCGCAGCGGGGGTACATCCGGTTGCGTTGAAACCGGCACCTTCGGAAAAGAAGCCTATATCCTCACGGGATATTTCAACCTCCCCAAGGTCCTGGAAATCACGCTCCACAATGGCTACGACCCACGCACCGGCAAGAAGGTCGGAATCGAAACGGGCGATCCGCGCGGCTTCCATTCCTACGACGACCTTTTCTCTGCCTTCCGCCAACAGTTACATCACTTCGTCGATGTCAAGGTCCAGGGCAACAACGTCATCGAGCGCCTTTACGCAACGTACATGCCCGCACCTTTCCTATCGATCCTGATCGACGATTGTATCGTCCGGGGGAAGGACTACAACGACGGCGGGCCACGGTATAACACCACCTACATCATGGGCGTCGCGCCCGGCACCTGCACCGACAGCCTGGCCGCGATCCGTTTTCATGTCTTCGATCAAAAGCATCTGTCGATGGCTGATTTGCTCGAAACGCTGGACGCCAATTTCGCCGACTCACAAAGTCAAGAGCGAACCCGTCTGCTGCTGTGGAACAAGACTCCGCGGTACGGGAACGACGACGAGTATGCAGATCGTATCCTGGCCGACGTGTTCAACGCCTTCTACGACGAAATCAATGGGCGGCCGAATACCAAAGGCGGAAGCTATCGGGTCAACTACCTCTCCACCACCTGTCACGTGTATTTCGGTTCTGTCACCGGGGCGACGGCTGACGGGCGTCGAGCGGGCGAACCCTTGTCCGATGGAATTTCGCCGGTGCAGGGGGCGGATCGCCACGGCCCCACCGCAGTCCTCAAATCCGCGTCCAAGATGGATCACCTGCGCACCGGCGGAACTCTCTTGAACCAGAAATTCACACCCAAAGTGTTGGAGGGTCAGAACGGTATCGACCAGCTTGCGCACTTGGTCCGAGCCTATTTCAAGCTGGACGGCCATCACATCCAGTTCAACGTGGTCGCCGCCGACACTCTGCGCGACGCCAAAGCCAATCCGGAGAAGCACCGTGACCTGATCGTCCGCGTCGCCGGCTACAGCGATTACTTCTGCGATTTGACCGATGCTTTGCAGGACGAAATCATCGCTCGGACCGAGCAGACGGAATTATGCTAGTTGCGACGTGGACTCGCGGCCCTGGGGAGATGTCGCTTATCGATTGCCGGCGCGCTCCGGAGTTTCATCCGGTTTGATAGCGAAATCAGCGGGAGGCGCTACCCCCAGCAAGTGCTGAACAAAGTAGTCCCACCGTCGCCGCATCGCGTAGGTGTTGCGGCCCTCGCCGTGGAACATATTGGGGACGAGCAGCATGTCGAAGTTCTTGTTGGCCTTGATCAGCGCGTCGGCGAAGCGCATGGTTTCCACCGGATTTACGTTGTCGTCCACGTCGCCGTGCACCAGCAGCAGGTGACCCGTCAGCCTGTCGGCCAGCGTCACGTTCGACTGCGCTACGTAATCCTCTCCCATGGGGTAGCCTTGATACAACTCGTTCCACCACGCCTTGTCCAGCCGGGGATCATGGTCGCCCGAGATCGAAACTCCAACCTTGTAGAACTCCGGGTGGACCAGCATTGCATGGGCGGCGCCGTATCCGCCGGCGGAGGTGCCGTAGATGCCGACGCGGCTTAAATCCATGGCCGGGTAGCGGGCGCCCATTTGCTGGATCAACGCCATATGATCGTCGAAGGCGCCGCCGAGATTCCGGTAGGAAAACTCGTGAAACTCGCGCGAACGCCCGGTGGTACCTCGACCGTCGACCATAACCACGATGAAGCCCAGTTCGGCCACTAATTGTTCGGGGGCGCGAAAGGCAGCGAAGCTCTTGGGAACGAAGAATGACTGCGGTCCCGTATAGACCTGTTCGATGACCGGATATTTTTTCGCCGCGTCAAAATTGGAAGGCCGCCAGATCAGACCATAGATGTCGGTCTTGCCGTCCGCCGCCTTGCCGTGGAAGGGTTCCGGAGGTTTCCAACCGGTCTTCATCAGGGCGCCGGCATCCGTCTTCTCCAGAACCTGGATCACGCCACCGTCAGACAGACGGCGCAGGGCGGATTCGCCTGGAAGGTCGGGGCGGGAATAGTTGTCGACAAAGTACGCACCGTCCGGAGCGGCTCTCACCGTGTGATTGGCGTTCTCGGGAGTCAGCAGCTTCAGCCCACTGCCGTCAAAGTTCACTTGATAGAGGTGCGTCTGGTAGGGATCCTCGTCCGGCTCCCGGCCGCCGGCGACGAAGTACACCCGCCGGGCCTTTTCGTCCACGTGGGTGATGCCGCGCACCACCCACGGCCCCTTGGTAACCTGATTCTCCAACTGGCCGGTCTTACCGTTATAAAGGTAAAGGTGATTCCAGCCGTCGCGTTCCGACGCCCAAAGGACCTCCGCGCCGTCGTTGACCATCTCGACGTAGTTTTCGCCCGGGTCGACGTACTTCTCCGAGCTTTCCTCGACCACCGCCCGCTCCTGGCCGCTACCTGCGTCGACCTCGCGGAGGACTACCTGCTTGTAACCGCGCGCATGAAAGAGGTAATGGAATCGCTTACTGTCCTTGAACCATTCGAATTCGGGTCCACCTTGGAATTCAAGTTCCAGCGGATCCGTTTGCACCTCAATCCGCTTGCCCGACTGAATGTCAAAGATAATCGGCTCCGCCTTCGACAGCACCTCGCCCGGAAGCGGATAGACGTATGTGTAGGCCTTGGGGCGAAGCTGATCGGGCGGGACAAACTGCAAGGTGGTAAAGCGTCCGACGTGGCGCGAGTCGATCCGATACGTGACCAGCTTGCTCGAGTCCGGCGACCAGAAAACCCCGGGGCGTTGGCGCACGTCCTCGGTGCCTTGCTCAACCATGAGTCGCGACGACGGCAACGGCGTGGCGTAGTCCCAGCTTTTCTCGCCGTCGTGGGTCAACTGCACCACCTCGCCGGTCGAGGCATCGCGCGCGTACAGATTGTAGTGGTCGACGAAGGCCATCCACTTGCCGTCGGGAGACGCCACTTCATTGGGGCGCGGCGCCGGACCAGCATCCTTGGCACACTGGTAGACGCTGAGGGTGCACGTCCAGCGAGATCCTTCGGCTTCAAAAGAAACTGCCGCTCCCTTTTGCTTAAATTCAAAGCTCTCGAACGGAAGCTTGGTGGCTGTGAACCCTTTCCCGGTGGCCGCCGATAGAGCCGCGGCGAGTTTCGCGTGGTCGAAGGCGGGCTCACGAGTGTTGCGGTCGGCATCGACCAGCAAAAACTCGGCTCCACTCGCACCCTCCTTGCGGTACCAGAAGCGGTGAGAGCCCTCGATCCAATGCGGGGTTACGTTCGCTTCCGACACCAAGTGCCGTACATTCCAGGGAAGGAATTTCTCCGCGCGGACGTAATCCTCCCGAGTGCCTTGGCCGTAGGTTGCGAGCGGTCCCGGCAGAATGGCTATCAGCAACAGCAAACGAGCCTTGCTATGGGCGGCGGTGGTATCCATGGGTGGGCTGCTTGGCGAGCTTGCAATTCGACATACTCGCCCGGCACGATCGATTGTAACACGCTTGCACTCTGCTGGACGGTGAGTCGGCAAATCGGTGCGCGGTCCCCGTCGCGCCATCACTGGGACTCGTCCACCACCTCGATGGCGTTCAACTCGGCGTAGTTTTCCACGGGAACGAAGCTGAGGACCAGAAGGCCTTGGGCGTTGGGCTCGACTCGGTGGAAGGTCTTGTCCAAAGCGCGGTTGGCGCCGCCCGCTTCCTTAAAGACATCGAAGTCGCGAAGAAGCGCGACTCCATTGCAGTAGACGTTGAAGATGCGGGAACGTACGCCCCCGTACCCCAAATTGGCCTCGCCGAAGTAGGTCTCCGCAAACCGGAGCGTGACGCCATACTTGCCGGGCGCAACGGGTATGGCGTAGTCGAAATTCCCATATCGCTCTCCGGTAAAGATAATGGGATCAGGGGTGTTCTCCACCGGGGCCTTGTGAGAAGCAAACCGGCCACGAAAGAAATAGCGGTCGGGACTCCAAATCCTCCCCGCCCGATCGGTATAGGAATTATCCTGCTGTCGTCGCAGTGTATTTCACCGAGTGCTGCGGCTTTGCTCAAGGCATTCCTCCCCGCGCCCACCAACGACGATCCGCAGAACCACGACGGCTTTAACTATATCCAATCGTTCTCGGTACCCCAGAACTCGTACCAGAACGTCGTCCGCGGCGATTGGAATATCAGCGACAACACCAAGGTGTACGTCACGTGGAGCCGTCAACGCGAGACCCAGAATCAACCGCTGGGCCTGTGGGCAGGCTCTGGTTCGGACTGGGCGGTTCCGGATGCCACCAACGTCATCGGAGGCAATGGCTCCGATTTTGTCACGGTCAGCTTAGTGCACATCTTTTCGCCGACCATGACCAGTGAAACCAAGTACGGCTATACCAAAATCAATTTCCCCAACGCGCCGGCGGATCCCACGAAGTTGTTGCGCGCGGACCTGCCCGGTTTCAGCTTGAAGGGGATCTACGGCAATCCAACGGTGCCGGACCTCACCAGTTGGAGCGACTCGATCCCCAATCTCGGCGGGTCAAACCTGGGCGCGGACTTTCACCCCACGATGATCTGCTACAAGGGTATCCCTAGCGCGACGGAGAATCTGACCAAGGTGATCGGAACCCACACCACCAAGTACGGCTTCTATTTTGAGCACGTCTATAACCGGCAGGACAACTGGGGACAGTACATGGGGGTATTCTATTACCAGCAATGGTCCTCTCCCACCGGCAACAACTATACCGACGCCCTGATGGGCATTGGCCAAGGAAGCTACTTCGAGGCAGCCCTGCCGCCTCCGTCGACCCTCGCGCAGAACGATACTGACTTCTACGCCCAGGACGACTGGAAGGTAAACCGCAGGCTTACCGTCCAGTACGGCATTCGGTTCGAGCACTACGCCAAACCGTACGACGGGGATGGCATTGGCATGGCCGTCTTCAGTCCCGCCTTGTACCAGAGTGATCCGGCCAAGTTCGCCCTGAATGAGACCAATACCGGTATCGTGTGGAACAAGATCGACAAGTCGATTCCCCTTTCCGGTGCCACCAGCCAGTTCCTCTTCTTCTCGCCCCGCCTTGGCGCTGCCTATGACTTGTTCGGGACGGGCAAGACGATCCTCCGGGGCGGCTGGGGTAAGTACCGTGCTTACGACTCGGTCCAGAGCAACAATTACACCGGGCCGGTGGATACTGCTTTGGGTTCCGTAGGTTGGTCATGCGGTGGAAACGATCCCAACTGCCCAACGTGGGAGGCGATTGACACCCACGCCCAAGCCCCGCCTACCTTTGGCAACGCGCAAATCGGGGCAGCCTCCACCGTCACCGTGTACAATCCCAACGACCATCAGCAACCGCTGATAACCAATTACGTTTTTTCCATCGACCAACGGGTGCCCGGCCAGTTCCTGGTGGAGGCGTCTTACGTTGGCAACCACAGTAACTTTTTGCAGGCTCAACCCAACATCAACGCGGTCCCGGTGGGTGGACTGTTCAAGCTAAGCTGTACCATCACGGCTACCTCCTGCCAGAACACGGCCCGCCCTTACCAGAATCTCGGCACCATGAACGAGAGCTTGACTACAGGCATTGCACGGTACGACTCGCTGCAGTTGAGCTTGCTCCGCAACATCGGCTTCCTCAGCTTGAACGCCAATTACACCTGGTCCAAAGCCCTGGGCGATTTCGGCAACTTCCCTACCGGCACCATGGCTGACTATGGGCAGAACTTCTACCGCGGGGTTTCCCCCAACAATCGTGCGAAGGTCTTGAACCTCTCCTACGTCTTCAACCTTCCACGCACAAGCCAAGGCAACAAGCTCTCGAGAGGGTTGGTGAACGGCTGGCAGATTTCAGGCATCACCACCTTCCAAAGCGGTGCTAATGAGACCTCCCAGTCTTGGAACCTGAACTACTCGCAAGCCAACCTGACCCAGACGAACCCGGATGGCACCACGACGACTCTCGCCTATTACGACAACGTTCATCTGTTGGGGACTCCGGACTTCACCCAGCAGCCTACCATTACCTGCAACCCGAAGAAGGGCTTGACGCTTCCCCATGAGTACCTCAATCCGAATTGCTTTGCGCCCGCCACTGCCAACGGTGGGTTTGGGACGGGTGGGATGCCTTATCTGCCGGGTCCGATGTTTTGGCAAAGCGACCTCTCGCTGATGAAGAACTTCAGGATCACGGAACGGCAGAACCTCCAGTTCCGTTTCGCAGCCTTCAACTTCCTGAACCATGACCTGCCGTCGTTCACCAGTGGCGACAGCAACCTCCATGCCAGTTTCAATGCTCAGGGCCAACTGTCGAATCCCAACTTCGGCATTGCCCAATATGCGTTCGGACACCGGATCATGGAACTGGGAATCAAATACACCTTCTAGAATGCGTCGGTGTCGCAATCTAGGATTCACTGTGGGGTGGCCTGAAAGGGCCACCCCTTTGTTTTGTCGGCATTCGGTAAGCCTGCGTTACGCGCGTGCAATTCTATGCTCGGTAGGCTGGTGCGCGAGAAGTTGTGAAAACCGATGACACGTCACCCCCCTGAACTGCCTGTCCGGGCGGATTCCCGCGAGGGTGCGCAGCTTGGGGCGTTTTGGCAACAATATTTATGGAGACCAGCGGCGGGCGTAGCCCAGGCGCCGGCGGCTTCCCGAGATCATTCGCGCTACAATCGCACGGGTATGCGAGGAAAAGGGATCACTTACGACACCGGATTTCTCAGCGCCGGCACAAGCACCCGCGAGCCATTCGATCCGGCGGTGGTGGGGCGCGAGATTCGCATCATCCGCGATGACCTGCATTGCAACGCCGTGCGCGTCACCGGAGGGCATCCCGAGCGACTGGAGATTGCCGCGAAGCATGCGGCCGACGGGGGCCTCGAAGTTTGGTTCTCACCGTTTACGAACGGCCTGACCTGTGAGGAACTGCTCGCGTTGCTCGCCGATTGCGCTGAGCGCGCGGAACGCCTGCGCAGGCGGGGTGCCGAAGTCGTGCTCCTCGCCGGCTCCGAGCTCAGCTTGTTTACCATCGGCTTCCTGCCTGGTGACAGCCTTGCAGATCGGCTGGCGCTGTTGGCGTCGCCGCATCGCCTGCGCCCGCTGATCGCTGGGATGCGTGCCCGCTTTAACGAGTTCCTGGGCAAGGCCGTCGAGGTGGTCCGCACGCGGTTCGGCGGAAAACTGAGCTACGCCTCGCTTCCCCTCGAGGGCGTCGATTGGGGGCCGTTCGATATCATCTCGACGGATGCCTGCTATCGTACGGCGGAGAACGCCCCGCGCTTCCGCGACGACATCCGCGCGTTTGTCGCGCAAGGCAGAGCGCTCGGGAAGCCCGTGGCCATCACTGAGTTCGGGTGCACTACCTACCGCGGCGCGGCCAATCTGGGCCTTTTCGATTCCATCATCGAGTGGGGCGATGGCTCCCGGCCTGTCCGACTAAAGGGTGAATACACGCGCGACGAAGACGAGCAGGCCCGGGATATCAGCGAATTGCTGGACGTCTTCGAGACCGAGGGCGTTGACAGCGTGTTCGTGAACACGTTCGCGCGTTACGACCTGCCGCACCGCAGTGCACCGCACGAAGATTTCGACATGGCAAGCTTCGGCTTGGTTAAGGTGCTGGAAGGGCGCCGTGGTCAGCGCTACCCCGACATGCCGTGGGAGCCCAAGGCCGCGTTCACCACCTTGGCGCACCGCTACGGCGGGTAAAAAACACGGGCGGACAGGCCAACGCGGAACATATTCGCCAGTCCTGGCGGTTTTCGTAGCGGCGCCCTTTAGGGCGGCACCTTGAATTCAACAGGATGCCCGGCTAAGCCGGCCTCTAGGGGGGCCCAAAGAGGTTTCTTCATCAGCCTGCTAAACTAAATATAACTAACACTTTGCCCATTACATTAATTCCGTATGTACTCACTTGTGAGCGAATTCTTTGCAGTGAGCAACTGCTTGGGCGTGCCTTCGAACATGACCTTGCCGCCCTTCGTGCCGCCTTCGGGGCCCATATCGATGATCCAGTCTGCATTTTTGATCACCCTGGTGTTATGTTCGATCACGATAACCGTGTTGCCGGCATCCACGAGGCGGTTCATGATCTCCAGCAGGTGGCTGAGATCCGACATGTGTAAACCGGTTGTGGGCTCATCCAGCACATAGATGCTGCCTTGTTTGTGTAGTTCACTCGCCAGTTTGAGGCGCTGGCATTCGCCACCGGAGAGCGTGCTCAACGGCTGACCCAGGGTCAGGTAATCCAGGCCCACGTCGCTCATGGCCTGTAGCTTGCGGGTGATCTTGTCGATCTTGAAGTATTCGAGCGCCTGGCTGACCGTCATTTCCAGCACATCGTTGATCGATCTTCCGTGGAGCTTGTATTCCAGCACTTCATCTTTAAATCGTTTGCCCTCGCAGATCTCACATGGCGACTTGACCTCGCCCAGCGCGGGGATCTCCGTGTAGATCACGCCCAGTCCTTGGCAGGTCTCGCAGGCGCCTTCCGAATTGAAGCTGAACAGGGATGGGCTCACCTGGTTCGCGGCCGCGAAGGCCTTTCGCACCTCGTCCATGATGCCGGTATAGGTGCCGGGATTGGACCGGCTCGAAACACCCACCGGGGATTGGTCGATCACAATGGAGTCCGGGTGTTGACGTAGAAAGGTCTGATGAATCAACGAGCTCTTCCCCGAACCCGCCACACCGGTGATCGCCGTGAGTACACCCTTCGGGATGTCCACGCTCACGTTCTGCAAGTTGTTGGCTTTGGCATTCTTAATCGACAGTTTTCCACTGGGGGAACGGAAATCGCTTTTAATCGAAACCGACTGTGTCAGATGTTTTCCGGTCAGCGTGTCCGCGCTCAACAGGTTCTTGAACGGACCTTCGTACATGATCTGGCCGCCCTGACTCCCGGCCTGCGGACCCACGTCCACGATATGGTCAGCCACTTTAATGACGTCAGGATCATGTTCTACCACCAGAACCGTATTTCCTCGATCGCGCAATTGTTGCAGAAGTTCATTCAAGCGATGCACATCACGCGGGTGAAGACCCACGCTGGGCTCGTCGAACACATACATCACGTCCACCAGGCTGCTGCTCAGGTGTTTGACGATCTTAACGCGCTGCGATTCGCCGCCGGAGAGCGTGTCGGTTTCACGATTTAAGGTGAGATATTCGAGGCCGATATCCACGAGATATTGGAGGCGCTGGATCAGTGTTTTCAAAATGGGTGTGGCTTGCGGTTCCTTGATCGTCTTGATCACACCGATCAACTGGCCCACTTCCATCGAGGCCAGCTCCGCGATGTTGTATCCGCCGATCTTGCACTTCAGCACTTCCTGACTTAAGCGCGCGCCCTTGCACACCGTGCACGGCGCCATCGTGATGTAAGGCGCCACGGCCTTTTGTGTACGTTCCGACATGGTCTTCACGTCGCGCGTGATATACTTGGCGGTAAATCTGCTGAAAATGCCTTCGCACGTTAAATTGAAGTCCTTGCCTCCAACGCTGGTTTTCAGTTTATAGGGTTTGCTGTATAAAAGCAGTCCCATTTCCTTTTCGCTGAACTTCGAAAGCTTCTTGTCCATATCGAAGAGTTTCGACCGGCCGAGGAAGTTCCAGCCCCAACTGTCGACGGCATATTCACTGAATAAGATCGCGCCTTCGTTCAGGGTTTTGGATTTATCGAGGAACAGATCCACGTCAACGCCCACCTTGCGGCCGAGGCCGTTGCAGTTCGGGCACATGCCCTTGGGGTCGTTGAAAGAGAAGACATTCGCATGTCCCACGTGCGGTTTGCCGATGTGGGAATACAACCGGCGCAGCACCGGGTAGATGTCGGTGATCGTGCCCATCGTCGAATGGGAGCCGCCGCCAAGCCGTTTCTGGTCCACGACGATCGGCATGCTCAGGTTCTCAATGGCATCGGCGTCCGGCTGGGAGTAGCGCGGCAGAAAGGTGCGGATGAACATGCTGAAATTCTCGTTCATCTGGCGTTGTGCCTCGGTCGCGACGGTATCGAAGACGATCGACGATTTGCCGGAACCCGAAACGCCGGTGAAGATGGTGATCTTGCGTTTGGGGATGCGCAGGGAGACGTTCTTGAGATTATTCTCGCGCGCACCGCGGATCTCAATGTATTCCTGAGACATGGTTTCCTCTACGGTTTGAACAAACTGGCCGTCGCGCAGGCGCACGGCTCCAAAGTATCCTACACTCTTTGCGGGAGGGAAGGTAGCAACGTAACCATAGATCCCGAAAGCAGAAAGTGGAGCGACGATGAGAACGGAATTGCTGCGATTCAAGGGCGTTGTCGAGCGGGATCCCGCCATCGATGTGTGGATGAAAGAGCATGCAGGTGAATTGGGAGCCATCGCGCATCAGTGGTTTGAGGTGATGCGAAAGTGCGGAGACGAAGTCCGGGAGCTTTTGCATGATGGCTGTCCGGTTGCATGTTTGGGAGATGCGCCCTTCGGCTACGTCAATGTGTTCACCTCGCACGTAAACGTGGGGTTCTTTCACGGCGCAGCGCTGTCGGATCCTGCCCGCTTGTTGCAAGGCACCGGCAAGTTCATGCGCCATGTGAAACTGAGACCGGGAACGGCCACCAACGCCGCAGCGCTAAGCAGGCTCATCGATACGGCGTACTCGGACATAAAGGCGCGCGTCGAAAACGGCTAGCTACCTAATGTTGTTGTGTTTTCATTAAGCCGATACTCGCCGAGGAGATCAGCGAGAATCCATGCTGCTCCGGCAATCGCGAAGGTCTCGGCGTTTTCGCCCCAATTCGTATGATTGTGGGGATCCGAGAGAAGCAACGGTACCCACACGAGTACCCCAAAGATCACGAGCATCATTGTCAAAAGGCGAGTCGCGAGAAGTGCCATTCGATTCGTAAGAAGAGCCACAGCCGCAAGTGCGAACAAAACAGTCGTCGTTACCGCCCAAAACATCTGAGTTGGCGGAACCCACTTCGGGACAAGTTTGGCGGTAGCGTCAAGATAAAACGCCTGTTCGAGGGTAAAGGAAGCGGCACAGATGCCCAAAAGAATGCGGCCGATGCGATGAAGCCTTACCCCTGACCATGCCGAAGACAAGCGCGCATAAACGATCGCCGCTCCGGTAAAGAGAGAGAACTGCTCGAAGAAGTTGCCCCAGCTATTGTAGATCCGCGGTGTGGCGACTATTGGTGGCACGCACCGTAGGGCGAAGAGAAGATAAACCGCACGCAGGACGGCTGCGCCCGTTTTCGCGGTCCGACGGAACTGAATCGCAGCGCCGCCGAGGATCTCGGCGGCGGCGGATGGGTAGACAATGTAACGCGGTAGATGCCAGCCGTTGTAGTCGTGCCAGGCCAGCGTGATGAGGCCAAACGCCAAAGCCGCCACTCCAAACACATGACGGCCGAGGTTTGAACTAGGCGTTGTTACGGTCATTTGTTTTCAAGAGCGAGAACTCCACAGTATAAGAACCATGCTGGGGCTACCTGCTCCGCGAGCGTGTTTGGTGCATTGTTTTGCGATCCCCTCGATTCACGAATCTTGAGCCGCCTGACGCGGCCAGTTGGGCGTTTCAATACCGAACTGCTTGGCGTATGACGCAGCAGGGTAGCGCAGACGTAGCCGCCGTTTGGCTTCGTCTGCGGCTTCTCCCTTGGGCATTAACTGATATATGAATGTCCGACTACGTTGTTGCCCTCTTAAGAACCGCGGAGGAAGCTGAACTACGCTACCTCCGCGCTACCCTGCTGCCGGGCCGGGACCGGCGATGAAGCTAGTCGGCCCGCTTGCTGCTCGCTCGCCGGGGCTTCGGCTTGGACTTCCCCTTGCTCTTGCCCTTGAGATTGAGCGCCACTGCAGCGCGGATGAGATCCTTCAAGGCTGCCCCATCGACCTCGTCGCCTTCGTGGATGTCGATGGCGCGCCTGGCATTCCCTCCGAGGCTGGAGTTGAATAGACCTGAAGGGTCCTCGAGCGCAGCTCCCTTGGCAAATGTCATCTTGACGACGTTCTTGTACGTCTCTCCCGTGCAGACGATGCCGCCGCGGGACCAGACCGGTGTTCCGGGGTTCGTGGGTTTCACCCACTTCAACTCTTCGACGATCTCAGGGTCTGCCTCGTGGATGATCTCGCGCACTTTCGCGAGCGTCTTCCCGCGCCAGTCTCCAAGTTCCTTGATCTTCTCATCGATTAATGCCGAGGCGGATTCCCCGGGCCTTCGCATGTACACCTCCAAATGGCTTCCACCACGCGGGCAGCGGCGGGATCATCGCGGGCGATGAAGGCGGCTTCGGCATCGAGGTTGGCCAGCGCCCGTTTCAGCCAGCGGATCTCCAGCGCTATCGGGCACGTGCGCTCCGCCTGGGGCTGGTCCACTTCTTCACCACGCGGCGAACCTCGGACGGAGAGGCAAACTCTCCCCGGTCAGCTTCCGCCAGCGCCTTGCGGGTTTCCTCGATCTGTCACTCGTTCGCCTTCACGTATTCGCGGATCGCTTCCGTCGCCACAAACGAGCGGCTGCGGCGCTGCGCCTTCGCCAAACGGTCCAGCCGTTCCCGCAGCTCGGGTTCCAAGCGTACCGTCACTACCGGCGTGGTCGCCATGATGCACTCCTAACACGACTGAATACACGCGATTTTACCATGTCCAAAAGACGCGGGAAAAGCGCGTAGCGCAGACTCTCGCATCTCAGAGAATCTGCGGCTTTCCCCCTGCCACGACCCACGGTTCTGGGCTTTGATCGCCGCAGCCGCATGTTCACAAAAAGTGGAAGTTTACCGTGTTAAGAACCGCAGACTCTGAACGGCACAAAGTCTGCGGTACCCCCCTTCAGCAGTCGGCGGTACGTGGTCAGCCGCTCGCGGGTGTGGTCGCCAGGCGGCGACAGAAGAAGTACAAGTAGATCCTCCAGAGCACGCCGCGTCCCTTTGGGTAGGAAAGGGCACGGAACACCGTCCTCCCCACCGTTTTCACTGTCCGATCACGATTTCGCGTCTTCCGGTCGGCTGAATCGCTTTTCGTGAATCTCCGCCACGTGCAGCAGCCGGGCCGTTCCTTCGGCAATGTCATTGACCAAAACTTTCATATCGGATAGGTCCTTGGTCAGCAACTCGACGGTCTGCGTAAGGGCTTCGTGGCGCTGGGTCAGCCGCTCCAGCCGTTCGTCAATATCCATGTTCGTCTCCGCGCTTTGTCACTCCCCTAAGCTTACTGCACGCCCTGCCGTCTCAGCAAGACTTCAGGCTGTTGGCCCGCGCCTTCAACCGAGCCTGCGCTTTGCACCGTTTCTATTTGACGGCCTGGGTTTTTCTCCCCGATCCGTCGGCTGACGGACATTGTATCGTCGCACCACATTACCCGGAGACGATTTCTGGGGGACTTGGGGACTGGCAGGCTGGCGCAGAGCAACGCTCTGCGATTCACGTAACTCATCTTCCCGCGAACCGCAGAGCTTTGCTTTGCGCGGCCTCTGCGTCCAGCCGAGCGCTAACTCTTTTGCGTATGTCTTGTGGCCTACACGGATTATCTACAATGGATCGCGCACGACCAACCCTGGCAGAACTGCGAAGCCGCGGTCATGGCTCCAAACTTCCGTAGCGCCGTTTTCAAGCGCGATCAAGGCTATTTGCAGATCAAACACACGAGCGCCCGCAATTTTCATGTCGCTTGCCAATTGAGTCAGTCGCTCCCAGAATCCCGTGCCTGGAGTCCAAACATTCGCCCCGCCATTCGCCATCAACTCGTGAAGAAAACCGCGCGCTTCTTTGGCCGGCGACGGACCCCCGCTGCTTGCCGGATGCGTGACCACACACCAGAATTCGGCGATGCACGACAGCGGAATTCCCCAGCCTCGACGATCGGCGCTGGCGCGTTCGATTGCTCTTCGAGCCGCCCGGTGCTCGGGGGTATGCCGGCGTTGAGCGTGAACCAGGAGGTTGGTGTCAATGGCGATCATGCGCGCGCTCTTTCTGCATCCAATCCCACATCTGGCTGCGGTCGGAAACGTCGAGGCCCGGCGGCAGACCCCCTGAGGATGTTATCCAACGAATCCGGGGGCGACGGCGCGTTCGCCGGCTGGCAGACTGTCTCAACTCCCGCCGCAGAGCGCGCTCAAGGATATCGCGTAATGTTGTCCGGGTTTCGAGCGCCTTCCGCTTAGCTTCGAGCAGCAGGTCCTCGGGAAGTTCAACGGTGGTTTTCATACTGCTTCCCATATTACCATATTTACGGAGATCAGCCGATGGGGAGTCAGGGTTTCACCCCCGCATCGTCGGCCCAATTGACCGTCTGCCTCACGTCGATATGCTTCGAGCACTCTCGCAGGGTGTGGTCGTTCGTCACCAGCACGGCTCCCACGGCGGCAGCATGGGCGGCAATCAGCAGGTCCATGTTCGCCAGCAGCTTGCCGATTCGTTCCAGCGTGGCGCGAGCCTTCGCGTAGGCCCGCGCCGCGGCGGAGTCCCAGGGCAGGATGTCAAGCTTGGACAGGAACAGCTCAACGGCAGCCTCCGTTGCCGCCGAGAGCTTCCCTCGGGCGAGGCCGAAGCGGATCTCCGCCTCGGTCATTACCGAGATCGAGACGTCGTGATCGACGCTCACCCGTTGGAGCTTGCGGCGGGCGTGCCGGGACTGGCCCTTGACGATGGAGCTCACGGTGTTCGTGTCGAGCAGGTAAATCATACCGTCTCTCGCTCCTGGGGCAGGCTCCGGTCGCGGTCGGCGAGAAGGTCCTCGGGCACGCCGGCACGGTCGAGCGCGGCGAACACTTCGCTCCAGTTCGCCGGCTT
>DATFYM010000075.1:0-17735 GCA_035315065.1 Terriglobia bacterium
ACCCTTTACCCTTTACCCTTCATGCTTGCCGTCTTTGCCTTCAATAAGCCCTGAGTTAGAGAGGATGCGGCGGACTTTTTTGGGCGAGATCGACAGGCGCGCCGCCACGCGCGAGACCTTGCGGCCCTCGCGTTTCCAGACCTTGGGTATCACAATGCCTGCGAACTCCTCCGTGATTTGCTGGAACGTCTTGTCTCCCACAATGCCTTGCGACCATTCACGCAGCACGGAGTCGATACTACCAGCCTTCAGGAGCTTTCTTCTCAGCACCTGCAGATCTTCCCACACATAGTCCTGACCTTCCGGTTTGAGGAGCGCTGCCGCCCGGTCACAGGACTCGCCGGCCGCCTGCGGGTCGCCGAAGAACTCGTTGGCAAGCACGAAGCCTTGGACGATGTAAGCCCTGGCCAAGAGCCGCCGGTTCTGAGTGTGCTTGGCATACTCCACCGCGTCACGCGCGAAGTCGCACGCGAGCTGAGCGTGGTGGGTATCGGATTTCTCCTCGATCTGCTCCTCAAACTTGGCATTCTCAACCGTCGATTGCAGGATGCGGGCCCGCGCCTCCAGAATGTAGTCCTTCTTGTCCTCCCCCAGGCGGTAGGCCGCGGCCGCCTCGTTGGCCGCGCCGTCCAGATCACCGCCGTCCAGGCACAGCAAGCCACGATCGACGTGCACGGTTCCGAGGCCTCGATGATCGTCGTAACGGCTGTAGATCTGTTCTGCCTGGTCCAGGTGCGCCAGCGCCTCCGCGCGGAGCCTCTCGAGATGCGCCCTCTCCCGAACTTTGGGAAAAGCGGCGGGTCCCGCATGGCGGGATCCGGCGGTCTTCAAACGCCGTGCGACCTCGCGGTCGATCTTTTTACCCAGGCGGGCAGCGATAAGGCGTTTCACGAACGCGGTGTTGGCGAGCGCGCGGGCGAGATGGCGGTGCAGGGGACTTCGCTTCTTGTACTCCTCAATGGAATCGGCGAAGTGCTGAAGCGCCTGGTCGTACCGGCCCTGCCGGCGCGCGATCCTGCCGTAGGCGGACTGGATGTTGCCTCGCGTCACGTAATCATCCGTCTCCAGCAGAACCGCTTCCGCCTCCTTCAGGATGCGCCTCGCCTCCTGCGGCTTGCCTTCCTGAAAGAGGAGCCAGCTCTCCAGCACTTGCATCACCGCCGCCATCTTGGGATATTCCAGGCGCAGGGCGAGTTCCTTGCCCTTAACGGTGTACCTCAGGGCGCTGTCGTACCGGCCCATTTTTCTCTGGCATCGTCCAATCCAGAAGTTGGCAATCGCCACGAGCTCCTGATCTTGAATCTCGTTCTCCAACGAGAGGACAGTCTCGAAATGGGGAATCGCGCTCTCGGAGTTCTCCTCCGACATGGCCACTAAGCCCTCGGCCATTCGGATGTGGACGTAATCGGAAAGTGGAAGGGCGGCCCTGAAGGCTTGCGAGAACCGGGTCAGCAATTCCTTCACCAAGCGTGGTTGGTCGAACCCAATGTCCACCCACTGCGCGAGGTAACCGAGGAAAACAGCACCATCCTTCTGCGATGGATCAAGCGCGGCAAGAAAGGCGCGATGACTTTCGAGCCAATCAATCCCGGCACCGATGCGGCGAGAGACGAGATCGTCCCGGAGACGCGCCAGATCGTTGTCGGAGATTTTGGCCTTTGGAGTTTTGCCGGAGCTTTTTGCCACAGAAGGGGACATGACGCGCCTCGACCACTACCAGTCGGGAGTCGGGAGTCGGGAGTAGGGAAAACGCCGTCTCCCTGCCTCCTCCCTACTCCCTACTCCCGACTCCCTATTCGTCTCAGTCGATGTAGTCGTAAGCCACGAGAGTCAAGAACTCGGGGAAATCCGCGCGGGTCATCATGCTCTCGTAAATCTGTGCGGCCGTCTTGAAGCCCATCGAATCAAATCTCTCGGCGCCCAGCCTGGTCCGCAGTTTCTCCAATTCTTCGGAAGTGGCCTGGCGCACCAGTTCCATCGTCACCGTCCGGCCATCACTCATTTTCGCCCCGTGTTTCACCCATTGCCACACCTGCGCCCGGCAGATCTCGCAGGTTGCCGCATCTTCCATGAGGTTATAAATCGGAACGCAGCCGTTGCCCTGCAACCACGCGGCCAGATACTGCAGACCCACGTCGATGTTCCAGCGCAGCCCGGCCTCCGTGATTTCCCCTTCCGGCACCGCGACCAGATCGGCGGCGTTGATTCGCACGTCATCCCGTCGGCGCGAAATCTGGTTGGGGGTCTTCATGTAAGTATCAAACACTTCCTTGGCCACCGGTACCAGGCCCGGATGCGCCACCCACGTTCCGTCATGACCGGCGCGGACCTCGCGGAGCTTATCCTGCCGCACCTTCTCGAGGGCCGCTTCATTGGCGGCCGGATCGTTCTTAATCGGAATCTGCGCGGCCATGCCTCCCATAGCGTGGATGCCGCGACGGTGGCACGTCTCGATCAGCAGCAGAACGTAGGAGTTCAGGAAATGCCGGTCCATCGTTACCAGAGCACGGTTGGGAAGAACGAAATCGGGACGGTTGCGGAATTTCTTGATGAAGCTGAAGATGTAGTCCCACCGTCCGCAATTGAGCCCGGCCGAGTGCTGCCGCAGCTCGTAGAGGATCTCGTTCATCTCGAAAGCGGCGAGGATGGTTTCAATCAGCACGGTGGCCCGGATGGTTCCCCGTGGAATTCCCAGCTCGTCTTGCGCGAAATTGAATACGTCGTTCCACAGACGCGCCTCGAGGTGGCTTTCCAGCTTGGGCAGGTAGAAGTAAGGCCCCGTACCTTTCGCGATCAGCGTTTTCGCATTGTGAAAGAAGAAAAGCCCGAAATCGAACAGCGACCCGGAGATCGGTTTCCCCCCCACCAAGAAGTGCTTCTCGTCGAGATGCCAGCCGCGCGGCCGCACCATCAGGGTTGCTGTCCGCTCCGCCAGGTCGTACGCCTTTCCTTCCGGGCTCACGTAGGTGATGGTCCCGTTGACGGCATCGCGCAGGTTGTACTGGCCGTCCAGGTTGTTTTGCCACGTGGGAGAATTCGAGTCCTCGAAATCGGCCATGAACACGCTCGCCCCGGAGTTCAGGGCGTTGATGATCATCTTTCGATCCACCGGGCCGGTGATCTCCACCCGCCGGTCGAGAAGGTCGTGCGGAATAGGGGCGGCCGCCCAATTCGCCGCGCGGATCTCGGCAGTCTCGGGTAGGAAGTCCGGCATCTTGCCCGCGTCGATTTCCTGTTGCCGGGCGGTGCGTCTTGTCAAAAGCTGCTGCCGCACGTCTTCAAACTTCCGGGCGAGCTTGGTAAGGAAATGTGCTGCCTCCTCGGTCAGGATTGTGGCTTGGGCTTCGTTGATCGGGCGCGTGATCTGCACTTCTTCTTGTTGTACCGGGACCATTTATTACCTCCTGTCGGTTCTCAGTCTCAGAGAGCGCGAAATAATTGCTAAGGAGTTTCCATCACAGAGACACAGAGGCACAGAGAAATAATGGGAAGCGCGTGGAAACAAACGATCTTCATATGATCCTCGCGCTCTTCTCTGTGTCTCCGTGCCTCTGTGTTTAATCTCTCACACCTTCTGAGAACGGAAGACTATTTTAGCGCATGTGCCAGGCAGAACGCATCCTCTCCTCGCCCGGCTCGGACAGGTGGTCCGATTCGGACCACCCGATTTGACCCCTCTTTAGGGCTGGGTTCTACTTGATCATGGCGACAATCTTCTCGGCACACGAGGGGTTGGTCAAAAACAACCGAGTTCATGACGCGATTCTCGAGGGACCAGAGTAATGGCAAGTAAAGGTAATGGTGACGCCCGTCGACTTTGCAGCGACTCAGGAGTACGCTCAGAGGCAGGAGGTAGTATGACTACATTCAACCAGCAGGTGGCGGCCGCCGAGGAGTGGTTTCGAAGCCCACGGTTCGCCGGCATCGTCCGCCTTTACTCTCCGCGTGAGGTGGCCGAGCAACAGGGTACGATCTCCGGCGACTACGCCGTCGCCCGACGGGCCGCCGAGGAGTTCTATGTGCGCCTGCGCGAGCTGTTTGAGCAGCGCGAGCAGATTACGACCTTCGGCCCCTATTCCCCCGGCCAGGCGGTCGTCCTGAAGCGGATGGGGATAGAAGGCATTTACCTTGGCGGCTGGGCGACCTCCGCCAAGGGCTCGCACTCAGAGGACCCGGGGCCGGACCTGGCGAGCTACCCCTTGAACCAGGTGCCGGACGAGGCCGCCGGGCTGGTGCGAGCACTTCTCACGGCCGACAAGAACCAACACTTCGCCCGGGCACGGATGAGCGAAGAACAGCGTAAGGCAACTCCGGCAGTCGATTATCGGCCCTTCATCATCGCCGATGCCGACACTGGCCACGGTGGAGATGCGCACGTGCGCAACTTGATCCGCCGCTTCGTGGAGGTCGGCGTTCCGGGCTACCACATTGAAGACCAGAAGCCTGGGGCGAAGAAGTGCGGCCACCAGGGCGGTAAGGTGCTGGTGGCCGAGGACGAGCAGATCAGGCGTCTCAACGCGGCTCGCCTGCAGCTTGACATCATGCGGGTACCGGGCATCATTGTGGCCCGAACCGATGCCGAAGCGGCGACGTTTGTTGAGAGTCGCAGCGACGAGCGGGACCAGCCCTTTATCCTCGGCGCAACCAACATCGAGTTGCCAAGTTACCGGGTTGGCTATCTGGCCATTCTGAGAAAGCTCTTCGAACTGGGGGTCGACGAGGTCCGGGGACACCTCCTGTTCGCCGTGTCAGAGACCGAGTATGAGGCGACCTTTGCCTGGCTTGAGCAGGTCGGGCTCATGTCGATCATCACCGAGACTGCCCCCGTCGCCAGGCATGCGTCGGCAACGGAGCTCGAGACTGCGCTGCAGAGGATCGACACCCGCTATGCGGAAATCTGGCAGGCAGAAGCCGGGCTGAAGACCTATGGGCAGGCAGTTGCTGACGTGATGGAGTTGCGCACCGACGAAGGCGATCGTTTCGACATGAGCGTCGAGCAATGGCTGGAGTTCTCGAAACACGCTTCCTTCTACGAGGCGCGCTCACGGGCGAAGTCGATGGGTGTCGAGGTCGTCTGGGATTGCGAGCTGCCCAAGACCCCGGAAGGCTTCTATCAACTCCAGAGCGGGATCGACTATGCCATCGCCAAATCGCTCGCTGCGGCGCCCTTCGCGGATCTGCTGTGGATGGAGACCAAGACGGCGGACCTGGAGGACGCCAGTAAGTTCGCGCACGCGATCCACGCCGAATATCCCGACAAGATGCTGGCCTACAACTTGTCGCCGTCGTTCAACTGGGATACCACGGGCATGAGCGACGAGGAGATGAGGCGCTTCCCGGAGGAACTGGGAAGGCTCGGCTTCGTCTTCAACTTCATCACTTACGGCGGGCACCAGATCGATGGCTTGGCCGCCGAGGAGTTCGCCACCGCGTTGAAGCAGGACGGGATGTTGGCGCTGGCGCGCCTGCAGCGCAAGTTCAGGCTGCTGGAATCTCCCTATCGCACACCGCAGACGCTGGTGGGAGGACCACGGCTGGATGCCGCATTGATGGCCTCGTCGGGACGCACTGCCGCAACCAAGGCGATGGGCAAGGGATCGACGCAGTTCCAGCACCTGGTTCAGACCGAGGTCCCCACCAAGCTGCTGGAGGAATGGCTGGCGACGTGGAGGGAGCACTGGGACTATCCGGGGAAGATGCGGGTGGAGCTGCGTCCCCACACGTCCGGTTCGGAACTGTTGGAACTGTGCGTGCTCGACGAGGCAAGTGGAGAAAAGCTGGCCAACGTCATCTTCGCCAACATTCAGGATCGTCGCGGCCGGATCATCCTCTCGTTTCGCGACCAGAACACGGTCGCGCGGCTACGCAAGAAGCGACTGATGACGCTCGTCCATCTGTTTCTGATCCATCGCTACAAAGCGAGCAGCGTGCACTACGTGACTCCGAACGAGGATAACCAAATTCAGGCGGACCGGATGAAGAGTCTGGGGATCTTCACGGACGTGCACACCGAAATTGGGCAAATCATCGTCGCGCACATCGGCACGCAGGTTGTTGCCGAACTGCTGAAGCCTGACCGGTCTGCCCTCGCGGACATGATTCGGAAAACGTCGCCGCAGTTGGTGGGATCCCCGGCATAGCGAGGTGTGACCTGGGGATTAGGGAATAGGGAGTAGGGCACGTCAAGGGCTTAAGGGGTTATCACCGACGGCCACCGGGTTTGGGAACTGCTAATTGGGAGTACGGAGTAGGTGAGTCGGTACCTACCTACTCCCTATTTCCTACTCCCTATTCCGGCGACGCTGTATCATGCGTATGCCAGTCATTTCCCTAGTTCCAGTTTGAATGAGCAATTACAGGGCAACCTCCTTTCAGCTTACAAGACCAGCCAGGCTTGTCCTGGCGCACCAGAGATCCGCGCTATGCTTGCTCGATGAGAATATCTCGACTTGGCGAGGCATCCCGGCTAACAACACTCCTCGCCCTGCAACGCTTTCTTCCCTTCCAGGCAGATGACTGGAACCGCAACCAGCGCGGCGGCGGGGTCTATCCATCGGATATGAAGCACGGCATTGAGGACCAAGCCGGCAAGGGTTATGCCGGCAAGGTAGGCGCAGGTTGCCGACTGCACCGCGTCCGCGGTTAACGCCGTATTGCGAGCCGTTTTTCCGGCTCTTCGCTTCGCCGCACTCAGCGGGGGCATGACGGCGAGCGCGGCAATGGTGACGCCCATGCCGATCCAACTTGTGTCGGGCCGCACATGCTGCCACAGCGCCAGGGCAGAGCTCATGGTGATGACCGCAGCGAGCACGAAGAGAAGAATGCCCGCGAGCCTCGCAGCCCGGGCAGTGCTCACAGCAAGGCTTGGGACGAATTGCAGGAGCACCACGAGTGCCGACAAGAGTTCTATCAAACTATCGGCGCCAAAGGCCAAAAGCACGGGGCTGCGTGCGCGCCATGCAGAAAAGAGAGCAAGGGCGCACTCAACCACCATCCAGATCAGCGTGACCACCTGCAACCGCATAATCTGGCGCGATATTTCGCCGGAAGTTCCTGCGCATCCCGAGGCGTGAGTCAATGTCCCGCGTCCCGTTTCTTCTTCAAAGCTCATAGTGCGTATATCACCGCCCCCGGCAGCGGGTAGCCACGATCAGCGCATTTCTGACCGTGGGCCTTTCCTTCGATGACGAATAGGAGTGCATGCGCGTGAATCCCGTGGTCAAGGGCCCGGTGAAGCGGCGGGGAGATTGGCGGTGGTCGAGTCACGACAGTCTTGCTTTGGACAATGCAACGGCGGCTGCCTGCCCGGTCAGATTGATTACGTGCGATTGCCGCTGGGGTACCGTGCATGAGAAAAGCCCACGGTCGGAACGGCACTGACCGTGGCTACCCGCTCCCTATTTCCTACTCCCTAGTCCGGTGACGCTGCAT
Organism: Terriglobia bacterium; assembly: GCA_035315065.1. Classification (GTDB taxonomy): domain Bacteria; phylum Acidobacteriota; class Terriglobia; order UBA7540; family UBA7540; genus DATFYM01. Next base: position 7,432 of record DATFYM010000075.1, read on the forward strand.
CATAACGTATGCTGCCATCGCCAGGAGCGCCGTTCCCAGCAGCAACCAGGTGGAGGGCTCCGGAGTCGGGGAGCCTTTAACCGGGGTGATCTCCAGAGTCAAACTGCCCTGCCCGAATACATCCGTGCACGTGTTATCCGCCGGGCAAGCCCAGTTGGTGAAATCCATGCTGGCGAAGTTGCCCGACTTGGTGCCGAAGAACAGGAATGTAAAGTCATCCCCCGGGTCGGGCGTGAACCCGTTCACGGCCGTGAAGTCCACCGTGCCATCCAGTGTTGCGAGGCCGCTCACGTTCAGGACACCGAACTGCCCGGGGGCGATCCCGGCCAAGTCGATGGTTAGGGTTCCACCGGCTCCTTGCTTGTAGTTTCCGTCCATGGTCAGGGTACCGGGATTGCCGGCGGGAGATCCTGGCTCAACCTTTCCGCCGCTGTTGGTGACGGTTCCATTGTTAGCCGCAACGATCGTGCCGGCGCCCAACAGCGCGCCAGCCTGAATGCTGACGCTGCCCGCTATTAGCGCCCCGTCCACTGTCGTGCTGGCCCCGGCGGCGGTCTGAGTGTAGGTACCCGCGGCGCCAACGGTCACGGTTTCGGGGGGGCCGCCGAACTGCCCTTGGCCGATGGATACGTTCCCGGTATTGGTGAATGACGCCGCGCTCAGCGTGTCGCCGACGCCGGAGAGAGTCACCTTCCCGCCGTTGATAAACGCCAAGGTGGCGGCCAAGCTGCCTTTGGTGCCGCTCATCGTCACCGATGCGCCCGCACTGTTATTGGAGTTGCCGCTCACGCTCACGCTGTTCATGTTGGCGGTCAGGCTGAGGGAACCACCGTTCTGGTTGTTGAAATCGCCCGTGACGTTCTGTGTGTCGTTGTTGCCACTCAGGTTGATCGCCCCCGAGTTATTCATGTCGTCGTTCAGCGTCACGCCCGGCCCCGTCAGGTTCACCGTACCCGTGTTACTCAACGTCCCGGCGATGGTAACCGTCTCTGCCGCTGTTCCCCCCAGGGTCAGCGTACCAGAGTTCGTCAACGTACCGCCCGCCGGGGTAATGGTCTCGGTATGGGTGAGATTGTCGAACTCGAGGTTCCCTTCGTTGGCCTCTAAGCCCGCCAGAGCGTCCGTCGACCCATTGGGTGTGATCAATCCATTGGCGCTCAGATCGATGGTGACGCCGGGCTTGATGTCGAGAATGCCGTTGGCGGGAGACCCGTACTGAAAGATGCCGCCGACATCGTAAGTGCCCGCGGTCAGCTCTCCGGCACTCGTCAATTGGGTCCAGCCGATGCCATTGAGAAGAAACTTGCTGCCGTTCAGGAGCTCAAAGGTGCCGTTCTGAGTGATCCCTTTAGTTACGCTGACGGTGTCGTTGCTGTTCTCGATGAACGTCGCGCCCGCATTGTTGATCAGCGCCCCGTTGATGGTCAGGGTGTCGTTGCCATTAAGGGTGACCGAACCGTTGACGGTAAGATCGCCGCCCGTGGTCATAGAGCTGTTGGCCAAATTGAGTTGGCCGCCGGCGTTGATCGTGAGCGCGCCGGAGACGTTCTGCGTCACGCCCATCAGGGTGAGTGAGCCGTTGTCGGTGGTCAAACCGCCCAGGGCGCTGTGCACGCCATCGTGGGAAATCATCAACGTGGAACCGTTGGGATCGGTGCCAAGCGTGCCCCCGTTCGCGTTCAGAATGAGGGTCGCGTTGTTGGTGACGATGTCGGTGGAGTTGCTGTAGTTGAACTTCCCGCCGTTGAGGCTATATGTTCCCCCGGTGAGAGTGCCTGATCCATCGAGGTTCAACAACGCATCGTTCAGCACACTTCCCGTATCAACCCGCACGTAGCCGTTGTTCTGGAACGCCCCGAGGTTCGCGATGTTGCCGGGCCCGGAAAGCGTGAGACTGGCCGTAGCCCCGTTGGTGAAGGTTCCCGTCACGTTCAAGATGCCGCCAATGGAAAGGGTGACGTTAGCATTCTGTCCCGTGTTATTGAAGTTCCCACCGACGTTCAGGGTGGCGAAGTCCTGAACCGTGGTGCTGGCGGAGTCCTGATTGTTGAAGTCAGTCTTGACGGTCAGCATGCTGTTATCCACCGTGACGGTGGCGCCGTTGAGTAGCGACCCCGTGATAGTGCCAGTACTTCCGTTAGAGAGATTCACGCTGGCGCCAGAGCCGGTGTTGTTGAAGTCCCCGCCGACGTTCAACGTGCTGCCGGCGGCAATCGCCACGAACGCATTATTTCCCGTGTTAGAGAAGTCCGCATTCACGTTCAACGTGCTGGCGCTAACCACGACGGTTGCATTGTCTCCCTCGTTCCTGAAGTTCCCACCGAAGCCCGACTCCCCAACGACGCCCAAGCTGGCCCCGTTCTTGACGATGGTGGTGCTGCCCGATTCGTTGTAGTAGTCATAGTCGACGGTCACGTTGCTGTGATCGACCGTGATGCCGGCGTAGTTCTCCATGCTAACTAGCTCCGCGGTGCTACCGTTCTCGACAGTCAGCGTGCCGTTGTTGGGGTTGAAGTTGTTCCACAGGGTGAGGGAGCTGGCGTTGATGTCGATCGTCCCGTTATTCGTGAACGTCGCGCCGAAGCCACCGCCCCAAGAACTAATGTAGAGGCCGCCCGCGCCCGTCGCTTTCACCGTCCCGTTGTTCGTGAACCCCCATTGACCCATCGTGATGTAGAGGGGGTTGGCCGTGTTCGCGTTGATGGTGCCGCCGCTCTCGTTGATCAGCGACAAGTTCTCGATGTTGCCGTCGCCCTGGATGGTGTTATCAACATTGTCCAGCACCTCGGTCCCAACATTGCCGAAGAACCCCGCCGCTGACATGATCGTCGCCATTGACAGGGTGATGGTCCCGCCGCCGTTCAGCGTGGCAGTGTTGAAGTTTCCGCTGGCGTTGATGGTGAAGTTCGACAATGTAAGGTTAATGGCGTTGGTGTTGGTAATGGCACCGTTGCCGGCGGTGATGTCGAGAGTCAAGGGAACGCTCGCCCAATTCAACGTCCCGTTGTTGGTGAGCGTTCCGGCGGCGTGGGTGCTGCCGACGGTCAACTGCTCGCCGACCATTTGTCCCATGCTCCAGGGCGTTAGCGTTTCTCCCGTCCCCAGCGTGAGGCTGTCAATCGTCGTGGGGCCAGCAAAGAAAGTGATCGTGTCGCTGCCCGAGCCGTTGATCACGACATCATAGTAATTGCCGCCGCCGTTGTTGGGGACGCCGTTGTCCCACTTCGAGGGGTCGTTCCAAAACCCATTCCCGAAGCTCCAATTGTCGATGATGATCTGCGCGCGCGCGACACGAGCACCCGTCGACAGAAGAAACATAAGCATGAACACAACCGCCAGCAAGCTGGCAGCCTTGGTTCCCCGCTTACCACTCAAGCTCACCATTTCAGCCCCGCTCGGATTCGACGTCGTCATGGCATCTCCTTCTCGTTTGGCTCTCCGGTTTTGAAAGAATCTGGCGTTGCAAGCACACCGCGGTGTGGTGGCGGCGGTGTGCTCTCAGGCCCAGCCTTGCCCGGACGGGAAGCACGATTGCGATTTGATGAAAACAGCGGGTCTGGCCTGCTTGTGTGGGAAGCAGGGCTTGCGGTCAACGGCGGGATGCCACAGTGGTTGGCTGCGTATAGGGAAAATCAGCCTCTCGCTCAAACTGCGCATTCCGCACCGCAGAGGCGTGAGACTAGGCGCTACTGGCCGCTATCCAGTTTGCACGGAGAGTCGCTCAGAGGCTCTGGGTGGCGCGGTCCCTTGTCCTCTGGCTGGCCTGAGGGCCCCTGGCCGGACAACTGGGACTGCCGGTCCGAACTTTCCGGCGAAAAACTACCTCCGGGTCTTCGACCCCGTAGAAAATATCGCCTGAAAATCGATCACCTGAAAATACGCTTACTTTGATACCAGCGATGGGCAAGGATGTCAATGGCCCAAAGGTGCTATTCCGATATAGCACTTTGGTGCTATCCGAGCATAATCCCTTATCGGTATCGCGCTGGAGTCCACCAGACAAACCCTTGCCGCTGAAACGGGGAGAGGCGGAGCCAACGAAGAACCGAACCGGCGTGCGCTAGCGGGCGCGAAAAAGCGTCGATCGCACACGCCAGAGGTCCGGGCCACGTTTGCTCGATGAGAGTATCTCGACTTGGCGAGGCATCCTGGCTAACAACACTCCTCGCCCTGCAGTTGCTTTAAGATTTCCTCGCGGTTCCTACCGAAGTGCTGTCCAACGTCCCCGAGAATTCCAGCGAGGGTGCCGATCTTCAAGGGGGAATGGTCCGGGACGGTCAAATGGTGCTCGCCGTGCTGACGCGTTGTCAGCCTCAGGTGGCTTCCAGTCTGGCGGGTGACCTCATATCCCAACACTCTCAGAGCCTTGGCCAAGCCACGGCCCGAGAGGTTGCGAGGCAGCTTCATACGGCCATCACTTCTTCTCGCACGAAGTGCAGCCGGACCACTTTGGGTCCCTGTCCTTCCTCGAAGTGGCAGCGTACCGCGTCGCGAACTTTCTCGTGGAGCCCGGCGAGGTCATCCGCCTCAGTGAAGATCGATTCGCCAAGGGCCCGTGCCGTGTATCCGCCCTCCGGCGATTCCTCCACCATGAAGATCAATTCGGTCATAACTCCCTTTCTTACCCGATCGTTTAACAGCAGTGCTGCCCAATTGGGCTAGGTCCGGCCGGCTCCCTCGCACCCAGAACTACTCGGCGTTACTTCAGTACCTCATTGATCTCGATATCGCGCCTGAGTACGTCGGTCAAGAGCTCCCCCAGATCAATACCCTTTTTTTCGGCTTTGTCGGAGAAATATTCCCAGACGCTTCGCTCAATCGAAGCGGGCAGAAAGACCTTGGCGCCGGACGGAATGTGGTGGAGCCCTCGTACCCCTTGGCTGAAGTCGATCTCTGCCGGCATCTTTTCATCTTCAGACGAGCGGTCATTCATAGATTTTCCTCATATGGGCGAATCTCGGTCGGGGTGGCTTCGCGGGCCGAGATCAGGCGGATCTTCGACGTTCGAGGATCAGGCTCCGACCAGATGTAAACGATTGAGAGCATTGCCCCGTTGCCGGCGCAACCAATTGAAAACCAGCGTTCCTCAATTTCGCTGTGCTCCAGGTCGGCAACGGTGAGCAGTCTCGGGTCGTGGAAGACCGTCGCCGCCAGCTCGAAGGACACACCGTGCTTACGCACGTTCGCCGCTGCCTTGATCTCATCCCACTCGAACTGAAACTGCCGATCATTCAAACTGTGATTCCGACTTTCAGAATCTCGACCCACCGATAACATACACTTCGCCAGCTCTGAATGCAACCGAGCTGGGCTTCCGTCAAAAGGCCAGCAAGTCCTGAATCTCCCCCGCGCACTCACAAAACGGGTCCGCGCTACGGTTGCTGAGCTTTCCTGTTCTTGGGGCGACGAGTGAGCCGCCGCAGCGACCGCCACTCGTGAACGATTAGTTTGCAACAAGTCAGAACGAATACAACAAATAGGGTTGCCTCGATTACGAGGCTATGGAGGCTCGAAAACACGTCGGTTGCTTGCATGGGAGTAGGATTTCTCTCGACAGGTAAACGGCGGAGCAGAACGACCCAGACCAACCCAACCGACACGCGATACATACCACGGACAACCAGGTTCCGTCAAGCAGGAAAATAGAGATAGGGTGAACACTCAGTGTAATCAATGACTTATGGAGACTTTGCCGATTTCGCACGACTTTGTCGAGGCAAGAGAATGCTCTTCGCGACGAGTCAAGCTCACTTCCGAACTGTGTTGTTCCAAACTCTTTGCGTCGTGAGGAAGAACTGTTCTAATTCAGCGCTTTTGCGGCCCCCAGGCTGTTCAGCCCCGGGCGATACGGTTGCCAATCTTACGGAAAGCCTTGTTGCGTGCCTTCTTGTGGGCCAGCCAAACGGGATGCTTGGTCAATATAGTGGACGAAGCAGTGATCGGGATGAAAGTGTAGAAAGTCCTGGTCCGTTGTCAGCAAGACAGCGTCGGCGGCACGCGTCGTCGACGCAATCCAAAGGTCGTTATCGCCCAGATTCCTTGCTCCGCCTAGCGCAGCACGACACGCACGATCCATTTCGACGTAGGCATCGAGGATCGATTGGTCATTCAAATCAACTGTAACCAGGCTGTCCGGCGTCTGCTTCAACGCTACGCGCTTCTCGTCTCCCCAGTTGTTGCGGTCCGCCAGCGCCCAAATCTCCCCATGCGTCACGATGCTCACCAGAGGACGATAAGCTGGGCTCTCAATCTGGAAGGTCACTCTAATATACTCGCCCAGGGCGTGGCCTCGGATGAGGTGTAAGAGAACACTGGTATCGAGAACGTATGGCTTGGCGCTCATCCGCGAATTTCTTTCAGCATTCGCGTGAAGTCTTCGTCGCTCTCTTCACCGGGCCAGATGCCAAAGAATGCACCAACTCCCTTGCGATACTGGTCGGAAGGCTTCATGCGGATGATTGGCGGGCGTTTCTCGCGTGGCGGCGGCACTTTGCCAAAGAGCTGCGGCTGCCCCTCGCCGGAGTCGAAGCTGTGAGCGTCGACCCGCAGCAACTTCCCGGAAGGCCGATAGACAGCCCTCCCCAGCACCAACACTTTCGCTCCGAGAAAGGGCGTCAAATCTTTCATTTGCTCCTGCGTTTCCAGTACTCCCCTCACTTCCGCGCCGCCTTCGAGCACGAGGCCAAAGGACCGCGTGCTGTGTCGAATCATGTCCAGCACGCCGGTCAGACGAATCTGCGCCGAAGGAGGTGTGCGGTCCCAAAGGCGCACCGCGCTCTCCACCACCTGCTCATTCACCACTGCGGAGAGGCGCTGGTCGTCCGCTGCGGCGGGAAGTCGGATGGATGTGACCACGCCCGCGAGGAGATGGCGGAGGCGGGCGACCCTACCCAACAGCGGCCGATCGTAAAACGCACTTTCGTCGTTTGCATCGCGCACGTCCCCTAGAACGCGGGCAAGAACGTTGACTGCTGTTTCGTTTGGCGCCGGCTTAGTCTCCCACAGTGTGTTTTGGGAGTAGATCTCCTGGGCGGCCTCGCCCAGCAACGGCGCCTCCAGGTTGAGGATCGTGGCGCCAGCCCTCTCGGCGAAACCGGTCACTCGAACGTCGGCGGCCTTTCGCAACCAGGAAGGCGGGGCGCCGACTGAACTGCTTGAGCCTTCGAGAGCCATGCGCACCGAATAGCCCAGCATTGGCGCAAATCCTCGAAAGACCGCCCCGCAGAAGTCCATTGGCGGGCGTCTGCCGTAGTTCTCGTTGGTTTCGATCAGAATCTCTTGTTGCCGGTAGCTCACCGTCACCTCGCCTCTTCAGCGGATATCCAGTTGTCGCCAACGTCTTACCCGCAAACCGAGTGTACAACGGCCCCGCTGGATTTGCTATCTCGGATGTGTTCCAGCTTTGCCTTCAGTCAAAGCTCCGCTCCGTCAAGGTCCAGTCGGCTTCTGAGGGCGGTGATTGTACCTGACTCGGCGACAACAGACGCGAGGTCCGCCGGCCGGTAAGAAGGGGAGGAAATTGAAACCGAAGTCGCGGGGTTCGTTGGGGAATCCGGCCACTCAGAGGCTGTTACTCCTGACGGCCGCCTTCACCTGCGCGAGTCTCCAGCGCTTCCCGTGGAAGGCGATGCTAGCATTGGGTCGTCATCGCTTTGTTGACGAGTTTTGTGTACTTGTAGAACTCTCCGAAGTAAGCCGCCCCCGGGGTCGCTCGCGTCTTGAACTCCTCCAGGTACAATCGCTTCAGCTCCCGCTTCGCACCACGTCTCTCGTCCGGGGTGCCATTCATCGCTTGGTCGACCAGCGCGGAGTTTGCTGATCGTACGGCGCTCTTGACATCGTCTGGTAGCAGTCCCTCGATGTCCTTCTTACCTGGGGCGTCAACTCCTAGCGGACAGTATTGCTTGTTCAGTTCCAATCCGAGGGCCTGTAGCGGCTTTTCGACCTCCCAGCGCGCATCAAGATCGAATGTAACAAAGAACCGCTTATAGCGCTCTCGTATGAACTTTAGGAGGACGGTCTGCTTCAGAGTATCCTTCCCGCAGTAAGCGAATATCTCGCCGGGGAAGTTGAGTTGTCCCGCTCCGTGTGCGGGGTCACGAAGCATCTCGAAGTACTGTTTGTCGGTCTCACCCTCCACCAAGAGAATCGAATCGGCCCGGCTAAAAAACAGGTCGCGCCAGGGACGAAACTCCTCTCCACTGATTCCTAGAGCCAAGCCAAACGGCTCCATCGAGTTGTCGCCGCTGACATCACCCGATAGGTCTAACGCAACTGGTGATAGTATTCCTTGCGATCGAGGAGTATGTTGGACTCGGGACGTTCTTGGCTGAGAAGATACGGGCTGTGCGTTGTCGTAACGACCTGAACCCTGAATTCTTCTGCCAGATCCTGAAGGATGCGCCCGAACTCTGCTTGGGCAGACGGATGCAGGAAGCTCTCGGGCTCCTCAATGACAAGTATTGGAGTGACCTTGGAAGCTGACGTCCCTTGCTGGCTTATTTGGCGCGCGCGAAACAGCGTCAGGAGAATAAGCGTTCGATTACGCGTTCCGCTGCCCCAGTCGTTCAGCGCGACATCGACCTTGCCGTCGCTGAGTGTGAGGACTCTTCCAGCCGCCGGATGGCACGTTCTTGCGCGGGCCACAGCCCGGTGGAATCAAGCGGCGGCAGGTGCTTCAGCCGAGCGCGAAGGGTCGAGCCCGGCGAGCGGCTCTCGTCCATAAGCCAATCGGCAAATGTTTCCGGCTTATGAAAGGCGAACACGTTGCGGCTACGCGCCTCCGGTTCGAGGAGGTTGGTGAACCGCGTCTCGATGCCGGTGCTTTGGTAGCAGAACGGAAGCGGGCGGCGATAAGCCTTCAACTCGTCCGGGAGACCCTCGCTGTACTTGACAGTTTGGACCTCAAAGCCGGTGAGCGTGGCGCCTTCCTTCTTGGCTTCCACCACGCCGGCCGCTGCGCCGTCCACGTAGAGAAGGTAGTCCGCAAAGCCGTGCCCGGACTTCAGCGGGAAGTTGCGCACGGCAACGCCTCGGCCAGCCGTGATGTTAGCTTGGTCTCGGTCCTGAACGAGCCACCCTGCCTTGTTGAGCTGTTCGTCGATAGTCTTCCGCGCTTTGTCTTCCGGTGTCTCCGGCATGGTCGAAATTCAACCAGGATTATAACCCAGGAAGCCCTCCGTAGCGCTGGAATCGGACCAGACGGCAAGAGCAAGGGTAGCGCGGAGCTGATTCATAGATCCGCGCATCGTTCAACTCCAAGGGCTGGAGTAGCCATAAGATAATTAGATTGACAGATACGATTCTCTGTACTATCCTAAGCTAGACAGCTTCGACGCGCAGGGGAGCGCGTAGCCTCGGCGAGCGTAGTCCCTGGGGGCCGTCGTTCCCCCAGCGTGCTCGACCCGATTGGCCGCCTGCTAGAGGGGCCGCGATTTCCGGGAACAAGGAGAGAGAGACTTATGCGTGCAGTCGAAACAGAAGAAGTCCCTACAGAAGTGACCGCGGGGCGCGGGTCCGTGGGACGGCACCCCGTGCGACCGCCATCGAACGGGGGACTCCGCCAGCGAGCTGCTTCATGGTTATAGTTATGGTAGATCAGATAAAATTAACAGAGGGAGTTAATCGCCATTTCCCCCCACCCTCGCGGGATCTTGGCGCGAAGCCAATGTTGCAAACAAAGGGGATACAGGAAAGGAAGTCGGTTTCGAGGCGGTTTTCCGGCTACCAAATCGTACCAAATTTTACCATTTTTTACCAAAAACGTACAGCGAACCGGCACGAAGGCGGCAGATAAGGGCAGATAACGGGGGTCTTTCGCGACCGATTTTATTAAAACATGTCAAGTCTCGCGGCTCGTGTCAATCTGTAATCGCTGCTCACTTCGTCATCGCAAAAGAGCTTCCAACCCAGAGGCACAGAGGCACAGAGAAGAATGGGAAGCATTGGGAAACAAGAGACATCTTTAGATCCCCCACGGTCCCCTCTCTGAGTTCGGGCCTCCGTGGTAATTCTTCCTGCCTTCAGCGGCCCTTTGGGGGTCCGTTGGGAGCCGGGGAAAGTTCTGAAGCCAATCTATTGATTCTACGATGGTTAATCGCCAATTTGCTCAGTCGAAGAAGCCGTCGGATGGTGAACTCAAAGGACTTACGAACAACTGTTGCCGGCGAGTGTCGGACCGCCTTTTCGGTTTTGTCGGGCGACAGAAACGCGGCGAGGACAATCTGTTGATTCAACGATGGTTGCTGGCAAATCTACCGAGAAGAAAGGGCGAAGGCGTGCTCAATCTAAAGGACTTACTAGCT
>DATFYM010000076.1:0-16895 GCA_035315065.1 Terriglobia bacterium
AATTACAGTTGACCCATCCCGGTCACTTCATGCACCATAACTGCGCCAGCGTCGCTTCGCTCCGACCGTGACCGGCATCACGTCGGAACCGGCGCCCGGGATCAAATCGGAATCAGTGACCAGCTTCATCGGAATCAGCAACTCCAAAGGAAATTCTTCTGACTCCGGATTCCAGTTTGCAATTTCTATGCGGATTTGAATAACGTCGGAAAGGATCTCTCCGTGGCGAAGCGCGCCCTGTGGAGGGGAGGACTCAAACATGGAACGGGATTACTCCTCATCTGTCAAATAATAAGAGGGACGTTCGCATCGCTTTGTAATTTTCCCCTTTAAAGGACGATTTTCTGGAATAGATATTTCTGGTGGCGCACTTTGATAGAAATCCCACAAGTTGGCTACGTATTCAAAAACTTCCTCAAATGCCTGCTCTGGGAGTTCATCGATAAGCAGATGGGTGAAAATCTTTTTCTGCGTCAGTATTGGAATTGTTATATTATCAGGAATTGTTATCTCATTAGGATATGGTATCTTATATACGAACGCGTGTCGCATGTCTCCTGTCTGGGACCAGATCTGACAGTAGGCCGGCTGCGATGAGAATGATTCCGGTTCAGTCGGAAATGTCAATTGGTCTGGGTCCCATGGCCCGATGGAGGTCGTCACTAATACACCAGCGGAAGAATCTTGCGGACTCTTGATTAAAATATTGGAGCACGCTGGCAACATCTTCATTTGACACTCTCCCTGTTGTGGTATGGAAATAACTGTCAAGGACGAAGACCTTTTCTTTAGTGCCAACAACCTCTCCCAGCGCCACGTTCACCAGGACCTTGGCTGAGTAGCTCCCAAGTGCAATCACCGCTTGCCCCGCTAAACTTTCGACTGCTTCCGCAACCCCTGTTCCCATTATACCAGCAATGTGAGGCCGCAAAAGGTCTGTCCACGGTGTTGTTACTGGAATCTGGAGCTTGGTTCGCTGGACTACATTTTGATAACGAAGGCTCACACGTGGGAAAAACGCTGGTTTATAGACATGACGGAGGGCTGCGATTACCTTATGGAAGTGAGCCAAGAAGTCCTCAAATCGCTTGTAGTTGGCCGTGATTAAAGCAAGAGAACTGTTTGTGAGGGAAACGCGCCATAAGGAATCTGCAGAAACGAATTCGTATCCGTTCGCCTTTTGACTGGCGAATGATCTCTTTACCACCTCCATGATTTCAGGGGGCAATCCACTAGGCAGAAGCGGGATCTCCTGCCTTGTAGAAAGTACCGGATAGTCATCGCGGATCAACTCCTGGAAAGCGGAAGGCAATTCCGTGGAAATCTTGAGTATCGCTGGGAATTCAACCTGACATACTACGCTTGCCAATGTCGGACGGTCGTAGAGCACCTTCTCAGATCTTGGGAATATTTCCGTTACTGTCACCGGACTCGACATTGCCTCTCTCGCTCTAAGAGTATCACTCAATCAACTGAAAGTGGGGTGATTTTAACGAGCATTTCTTCGATTGTCCACACGTGGTCGGTGAGGCCGGCTTCCATCGCGGGCGTAACGCGGATCGTGCTGTGGATTCTGACGAAATTGTAATAGGCAAAGTACAGGGAGAGCGCGGCGTAGTGGTTCTCCCATTTCTTGCTGAATCCGTTTGTCAGGCGCGTGAAGCGGCGAATCTGCATTCGCATGGTGAGGTTCTGGCGCTCGACGTGAGACGTGCAAATCTTCTTGGGATCGGGCTCGCCGATGACTGGGACCACCTCCGTGCTGACTACTTCGGCGGGAGAGTAGCGGCGCTCTTCCGGGGCGGCTCGATACACCTTGATGAGTTGCGCGAAATCGACGCGAGTCCCAAGACTCATGGAGACCGCATCGATGTAAGCCTTGAAACCGTCTGTCGTGATCTGAAAGTGTCCCGACGTGGCTTCGTTGAGCTTTTCGACGAATGCCTCTGTGTCGCGGGCCGTGCGCTTCCCAGGTGCCAAGCCAAAACCAGTTTGTTGGTGCGCTCGATTCCGACAAAGCAGTAGGCGTCACCCAAGGTCGGATCGTCGTCATCTTGCCGCGCCTTTTCTTTCTTCCCGATGAAGGACCAAATCTCATCAGCTTGAACGTCTTTCACGGACACGTTGCGGATCATCTCTCCCGATATCTTCTCGCACTTTTCGCCAGCGAGCACCAGCACGCGCATGATCGTGTTCCGGTCTAGTCCGGTGATCCGTTCCGTACTGCGAACGGAGTTTCCTTCGAGCATGAGTTGCAGAGCAAGCAACGCCTTTTCCCAAGGAATATACATCTCGCCTAACGTGCGGGTGTGCGGCTCCGTAAACGTGCGCTTGCACTTCGGACAGCGGAAACGGCGCAAACCGTTCCGATGCTTTCCGAAGCGTTGACATTCAACCTTGCAATCCTCGCAAGTCATTGCAGTACATGATTTTTTATCGCTCATCATGGTTCCATAATACAGCTACCGATTGCTGTTAGTCAAGAAAAAAGTGACGTGAAGATGGAACTATATTTGGCGTGGAATGAATAGGTTAAAGAATATAGGGTCTATTCGCCTGTAACCGCAATTTCTCCTTGAGAAAAGGCCAAAATAGTCGTAGGATAGCGGAGAAGGTGGGATTCGAACCCACGGATCGGCGTTCACTTCTCAGGGTGTGCCGATCAGACGCTTTGCAGGCGTCCGCATTAAACCAGACTCTGCCACTTCTCCGCTTAGGGCGTGGGCTGCAACAGACCCCACGCCCCGCCCTACTATAGAAGGAAAGCAAATCGCCCTTGCTCGTTGGTGGTCCCCTGATTAGAATTCCCGATTTGAGCATTGCGAACCCTACGCTCGCAGTGTGGATCAGGCCGATCCGTCCTCGATACGTAGAACGCCGGATTTATTGCGGAAGAGAATCAGAAAGTGGAAAGTTGACCGGAAACATAGCGGAAATTAAGAGGAAAGTAAACGGAAAGTAAGCGGAAGAACTTTTTCAAGCTACTCTATTGGTGGGTCTTTTAGTAAATCGGCCTTCGTTGTTCCCATGGCCTTGGCAATGCCCTCGAAGATGTCGCGGCGAACCTTGCCAGTCTTTCGGAAAGATCGCAGAGTTCTGTCTGTTGTCTGTGCCCTACTGGCGAAATCGGTGAGGCCGATCCCGTTGTCCCGTAGGTATTTCTCCATCCGTCGAGCCGCCGCCGGGCTCGTTATTGTCGCTTTCAGGCGCTCTGGTTCAGGCGCAGTGCTTTCGGCGTTTGGGGTTGTCCGCCTGAATGCCCACTTTGAAAGATAATCCTGAACTTCTTTTGTCAGAGCCTCAGAAACAGCTTCTTGCATTTCCTCTGTTCTCGCGTGGTAAGTAAGATTCACAAAAGTGTGGATGGAAGCGTCGGGTTTAGGCAACGTGTCCATAACCGTCTTGCCGATACGGGCGGCCAGGACAGCCAGCCAATGGTCCATTCTTGGATCGGGCGGGTATTTATAGGCTTCGATTATGAACAGATCGACAGCATACGCCCTGAGGATGTTGCATAGTTTCTTTGGACGCTTGGGCGGTGGCTCTCCCAACGGGTAAGTAGCTCGCATCATCCCTTGGAGTTGTTCCCGGTGGGTACGATGAGATTCTATCTGTTCTGATTCGATCTCTTCCTCAACCGCATGGCTGAGTGTTGGCCTGTCGTGGCTCTCCATCGCTCCCTTTAGCGATGCCCTAAAAAGGGAAGTAGCCGCCAACCGGGTAGGGTTCCCGGCTTGTCGCCCCGTCGAGCTAGGCGGCTATAAAACTTTACCAGAAACGGTTAGAATCTGGGAATGGAGGGAATGTCATGGGGAGAACAGCCGCATTAAAGGCGTGGAAAACACGGCGGATCAAAGGCACATTCATTAAGGCTCATGCCGCCGAAGCCGCCAGCAAAGCCGCGTTCAAGGATCACTTCGAGGAACAAGGCTGGCGCGTTGCGTTCTTTGAAGGCGCGAAAGGTGCGCCGCGCACGGGCATTATTGATGCCGTAGCCTTCCGCCTCAGTCGCAAGAACAAAGATGTTTTGGACTTGCGGCTCGTTCAACTGAAAGGCGGAAAGGCTGGCGTGAGCGCCGCAGAAATAGGCCAACTCAAGAAGGCAGCAAACGAGGTTGCGGTTAATTGGCTGATTGCGGAATATGACGGAGAGGCTGAGACTCTTCACTTACTGCCGGACGATCCTGAAAGCTAGGCTGTCTTGCGCGGCCTTCCGCCAGCGCGTGTCTTGCGCATAGCCGCCATCTGACGGTAATGCTCGGGGCCGTGGCGCTTCGAGGTGGTGCTTCCGCCTTTGTGACCGAGCATGGCAGCGGGTGATACGCCGCGCCCTTGCTTGATTAGATCGTCGGCAAGCGCCAGCGCCGCACTCAGCAATTCTCGGCATCGTGGCGTGCGGTTTTCTGGCAGTGGCGTCGTAGTCGAAAGAATCAGGTCGGTCTCGGAAATCAGATTCTTGAGCGCCTGAAGCTCCGTGCCGTTCGATTGTTTTCTCATGCCTTCACGGTACGGCTACCGGCAGGAAGAAGCAAGGGTTCTTTCACTGCCATCAACGCACTTTTCAGACACTACCCTCAGCCCGCTTTCGATACCGAACGCGATACGCCAAAGTGCTTCTTCCTCAATTGGGCATGGACTTGATCAGCGGGCCGGCCTTCGCCCTCTTCCGCCAAGGCTTCGTTCACCGCCTCGATCGTTTCGAAGCGATCCTTCCACTCTTCGTAAGCTTCGGCGTCGAACACGACGAAACGCGCTTTGCCTTCCACCGTCAATACCAGAGGTCTGCGGGTCTTCTTGAGCAGGCGGGCGAACCGGGCCGTTTGGCGCTTGAAAGTCGTCAGAGGATGGATGTCTTGTGCTACGTCAATCATTTCTCAGCACCCCAAAAGCATCTTATCAGATGCTAAGAGGAGATGCCAGGAAAATTGGGACAGTACCGGAGATTCCCCGCATGACACGACCACATGGCATGACGCCACGCCAACGGACCGAAAGGAGAAAGCGGAAGGCGGCAGGCGCGGCCAATTCGTGGCCGGGTGGGCACTGGCCTATGGTGGTTGCCCCTATATAACTCTTTGCTTGACATAGTCAAGCCCGTAGTATAGTATTGATCCAGTCCTCGAAGAGGTATCGGACTCTTGCCTCGGTGAGTCTTTCTCTTGGCATGAAATAGCTTTGGGATGTCTTTTATCCCTGGTCCGTTGTCCGTTGCGGAGGAATCTCGTGCTTCTCGCCGCGAACCACGGATTGATTCGGCGTCGGCGTTTTGACGACGCGGGAAAGCAAGGGTAGCGCAGACCCCGCGTCTGGGTCTGCGGCTTTTCCCCTCAGATTCTCGCGCGTTCATCGGCGGGCAGCCACGCTCGATCGACGACCAGTCCGCACCGTTTCTCCTGTTCCTCCGCGCTCACGCCAGCGTACTCATGATAACTCGACCATATCCAGATCCAGTCCCCCGGTCGCTTTACCAGACCTCGCCGCACCGGATTCAGGTGAAATGTATTCCAGCGTATCCATGTATTCCTTCACCGTGCGCAGCGCGCGATCGAAGAAGCGTCCTTGCCACAGTTCTCCGGCCTCGGGGCCGTAGCCCCCGAGCCCGTTGCTGGAGCTGAGCTTGACGGACTTCATCGCCGCCGAGATGGTGAGCGGGTAGCTTGAGTACAGGATGGCATGCCAATGGTCTGGCAGAAATACCCAAGCGGTCAACAGGAATCCCTGCCGCGAGCGCACGGCACTGAAGCATCGCGACAGAACCGCGAACTCCGGCCGATCGAGCGGCCGGCGCCTCGGCAGCAGCCTCACCGTCAGGAAGAAGAAGCGGTCCGAAAGAACAAGACGCCGCAGCCGAGACATAACGTCACTGTACAAACAGTCAGCGGTGTCTATCAAGCATGAAAGCCGCAGACCCAACCGCGGGGTCTGCGCTACCCCTACCCCGCTCATCTCTTTCCCCGTTCCCGGCCCTTCCAGAAGGGCTGGCCTACGGCAATCGCCCTCATATAACTTTTTGCTTGACACGCCAAATCTCATAGGATAATCTAGATTCAGTCCACGAAGAGGTATCGGACTCCTGCCTCGGTGAGTCTTTCTCTTGGCATGAAATAGCTTTGGGATGTCCTTTGTCCCTGGTCCGTTGTCCGTTGCGGAAGAATCTCGTGCTTCTCGCCGCGAGCCACGGATAACTCAGCGTCGGCGTTTTTGGCGACGTGGGAAAGAGGCTGAGAGAGTGGAAGCAGAGGAACCGGGGTTCGGGGCTCGGGATTCGGGGTTCGCGGAAGAAGAAGGTTCGGTTGCGTCCGCCGCGCCGGAAGGCGGCGCTGTCCCACCGAGCGGCGAATCCCGAGCCCCCAGCCCCGAATCCCCTTCTTCCTCTGCGAACCCCGAAACCCGAATCCCGAACCCCGGTTCTTCCCCGAATCCCGTTTCTTCCCCGAAGCCGAAGCGCAAGTACACCACCAGCGAGAAGTCGCGGGCGGCGTCCCTCCGGAACCTCGCGCTGGCCAACCAAGCCCCCCACTGCTTGAAGTACCGCCGCACCGATCCGCGCACGGCGGCCTGTTACCACGCCCTGGAAAAAGCGGTGGCCGAGATGCGCCGGTTCGATTCCCCTCACTACGGGGTGGGCTTCAAGCGCGGCACGTACTGCGCCTCGCTGATTCGCAGCCTGGCGCTGGCGGGCGAGACGCGGGAAGAGTACGAAGCGCACCTGGAGCGGATGCGGAAGGCGTTCGCGCCGCTGAGCGAGCGGCAACGGAAGCTGGTGCTGGCGGCGGCGCAGGCGGTGTGGCGGCGGTTACGTGTCTACGGCGGGCAGGGGCGGTGGGAGCTGTACGCGGTGGCGAGTATCCTGGGAGAGCTGATCGCGGAGCGGGAAGCGGAGGCGGAGCGGCGGGCGGCGGCCGAGCGGGCGGGGGAAAAGGTCGAGCCGCTTCATCCCCACGATGATCCGTTCGGGCAGGAGCGGGCGGTAAGGCTGGGAATCGACTTGATTCTACCCCTGCAGGAGGACGGGGTGGAGAAAGAGGCGGGGCGGCTGAACCGGCGCATCCAGCTCTTGCTGGAAGCCTTGGGGGAAGGCCCGGAGGACGGCCCGCTGGGAGAGGCCGTCGGGGCGGGGTCCGAGGAGAAGGACGACGAGACGTGGGCGGCAGTGAACGGCAATCCGCTGGGCGGGGTGGCGCAGGCGGCGGCGACGCTGAACCAGGATCGCCAGCCGCTGAAGGACCCGAGCCAGTGGCGGAACGCCCCGGGGAAAGGGGCAAGCGCAGGGGAAAACGCCGGAAGCGGGCCTGAGGGGAAGGAGAAGGAGAAGGAGAAGGACAAGGAGAAGAAGGAGAAGAAGTCCGATCCCCGTCCTTGCGAGAACGCTACGGACCTGGCGCAGCGCGGGGGCTTGATGCGCTTGCTGCACCGGCAAGGGGTGAACAACCCCGAGTTCTCGCGCCTGGAAGGGCCGGAGGGCAAGACGGTGTGGATTGACCTGTGGCAGCGAGCGTTTGGCCCTGCGGGCGAAAATCGAAAATCGAAACTCGAAAATCGGGGGACGAGTTTCGATTTTCCAGTTTCGAATTTCGAGATTCTGAAGGTGGCGGAAATCACCTGGGAGCGGATCCAGATGCACTTGCGGCATCGGGAAAAAGAGGCGGCGAAGGTGAAGGAAGTGCTGGAAGCCCGCATTGCGTTAATTGACGATTGTCGATTGACGATTGACGATTGCGAGACGGCAGCAACGGAGACTTCAGCGCCTGGTCCAGAGCCTCCAGAACCTGCGAAGAAAGAGTCCGAGGGCAAGCCAGGGGGTGCCTTTCAATCGTCAATCGATCCCGCAGGGCGGGATCAATCGTCAATTCTTTTGCTGGGGGCGTTGGGGGTCTACAAGTGCATGGGCGCGGTGCTGGCGGCGGGCAAGGACATCAAGGCGGCGTACTACCGGATGCTGGTGGCGTTCTACGGCGACCTCCCTGGTTTTGAGTTCTTCCAGCCCAAGGGACCGACCCTCTCGGAGCTAGTGGACGATCTGGGTAGCTTCGTGGCGGAGTGCATCAGCCTGAAGGACGGACCGATACACCAGGACAGGCAACAACAGATCAAGTGGCGGGGAGGGTCAGGACGACAGCCGGGGGGCGGGTAGGGGCGGGGTATGCCCGCCCGTTTGGTGGGAGAACGCGGAAGAAAGGCAAAAGGCAAATGGCAAAAGGCAAATGGCAAAAGTAAAGGGTGAAGGGTAAAGGGTAAAGGGTAAAGGGTAAAGGGTAAAGGGTAAAGGGTAAAGGGTAAAGGGTGAAGCGAAGAGCACGTTCTTAGCCCGGTGTGTGCGCTGAGGTTTTACAGCGTAACGAGTTTCGATTTTCGAGTTTCGAAACAGAGGTCAATTCAGCAATCGGAGCGAAAAAAGCAGGCAAGCGACCAAGGACAAGAGACAAGGGACAAGGGACAAAGGACAAATGACCACGGACAAGACACGATTCTTCAAATCTCGATTTCGGCCGGAGAAAATGCACTATGATGGCAGGCGGTTATGGACAAGCCGGAACAGATCGCTCCTAAGCCTCTGGCCGTCGTATTGGCCAGCGGCGGCATGGATAGTTGCGTGACGATAGCAATGGCGAACGTCGACCACCGGCTGGCCATGTTGCACGTCGCCTATGGCCAGCGGACGGAGCAGCGCGAACTTGCTTCCTTCAACGCCCTGGCGGACTTCTATCACGTTGAGCGCCGGTTGGTGTGCCGGCTGGAGCACCTGCGCCAGATCGGCGGCTCCAGTCTGACGGACCCGGGCATTCCGGTGGCGGAGGCTGATCTGGATCGTCAGGACATCCCCACCAGCTACGTGCCCTTTCGCAACGCACATTTCCTCTCCATCGCGGTTTCCTGGGGCGAGGTGCTGGGCGCGCGCCGGATCTTCATCGGGGCCGTTGCCGAGGACAGCTCGGGCTATCCCGACTGCCGCCCGGAATACTACCAGGCTTTCAACCGCGTCATTCGCGAGGGCACGCGGCCTGAGACACGGCTGGAGATCGTGACGCCCGTCATCCACCTGCGCAAGAGCGAAATTGTGCGGCAGGGTCTCGATCTGGGCGCGCCTTTGCAACTGACCTGGTCATGCTACCAGCGGGAGGACGTGGCGTGCGGCGTCTGCGATAGCTGCGGGCTGCGCCTGCGCGCCTTCGAAGAGGCCGGAGTAGCAGACCCCATTGCCTACGCGGTCCGCCCGAAGTACGGGAGAAGGCAATAGGGAGTAGGGAGTAGGGAGTGGGGAGTCGCAGTTCCTGTTGTTCCTATTCCCTGTTCCCTGTGGGGACGTGCATTCGATCACGCAGGTCTTCCCTACTCCCTATTCCCTATTCCCTATTCCCTACACTCGATCACCGAGGTTGCGGCATCCAATTCTTTGGGTTGAGCTTGCAGGTCAAAGGGGCTACAATGGCCCGCGAGTGTTAAGAGGGAGGTTTTTATGTTTCGCATGCGTACACTGGGTTTGGCGATCACGCTCGTACTGCTGGCGGCCGCCCTGCCGGCTTTCGCCCAGACCGGCGGAATCGTCGGCAAAGCAATGCTGCAAGACGGTACGCCTTGCGTCAAATGTATCATCGTGATCGATCGCCAGGAGATCAAGGGAACGTATACCGTCAAGACGGACAAGAAGGGCGGGTACACTTATATCGGCCTGCCTCTTGGGAACTATAAGGTTACGTTGGAGAACCCCGAAGGCAAGGTGCTCTATAACTTCAACGGCAAGCATATTGGGATGGGCGATCCCACCGAGGTGAACTTCGATCTGAAGCAGGAAGCCGCCATTCAACAGAAGGAGCATCCCGAAATTGCCAAGCAGGCCGAGGAACAACTGAAAGAACAGAAGCAGAGTGCCAACCTCATGCAGTACTTCAACCAGGGGCAAGCGGCGATGACGGCGAAGAATTACCCCGATGCCATCGCCGCCTTCGAGCAGGCGCTTCCCTTGGCTACGGGCAAGAATCAAGTAATCGTCCTGCAAAGCCTCGCCGACGCCTACCACAAAGCGCGCCAAGATGACAAGGCAGTGGAGACGTACCAGAAAGTGATCGCCGCCGATCCCACGAACGCCGACTATCACAATAACCTCGGCAGCGTCTACGCCGACATGAGGAAGATCCCTGAGGCCCAGGCGGAGTTCCAGAAGGCGGCGGAAATGAATCCCACCGGCGCCTCGCGCTACTACTTTAACCTGGGCGTGATCATGGTCAACAGCAACAATATGGATGCGGCGGCGGAGGCGCTCAAGAAGTGCACGGACCTGGATCCCAAGAACGCCGACGCCTTCTACTGGTACGGCATGGCGCTGCTCGGAAAGGCGCAATTCAAGCCGGACGGCACCATTCTGCCGGTGGCCGGCACGGTGGAGGCGTTCCAAACTTACTTACAACTGGCGCCCAGCGGTCAGTATGCAACGCAGGCCCAAGCCAGCGTGGCCACACTGCAGGGGAAGGTGGAGACCGAATACAAGAAACCCAAGAAGAAGTGATAGCAAGGCAGATGGTAGACGGCATAGGGCATACGGGGAGAACCGATAGATGACTGCTTTACATGGTAGATGGTAGAGGGCATAGGGCATACGGGGGAGAACCGACAGATGGCTGCTTTTCCCCATGTGCCGTGTGCGTAGGCGGTATAACGGTGGTGCTTTCCCCGTATGCCGTCTACTGTCTACCTCTGGTCTACCCATAACGAGGAAGGCTTAGATGGTAGGCCTACGGCGTACGGGTGGCAGGCGGTATACCGATGGTGCTCCCTTCTACGTCTGCACTCTGCCGCTTGGGGGTTTTCCTCGTACGCCGTCTACCGTCTACGGTCTGCCTCTGGGCTTCTCGTTGATCCTCTTCCTCGCCGCTTTGGCCGCCCCCGTGTACGCCGACACGATCTATCAGAACAACTCCCAGGGGAAGCGGGTGGTAATCCAGCGCGACGCCATCCTGGTGAAGCAGGATTCCGCCATCCTCACTTACAAGCATTTCGACTTGCAGCAGCGGCGCGTTACCACGGTCACCCTCAACCAGGGCAGCCTGCCGTACACTGTCGAGACATCCCCCAGCGAGGCGCGCCAGCAGATCGTCGATGTCTGGAAGAAGTTCGGCTACAAGGTTCTGGTGACGGCGGCCGACGGCAAGACGACGCGCGTGTTTGACGCTTATCTCGATTTTTATCCGCCGGGAGGCCGCGGCTCGCTGCTCGAGTCGGTGCCGGCCATTACTAACCTGCCGCTTTCCGTCGCCGGCGGTGGGGTGGACGTCATCGACTTTTCCAAGATCGTCCAGATCGAATTCCAGGGCGATCAACTGCAGGTGACGCTCGACGACGGGCGGGTGGAAGCGGGTACGTTCGCCTCACCGACCAGTCGGCCCGCTGAAGCTCGACTCCTCGGCATCACCGACCGGTACGACCCCGCCAGCCCGGATGTCTTCGATTTCTCTCTCGCTCTCGCGAAAATCAAGGAGGTCAAGTTTGAGTGATGCTAACAAGCAGGGCGGCTCCACGAAATCCTCCTATCGCGCTTATCTTGGCCACCGCGAGCGTCAGACGCAACGGGTGGGTTACGCCGTGGTGGGACTGGGCCATCTGGCCGAGCACGCCATCCTGCCGGCTTTCCAGAGCAGCCGGAAGTCGAGGCTGATCGCGGTGGTCAGCCACGACACGCAGCGCGCCTGGGAAATCGCCAAGCCGTACGGAGCGGCCGACTTTTCGTACGCGGAGTACGATGCCTGCCTGGCGAAGCCGGAGGTGGAGGCGGTCTACATCGCTAGCGTCAACTGCGCTCACGCGGAGCAGGTGGCCCGTGCGGCCGCCGCCCGCAAGCACGTGCTGTGCGAAAAGCCGATGGCCAACTCAGTGAAAGAGTGCCGCCAGATGATTGAAGCCTGCCAGGCCAACCGCGTGCGGCTGATGATCGCCTATCGCAAATACTTTGAGCCCGCCGGCCTGGCGTTGAAGCAGTTGATCACCAAAGGCCAGTTGGGCCGGCTGAAGACGATTCACTCCACCTTCACCATTAACTTGCCGGCGACCAACGCTGCGGCGTGGCACCTCAAGAAAAGCGTGGCCGGTGGCGGGTCGCTGGTGGATGTGGGCGTCTACTGTGTCAACACGGTGCGCTGGCTGCTGGGCACCGAGCCTCTGGAGGCGTCGGCCTACGCGTGGAGCGTAGACGCGAAGCGGTTCAACGAGGTGGAGGAGAACATGGCCTTCCGCCTGATTTTTCCGGAAGGCGTGGTGCTTGAGGCAAGTTGCAGCTTTGGCGCCGCCCAGTCCTCGTTCCTGCACGTCCACGGCGAGCGCGGATGGGCCGCACTGGACCCTGCCTACGCCTATAACTACGAACGCCGCTTGTTCGGAGAGATCGAAGGCAGGCGGTTCCAACGGTACTTCCCGCGCATGGGGGAGTTCTCGCTGGAATTGGACGCCTTCGCGGATTGCGTCCGGCGCGGCCGCGACCCGGAGCCGAGCGGCTGGCAGGGACTGCGCGACGTTGCCGTGATGGAGGCGATCTACCGGGCAGCGCAGGAAAAGCGTACGGTCTCCATTGAGAAGTGAGGATTGTGGAACAGGGTTTGGATACAAGACGCCTCCTCACCCCCGGCCCCTTACCCCCGTTTGAAGCTGTGAGAGAATTAAACACAGAGGCGCAGAGACACAGAGAAAGAGTGAGAAGATCACATGAGATGCCGTTTGTTTCCAGACGCTTCTCATTCTTCTCTGTGCCTGTGTGTCTCTGTGATGGAAGCCCCTTCGCAATTTTTTCGCACCTTCGTTTGGGAGAAGGCGGAAAATGCAGAAGCTCCAGCGGCTGGGCCAGAACCGCTCTTCCCCGCTCGTAAGAAATCCGGGTCACATGAGCGGGGTGAGGCGCACTTTGCGGAACTGCACCCTGCCGTGATCGCCCTGGAGCATGATCGGGCCCGGGCCCTTCTCATCGGCGTCCAGAGCCCCGCCCGTTATCCCGGGCACCTCACCGTTGTCGATGATCTTGGTGCCGTTTAGAATCACCGTCACGCGGTTGGCAATCAGGGTTATTTCATAGGTCTGCCATTCACCCGGCGGCTTGTCGGCATTGACGGCGGGGACGATGAACCCGTAAAGAGCTCCCTGGCTGTGGACATCCAGCGGCCGGCCGTAGCCATCGAGGATCTGGATCTCATAACGGCCGCGCAGATAGACCCCGCTGTTGCTCTGCGGGTCGACGTTGAATTCAACTTCGAGCTGGAAGTCGTTGAACTTTTGCTCGGTGTAGATGTTGTTCGCGTTCTTATCCTGGTTCATCAGGATGCCATCTTTCACCGACCAGCCGAGCGGACGGCGCGGCTCCTGGCCGAGCCAACCCGACACGTCGTGTCCATTGAACAAATCGATCGGTTTGCCGGGCTTTCGCTGGGGCGGGCTCGACGGCCAGACCGGTCCACGGACACCGCTCCAGGAAAGTGTTTCTCCATTTACGGTTGCCGTTCCCTCAAGGCGTGCGTTTTCGACTGTGGCCCGCCAGACCTGCTGGGTTGGTGGATTTCCGCGCGGGTATTGGAATTTCAGCTCGCCATTTTCGGTGCCCACCTGCGGCAAGTCGAACACTGCCCCTCCGCCAGCATTAAAGCGCCCGGTGAGAGTTCCGCTGTCGCGCTTCAACTCCAGCCAGCAGAAACTGGGTAGCCCGCCTCGGGAGCCCGTGGCGGTGATGTCCCATCGGCCCAGGAAGGCATCGTCGGCTGCAGTGCTCGCAGGCACGCCGAATGAGCATGCCACCATGATCCAGATGAGAAGTACTGTGAGCTTGTTTGAATCCATCATCAACCTCCTTGTGCGTCGCCAGAGTGCATAGATTCTAATCGAGCTTTGCAGATTATGATACGTAAGATCGGGTCCGTGCTGGTGTGCCCGAATTCTCGGGCTTCGCTGCCCTAATCCGGGCATCTCTCCACGACTGGACACGGGAATAATCAGGAGGGCCTTGAATCAGGAGGGCCTTGTACGGCTGGGCTAAAAGCCCCAACCTCCAAGCGTTGGTGAGAAATGCGGGTTAATCAAGGCCGGATTGTGGCAATCAGACTCCCTGAGTGGGAAACGAGGGTAAGCGAGCTTTGGAGGGGCAATTCGACCCAGACTTGGCGCCAGATGTCAGCAACCTCGCCGCAAGGGGCCGCTGACGTGCCTTGGAAGCCGAAGCTATTCCACGCAAATAAAAGCCAAGTCGATCATTGGCCTGGTCACGGTCATAACTCCGTTCTGCCAGTCTACGAAGAACTTGTCCCGGTAGCAACTCTTGAAGAATGACGCGTAGTCACGGTCACATCTGACTTTCATAATCCACCTCCGACTCCGACCCACACTCTTTTCACGTGCACGTAGACTGCCAAGACCGGAATCGCTCCAGGTCGTTCGGACCTTGAGAATCCCGCGTAAATCGAGTTGAGGCTCATGCGCATGACGAAGCCAGTATGGAGGGCATTGTTCAGCTAGTCGATAAGGCCGAAGGACCAGTACTCGGGTACTGCCCAAGGACACGGCAGGTGGGAAGAGCTAAACGCAGAGGCGGAGCCAGGGGCGCATCGTTTAGGCGAGGAGTGATGTCCCGCGATCGTCCCAAAATGGGCGGGAAAGCTTGGCCTTGTCAATGATCGAGCGTAACCGGACATTACGAAGCGCTGCCGCGAGAGATCACGTAGATTGCGATCAGCAGCACAGCAAGACCTGCCCACGAATAGGAGTAAGTTAGGCGGCTGGCGCCCTTCCATTCACCGGTCGCCGCTCCCCACAGATTCGCGGCGATGATGATCATCGCCATGAATAACGGCCAACCGATCACGGCGCCGAGCACGCCAAGGTCGGCGGCGCCCATCCCGTAAACTGCGATGCCTGCGAACCAGATGGTTCCCATCAAAATAGCTCCCAGCCAATAGAGAGACGGAATGCCCTTTTCAGCGAAAACGCCCCACGTCCGGTTCCGCCGCAGCAGAACTACACAGTAACCGGCGTTAGCAAGAAAGCCGGCACTCAAGGCCAGGGCCCAGATGGGATTCGACGCCATCGCCGGCCGAGCGCCAGTGGCCAAAGCGAGGTCCTGAATCGGCTTTCCGAACACGAAACTGAAGTTGAGCATCGGCGAGAAGATCCCGGATAGAATGCAGATCAGCACCCCGACCCAGAAGCCCGAACCCCCAGCCCGCCGGGTCCCGGTTGAAAGCTCTCGTTCGCGGCGATGGCCGGCGATGGAGCAGAGCGCCGTACCCAGCAGCGCGAGTGCGAGCCCGCCCAGCAAGGCATAACCCTGCCGCGTGAAGAGCCGCTCCGGCTGCAACACGATGAGGGGCAGCAACGACCCCAGCGACGAGGTGAGTCCGAGGATGATGGCGAAGCCGAGCGCCATACCCACGCGGCTGATCCCGAGACCGAAGAGCGTGGAACCTACGCCCCATCCAAATCCAAAGAGCATCACTTCCGCCAGCGTCGTACCCGAGGCCCCTGAGATTGCCAGGCCGGGGTGCGGAATCGTTGCCCAAACCAACAGCCAGGGAGCCGCCACCATGCCCGCTACGGAATAGATCAACCACGTGTTTTCCCAGTGCCAAGCCGGCATGCGCTTCATGGGAACCGCAAAACTCCCCTGCAACACGCCCCCAAGAAGCACCAACGCGAAACCCAGGCCAATAGTCTCTCTCATCGTCCGGCCGTCCTTTCGCCGGCATGATTCTAAACCACTGCGGCTCGACCTTCCAGAAACTTCTAGTAGAGGTGCAGTTTAGACCAGATTCCCCTCCTGGTTCAGGAGGGGTGCCCGAAGGGCGGGGTGGTCGCCTGCGATGTTGAAGTGACACTATCGTTCAACTCCAAGGGCTGGAGTAGCCATAAGATAATTAGATTGACAGATACGATTCTCGGTACTATCCTAAGCTAGACAGCTTCGACGCGCAGGGGAGCGCATAGCCTCGGCGAGCGGAGTCCTGGGAGCCGCCGTTTCACCAGCGTGCTGGACCCGATTGGCCGTGGGCTAGAGGGGCCGCGATTTCCGGGAACAAGGAAAGAGAGACTTATGCGTGCAGTCGAAACAGAAGAAGTCCTTACAGAAGTGACTGCGGGGCGCGGGTCCGTAGGGAGCCGCCCCGGGCGACCGCCATCGAACGGGGAACTCCGCCCGGCGAGCTGCTTCATGGTTGTAGTTATGGTAGATCAGAGAAAATTAACAGAGGGAGTTAATCGCCAATTTCCCCCACCCTCGCGGGGCCTTGGCGCGAAGCCAGTATTGCAAACAAAGGGGATACAGGAAAGGAAGTCGATTTTGAGGCGATTTTCCGGCTACCAAATCGTACCAAATTTTACCATTTTTTACCAAAAACGTGCAGCGAACGGGCACGAAGGTGGCAGATAAGGGCAGATAACGGGGGTCTTTCGCGACCGATTTTATTAAAACGTGTCAAGTCTAGCGGCTTGTGTCAATCTGTAATCGCTGCTCACTTCGTAATCGCAAAAGAGCTTCCAACCCAGAGGCGCAGAGGCACAGAGAAGAATGGGAAGCATTGGGAAACAAGAGACATCTTTAGATCCCCCACGGACTCCTCTCTGAGTTCGGGCCTCCGTGGTAATTCTTCCTGCCTTCAACGGCCCTTTGGGGGCCCGTTGGGAGCCGGGGAAAGTCTTGAAGCCAATCTATTGATTAGACGATGGTTAATCGCCAATTTGCCCAATCGAAGGAGCGGCCGCATGTTGAATTTAAATGACTTACGAACAACTGTTGTCGGCGAGTGTCGGACCGCCTTTTCGGTTTTGTCGGGCGACAGAAACGCGGCGAGGACAATCTGTTGATTCAACGATGGTTGCTGGCAAATCTACCGAGAAGAAAGGGCGAAGGCGTGCTCAATCTAAAGGACTTACTAGCT
>DATFYM010000077.1:0-51400 GCA_035315065.1 Terriglobia bacterium
CTTGGGCGGAGACTCTACCCAGTCCTTCGGCCAGCCGTGAAAAGCCACGTCGAGCACATGGTGGCGAAGCCGCTGAGCCTCTGCCGTCCACTCCTGGGCGTTCACCGGCGGTTTCGGGAGAGGAGCAACTCTACTCACCAAGTACTGCCTGATCTGGAAGTCCGCCACGGCTGGCGCCAGAATTTCTTCTTTGAGAATCGCGTTTAGCTCCTGCGAATCGCTCTGCCCGTAAGCTAGCGAAGCCGCAAGGAATACAATGAGCAGTACCAGGGTTGCAGTCTTTTTCCCGAGACATTTGGCAAGGAACACCTGACCCTCCGTGATCGTAGTTTGCTCTTTCAGAAGAGTGGGCAGCGTAACCCGCTACTCGTCCGGCGTCAACGCGTATTCTTCGAGCAGAAGCAATGAGCTTAACGTATCGATGGCGCTGAACCCGAGCAGGAAAGCATTGCGCCGGTCGGTATCAGATGATACCATTGACAGTGGCATGCGGCGACCGAGTCACGCTGAGATCCTCGGCAAGATTCTGAAGGCACGGCAAAAGGTTGCGGCGAAGGATTGGTTGGTTGCCGATATCGGCAAGCTGCTGCCTGAGTTCCACGATCTCGACCGATGGACGCTGGAGGAGCAGACGCAAGCACTCGCGGCTGCTCTTGGCGAAACCCGGCCGGAGGACTACGCCGGCTCTCGGCCGCCGCAGAGGTCCTACGAAAGGGCTTGCAAGGGTGCGGAGTTGTTCGCCTTCGTCTGGGAGTCCGCGCGTTTCGGCCGCCGGATGTACCTCAAAATCTGCTTCGTGAACGAGACGCTTTACATCGTCTCTTTTCACCCGGCAAAGTTCGCCAAGGAGTCTGAGCCGTGAATTGCTTGCGCTGCGGAAACGAATTAGAGAAGAAGGTGACGAGAATGAACGGCGAGTATGCGAGTGAGCCTTACCGTGTCTCGGCCGAGGCAATGGTATGCCCTCACTGCGGGTACGCGGCCCTTCACGCCAGCCAGATGGACGCCTTCAGCACGAAACTCGCGGACGCTTACCGAAAGCGTCATGGACTCCTGAGCAGCTCAGAAATTCGCAAGACTCGGAGCGAGCTTAGTATGTCCCAGGAGGAATTCGCCGAGTACCTCAGCGTTGGGGTGGCCAGTGTCAAGCGCTGGGAACTGGGGAAGGTTCAGGAGAAGTCGATGGACGACCTGATCAGAATCAAGTGCAGCTTGCCGAGTGCCCGGCGAAATGTCGCGCGCCTAATGGTGCTGAAGCGTGGGCGACGGCCGGCGCCTGCGGGGCGGCGGGGAGGGCTGGGACGGAGAGGGAGTCGGCTGGCGAGTTGAGGCTTCCCTAACGGTCGGCACTCGTGCACTCGGGCGCTTGGCCTCCGGCTGCGTTGCTCGCGCGCTGCGCTTCCGAAGTCCCAAGCAGCCGGAACAGTTCGGTGAAGTCTCCGTCTCTCGCGGCGGCTCTTGTCATTCTGGAATCCCTCCTCGACTCTTCCGGCGCGTGTTCAACGACGGTGTAGCTCGACTTGAACTGGAGCTCATCGGAGACGTCGCGGATGCCGAGCACCAAGTCGAGCGCGCCGAGCACATCCTGGATCCTGTGGTTCGGGGACGCGGGAGGGGCCGCGATAGCCGTGCGGCTGCAGGTCACCGAGGAGCGATCGCAGCGAGCGCGCCAGACCGCCATTGCACTTGGGTTTGACTGCCGATTTTGGCAGGATGATGTCAGCCTCGCTCACGCCGCAAGGTCCCAAGCCAGCAATCTCTTTTGAGGCATCCCAGGTTGCGGTGAGCAAGGTAGCCTCCTTCCAGAGCTCGGCTAATGCTTGCCGGTTCTCCCCAAGCTCCCGAAGCGGAATGTGAAACCGCAGGACAGTTGCAGGTTGTTTTCCGCGGCGTTGGGGAACAATACGTGCAGATAGTCGACCTGGATCGGGCGAACCCAGAAGAAGCGAAAGACCTTCACATCCAAGCCTGCGCCGACGGTAGCCGTAAAGGCATTTCCCCCTCGCTCCCAGTCTGCAGTGTTGCAATCCGGGGGAGGATTGAGGGAGTCGCAGTCCTGCCGTCCGTGCGTCAGCCCCACCAGAACGTGGGAGAAGGGACTCACACGCGAGTTGGCGTCATACGCAAAGTGCGGTCCCACGAGAATCCGGAGATAGTCTCCGTAAGCGGGCGACGGTGGAAGCGAGGTCCCGAGTCCACTAAGATCCATTTCCAGCCCGAGAAAACGATTGAAATTGCCAGTGACGGCTAGTTCCAAACCGTGGTCATGGTAGTGACCACCGGCGGCGTGCTCCCATAGTTTCGAACCGCCAATAAAGACCTCGCCTGCGGGCGTGGCGTCCTGCCCGTGGCTGTTGATCGGCCAGGCAGCAATAGAACCTGCGGCAAGCAACGCGATGAAGAAGCATCTCCGCATAAGACTTTCTCCTTTCCGAAAAGCACACCCGTTCCGCGCAGACACACCTCCGCCCGGTCGGCGTAGCCTAGCTATGGCTTACCAATGAAAATTACGGCACGCGAGGACTATGCTGAAGCCCGTCGGCTCGCGTGCGGCCACCGAAGTGTCGCAGAAGGATTAGGGTTAGTCCGATGACGCCGAGCAGGATCACTCCTGCCCAGAAATAGGCCTGAGATTGCGGCGACAGGCCGAGTTGAAGGCCGAAAATCATCCGGGTGGAATTCAGGAAGGCCCGGAGGTCGCGGGCCTGGCTCCGGTCACCGTTCAGGATGACGCCTTGGAAAAGGTACCAGTAAGGACGATAGGTGAGGTAGAGTGCGGCGGAAGAGAACAACAAACCAACCCCGCTGATCATGGCAACGAGCGTGGCCGCGGGCTTAGCGGTCTGGGCAGCGTGCCCCGCTTCCCGGCGGCTTCCGGCGATCAGGATCGATGCCGTCGCCACCAAAAGCGCGCAAAAGATCAGGATCATCAGGCCCGAAATCATCAAGACGGCGGCGTTCCGCTTGCAAATATCCAGCCCAAAGGTCCATTGCCCGCGCCACGCGTTCGCTCCACTGGCGGGGTCGAACTTCACGGCCAAGTAGCCGAAAAGTGCGGCTTCCGCCTCGTTCCCTTCCTTCTGAGAAAGCGCCTCGAGTTGTTTGTAAGCCTTGGCTTGAAGAGCGGCGCCATCCAGGCGATCGAAGTCCGCATGTCCCGGAGAATCGAGTAGCTGGCCGAAGCGGGCCACGGCCCAGTATTTATCCCTGGCGCCCTCTCGGTCACCTTGGGCTTCGAGATCCTCCCCGGAATGAATCAGAGAAATTGCAAATATCCGGAAATCCTGCTCGGCATAGCTCGGCACGCCCGAATCCGCTTCAAACAGCACTTCCTCCGGGTCGTAGAACCCATATCGGGCGACCACCCTTCGGTCCAACTCCTGGAGACGGTCCTGGTAGTCGTCAAATTTCGGGGACCGGAACACGCCCGCCATCGCACTCCGCCACACCGGATCCTTCTCATGTCCCAGCGTCTGGACGTCTCCGCGAAGAGAGCGGCCGATGTCATTGTCTTCCGCCGTGATCATGGGAAAAAGGGCGTTCTGCGGATCCCACTGCTCAAGCTGGGGAACCCACTGGCGGATCTCGGGAAGGCCGGGATGACGCACCGCCACCACGGCGTATACCCAAAGAAGATTGGGGTCGAGGCGGACGGCTTCCTTCGCCAGGCGCGCGGTCTCGGCACTGTTGTGCAGTCGAACGGCGCAAAAGGCCAACCCCTCGGCGTCGTGTTTCTGGTCCGCCCGCCTGGCGAGAGCCTTAAGACCCGGCTGGGAAAAGTTGGGGGTTCCCTGAATCGCCCAGTACCAGGGCCTCAGCGAAAGGCGAAGCGCCTGCCGAAACGGCGGCGCAAGGAGAAACAGCAGCGACAACAAAATGCATCCTCCGCTGGTGGCCAACACCGCCTTGCGTACGGAAACATCCTTGGTGAAAAGTCCGGCGCCGGACGGCAGCCGACCTGGTGCAAAGAGGGAGGCAAGAGCTCGTTTCACAAGAACACTCGCACCGCCGAGAGCCCATATCACCGCCGCCCAATGGCCTTCCACGTAGTCCATTTCGCTACGCATGGCCTTGCCCCAGTCGTCCGCGTCGGGCGGTGCGATGCGAATCGCGGACTCCAGGATCACGGTTGCGGCTTGACGAAGATGCGTTTCCAGCATAGGCACTACTCCGTGCTTAGGCCGCTGCTTGGGGAAGGCTGCTGCACCAACCAACCAAGTCCGGGTGCGGCCAGCTTGGCCCGAGCGAACTCCAAACCATTCGGCGTTAACCGGTACGTGTGCCGTGGCGGTACGCCGTTTTCCGTCGTCTCCCAGCGAGCCTCCAGCAACGTGTACTTTTCGAGGCGCATGAGGATGGGGTAGAGCGTCCCGGATTTTAGGCCGGTGCCGCGGCTCAAATCGTAGCCGTAGCGCCAGTCGCTGGGGCGCTCAACGAACTTTGCCAGCACCAGAAGAGTCTCGCGAGATGTGCGAAGAGCTTTCATAGAAGTAAGTCTACATATATAGATTCCGCTTGCCAAGCTTTTACTTCACATTTCCTTACATTTTTTTTCACGCCGGAGTCAGCTCATATAAGCGGGCTTTCCGAGTGAGTCTCTCTTCCCACCCCCGAGCGAGAATCCCACGTTTCGTCCAAGGACTCGACGCCGCCAGTCAGAGCCTCCCAATTTCGTGATTGGACCCATGCGCCTTTGGTGCTCCACCTCGGATGAAGATAGCGCCACGGGCAGGCTTGCCGTCAACGACTCCCTGACTCGGCCTCCCGACGCCGCAAGAACCGTTGGGAAAGGGGCTCGGCAGGAAAAGATCAGGAGGAAGCGCAGGCGGGCGGCGCTTGGCAGCGCGTACCCCGCGGCAGCGGCTCCAATTTTCCTTGACAAAACCGGAGCCTATAGTATAGCCTAGGTACTGTCCTCGAAGAGGTATCGGACTCCTGCCACGGTGAGTTTGCCTCTTGGCATGAAATAGTGTTCGGACGTCCTTTGTCCCTGGTCCGTTGTCCGTTGCGGAAGAATCTCGTGCTTCTCTCGCCGCGAACCACGGATGAATCAACGTCGGCGTTTCGACGACGCGGCAAAGAGGCTGAGAAAGTGGAAGCAGAGGAACCGGGGCTTGAGGTTCGGGATTCGGGGTTCGCGGAAGCAGACGGTTCCGTTGCTTCCGCCGCGCCGGAAGGCGGCGTGGCCCCACCGTTCTGCGAATCCCGAGCCCCCAACCCCGAATCCCCTTCTTCCTCCTCGAACCCCGAATCCCGAATCCCGAACCCCGGTTCTTCCGCGAATCCCGTTTCTTCCCCGAAACCGAAGCGCAAGTACACCGTCAGCGAGAAGTCGCGGGCGGCGTCGCTCCGGAACCTCGCGCTGGCCAACCAAGCCCCCCACTGGTTGAAGTACCGTCTCAGCGAACGCCGCGTGGCTCACTGTTACAAAGCCCTGGAAAAAGCCGTGGCCGAGATGCGCCGGTTTGATTCCCCTCACTACGGGGTGGGCTTCAAGCGTGGCACCTACTGCGCCTCATTGACGCGCAGCCTGGCGCTGGCGGGCGAGACGAAGGAAGAGTACGAGACGCATCTGGAACGGATGCGGCAGGCGTTCGCGCCGCTGAGCGAGCGGGAGCGGAAACTGGTGCTGGCGGCGGCGCAGGCGGTGTGGCGGCGGTTGCGGGTGTATGGCGGGCAGGGGCGGTGGGAACTGTACGCGGTGGCCAGCATCCTGGGGGAGCTGATCGCGGAGAGGGAAGCGGAGGCGGAGCGGCGGGCAGCGGCCGAGCGGGCCGGGGAAACGGTCGAGCCGCTGGATCCGTACCACGATCCGTTCGGGGACTTTCGGGCGGTGGCGTTCGGAATCGACTTGATCCGGCTGCTCCAAGAGGATGGGTTGGAGAAAGAGGCCGGCTACCTGAACCGGCGCATCCAGATGCTGTTGGAGGCCCTGGGACAGGAGCCGAATAGCGAGGACGACGCGGCGAAGTCGGCGGAGATGGACGCCGAGACGTTTGCGGCGGTGAACGGCAATCCCCTGCGCGGCGAGGCGCAGGCGGCGGCGACGCTGAACCAGGATCGCCAGCCGCTGAAGGACCCGAGCCACTGGCGGAACGCCCCGGGCGCAGGGGAAAGCGCAGGGGAAAACGCAGGAAACGGGTCCGAGGGGAACGAGGCGAAGAAGGAGAAGAAGGAGAAGAAGTCCGATCCCCATCCTTGCGAGAGGGCGGCCGACTTGGCGCACCGCGGGGGCTTGATGCGCTTGCTGCGCCGGCAGGGGGTGAACAACCCCGAGTTTTCGCGCCTGGAAGGGCCGGACGGCAAGGCGGTGTGGATCGACCTGTGGCAGCGAGCCTTTGGAATTGATCCCGCAAGGCGGGAACAATCGTCAATTCTGGAGATGGCGGAAATCACCTGGGAACGGATCCAGATGCATCTTCAGCACCGGGAAAAAGAGGCGGCCAACGTGAAGGAAGTGCTGGAGGAAGCCATTTTGGCGAAAAAAGGCGCAGTAGAAGGAATTGACGATTGTAAGACAGGCACAACGTCGTCTTCTCCTACTGCTTCAGCCCCTGACACAGACCCCAAGGGCGGGCCTGCGCCGCGGCACAACCAGGAACCGTTTTGCAATCGTCAATCGTCAATCGACCCCGCAAGGCGGGGTCAATTGCTTGTTGCGCTGTTAGGGGCGTTGGGGGTCTACAAGTGCATGGGCGCGGTGCTGGAAGCGGGCAAGGACATGAAGGCGGCGTACCACCGGATGCTGGTGGCGTTCTATGGCGACCTCCCCAGTTTTGACTTTTTCAAGCCCAAGGCGCCGACCCTCTCGGAGCTAGTGGACGATCTGGGCAGCTTCGTGGCGGAGTGCATCAGCCTGAAGGACGGACCCATACACCAGGACAGGCAACAGCAGATCAAGTGGCGAGGCGGGTCAGGGCGGCAGCCGGGCGGCGGGCCGTAGGGTTGGGGCTTGTTCTGCCCTTTTGTTGCGGAGCGAAGAGAAAGGACAAGCAAAAATCAAAAAGCAAAAATGAGAAATGAGAAATGAAGACGGCCCAAGGTGGTTGTAAGGGCCAATGTTGGGGTGGCGGACCTTGTTGGTTCAGGCCCGGGCTCGGTATGACGGGTATGGAGGCCTAACGCTGGGGCGAGTCTTGCCGAGTTCCGAATTTCGAACTCCGATTTTCGACGGACGAAACAGCAATAGGGACGAATTGCAAGCTTCGCGTTTCGAGTCTCGACCTCCTGTGGGTTTGCGGTAAGATATAGATGGCGTCAGAAGTCGGCTGGCATGTCATTTTTCGCTGCGGTCAGAATGACATGCTTCTTAGGTTCCCAGGTTGGGAAGCCGTCAGAGGAACGAAATGTCAGATCGACGCGTATTGATAAAGCCTCGGCGCAGAGACTCGGCTCTGCCAGGCCGGTCCGAGAAGGCGCGGCGAGGCTTGGGCCCGCTGTGGAAGGCTTTGCCGGTTGGACTCGTGGGGCTGGTGCTGGTTCTGGGTTTGGAGAGCTTCACCGCGCGCACCACAGCGGCCCGCCAGCAAACGTCGACGCCGGCACCTGTACCAAGCTCCGCGTCGGGCTCCCAGTCGGCGCCCTCATCAGCCGCCGCAGCGGCCTCCTCATCGGGCGCTGCTCAGAATCCTGCGCCCGCTAATCCGGCCGAACAGGGCACCCCTCCGAGCAACGGTCAGATCAACGTGCGCGTTCAGGTGGTGAACGTGCCGGTGACCGTGCTCGACAAGCGTGGCATTCCGGTGATCGACCTCACCCAGAAGGATTTCCAGGTCTTCGAGGATGGCCAACCCCAAACCATCCGGTACTTCCTGCAAGGCAACCGGCCGCCGCTGCGCATCGGCCTGGTGCTCGACACCAGCAATAGCGCCCGCCGCCAGATCGAGTTCGAGCGGGACGCCGCCAGCGAGTTTGTTTTTAAGATTCTCACGGGGCGGAACAGTCTCAATCAGATCTTTCTGGAGACCTTCGACGCCGCCAGTTCCATCCTCCAGGACTTCACCAACGACCCCGAAATCCTGAATGAGAAGATCAGCAACCTCAAGGCCGCGGGCGGAAAGGCGGTGTATGACGCGGTCTATTTTGCCTGCCGTGAGAGGATGCTGAAGGCCGGGTTGCCCTCGGATACGCGGCGCGTGCTGGTGCTGGTGAGCGACGGCATCGACGTCCAGAGCCATCACTCGTTGGATGAAGCCATCTCCATGGCGCACCTGGCGGAGACCGCCATCTACCCCATCGCCAACGCGGCTTATGGCTTCTCGAACGACGGGGACAAAATCCTGGAAGAATTGGCCAAGGACACCGGCGGCCGGGCTATGTTTCCGCTGCGCGAAACGCCGGGCGGCGACATGGAGACCGGCTACCTCTCCCACGGCCAGATCGGCGATACGTCCCAGAATAAGGGGCTGGGCGCCGAGACCGGAATCTACTCGGCGGAAAGGCTGATGCACCTGGCCGATTCCCTGGACGCCATCGGCAACGAGCTCAACGAGCAGTACAGCCTAGGCTACACACCGACCCACGACGCCCTCGACGGCACTTACCGCAACATTCGGGTGCAGGTGCGGCGGCAAAACGTCTCGCTGCGCTCGAAGCCGGGCTACTTCGCCTCGCCCGAGATCTTGCAGCCGGCGGAGCCGCCCAAGGCGTCGGGGCAATGAAGCTACCAGCCGTCAGCTATCAGCGGTCAGCAAGAAAAGGCGCGGCTTGCTGAGAGCTGAGGGCTGAGAGCCTCGAAGAGGATCAGGAGAATGAAAAGGCGTTCTGTTGATGGATATTCGAAGTTGCGGGCAGAGAAGCGCCGGGAATACGCGACGCGGATGGCGAAGCTTACTGCCGCCGAACGTTTGCGGGTCGGGCTCGAGTGGTCCGAGTTCTGCCTGAAATTGGCGGCGGCAGGCAGGGAGGCCCGCTCTCACCGAAGCTCTGGAAGGGCAGAAATGGGCCAATGAGCAAAACCCTCCCGCCGCGTCGCCTCCACTCGCGACGACGCCCCGCACGCAGGCCCTGGGATTTGATCGCCGGCGCCTTTTCACGCCAGAGAAACGGTCTTGCCGGTCCGCACCGATTCGTAGCACGCCATGAGGATCTTCATGTCGCGCAGACCTTCCTCGCCGGGCGTGATGACGTCGCGGTCGTGGTTCACGGCGTCCGAGAAGGCGTCGATCTCGGCGACGAACTGGTCCCAGGTGGTCGGCTCCGTCGTGGTCGTTTTGCCTTCTTTGTAGCTGCGCTGGACGAGACCCACGTAGGTATAGGCGGGGTCCATCTCCACCCACCCACCCGGCCCGCCGGCGCGGTAGCGATTCAAGCCGTCGGTACCATAACTCGAGTGGCAGTTGGCGATGAGACCGCTGGGAAACCTCAGCGTGAAGGAGATGGTCTCTTCCACTTCCTTGAATTTCACCGGGTCGGACGACCATGCCTCGGCATACACGCTAACGGGTTCTTCGCCGGAAAGGTAACGCGTGGCTTGCAGGCAGTAGATGCCGATATCCATCAGCGATCCGCCGCCCGCCAAGTCGTGCTTGAGCCGCCACTGGGTGGGATCGCCAATCACGAACGAGAACTCGGCGTCGATCATCCGGATCGGACCGAATTGCCTCTCACGGCACATCTTCATGGCTTCCAGGTTGTACGGCTCATAGTGCAGGCGGTAAGCGATCATCAGCCGCCGACGGGCCTCGCGGCACGCGGCGATCATGGCTTCCGCGTCTTTCACCGACGTGCACATCGGTTTCTCGCACAGGACGTGCTTGCCCGCCTTGGCGCCGCGAATGGTGTATTCGGCGTGCATGCTGTTGGGCAGCACGATGTAGACCGCGTCGATATCGGGGTTGGATGCGATCTGGTCGTAGTTCTCGTAGTTGTAGATGTTCTTCTCGGGCACACCATAGGTTTTGGCGAAGTGGCGCGCTTTCTCGGGATGACCGCTCACCAGGCCGGTGAGGCGCGAGAGCTTGGTCTTCACCAAGGCAGGCATGATCTCGCCCATGGCCAGGCTGCCGATTCCGACCACCGCGTAACCCATGGGTTTGGTCCCGCCTTCGTCCTGCGGCGCGGCCGTCGGGACCGCCGCCACGGCAAGACGACGAGAGAATGGCCGGCCAGCGATGGAAAGGGCGGCGGCGCTCGCTCCCATTCCTTTCAAGAAGTCACGACGCGATGGGTGGTTCATGGTAACCTCCGTGGCAAGGCTTGCGACAAGGCACGAAGTTTATCACGGTAAGGAGTGGTTTTATGGAGCATCTTTCAACGGGCGTCGCGCCAGACAAGCAGACCTTTGTCGACCTCGAACGCAGACTTAACGAAGCCACACGCACGAAGGACCTGAACGCTCTCGGCCTTCTGCTGCACGACGATTTTGTGGTGATCAGCACCTTTTCGTTCGCGGAGTTCACGCCCCGGAACCGTTGGATCGAGAACCTGCTGGCCATGGAGATTGAGGCCTTCAGTCTCGATGTCGCTCGGGTTCGAATCTACCCCGGCACGGCTGTCGTCAACTGCCGGGGAAATTGGAAAGTTTCGCTGCGGGGCCGCGATCTGGGTGGGGCATTCGTTCTCACCGATGTCTGGATCAACAACAAGGACGCGTGGCAGGTGGTGATTCGTCACGCCAGTCAACCGCTCAAGGGAAGAAGTGGCTAGTGGTTAGTGGCGAGTGGCGAGTGAAGAAGAAACAGTGGCTAGGTGCGGTCTCTTCGCTAGCCACTAGCCACTAACCACTAGCCACTTTCTGGTTGGGGGCACGGAGAAGAATTAACCATGATCGACCCTGCAACTTTGGTGGCAACGCTTCGTTCCGCGAGGCCAGTGGACCTCAGCCAGGCTCTGGAAGAGCACATGCCGAACTTCCCCACCCACTCGAAGTTCTATCACAACCTTTGGGGCTCCTACTGGCACGGCGATCGCGCCCTGACGTATCAACTCGTGATGAACGAACACAACGGCACCCACGTCGACGCGCCGGCGCACTTCATCAGCGACGCCAAGCCGCCGAGTCACGTCACCATCGATCAAGTGCCGCCCGGGGCGCTCATCGGCCGCGGCGTGAGAATCGATTGCCGGAGCTTCCAGGAAGGGAGTTACGTTTCGCGCGACTTCATCGCGGCGTGGGAGTCCGCTCACGGCGCGATCGAGCGGGACGACATCGTGCTGTTCAATTTCGGCTGGTCGGCGTACTGGGGCTTGCGCCCGAACAACCAGCGGTATCTGGTTGACTGGCCGGGCGTCGGGATGGATGCCGCGGAGTACCTGGTGGAAAAGCCGGTCGCCGCCCTCGGCGTGGACACCCTTTCACCTGATCCGCCGGAAGCGCTGCGGACGAAGCCCATCCACACGCCCGTCCTCGAGAAACAGGTGCTGATTGTCGAGAACTTGTGCAATCTCGATCAGCTTCCGGACTTCTTTGTGTTTCTGGCGCTGCCGCTCAAGATCCGGGGCGGGTCCGGGTCGCCGATTCGGGCGGTAGCACTGATCTGAGGAATTGACGATTGGAAGCGAAGAAATGAATCCACAGGTTACACAGATTTCACAGACTCATGATAAGAAGGCAAGAGAAGCGAAGTGTGTTGTTCTTAGCCTGCATCAGTGAAATCTGCGAAATCTGTGGATTGTCTTCTTGTGTTGCAATTCGGCAATCGGCAATTCTCCCAAGCGGTGTTTGTCGTTCGGTCGGAGATTGGAAATGGTGGACATGACCATGTCAGGAAGGAGGTATCTGCTTGGTCGCCTGCGCGGGACGCAGCAGCAAGGCCAGGGAAGCGCTCCCCAGCATACTCGCGCTGAGCGCGGCGAACCCGAAGAGGAAACCGCCGGTGCGCTTGTAGAGGTAACCGACCACCAGCGGGCCGAGGTAGCCGCCAAGGTTGCCGAGCGCATTCACCAGGCCCATGGCCGCGCCCGCCACGCGACGCGGCAACGTCTCGGTGGGAATCGCCCAAAAAGGACCGTGCGCGCTATAGGCGCCTGCTCCCGCAATGAAGAGGAGGGCAAAAGAAAGCACGGGAGCGGTGCCACTCTGCAGCGCTCCCGCCAGGACTAAAGCACCGGTGGTGGCCAGCGGCAGGGCCACGTGCCACCGGCGCTCGCCGTGCCGGTCGGAGTGTCGCGCGTTCAGCACCATGGCGATTCCAGCCAGCGCGTAAGGCACGGCGAAGAGGTAACCTGCCTGCAAGTCGCTGACCTTCTTGGTGCGCTCGAGGGCTGTCGGCAGCCAGAACAGATACCCGTAGTTGGCGGTGTTCAGCAGAAAGTAGACCCCGATCATGACCAGAACCTGGGACCGAAGCAGCACCCGCAGGTACGGCTCCTGCTCGGCATCGCTGAGTTCGCCGCGTTCACCGACCAGCGTGGTCTCAAGATACCCTTTCTCCTCCGGCGATATCCAGGAAGCTTGGTGCGGGTGGTCAGCAATAAACCAGAGCCAGACCGCTAGCCACAGGAAGGGCATCAGGCCTTCGGCAATCAGCAGGACCCGCCAGTTCCAGCGTCCAAGGATCCAGCCCGAAAGCGGCGAAGAGAAGATCACCGCCACGGGCAAGCAGAGCATCCAAAAGGCGTTCGCGCGGGCGCGCTCGGCGCGCGGGAACCAGTGGGACAGCAGCACCAGCGTGGCCGGCCAGACTCCGCTCTCGGCGACCCCTAGCAGCAGCCTCATCACCCAGAATTCCCGTGCGGTGTGGACGAGGCCGCAACCCACGGCGCACAATCCCCACACCACGAGGAGAATGGCGACGAATCGTTTTGCACTCCAGTGGCTGGCGAGGTACCCGCCGGGAATCTGGAGCGCGATGTATCCCCAGAAGAAAATCCCGGCCACGTCTCCTGCTTGCGTCGGGTTCATGTGGAGATCGCGGCTGAGCGACGGCAGAGCGAGGGAAATATTCGTCCGATCGATATAAGCGATCGTGTACATGATGAATGCGACGGGAATCAATCGTACCCAGCGTTGCTGAGGCATCGGAGTTTGTTTTCGAAAGTTACGATTTTCCAGTTTCGGATTATATCGCTACCACTGTGTGGTTGGTGAAAGATTGACACGGGAATCGGCGTATGCTAGCAATAGAATCGGGCAAGGGGAATGGCCATGGCTGACGAGACCGTACAAGCCGCCTGGGATCTGCTGAAGGAAGCCTACCAGTACCAGATGGGAGGCGAGTACGACATGGCGGCGGAACTCTACCGGCGTTCGCTCGATCTTCATCCGACGGCCGAGGCGTACACTTTCCTTGGCTGGACCTACCATTTTCAGGGAAAGCTGGAAGAAGCCATCGCCCAGTGCAAGAAAGCGATTCAAATCGACCCGGAGTTCGGCACTCCCTATAACGACATTGGCGCGTACTTGATCGAGAAGGGACAGTACGACGAAGCCATTCCCTGGCTCGAACGGGCGCTCCAGTCGCGCCGCTACGAGTCCTACCATTATCCGCACTACAATCTGGGACGCGTCTACGCTGCCAAGGAAATGTACGGCAGGGCACGCCGCCACTTCGAGGAAGCCATCAAGCTTTGCCCGGATTATACGCTGGCCAAAGAAGCCCTGGAGAAGGTCCGGCGCAAAGTTCAGTAGCCGGCGGCGCGACCCGCGGAATAGACAAATTCCCCAGATAAGTCGAAAGGCAGGCAAGTGATGCCTAAGGCCCAACTCCAATACCTCACCGACGAACTCAACAAGCTTCGCGAACAGAAGCTCTACCAGAAACTGCGCGTTCTCGAAACCGAGCAGCTTCCGGTGTCGCGCTTCGACGGACGCGAGGTGATCAACCTTTCCTCCAACAACTACCTGGGGCTGACCACTCACCCGAAGCTCCGCCAACGTGCCATCGAGGCCACCGAGAGGTACGGCGTCGGCTCCGGCGCCGTCCGCACCATCGCCGGCACCATGACGATACACATGGCTCTGGAAGAGAAGATCGCGCGGTTCAAGCACGTCGAAGCCTCGGTGGTGTTTCAATCCGGCTTCACGGCCAACGCCGGTACCGTGCAGGCCATTCTGGCCCGCGAAGACATCATCGTGTCCGACGAACTGAACCACGCCTCCATCATCGACGGTTGCCGGCTCTCACGCGCCGAAATCAAGGTCTTTCCGCACAAAGACGTGGACGCCTGCGAGAAAGTCCTCAAGGAAATCGAAGGCCGCAAGTGCAACAAGCTCCTCATCACCGACGGCGTCTTTTCTATGGAAGGTGACATCGCGCCGCTGCCGCAACTGGTGGAACTGGCCGAAAAGTACGGCTGCATCATGATGATCGACGACGCACACGCTTCCGGCGTGCTGGGGCGCAGCGGCCGCGGTACCGTGGACCACTTTGGCCTGCACGGGCGCGTTGATATCCAGGTCGGCACGCTGAGCAAAGCCATCGGTGCGCTCGGCGGCTACGTCTGCTCCACGCGCGATGCGATCGACTTCCTCTACCACCGCGCCCGGCCGTTCCTTTTCTCCACCTCGCACCCACCGTCGGTGGCCGCCACCTGCCTCGCCGCCTTCGAGGTCCTGGACGAGGAACCGCAACTGGTGGAAAAGCTCTGGGCCAACACGCGATTCTTTAAGGAAGGTCTGAAGAAGCTCGGCTTCAACACCGGCGTCAGTGAAACGCCCATCACTCCTGTCATGGTCGGCGACGCGGCGCTGGCGCACGAGTTTTCCCGCCAACTCTTCCAGGAGGGTGTCTTCGCCCAGGGCATCGGATTCCCCACCGTCCCTCACGGCAAGGCGCGAATCCGAACCATCGTGACCGCAACCCACACGCAGGATGAACTGGTCGGGGCGCTGGCCATCTTGGAAAGCGTAGGCCAACGGCTCAAGATCATCTGAGGAAGGGTTCTGGGAGCGCGGGCGTCCCGCCCGCTCTTGCCTGGCAACCTCAAATGAGGCCGGCATTGAAGCAGGTTCCACCGGAAAGGAAGAGAAGAGCGGGCGGGACGCCCGCGCTCCCAGGCCGGGTACCCTTGCAGGGCGTCGTAGGTGTATTCTGATCTTGATGCAAGACGGCGGCCGTAGAACAGTAGGCGGTAGGCAGAAGGCGGTAGGCAGCGGCTCGCCCGCGGGCGGCTGTGCCGCGTCGGATCGCGTGATGCGCTTGTCTCTCACAGCACTTGCTCTGGCCTTTTTTCTGTCCCCTTCTGCAACGTCCCTGGCACGAACAATGGCGTGCCAGTCTGCGGCGCCGGCCGGTGCGGCGCAGCAACAAGAGGAAGGACCCACTGCGGCGGACCTGCTGAAGCAAGGCAACGACCTCCTGGCGCAAGGCAAGTGGAACGAAGCTGCTGAGGCCTACAACAAAGCCCTTGTGCTCCGACCGGAGTACCCGCAGGCACACTACGGACTCGCCAACGTGTACACCGCCGAACAGAAGATTCCCGACGCCATCCGCGAGTACCGGGAAGTGCTGCGGCTGCACCCCGACTTTCCCGGCGTTCACCTGAATTTGGGAGCCCTTCTCCAGTCGCAGGGCGACCTGGCGCACGCCATCGAGGAGTATCGAGCCGCGGCCCGCGTGCAGCCTTCCGATCCGGCGGCGCACGTGGCTTTGGGCAACGCGCTGACTGCGGCCCGCCAGTTTGGGGAAGCCGCGAAGGAGTATCACCGCGCGCTTCAGCTTGACCCTAAGAATTCGGCGGCCCAGGCGGCGCTGGCCAGTTCCACCGAGCAGGCTGGCGATGCGCAAGGTGCGATTCAGGGCTATCGCGAGGCCCTGAAGCTCGATCCGAAGAATGCCGATTCGCACGAAGGCCTGGCGTCCGCGCTCACCCAGGCAGGCGAGATCAGCCAGGGCATTGAAGAATATCGTGCCGCGAGCCAGTTGCACCCCAGCGATCCAGACCTTCACTTCAACCTTGCGGCGGCGCTGCGCGCGAACAACGATTTGATCCACGCCATCCAGGAATACCGCCAGGCGGTTCAGCTCCAGCCCAACCAAGTCGACTACCGTTACGGGTTGGCCTTGGCGTTGCGTGAGGCCGGTGATTACGAGAACGCGGCCATCGAGTTCCGTCGCCTGACGCGCCGGCGTCCAACCGATGCCACGTTTCACGCCGAACTCGCCGCCACCTACCTTTCCACGGCCAATCATCCGGCGGCCATCGCCGAGTACCGCGAAGCGTTGGGGCTCCGTCCGGACGATCCTGCGCTGCACGAGGCGCTCGGCCTGGTGCTGCGAAAGACAGGGCAACTCCAGGACGCCATTGCCGAACTCAAGCGGGCAGTGGCCCTGGCTCCACAGGACGCTGACGATCATCGCAACCTAGGTGAAGCCCTCGAGTCTCTGGGCGACGTCCCCGGTTTCATTGCCGAGTACCGCGAAGAAGTCCGCCTCCGCCCGGAAGACGGCGACGCGCACCTGCATCTCGCCAACGCGTATGAGGCCGGCGGGCAATTGGACAACGCGCTGGGCGAGTTTCGCGCCGCCTTGAAGGTGCGGCCGGAAAGCCCCGAACTACACTATCGCCTGGCGATGGTGCTCGAGCGGTACCCCGACACCAACGCAGAGGTCCGCGCCGAGCTGGAGCGAGCGGTCGAGTTGCGGCCGGATTACCCCGAGGCGCTGGTAGCACTGGCGGACGAACTGGTGAAGGAGAAGAATTACGCGAGGGCGGTGCCCACGTATCGCGACGCGCTGCGCTTGCGCCCGGATGATGGCGCCCTTCACCAGCGCCTCGCGGCGGCGCTGCGCCAGACCGGCGACCCAACCGCTTCCGAGGCGGAACTGCGAGAGGTGTCGCGCCTGACGCAGGACACGGCAGAGTTCCAACATGAGCTCGGCGACACACTTTACAGCAAGGGCGATTACCGAGGCGCGGCGGCCGCCTACAACTTGAGCCTGCAGCGCAAGCCCAACGATGCCGAGGTCGAATTCCGCATGGGACTCTCCCTAGCGCAAGCGGCGGCGTGGGAGCCCGCAGCAGCAGCCTTTCGCTCCGCGTTGAAGGATCGGCCGGACTGGCCTCAAGCCCACGCCAATCTGGCAAGCGCGCTCCTCGCGACTGACGACTTCGCGGGCGCGGCGCAGGAAGCCCAAGCCGCGTTGAAAACCATGCCCAACTTGGCGGAAGCGCAGTTCATTCTGGGAAGAGCGTGGCTGAGCTTGGGGAAGACCGCGCCGGCCATCGACGAGTTCCGCGAATCGCTGCGCAACAAACCCGACTTCGCCCAGGCACGCCTCGCGCTCGCCAACGCTGTGCGCGACAAAGGCGACCTCTATGAGGCCATCGGCCAATACAAGGAGTACTTGCGGCTGCAGCCCCAGGACGCGGACGCGCATCTCTTCCTGGCGGAAACCTTACGAGCCAGAAACGATCTTCCCGCGGCGATTCAGGAATACGAGCAGGCGGTCCGCCTTCGCCCCGGGAACCCGAAGGCGCACCGCGATCTCGCTGCGTCGCTGGAGAGCGATGGGCAGGCCGCCCGCGCCCGCGAGGAGTATGAGCGCTACCTGGAACTCGAGCCCACGGCGCCCGATGCCGAGCAGGTCAAGGCGCGCCTGAGAAAGCTGGCGACGAGAGGCTAAATTTCCGTGTAAACTAGCCTACGGGCGCCGACGCCAT
The DNA here is from genome assembly GCA_035315065.1 of Terriglobia bacterium. Lineage (GTDB taxonomy): Bacteria > Acidobacteriota > Terriglobia > UBA7540 > UBA7540 > DATFYM01. The sequence goes on from DATFYM010000077.1 coordinate 17,545, forward strand.
CATGATAGAGACTTCGACCCCTCAGACCTACACGCTGCTGGCTGAGTACTATGACCAATTCTTTACCTTTCACTTGGAATGGTACCGCCAAGCCCGGCGACGGTTGTTGGGTGAGATACTTCCGCAGGTGCGTCTGGCCTGTGACCTCGCTTGAGGAACCGGAAACACAGCGCTGGAGTTGGCGCAGCGTGGGATTAAGGTCTATGGTGTCGATCTCTCGCCCGTGATGTGCCGTCTCGCACGCAGCAAAGCGCGGCGCGCTGGCGCCAACGTCAACATCAGCCCCGCCGATATGCGGACATTCCGGCTTCCGGAGCCCGTCGATCTCATCACCTGTGAGTTCGACGCAGTGAATCACGTGCCGCGGAAATCCGATCTGGCGCGAGTGGCCAGCGCCGTCGCGCGCGCTTTGCGTCCGGGTGGATACTTCTATTTTGACGTGAACAACCGTCTCGCCTTCCAGAAGATTTGGCCCGGGACGTCGTGGTTCGAAAAACCCGGCGTGGTAATGGTGATGCGGGGCGCTTATGACGAGCGTCGCGATAAGGGCTTAACAGATGTGGAATGGTTCGTTCTTCGGAAGGTTCCTGGCGGCGATTTCACAAGCGCGTGGAGCAGGTGGCTTGGACGCGGGTGGAGGCTCTTACGACCTTACGCGCAGCTGGCTTTCACCGTATCCGCGCCCATGACGCGTACGCCTTCTTCCACGGCGATCCCAGGATCCACCCCGGATGCCGCACGTTTTATGTGGCCCAAAGACAAGTCGCCGGAACTTGATCCACAACGCTACCCACCCAGAATGATCTTGCCGATTGTCGCGAGCTGCATGAATGACGTGCCCTCGTAAATCTTGCCGATCTTGGAATCGCGCAGATACTTCTCCACCGGATAATCCTTGGTAAAGCCGTAGCCGCCGTAGACCTCAACGCATTCAGACGCGACGCGCTCCGCCACTTGCGAGCAGAAGTACTTGGCCATGGCTGCTTCCTTCACGAACGGCTGTCCGGCGTCCTTTAGGCGCGCCGCGTTGTAAGTCATCAGGCGGGCGGCTTCCACCTCCGTGGCCAGGCGCGCGAGTTGGAACTGGATACCCTGGAAGTCGGCAATGGACTTTCCGAACTGCTTGCGCTCTTTAGCGTAGGCGACGGCGTGGTCGAGCGCGCCGCGTGCCACTCCGACCATCTGCGCGCCGATACCGATGCGGCCCTCGTTGAGCGTCTCGATGGCCACCTTGTATCCCTTGCCGACCTCGCCCAGCACGTTGGCTTTGGGAACGCGGCAGTCTTCCAGAATCAATTCGCAAGTGGAGGACGCGCGGATGCCGAGCTTGTCCTCCTTCTTGCCCACGGCGAAGCCGGGAGCCGAGCGCTCCACCAGGAACGCGGTGATCCCTTTGTAACCCAACTCGCGATTGATGGTGGCAAAGAGAATGAAGAGCCCGGCTTCCTTGGCGTTGGTGATCCAGAGCTTGCGGCCGTTCAAGATATAGTCGTCGCCCTCGGCGCGGGCCTGGGTTGCGAGTCCGAAAGCGTCGCTGCCGGCACCCGGCTCGGAGAGCGCATAGGCGCCCACCGTGTCCGCCGCGAGAGACGGGAAATACTTCTGCTTCTGCGCTTCGCTTCCCCAGCGTCCCAGGGCGTTGGAGACCAGCGTGTTCTGCACGTCCACGACCACGCCTGCCGAAGCATCGACGCGAGAAAACTCCTCGATGGCCAGCACCGCCATGAAGAAGCTGCCGCCGCTGCCGCCGTAGGCTTCCGGGATCTCCAGGCCCATGAAGCCTTGCTGGAAGAACTGGTCGATGAGTTCGTGGTGGAAGACGCCCTCGCGGTCCATCTTTTCCACGTGCGGGCGAATTTCCTTGTCGGCAAACTCACGCACCGCCGCCTGGAACATGTGCTCTTCTTCACTCAGCACGGTGAGCGGTTGGGCGGCCTCGATCTGCTTCATTGCTGTTTCAGCCATAATAAACCTCCGATGAAGAAATGATTAATTATGAATGATGAACAAAAGACAAGAACATCGCGTTCTTTTGTTCATCATTCAGCATTCATGTTTTCTTCCCAATCTGCTCGCGGGCCGCCCGGGTAGCCAGGAAGTCGCAGCGATTATTGTCGGGATGGTCGGCATGCCCTCTCACCCATTCCCACCGGATCCGGTGAGGCTGCACCGCGTCGTCCAGTTCCATCCACAGGTCCTGGTTCTTCACCGGCTGGCGACCCGACACCCCCTTCACTTTGCGGGTCCATCCGTTCGCCTTCCATTTCGGCAGCCACTCTGTAATGCCATTCTTCAAATACTCCGAGTCCGTGTTCACCAAAATCTCGCACGGTTCCCTCAAGGAGCGCAGCCCCTCAATGATGGCGGTAATCTCCATGCGGTTATTGGTGGTGTGAGGCTCGCTTCCGTAGATTTCTCTTACGGACCTGCCGAAACGCAGCACGCAAGCCCAGCCGCCTGGGCCGGGGTTTCCGATACAGGCTCCGTCAGTGGTTATGACGACCTTTTTCAGTACCGGCCGGTCCGACTGCTTCCGAGATGCTTCCTGTGGAGTGAAGAGTTCCTGTTGACTCACCGGTGTTCTTCCAGTCCGTAATCGGGAATCCCTTGCCTCGAATCCGTAATCGGCAACCCTACGTGGCGGCGCGCTCGCCTCTAGCCGGCTCACTGGGCGGCTCGGGTTCTTCCGGCGGCTCGATGTAGTAGAGAATCCGCTGGCAGCTCTCGCAGGCGAGAATGCCCGCGTTCAGGCGCACGTCGTTATACCTCTGCGGGCGTAGCATCACGTGGCAGCCGATGCAGAAGCCGTTGCGAACCTCGGCCACCGCCAGACCGTTGCGGCCCTTGCGCACGCGCTCGTAGAGTTCGAGCACCTCGACGCTCAAGGCGGCGGCCAGTTCCTGGCGATGAGCCAGCAAACCGCGACGCTCGCTTTCAGCAGACCCTTTGGCAGATTCGAGCACCCGCACCTCGCCCGCCACACGCGCCTTTTCTCCCTCGAGTCGTGCGGCTGCCTCCGCTACCCGCTTCTGGAGTTCCTCCGCTTCCATCATTTCCTCCAGGATGCGGTCCTCGATCTTACGAATTTCCTTTTCCTCGTTCTCGATCTCCTTCAGCATCGCTTTATACTGGTCGTTGGTCTTGACCTGGTAAAGTTGGTCCTTGTGTTTGGAGATCCGGGCCTGGATCGTCTGGATCTCACCTTCCATTTCCTTCCGTTCTCTCTGATTGGCGGCGAGGCGATGCTTGCGCTCTTCGTGGGTGTGTAGGAAATCGCTGAGCCGGGACTCCAGAGTCTTGATTTCGGTGGGCAAGGCGGCAATTTGCAAGTCCAGCGCCGCCATCCGCTGGTCTACATGTTGAAGTTCGATAGCGGTCTTGAGATCCGGATGCAACTTGGCTCCTGATGTGAGATTGTGGCCGAGACCCCTTTGCGAGTCTCCACAACTCTATCGTATCACACAGCACCACCACACCGGTTACGGCCGTCGGTTCAACGAAGGATAGAAGCCGGTCGGATACCTGTCCGCTACTCTCCAGCGGCCGGGAGAAGCAACTTGCGAAGGGTTTCCCAATCACCAGGTAGGAGATCAGGAAGGCTGTTGATCATCCTTCCCAGCCGGATTTTGTCCTCCAGACCCGACAATGGATTCTTCAAGGGGAACGCCCCCATGGAGCGTGCGTGCTCGTACATTGCGTTCATCAGGCGCAGGTTTCGCTGAAAGTCCACGGGCTCGTTGGCGATGTACTGTGCCTCCCACGCTTCCCAGAAGACCCTGTCTTTCACCATGACGGCACCATGACGGCGGGCCTCACCAAAAAGGCAGCGGCTCACATTATACCCTGCCGCAGAACGGGGGCAGAAACAACCATCCCGCCCGGCAGTGGGCCAGCTTCCGGGCAGCCGTGACCCGACCGCGACCCAGTAGTCATGGCCAGAAGCCACCTTGAAGAGTCGTCGACTTCTCCATGTGGCATCACGCTGTGGAAACGGGCGTCTTCATTGCGCGGCGCCGATAATCCATACGCCATGACTCGGCGTTCCTGAATGTCCGAATCTCGTCCACATCGAATCTAACGACAAGTACCTCTTCCTGCTCCGCCCGCACTTGCGATGAGCGTGTCCTGAGCCTTGCCCTCTTTCCAGGCCGCGCAGGTATAGGCTCGAGAATTGCCGTTGTTAACGGGCGCAGGATAGTTGGCCATCGCCACACCGACGAGATTCTCAAAGGCCCTGGTTTTGAGTCCGGCTGTTCGGATGTCGTCCCATCCACAGGCGTTTGGTACTACGATTAGTTCCGCGCCATTGAGCATGAGCTGGGTTGCTGGTTCCGGGAATTCTCTATCGGCGCAGATCATAGCCCCGACCGTGACCTCGCCCTCGGCACCACGGAGCCTACAGACGCTGAACGACTCACCGGGGCTGCAATTCACGTCACAGCCGATGTCGTCAGCATTCGGCTCAGGGTTTAGGAGTTCATCTTTCCCAAAGTCACAGATAAACACTTTCGAGTAGTTCAGCACCACCTCACCTCGGCCGTTGATGATGGACACTGCATTTCGCGGCTTGGGCCGGTGTGCTTCCAAATATGTGACTGCGATATTCATGTCCATTTCTTGCGCCAGGGCGGCGAAACCCTGGAAAAAATTGCTCCGCTGCATCAATGGGGCACGGGGCAAAGCCGATATTCCAAAGTTCCGGGAACACAACCAAATCCGCACCGAGGGCTTTAGAATACCGGCAGTATTGGAGCCCCTTTCCCAGGTTTCTGCCCTGATCGTTGCGGAATGGGGCAATCTGAAGCAGCGCGACTGTAAATTTCATATTTCGGTTACAGGCATAATTACCATAGCAGATCCCGGGGTTGCCATCACGTCGAGGTGCCGATTCGCTGGCTCGAGCGTGTCGTCGGCAACTCTGAAACCCAGCCACTACCTCGCGTCATCGCGTCGTCTTTACCGCTCGGGGTGCGCGGCCGGTGGCGTGGGTGGCGGCGGTCCAGGCGAGGCTGCGAATTGTTGATACACCGCCTCGATCGCCGGCGCGGCGAGTTCGGGCGCGCGCAAGGGTCGGCCCTCGACCTGCGGCAACAACTCAGCTTTGACTTGGTCGAGCGACTTCCCTGCCTTGATGCGGGTTTCCACCTGGCTCGCCAGCCACTCGAGGAACTGGCGGAACTGTGCTACGTCTTGCTTGCCGCCCGGGGCCCCGTGGCCCGGTACGTAGATATCGACGGTCCAGGTTTCGACGTCACGCAGCGTCTGGATCCAACGGCGAATGTCGCGTGGTGGCGGGATCATCCCGAGCGTGGGCAGGAAGCCGTTCTCAAAAAGATCGCCAAGGAAGAGGACCTTCGACTGCGGCAGGTAGACGGCAGCGTTTGAATCGCCGGCGTTGAGGCTGACCAACCGGATCTCCTCGCCGGAAACGCCCAGGCGCATCTCACGCTCGAACGTCCGGCTGGGAGGAGTCACGTGGATGCCTCTCATGCGAGCTTGAAGACGCCAGTCGTTTTCGAGGCGCTGGACGAGTTGCTTCTGATATTCCTTCACCCCCGCCACTACGTCCGCCGTCGAAATGATCACGGCTTGTTCATCCACAAAGACCTCGTTGCCCAGAGTGTGCGAGCCCTCCGAGTCGGTGTCCACCACGTACTTCACCGGCGCGTCGGTCCGGTGACCGATTTCGTAATAGATCTCGCGGCCGTGGAACGGGGTGTTGGCGGTGTCTATTACCACCACGCCGTCCGGCGTCACAATGAACCCGGCCGTGCCGGCGCGGCTGAACTCCGGGTCGCCTTCGATTTCAACGATGTCCTCGGGGATCCACACAAAAACGTGCGGCTTCACCTCCCGAACCTCGTACCGGCCGCCGGCCGCCAGCAGGAAGTCGGGAGTCGGGAGGAGGGAGCTTCCAACCCAGAGGCAGAGAGGGGTAGAAAAGAGCAGAAAATATCGAAGAATAAGAGATTCCTTCATTTTGACGATTTTTGACTAACCTTGACGCACTCTTTCCTCTGTGTCTGTGCCTCTGCGTTTAGCTCTGCCCAGCTTCCCGCACCCTGCTCTAGATGTCCACATAAACTTGTGCGCGCCAGCCGCTTTTCGTTTTTTCCAGGGCAAGCTGGTGGTAAGTGATCGCCTTCACCAGAAGCTTGATCTGGTGCCGTGCCCGGTCGAACTTCTCACCGCGCGCGACCGCGCAAATCGATCGGCCGCTCAGGCTACGAATCTCGAAGTCGCGGAGCAGCCAATCCTCCGCGTCGTAGAGATAGAGTAACTCGCTGAGCCAATTCACCAGCAAGCCGGAAGCATCCGCATCGTCCCCTGAGACGCTCGTTTCGATTCGCAGGTCTTTGCGTGGGCAAATCGAATCGAGATCAACCATCAGGCTATAAAGCGCCCGTCCCGCGTTGGCGAACACCTCCTCCTTCGTCCGGCCGAAAGCCTCGAATCCTACGTCGGCAGTGTGCTCGAGAATGCGGAAGGGCAGCATGGTGCCTCTTGCCGAACCTGGAGTCGGGATTGGAGGTACGGGTTGGCTGAGGCGCGCGCTCCCCACCTCACTCGGACTGACCATCATAGCTGAACAGGGGCTGCCTGAGTAGAGTCGGGATTCGAGATCGCGATATTGCCGGGCGTCCCGCTCGCCGTGGCTGCGGCGTCTCGCCTCTGCACCGCAGTACCGCGTGCCTTGCCAGATCGAAGATGTCGTCGTTGCGCTGGTATTGTGCGCGGCTCGGCGCAAGCAACGGTGTCGTTGATTTCGGTTATACGTCAGGGTTCGCATAGACTTTACTTGACAATATGATACATCTCGTTTTACTATTCAGGTTGTAGTGGCTCGAATAGGAATCGTGGTGAGCTGAACTGGACCTGCTCACCCTATTCGAGTGAGCTTTATGCCAGGCACATCGCAACATGACTGACGCTTCGAGATCGGGAATGAGGAGCATAAAAGAACAACGAGCCGTCCGAGTCCGTCGGCAACGAATCCGTAAATATAAGCCATCTATTTTCAATGAGATGCACTTGTTTCACGGTTATAGCGACCATCGCCAATTGTTTCAATGTGTTACGGCGATCCTAGTTCCCCGTTTTGGCGAATCTAAATGGGTTGGCCTATTGGCGCATGCAGATCAGAGATTCGAAGGAGTGCGGGGGGGACCGATTTCAGCCGAAACCGCAATGTACTTTAGAATCTGCGGGAAGCATGCTACTTTCCTGTCTACGGCCCCGAACACAGATTCGAGGGATCCTTCAGTCCGCTTCGCTTCGTTCAGAAGGGCAGGATTAAGGCGCTTGGCGCCCGTTTTTAGAGCCGGAGATGACGGCTTGAACCGAGTCCGAAAGTGACGCGCGAGGACATGAGGGCTCAGAAGGTGTGAAGTAATTGCGAAAGAGCTTCAAACGGAGAGACGCAGAGGCACAGAGAAAAATGGGAAGAGTTCCGAAAACAGACATCTTCATATTGTTCTCACTCTTTCCTCTGCATCTCTGTCCCCCTGTGTTCAATTTCTTCACACCTTCTCACTCCTCGAGTCAACTCGATTTCTGGCTGCTTGCGGGGTGCGGCTTCGGGATTTTCACCTTCTTCCGTGGCTTTCGCATCTACCGCGAGTACCGCGTGCTGGAGGACACGCCCGAGGTCCCCGTCCGCAGCGTGGCGATGGGCTTGGTGCGCGTCCACGGAAAGGCCGTGGGAGAGCAGCGGGTGCTGGGCCCCATCAAGCGCACGCCCAGCTTTTTCTACCAGGTCGTGGTCGAGAGGTGGGAGACGAATTCAAAAGGCGGGGGAAGCTGGCGCCACTACGCCACGGACGCGGATGGAGTGAACTTCTATCTGGAGGATGCTACGGGTCGCGTGGTGGACGCCCGCGGCGCCGAGTATGATCTTATCCAGACCGGACGGCGCGAAATCGGCGGACTAGGCCAGCTAGGATTGCGACGACTGTTCGGCTCTCGGGATGATGAGGAAGCTCGCCTGGCGGCGTCGCTGGGTGCAGGAGGCCAGGGAGTTCCGCCCACCGACGACGAATTGCGCGCCTACGCGGCCCAAGCTCGCGAGCGTCGGCCGCCAGCAGGAATGGGCAAAGCGGCGAGTGTGGCGACGATCAGCACTTGGGGCCTGAGCCTGTCGGGCGGTGCGTCAGGGCGATTCCGCTTCACCGAATCTTGCATCCAGCCCGGCCACTGGTACGATGTAACGTGGACCTGCGGGGAGAATCCGAGCCCCAAGGACGAGGGCGACCATAGCCTGATCATGAAGGGCGAAAACGAACCGACCTTCCTGATCTCCTGGCGCAACCCGAAGGACGTCGAAAGCAGGATGCACCGTCGGGCGGTGCTATATGTCTTCGGCGGCGCAGCCTCGATCATCGGGTGCGCGGGTGTCTTTCTGGCCAAGGAGGGATGGATGTGAGGAGAGTGATGAGCGTAGAACCCGGAACGATGAACCAGAAGCTAAAGGCGATCCGGCGTGGGCTCCAGCCAGCCTAGGCAGCGCAATTCGGTGATGGCGCGAGCCGTTTCTTCCGTTCACCGTTCGTCGTTCACACTTTCGGAGAGAGGAGACGATCGATGGGTATAACAATTCTAGTCGGCCTGGTGATCATCCTGGTGATCGCAGGCGTTGTAGGCTACTACATCACTATCTACAACAGCCTGGTGCGGGTGAAGAACGACATCGACAAAGCCTGGGCCAACATCGACGTCCTGCTGAAGCAGCGGCACGACGAACTGCCCAAGCTCATCGAGACCTGCAAAGGTTACATGCACTACGAGCAGAAGACCTTCCAGATGATCGTGGAAGCCCGCACCGCCTACCAGAAGGCCGGCAGCGTGGCGGAGAAGGCGCAGGCGGACAATATGCTGAGCGGCGCCTTGAAGAACCTCTTCGCGGTGGCGGAGAATTACCCGGAGCTGAAGGCCAACAATAGCTTCCTGCAGCTTCAGAGCCGTATCACCGGCATGGAAGAGACCATCGCCGACCGGCGGGAGTTCTTCAACGACAACGTGAATACCTATAACATCCGCGTCGCGCAGATCCCGGATACGTTGATCGCCCACTTCATGAATCTGCAGCCGCGGCCGTTGTTCCAGGTCGCCACCGCCGACCGCGAGGACGTACAGGTGAAGTTCACATGAAGGATCCGGCGGCGTCTTCAACTCGCGTCTGCTTACTTCTTGAAAAGGTTTTCGAAGGCCTTACGCGGGTCGTAGGAGGGCCCGGACACTGTGGTGCTGTTGGGGGTGCCGGCCGACGTTTGCCGCTCCACCCTCACGGTTGGCGAGTAAAACTTGCATTCGTTACGCGTGTCCTTGCGGGGAATTCTTTCCGGAATGGGTTGCGCGCACTCGAACCGGGAGGCGGTATTGAAGTAAACGCACTGCTTGCAGCTATGCAGCTCGAAGCCGCACTGGGGGCACTTACCCTTGGGGTCGAAGCCGGGCGGCAGCATGAATCCGCAACTGGAGCAGCGTGTGACCGAATGTGTGGGGGCAAGGCGCGGTGTGCGCGGCCCAAAGGTTTCGGGCTTAGGCCCGCCCGGCTTCTGCTGATCGCGCGGCTCGCGATCTCGTCCCGAATCCATATAGCCGCGCTGACGATACTTCCGATCCATAAAGTTCACTCCAGTCTCGAACCAGGAAAACCCTACCCAAGACGGCGGCGGCCTGGTCACGCCGTGCAATTCACCGCCACGACCGGTTTTCGCCAACGATGTGCAAAGGTCTCTCGCGCACAGAGCTACCCGCTGGAAGCAAAAGGAACGAGAGGTCAGAAGCTACTTACCTACTGCGCAGCCACCGGCACCGTGCGACGCCACTCCCTGGCCGGAACCTGTAGTACCTGGTTTCAGCCCCCTCAGAACGTGGCCCGGCACGAGGGGCCGGCCGCCGATGCCTTTAGTCTCTCACAGAATCTGGGCCCGGTCGAGCAGGATTTGGGAAAGTGCCTCGGCGCTCCTGGCCACGCCGATGCGGTTGGACGTAAACGGCGATTCGTGCTCGATGCTGATGACGTGTTGCTAGCCCACCGCCACCAGTTCTTCGGCAATCGCCTTCCACACCACCAGGTCGTGCCCGAAGCCGATATCCGCGTAGGACCACGAGCGGTGGGTCAGGTCCTCATAGGGCGTAAGGTCGACGAGGCCGTTCACTGCCGTGTTTTGCTGGTCGATCAGGATGTCCTTGCCGTGCATGTGGAAGAGGGCGCCCTCGGCTCCCAGCTTCTTCACCACCGCGACGGGCTCGATGCCAAGCTGGAAAATGCCGCTGAAATCCAGGTTGGCGCCGACGTTGTCCCCCACCGCCTGACGCAACTTCAGGAGCGTGGCGACGTTGAACACCGAATAGCCCGAATCCATTTCAATCGCGACCTTCACCTTCCGCGCGCGGGCATGGGCGGCGAGATCTTTCCAGTAGGGATCAGTACTTCCTTCCATTGCCAGTCGAGGATAGCGACGTACTCCTCCGTCTCCAGGGATTGTATCCAGTTGGGGTGCTTGCCGGTGCCGTCGCCGGGGCAGCCGGAGAAACACACCATGCGATTGATGAACCGGGTTGCCGTGGCAACTGAAGGCGCTGATGATGAGCCCGTTCTTCTCAAAGAGAGCGGCGAAATCGCGCCGCTTGGCGTCGTCGGCCGGCAACGCCTCCCGGTCGCAGTGGGGATTGCCGGGATCGTTTCCCGACCCGATCTCCACCGCCTCAAGCTTCAATTCCTTCACCTGCTCGATGAACTGCGAGGTGGAAAGATCGCGGAAGGCAACATCGAATACGCCGATGCGGATCTTGGTCTTGGCGTCGCGAATTTCTCTGGTATCTCCGGCGCTGGCGGCTTCGGCACGGGCAGGCGCCGGGCCGGCCGCTCCGAGAGCCGCACTGGCGTGGCTCGCCGCAGCGAGCGCCGCGGCAAAACCCGACGCCGTCTTTTCCAGAAAGGTGCGCCGGGTTTCCGCACGCACCGCACTCGGAGGTTGGTCGATCATAGGGAGGGGTATCCGCACCGCAGGTCTAGCTTCTCACTTTCAAGCTTCCGCCTTCACCTGTCAACGGCTGTTCTTCAGCCAGCCAGCCACCGGCACTTCGCCTGGCTTCTTCGGCTTGTAAGGCCACGTAATCCGCTTGCCGGTGCCGGCGGACTCGTAAGCCGCGTAGATGATCTCGAGCGTAGCGCGCCCGTCTTCGCCGGTTTCCTTCGGAGTCCGGTCGTTGATCACGCAGTGGATGAAATGGCGCATCTCGTGCGGGAAGCCGTAGAGATGTGCTTCCTCGAAAACGGTGAATGTCCAACCCTGGGTGGCACCCGCCTTCTCGACGGCGTAGCCATAACCCTTCTGGCTGTAAGTCTCCATCGAGCTGCCGTGCAGCAGGTCGCAGTAGATCACTCCTTCCGTGCCGTGCAGTTCGGCCCGATCGTCCATGCCGCCCTGCTTCGCCCAACTATCTTCGATCACCGCGATCCCGCCACCCTCGAATTCCAGGATCACCACCGAATTGTCGTCGCCCCGCGTCCGTCCGCCGTGCAGCACGCTCTGGCAATGCGCCGTCACGCTCTTGACCTTGGGCTTGCCGTACATCCAGCGCGCCCACTCGATACCGTGACAGCCCATGTCCATCATCGCGCCGCCGCCCGAGCGCTTCACGTCGTAGAACCAGTCGGAATGCGGACCCGAGTGCTTTTCGCCCTGCTTCACCATATAGAGCTTGCCGACGGCGCCTTCGTCCGCCAGCCTTTTGGCGCGCACGTACTTAGGCGAGAAGCAGATCGTCTCCGCATACATCAGCTTGACCTTACCCTTGCGGCAGGCGTCGATCATGGCGTCGGCGTCGTGGAGCGTGTGGGCGATGGGCTTTTCCAGGATGACGTGCTTGCCCGCCTTCGCGGACGCCACCACCACCTCGCGGTGCAGGTCGTTGGGGATGCCCACTACGACCACGTCGATATCTTTGCGGTCGAGCAGCTTGCGATAGTCGGTCACGGCGGCGGGGATGCTCCACTGGCGGGCGAAATCCTCCACGTGCTCCTTCTGGCGCGAGCACGCGGCCAGCACCACCGCTTCCGGCACTTCCCGGAGGGCTTCGGCGTGAATGTTCGACGAGAAGGCCGACCCGATAATACCTACACCAATTCTGTCCATGTTCGATTGCCGATGAATTTGTGATTGAGTGATCGGGCGATTGGGCGATTGAAGAAAGCTCTCAGCCTTCAGCTATCAGCGGTCAGCAAGAGAAGACTCGCGCAGGATCGGCTTGCTGAAAGCTGAGGGCTGAAGTCTTTTCAATCACTCAATCACCCGATCACTCAATCACCAAATGCTTATTGCTTCTTCTTCTCGCTATTCAGCGACCGGATATACTTCACCAGCGCCTCAATCTCGTCCTCCTTCAACTGATCGGCGAAGGACTTCATGGCCGTCCCCGGCTTTCCATTCTTGATCGTATCCGCGATTTCCTTGTTCGTCTTGCTCTCCTGCCACTTGGGGCTGGTGAAGTCCGGGGTCTTGAGGGCCGAGTACCCCTTGCCGTCGGGCGCGTGGCACATCGCGCACTTCTGCTTGTAGAGCGCCTCTCCGTCCGCCTGATCGGCCGGCTGGCCGGCCGCCTGGATGGCGACCGTCGTCGGGAGAAGGGCCGCCGTGAAAAGAAGCGTGGCAAAAAGTCTGCTGGCTGATTTCATGGGAACATTGTCCTCAATTTTGATGTTCGGAATCGGGTGGAAGAATTGGTCCATTGCGCGCTCAACCTTGGTAAATGGTTAGTCCCCCCGTCCTCTGCCCTTTGCCAAGAAGCGCCGCCCTTCGCCACTGACTCATACTTCCCCTTCGACGGACACAGAACACAGACTGACCCAAGGCAAGGACGAGCCATGGAAAAGCGTATGTTACAGGGGCGGCGGTGGAAAATCAAGCCGCCTAGGGGCGGGCGCGGTTGCGCTCCAGACCGGAGGCCGGTTCTGATTGAGTTTCAGTGAGCCTCGAAAATCGAAATTCGAAAATCGAAATTTGCGAAGACCCGCACGCGCAGGAGACAGTTCCGAGTTTCGAGTTTCGCATTTCGATTTTCGAATTTCGATTATAATGCTTGGGCGGTCTTGCTGCGGACCTGCTTGCGCGCGACCCCGGCGCATCAATGAACCCAAGCTGCCTTTAGCGACGCTTACGCTCGATCGAAGCGGGATCAAGGCCGTAGATTTGAGGGGATGGTGAACCTTGGCTGATCCAGTCGTGGCCCCGGAAAACGAAAAGCAAGCAGAACCGAAAGTGATTTACGGCATCAACGACATTATGAAGATCCTGCCGCACCGGTATCCCTTCCTCCTGGTGGACAGGATCGTGGAGATGGATGGGGAGAAGCGGATCGTCGGCCTGAAGAACGTGACCATTAACGAGCAATTCTTCCAGGGCCACTTTCCGGGCGCGCCGGTGATGCCCGGCGTGCTCATTCTGGAAGCGATGGCCCAAGTGGCGGGCGTCCTGATCTATCGCGACATGCCGGACAAGCACTCTAAACTGATCTACTTCACTGGCGTCGAGAGCGCCAAGTTCCGGCGGCCAGTGGTCCCGGGCGACCAGTTACGCATCGAAATGGAGTTGCTCAATCGCCGCACCAATTTCGGCAAGATGGCAGGCCGGGCCACGGTGGAGGGAAAACTTGCGGCTGAGGCCATCGTGTTGTTCGCCATCGCGGAACGTCCCGGACAATGAAAGCCCACCCGACCGCTATCATCGACCCCCACGCCCAGATCGCCTGCTCGGTGAGCGTAGGTCCTTACTCGATCATCGGGGAAAACGTCGAGTTGGGGGAAGACTGCGAGGTGATGTCGCATGTGGTGCTGGACGGCTACACGCGGATGGGGAAGGGCAACCGGATTTTCCCTTGGGCCGCGATCGGCCTCCCGCCGCAGGACCTCAAGTACCAGGGTGAGCCCACGCGACTCGAAGTCGGCGACAGGAACGTTTTCCGCGAGTTCATCACCGTACATCGCGGCACCGCCGAGGGCGGTGGCGTGACGCGCATCGGCAGCCACAATCTGCTCATGGCCTACGTTCACATCGCTCACGACTGCCAACTCGGGAGCCACATTATCATGGCCAACGGCGCGTCGCTCGCCGGCCATGTCGAGATCCAGGACCACGCCTCGGTGGGCGCTTTCTGCGGCGTTCACCAGTTCACTCGCATCGGAGCCTACAGCTTTCTGGGCAGTTACACCATCGTGAACCAGGATATCTTGCCTTATTCCAAAAGCAGCGCCCCGCGTCCGGTGGAAGTGCTGGGGGCAAACCGCATCGGCCTCGAGCGCCGCGGGCTCACGGCCGAGGATATCGGTGAGTTACAGAAAGCCTTCCGTCTGCTCACACGCTCCAAGCTCAACACTACCCAGGCACTCGAAGCTATTGAGGCGCGCGGATTCAAGTCGGAGCACGTCAAGTTCCTCGTGGAGTTCATCAAGACGAGCGAGCGGGGGGTGGCCAAATGATTGCGCTCTCGGTGAATAGACAAGCTCAGGTCAGTTTTGAGCACTGGAGTGATTTGGCAAAGGAAGGCAGTCCACAGATGACACAGATTCTTCAGATTAGGAGAAGAAAAGGCTTCCGTTCTTGGTCTGAGAAATCTGTGTCATCTGCGGACTCCATTCTTTCCCAAAACCAAGCAATTTTGGAACCTAGGTCCCGTTCCAAATGAAAGTAGAGAAGGGGTTCTGAGGCCCCTTTCTCCAAACTGACCCGAACGCATTGATGACTTCTTTGTCCAATCAGAATGGTCGTTTAGCCGTTATCGCCGGCAACGGTCGCTTTCCCTTCCTCGTGCTGGAAGCGGCGCGCGAGCAGGGTATTGATCCCTTGGTGTTTGCTATCAAGGAGGAGGCTTCGCCCGAACTCGCGCGTAGCGCACGCGCGGTGTACTGGCTGAGCCTGGGAGAAGTGGCGAAGTTCCTCGATCTCCTGGCCAGCGAGGGCGTTCGACGGGTACTCCTCGCCGGACAGGTGAAGCACGTCCAGCTTTTCAGCTCGATCCCGCCCGACGGGCTGGCAAGCCAAGCGCTCACCAGCGTCGAGCAGCGCAGCACGGATGCCCTGATCGGGGTCTTCGTACGCATGATGGAAGCACGCGGCATCGAGGTGGTGGATTCGACGCTCTTCCTGAAGCCCCTGCTGGCCGGCGCCGGCAATCTGACCAAGCGCGCCCCCGACGTGAGTGAGTTGGCGGACATCGACTACGGTCGCGCCATTGCCAAGAAGATCGCCGGCGTCGATATCGGGCAGACGGTGGTGATCGCCGACCGCGCGTGTGTCGCCGTCGAGGCCATGGAGGGCACTGACGCCGCCATCGAGCGCGGCGCCGCGCTCTGTAACGGCAGGCGCCTGGTAGTCGTCAAAGTAAGTAAGCCCGAGCAGGATATGCGGTTTGACGTTCCGGTAGTCGGGGCCAAGACCATCGAGGTGATGCGCCGGTCCAACGCCGCCGTCCTGGCGGTGGACGCTGGCAAGACTCTGCTGTTCGAGCACGAGCGAATGATTGAAGAGGCGGATCGGACGGCGATAGCCATTGTGGGAATGAGTGATTGATTGGAAGCCGGTCTTCATGGCAGGCGTCAAAAGAGTGAGCGGATAGGAGAGAAGATCCGACTTCTGCGGTACGATATGTCGGCCACGCCATGGAGGAGATGGCCGAGGATTCAATGACTCAATGGCTCAATGACTCCATGACCCAATTCGAGAGTCCTGTTCCAGTAGCCGTGATCGGCGTCGGCGAGCACGGTCGGAATCATGCGCGCGAATTCAAGCAGGTTCCCGGCGCGGAGTTGGTGGGCGTCTACGATCTTAAGCCGGACCGCGCGGCGGAGGTGGCGGCGGAACTGGGCGTGCGCAGCTTTGCCAATCTGGACGAGACGTTGGATACCGCGCGTGCTGTCAGCATCGTGATCCCTACCACCGACCACGCCACGGCGGCCCAGCGGGCGTTCGATCGAGGCGTCGACGTGTTGCTGGAAAAGCCCATCACCCGAACCGTCGCCGAGGCTGATGAACTCGTACGGCGAGCTGGGGAGCAGGGGCGTATCCTGCAGGTGGGCCACCTGGAGCGCTTCAACCCGGGCGTGGCGGCGGCGAAGGCGGTTACGCGCGGGCCGTTGTTCTTTGAAATCCATCGGCTAGGCGTGTTCAGCCCACGCAGCCTCGATGTGGACGTGGTGTTTGACTTGATGATCCACGACCTCGACCTGGTCCTGTGGATGGTCCAGTCGCCGGTGCGCGACGTGCGTGCCGTCGGACTGCCGGTGCTTTCGGACAAGGTTGACATTGCAAATGCGCGCGTTGAGTTTGAAAATGGGGCGGTGGCCAATCTCACCGCCAGCCGAGCCAGCACCGAGAGGGTCAGGAAGTTCCGCTACTTCCAGCCGAGCGAGTACATCTCCATCGACTTCTCGCGGCGCGACGCCCTCGCTATCAGCGTTGACCACAGCGGGGCGTCGCCGGGAATCAAGTTTCGCCAGTTAGAGGCGGCTCCCGCGAATCCGTTGCGCGCCGAACTGGAGGCCTTTGTCGAGTCGGTGGCTACGCGTCGTCCCCCGCTGGTGGGTGGCCAGGAAGGGCGTGAGGCTCTGGCACTGGCCGAGCGGGTGATGGATTGCATCGAACAACATGCCAGGCGATTGGGTGTTCCCCTGGGGCGATCGGCCGGGAGTAGCGGGGAGTCTTAGCTTATTGACGATTGACGATTTTCGATTGCCGATTGAAACAGCAGCAATCAGCCATCAGCGCTGAGCAAGCGGGCGTACTTGACGATTTTGACTGCTGATCGCTAACGGTCTTTATCAATCGTCAATCGACAATCGTCAATCCAAAGAATGCGCGACTTGCAGACAGGACGAAGGCTTGAGGGCGATCCGTTCCAGCTCATTATGGAGCTGGAGACCGAGGTCGAGCGCTGGCGTATGCGCGCCGTGTTCCTGCTCTCGGTGTTCCTGCACGCGCTGATGGTCATCTTCCTGCTGGTCGAGCCCAAACTCTTCCGGCAACTCGCGGCGGCCCTGGGCATCAACACGGTGGCGGTGGTCCCGGAGCCAAAGCGCGAGACAACTTTTCTCTACCTTCCACCCGACCTGCAAAAGTCGTTGAGGGAACCCCACACCAATATTCTGTCGGACAAGAATCGCAACGCGCAGGGCCGTTCGCCGATCATAGATCCCAACGGGATCCACGCCCCTTATTTGCAGGGCAATACCAAGCTGCCGGAAGTTCCCGGCGGGGGTAAGCCCACCCCGCCCGCCGCTGCGCCCACACCGCCTCCGGTCGGAAGTGCGCAGCCTCAGCAGCAGGCGAGCGCCAATCCTCCTGAAAAGCAAGGCGAGCCCCCACCCAAGGAAGAACCCAAGCTGGCTCTTAATGACGTAGGTAACGACGGCGGGGAAGGTCGGCTGCGTCTGCCGCTGACCACTCCCGGCGATTCCATCCAAGAGGCCCTGGGGGCCGCGGCGCGTGGCCGCGGATCGAGCGGCGTGGCCGGTCCGGGCGATTCCACTGGCATGTTTCAAAATGTCAACCCGAATTTCTCGGTGGAAGGCCCGGTCATTCTCTCCGACACCCAGGGCGTTGATTTCGGGCCTTACCTCGCCCGCATCGTGTTCATTACAAAGCGTAACTGGTATGCGGTGATGCCTGAGGCAGCACGGCTGGGGCAGAAGGGCCGGGTCTCCATCGTCTTCGAGATCCTCAAGGATGGCTCGGTGCCGCAGATGAACCTGGTCGCCGGCTCGGGTGCGGAGGCGCTCGACCGCGCGGCGCTTGCTGCCATCCGTGCCTCTATCCCCTTTCCGCCCTTGCCCACCGAATTCACCGGCCGGCACTTGGTGCTGCAGTTTATCTTCCTGTATAACATCGGCTACGGTCAGTGACGTGAAAATGGAGACTCGGGGTCAGGGATGAGCAGAACCTGGTCTGCTAGCCCCCAATCCCCAATCCCTTTTCTTTGGCCTGGATCCGGTCGTGGATCCAGTGCGGGTCCCACCACTCCACCGGCGTCACGGGGATTCCGTCGAGCAGCACGGTGAAGTGCAGGTGGTCACCGCCGGCGAGGCCGGTGTCACCGCTCGTGCCAATCTGCTGCCCGCGCTTCACGGAATCGCCCGGCTTCACGGCGAGCGAGCTCATGTGGCCGTAAAGGGTCATGAGGCCACACCCGTGGTCGATCAAAACGGCGTTGCCGTAGATCCCGAAGAACTGCGCGAACACCACGACGCCGTCGTTGGCGGCCTTCACCGGCATGTGTTGGAGCCCGGCCAAGTCGAAACCCAGATGAGTCTGGTGGTCCACCACTTGGCCGTTGTAGACGTAAGTCCGATAGTCCGCGAAGTGCGCCTCCACCTTCGTGTCGCCGAGCTGGATGAAAGGCTGGTTCCATAGGAACTTCGGGCTGGACTTCTTTGAGTACTCGATGAGCTGCTGGGCTTCCACCTGGCGCAGATGGCCGTTGATCATGAGGAAGTTCTTCAACATACTTCCCTGGTCGTCGAGGTCGGGCATCTGGCTCATGATGGGCGGCACGACGCGCTGCATGAACTCATCGGTGAGGTTGATGGTATCGGTGTGGAACTTCTTGGGGAACACCTTATAATTGAAGTTGGTGACGGTCTCATTTCCGGCGTCGTCGCGAGCCACGATGCGGATGGCGGTGGTTGGGTCAAGGTCGTAAGGAAGGGCGAACAGGCCGAGGCGAGTAAGGGGGGCGGATTCCTTAGCCGGCCAGCTCGGGAAAAAGTAGTTTCCCACTTGAACGCCGGAATCGGCGGTGCCCGGTGAAACCTTGAAGATCACCAACTCCGAGCCGCCCTGGTTGATGTAATGTTGGGGAGTCACGACCGCGATCAGCGGGGGCGAGAACCGAACCGGAAGATCATAGGCAACGTCGGTGCGGCCGCCGCGGAAGAATCGGCCCCAGGAGTCGTTGGTGGCCGCGATGTGCAAGGTCGCGCGCCCCTCCTGCAAGTCCGGAATCTGCTTGCGCCCCACAAAGACCGCGACTCCCACGACGCTCTCCAGACGCCTTTGCCACCAGTGGCGACCCGGCGTCTGCACCTGACCCAACTGAATAGGTACGTCAAACGTCCGTCCGTTCTGGCTGACTTCCACCTGCACGCTCTTGATGAGGTGCTTCGGGTCGCGCACCTTGAACTCCACCAGCGTGTTGCGGCCTATCCCTCTTGGCCGTTGCGCCAGTTCGATGGTGGGCGCCGCAGTGCTTGCCAGCTTTACGCCCAGCGCCAGCAAAACCAGGAGAGCTCCCGCCGCAACTATAAATGTGAATCTGCCGACCCCCGACTCGAATGAAACTTGCTTCAATCCCTTACCTCCGATGATAATTGCGCCAGATTTTATTTCCCCCCCCCCCCCACGTAAACGCGCCAAGAAAAAACGTGGGCTCAAACACCGACACCGGAGAAGGCGAAGGCCTAACGCCCAGGAAATCATCAACCAGCCCCCCCACGTTCTCTGAAGGTCACTTTGTCTCTCTGGGCTCCGCGGTTCTGCGATCAGGCTCTTCTGCTTCTTCCCAGGAACCGACCGTGCTGCTCCTGGACGTAGTTGTCCGTCATGCCAGCGATGTAGTCGCACACCACGCGGTGAACTGGTTCCTGCGCGGTCTTCGCGAAATAAGAGGGAGGCAGGCGGCGTGGGCGCTTCACAAAAAACTCGAACAACTCATTCACGTAACGGGCGATCTGGCGGCGCTCGGCGTTGATATTCTCGTTGGAGTAAAGGTTCTGGTGCAGGAACGCCTTCAGCCGCCGGCTCTCGCGGCCGACGCGCGAGCTCAGAGTTACCAGCCGAGACGAATACCCACGCACGTCGTCGATGGACCGTACTCCGGCTTTACTCAGGTGCTGCTCGGTGGAGTCGATCAAGTCCGTCACCAGCGCGTCCAGCAAGCCCTTCAGCGCCTCGTTGAACTTAAGCTTCTCCGGCGCCGCCGGATGCTTTCGATCCACCACACGATAGAAACGGTCGAAGAGGGGGACACCCTCGCGGATCAAAGGCACGGTGAGGAATTTCGCCTCGTAGCCATCATCCAGGTCGGCGCAGTCGTAAGCGATCTCGTCGGCCGGATCGATCAACTGCGCTTCCAGTGGCGGCTTTTCGCGCAAACGATACTCCGCCAGTTCCGGGAATCGCTCGGGGTCGTAGTCACGAGAATGCTTGATGATCCCCTCACGCACCTCGAAGGTCAGGTTGAGGCCGGGATGCTCCACGTACTTCTGCTCGAAGTCCTCGACAATGCGCAGCGCGTGCAGGTTGTGGTCGAAACGGTCGCCGTAGCGCTCCATGAGCCGGCCCAGCGCCGCCTCGCCGGTGTGACCAAAGGGCGGATGGCCCACGTCGTGGACCAGCGCCAGCGCCTCCACCAGGCCCGCATTCAGGCGCAGCGCCTGCGCCACGGTGCGGCTGATCTGGGTCACCTCCAGCGTGTGGGTGAGGCGGTTGCGAAAGTGATCCGAGTAGCGCCGAGTAAAGACCTGGGTCTTGTTTTCGAGACGCCGGAACGCGCGTGAGTGGATGATGCGGTCGCGATCGCGCTCGTAGTCGTTGCGGTAAGGGTGCGGCGCCTCCGGGTAGCGGCGCCCCGCGCTCTTGTGCACCGCGTTTCCGGCAAGGTTATCCCGTCGTTCCTGCCCCTTCGCCCATGGCGCTGTTCGCTTCATCGTTCCGCTAGCATCGGCGCTGTTCTCTGTTTACTATTTACTTATCACTAGCCATTCTTAACTAGCTACTCGCCACTGATCACTCGTCAGAAGGTGTGAATGAATTGGCTGCAGCGAAGGAAAGTCAGTCCTCCGTGGAGCCGAATCAATCACGAGTTTAGCGAGCTATCATGGGAATGGCATTGCAACCTCGGTCGGACCGCCGCTCGGATGCGGTCCACTTTCCCTCGAAATCGATCCGTTCGGGCTCGGGCACGCGCCCTCCTCTTTTACGACGTGCCCAACGCGGCTTCCCTCCTCCAGCGGAGACGAATCCACTGTTGAATGTTGTGCGTCAGGCACGCCCACGTCGCCTCCAGGGTGACCTTGAGCAAACCCCGCAACCGAAATTGCCGCAGCCCGAGCTTGGCTTTAATCCAGGCCAAGGGGAACTCGGCCACCTGCCCGCGTTGCCGATAGATTTGCTTCGCCGCTTCCGTTTGCATCTTCGCCCGGAAGGCCACCACCGCCGGACCCTTCCGCCCGCACGACCATCCTTCCTTTACGGGCGCTGTGCGGACAACATTTCTCCCGGAAGGGACAAGCCGCGCAATCGGCCCCCGACGCCCGATAATGGTGCTGGATGACTCCGACCCCGGTCACTTTCTTCTCATAGCTCAGCACCTTGCCGGCCGGACACTGATAAGTGTTTCCCTCCGGCTGATAGGTAAACGCCTCGGGACGAAACGCCGCCTCGACCCCGCGTCGCGCGAACTGGCCGGCGGCCTGGGCGCGGGTGTCGGCCATCGAGCCGATCAAATCCACCTGCTGCTGGTCCACCTCGACAATCGTTTCCCGGCTGATGAAACCGGCGTCCACCACCGCTTGCTCGGGCCGCCGCTGGAAGTTCTCCTCCACCTTTTGCAGCGCCGGCACCAACTGACCCTGATCGCTACCCGATTGGCTGACCCCCACTCCCACAATGATCCCCTGCGCCGCATCGGTCGAGACCTGCACGTTGTAGCTGGGCGCGAAGCCGCCATCGCCTTGTTTCATGATGCGCGCTTGCGGGTCGGTCTCGCTCACCCGCGCCTCCTGGGCTTGCTCACCCTTCTTGCTCTGCCGCAACTTCTCCAATTCCTGCTGCGCCCATTCCAGCCGCTGCTGCCGTTCGCGCGCTGCCCGTGCTCGCGCCTGGGCCACCCGCTGGCTCAACTCTTCATTCCCCGGGTCGCCCATTTCCTGCACCTGTTGGCGGGCCATCTCCAGGTGGGTGCGCAGGGTTTCCTCGCGCCGAAAAGTATCCGCTCCGGCACAGGCCTTGACCTTGGTCCCATCGTGCATCACCCGCTCCAAGGTCACAAGACCTTCGGCGCTGAGCAAGGCCAGCGCCCCACTGAACAACTCGTCCAGCGCCGCTTGGTGTCCCACCCGGAAGTCCGACAAGCTGTGGTAATTGATGACTTCCAGGCCCGTCAGCCACTGGTAGGCCGGGTCGTATTCACAGCGCCGCGTGATTTCCCGCGCCGAACTGACCCCCTCACTGTAGGCATAGATCCATACGCTGATCAGCAAGTGCGGGTCCAGCGCCGGGCGCCCTGCCACCCCTTCCACCGCGCCGATGGTTTGGTGGAACGAGCTCAAATCCATCTTGCCCACCAATTCCCAAATGGCTCGCGCCGGATGATCCTCCCCGATCAGCCGCTCCACGTCCACCGTACGCCACGCCATCTGCTGGCGGTTCACCGCCTGCAGCCGGGGCGCGCCCGGTGGGGCCGGGCGGGATTCGAAGCCGGCGTCTCCGCTTCCAAGTCAGTCCAGATCGCTTGCTGACAGCCTTCCCTTTCACTCCTCATGGGGTCTCCTCCGGGTTGCCGTGGTTGCCGGCCGCCGGGGAGCGCGTTTCAGAATTAGGGTGTGCTTGTCCTCCACCACCCATTCGACTACCTCGCCCTTTTCGATCTCCAGGGCTTGCGCCAAGGGGGCGGGGCATATCAGATAGTACTGGCGGTTCTTGCCGCCCCGTCGAATTACTTGGACGGTGGATTGATAACCCACGCTGGCCTCCACGCCGGAAATCCGGTCGGAGGCCAATATATCATAGCTATACAGCTAGTCAAGAGTTTTTTTCTGAATTTTTTCACACGTTCTCACTCATCACTCATGCAGAGGGCCAACGCTGGTTCAGATACTCCGCGCTCTGGCTGGCGAAGGCCATAATAGTGATGCTCGGGTCGACGCTCACCGAGCCCGGTAGGGAGTTGCCCTCCACCACCCAGAGGTTGCGAATCTCGTGCGACTGGCCGCAGCAATCCACCACCGAGAGATCCGGATCCCTCGCCGGTGCCAGCATAGACGAATCCGCCGGAGGAGGCAAAAGGACACTGACAAAGCCAAGCCGAAAAGAACTTGTACTGCAATGTGGCGGCGGAAAGCGAAGTATGAAATCGACCCAGTAACCGCGATCAGCAGGAGAAGAACTACAGCTGATCGCCAGTCTGGAGACCCACCTGTCACCAAAAGGCCTAGCCAAAAGCAGACGACTATGCCGGTCACACCCAGGAGCAAGCCGAAAAGAACTTGTGAGACGGTTTTCATGGTCTCTCTACATTCTGGGCGGCGCATTTCCCGGGCCGAATTCTTCTGACTACGCGACTACCTGCAAAGGAACGCTCGTGGTTTGGGCCGAGTTAGGCCCTACCATAATTTGGAAAGCACCGGGCTCCACCACCCATGCCATTTCCAGGTTGTAGTAACCCAGCTCCGCGGGTGTCAGGTGGAACTGCACCGTCTGGGTCTCTCCCGGTTTCAGATGGACCCGCTTGAATCCCTTCAGCTCCATCACCGGCCGCGTCACCACGCTGACCTCGTCACGGATGTACAGTTGGGCTACCTCGTCGCCTTCCCGGGTTCCCGTATTGGTGACGTCCACGCTCGCAGTCGTCTCGCCTTCCGTGCCGATGGCCGCCGACGAAAGACGCAGGTTGCCGAACTTGAAAGTGGTGTAACTGAGGCCCCAGCCGAACGGATACAGAGGGGTGTTCTGCACGAACAGATAAGCGCGCTGCAGCGAGGGTTTGTGGTTGTAGTAACTCGGCAGGTCGCCCACCGATCGGGGGAAAGTGATCGGCAGCTTCCCGCCGGGATTAACGTCGCCGAAGAGCACCTTGGCCGCGGCGGTACCGCCTTCCTGTCCCAGATACCATCCTTCGAGAATCGCGGGGACGTGCTCGGCGACATAGTTGATGGAGAGCGGCCGGCCATTGATCAGGAACACGACCGTGGGAACGCCGGTCTCCACCACCGACTTGATGAGCTCGTTTTGGAGTCCGAGGAGATCGAGCGAATCGCGGTCCCCGAGGTGCTGGTCGTTCCATGCCTCGCGGCACGTGCTCTCGTTTTCTCCCACCACCACAATGGCCACATCGGCCTTGCGCGCGGCCTCGCTCGCCGCCTTGATCTTCGCCGGTTGGGTCGCGGGGTCGGGAAGCTTCACGTCATTTTCGTAAAAGGCTTCCCACCCCTGCTGCTGGTTGCTGATATCGCAGCCCTCCTCAAAGAGCACCTTGACTCCCGGACCCACCCGGTTCTTGATGCCTTCCAGAATGCTCACTTGATGAGCGGGCTCGCGGCCGTATCCGCCCAGATGCACTCCGGCGGCGTTGGGGCCGATGACGGCAATGGTCTTCAGCTTCTTTGGGTCCAGGGGCAGCACGTTGCCTTCGTTCTTAAGCAGCACCACCGTTTTCTCGGCGGCTTTCAAAGCCAGGTCGCGATGGGCCTGGCAGCTTGTGATCTGCTCCGCATAGTCCGGACCGGCGTAAGGATTCTCAAACAGTCCCAGCCGAAACTTGGCGGCCAGGACTCTTCCCACAGCCTTATCGAGTTGCTCCTCAGGCACCTTCCCGGCCTTCACCTGGTCGGTCAACGTGCGGTAAACCTCGCCGTTCGAGAGGTCGTAATCCACGCCGGCGGCGAGCGCCATGCGGGCCGCATCCGCGTAATTGGCCGCGACGTGATGATAGTTCGCCAGCATTTGCAGCGCGCCGCCGTCGGAGGTGACGTAGCCTTGAAAACCCCATTCCTGCCGCAGAACGCGGTCGAGCAGCCAACGGTTCACGTGGCAGGGTACTCCGCCGTTGATCTCGTTGTAGGAGGCCATGACGCACCCCACTTTGGCTTCCTCCACCGCCGCCTTATACGCCACCAGATAAGTCTCCCGCAGCTCCCGCTCGGCGCAGTTTTGGGGAGCGCAATTGCGTCCGCCGGCGGGTCCGCCGTAGCCCGCGAAATGCTTGAGCGTGGCCAGGACGTGGTGTCGGTCGATCATGAAGTTGTCGCCCTGGAACCCGCGCGTCGCCGCCACTCCCATGCGGGCAGCGAGATACGGGTCCTCGCCGAAGGACTCTTCCGTGCGGCCGAATCGCGGTTCGCGCCCCAGATGGACCACCGGCGACAATGCCTGGTTGATGCCAACCGCGGACATCTCGTCGGCGACGGCGGTAAACACTTGGTGGACCAGGTCAGTGTCGAAGGTGCTCGCCAATCCGATGGCCTGCGGATAGCTGGTGCTGCCGTTCTCCATGAAACCGTGCAGACCTTCGCCCATGGAAAGCGACGGAATGCCCAGGCGCGTCTTTTCCAACTGATATCGTTGCCCTGCGTTGCGCAGCACTGCCCGGTCGCGAGCGCTCATGTGTCCCTTCATATCAAACAACTGGCGGAAGGCCTCGCGAGCGTTCTCCTCTTTGAATTTGCCCGTCGTGTCGACGAGGCCGAAGTGCCGGCCGCCGGCAATTTGTTCTACCTTCTCCTCCAGCGTCATCCGCTTCAGCAAGTCCGCCACGCGCTCTTCAATGGCCAGCTTGGGGTTGCGATAGGGGGGAGCACCATTTTTCTCAGGCTCCGCCTGGCTCTGAACACCAGCCGCCGTGCGAGTCGGCTCCGCCGGCGCGCCAACCTCGGAAAGCAAGGCGGTTGCCCCCGTCAACGCGTACCCAAATTCTCTGCGATTCATATTCCCTCCCTGGGTGCTTCCGCGCCGCCCGGCTGTACTCGTTCTCAACACGGTCGTGTTCGTCCAGTTCGTCCCAGTCGCCCGAGGCGTGCTAGTGGACAAGCTCTTTTGGCTGCTGGTGCGCAGGTGCGAGGGTGTCAAGTGCGCCGGTTGTCGCCACGATTTGCCCCGGGGCGAAGAGCGCTCGACTGCCGTCTTGGGATTTTCATCTTTTCGCTCGCTATCGGGCGCCGACCACCGCGGCCGGAGCATCGGCCAATTGCCGCTCCTGGCGCCGTTCGACGACCCCGGCCTTATAGCCTATTCCTAGCGCCATGGCAAAAATCAGGGCGTTGGCCGGGATTTGCAGATTGAAGTCGGTGGCGCTGTGCACGAGCAGGGCGGCGACGCTTCCGATGCAACCCAGGGTGACGGAGCGGCGGTAGCGGCGTGAATCGCTGAGGAAGGACCCGATCATACGCGCCAGAAGAACGAAGATCGGGATGAAGAGCAGCGCCGTGCCTACCAGTCCGGTGTCGGAAGCGACCTCCAGGTAATCGTTATGCGTGTGATCGAAGAAGAGGTCGACGCCGACCGTCTGGTAATGCCGAAAGCTCAGGCCGAAGGTACCCAAGCCGGCACCCACCAGCGGGTAGTCGTGAATGAGGCGGAGGTCGTCTCGCCAGATCGGGACGCGCAAGTCGGATTCCTCGAGGTAGTCTTTTTGCCCGACCGCCTGGAAGCGTTCCGCCAGGGGGCCGAGGCCGATCCACATTCCATAGGCGCCCACGCAGACGAAGAAGAGGACGAGGCCCGCCAGCCACACGCGTTGCCCGGTCCTCAGTTGAGCGAGCACCGCCACCAGCGCCACACTGAGGGCGATGCCCACGATTCCTCCCCGCGATTTGGAACAGATCGCCCCCACCACCACGATCACCGCCAGGAAAAGATAGAAGAAGGCACGCAGCCCCTCCGAACCCCAGGCGTCCGGAACCCGACGGCTGCGGCCGCCCGCCACTCGTCCCTCCGACCAAAGCTGGAAACAGTAGAAGACCGACGCCACCACAAACGGCAGAGCCAGCTCCAGCAAGCCGGCGAAGTGATTGTGATTGATATAGGTGCCGGTTGCCTCCGTCGTATAATACTGCTTGGTGAAAGTGAAGATCTTCTGCCACCCAGTCAAATACTGCACCGCGCCGTAGGCCGCCTCGAAGATCGCCAAGCCCATGAGCGCCGCCAGCAGAGGACTCTTGCGCTTGCCGGAGTCGAAGAAGTAAGCGGCCAAGAGAAAGGCGGCGAGATAAGCCACGAACTTCATCAGCATCATCGCCGTGTCGTGCGGATTGATGCTCAGCGTGGCCGAGTGGGCGCCAGCGAGATTGGGGTCGAGGGCGCGGGCGGGCGAGAGGCGGATGACCCAGGACACGGGCAGAGGAATGAACTCCAGTGCCACCCATAACGCGAAGAGCAAAGGCCAGATCGGCAGATGAAGGCCGCTCTTGCTTCGTCGCCCCTCTGTCAACAAGACTAAGAGGACAACAGCGAAGAGCACGATCTCCATGAGGGAATAGCTGATCGGCTGCACGCCACCGAAAGCCAAAACCGTACCGATCATTACCAGTGAGAGTGTGAACTCAAGCGCGCTCCTCATTGAACTTTGGCGAAATCCCCTTTCTCCCTGCGACGTTGAAGGTAGCCCCGCACAGCAAACTCATGCGGTTTTGCTCAGGAGTCCGTGACAGACTGTCAAGAAGATGATCTTCAGATCAAAACACAAGCTCCAGTTGCGCTAGTAATAATTGTCGTACTCTATCCTGGTAGGTATCGATCTGTCGCTGCCCCGGGTACCCGTTGAACTGGGCCCATCCGGTGATGCGGCACTTGACCGTGTGGCGGGACACGCAAAACCCGCTGACGGCTGGCCCCCCAGCACTTCGTGGCAATGCGAGGTTTCGATTCCCGCTTCCAGACGAGTCGGACGTCTTCTTACACCACTTACAGGTGAACGCACCTGCCCTGTCTTATGAGCAGGCACTATTCAACCTTGTACCACGTCTCGGACGAAGTTGCGAGGAAAAAGGACAGGTTGCAGGTGCCAGGCAAGAAAGGAGAAAGAAGATAGGAGACAGGGGTAGCTCTCGAAACGCGAGCCGCCTTGATGGCGTGGGCAGTGAGGAGACGATCCACGAGCCATATGCCTACTTTTGGATGGATTGTCAATAGGAAGGGTGAATGAATCTTGAATTGAATCTGAATCCTGGTTCGAAGGCACCATCCCGCCGTTTGGATTGGTCTGATTGGCGTTGACCTCTGCCCCTCCGTGCCGCTGCGTTAGCGCCAGTGCAGGGGCACGCCCAAGACATTTACTTTCATAGGGTTACGTTGCTGGGCCGACGATTCCGGGAGTAACGGTCACGCTTATGGTGCAGTCACTCCGTCTACTCACGAAGACCCGCAGGGCTCCGGCCTGCCGCGTCTTGTTTTGACTAACTCACATACAACGTGAGCGTGACACTATGGCTCACTGTACCAGAGCCCGAACTCGTGCTGCCCGTCACTGTCAGCGTGTAGGTTCCGGCGGGCGTTCCGGGGTTAGGCGCCGGACCGCCGCCACCGCATCTTGCCAGCGCCAGAGTCAGCAGCAATCCCGAGGCGAGCAGAAGCACGGTGGAGCGCCATCGGCGGACGCCAGGTTGGCTCCGACGCCTAACGAGCCATGCCATCGCCGCCAGAACCAAGGCGAGCATCAACAGATCTCTTAGGCCCGGCGATAGGGGTGGGGCCGGGGGAAGTGGTCGAGAGCGTGGCGCGCTGACCGAAGGGGCAGTCGTAGTAACGGTGATCGTGATATTCGTTGCGGAATTTCCGACCGTTAGCGGGTTCGGCGAAACCGTGCAAGTGGCCTCGGAGGGAGCCCCGGTACAAGTGAACGCCACCGCCCCTGACAATCCCCCTTCACCACCCACACTTAATGTGTACGTTGCGAGTTGACCGGGCGCGACATTTGCGGACCTGGAAGAACCGGCGGATGCGGTGGAAGAACCGGAGGGTAGCGTGAAAATGAAATCCGCTACCGCAAGGGTGACGGTGGCCGTCGCCGTATTGTAATCCGCCGTGTCAGTTGGAGTGAAGGCGACCGAGAGTGTATCGGTTCCGCCTGCCGGCGTAGTTCCTGCGGCCGGGCTGTAAACGAACGTGCCCGGCACCGATGCGGTGGCGTTCAACTGCGTGCTGCTGAGCGTGGTGCCATAGGTGATCGGGGTGAGCGTGGCCCAGGTAATGACCGGCGTCGCTTTGTTCACCGTTAGCGAAACCGTCTGCGTTGCGGGCGTGTTATCCGCCGCGTCCGTCGGAGTGAAGGCGACCGAGAGTGTATCGGTTCCGCCTGCCGGCGTAGTTCCTGCGGCCGGGCTGTAGACGAACGTGCCGGGCACCGATGCCGTGGCGTTTAACTGCGTGCTGCTGAGCGTAGTGCCATAGCTGATCGCCGCAGGCGTGGCCCAGGTAATGACCGGCGTCGCTTTGTTCACCGTCAGCGAAACCGTCTGCGTCGCGAGCGTGTTGTCCGTCGTGTCGGTCGGAGTGAAGGTGACCGAGAGTGTATCGGTTCCGGCTCCCGGAGTGGCCCCTGTCGCCGGGCTGTAGACGAACGTGCCGGGCACCGATGCCGTGGCGTTTAACTGCGTGCTGCTGAGCGTGGTGCCATACGTGATCGGGGTGGGCGTGGGCCAGGTAATGACCGGCGTCACTTGGTTTACCGTCACGTTCCCGGCGACATACGTGAAGGAGTAATTGGAGTCCACGGCTCCCGAGCAGATCGAGGGATAAGAGCCCGCCGGGCTGTGGGCCGTCGCCGTGCTTGAGCAAGTCGGCGGCGTGGCCAGGCTGGCCGCCGTCTCCCCGTTCACAAAGCCGCTGTAACTGGGGGTGATGGTGGGCGCCGTCACGCCGTAGGTCATCGACGCGCTGCTGGCAGTGATCGCCAGGGCCGCGGCACCGTCCGTCACCGTTCCGTTCACGTAGCTGATGGTGTAGTTGCTATCCACCGCTCCCGTGCAGCTCGAAGGGTAAGAGCCCGCCGCACTGCGGGAGGTCGCCGTCGTGGAGCAGGTGGGCTGCGTGGTCAGGCTCGCCGACGTGTCCCCGTTCACAAAGCCGCTGTAACTGGGGGTGATCGAGGGCGCCGTCCCGCCGTAGGTCATCGACCCGCTGCTGGCCGTGATCGCCAGCGCCGCGGCGCTGTCCGTCACCGTTCCGCTCACGTAGCCGATGGTGTAGTTGCTGTCCACCGCTCCCGAGCAGCTCGTGAGGTAAGAGCCCGCCGGACTGTGCGAGGTGGCGGTGGTCGTGCAGGTGGGCGGCGTGGTCAGGCTGGCCGGCGTGTCCCCGTTCACAAAGCCGCTGTAACCGGGCGTGGGGGTGGGCGCCGTCCCGCCGTAGGTCATCGACGCACTGCTGGCCGTGATCGCCAGGGCCGCGGCGCTGTCCGTCACCGTTCCGTTCACATAGCTGATGGTGTAGTTGCTGTCCACGGCTCCCGAGCAACTCGAGGGGTAAGAGCCCACCGGGCTATGTGCGGTCGCCGTGGTGGAGCAAGTGGGCGGCGTGGTCAGGCTGGCGGCCGTGTCCCCGTTTACAAAGCCGCTGTAGCTGGGCGTGATGACGGGCGCCGTCCCGCCGTAGGTCATCGACCCACTGCTGGCCGTGATCGTCAAGGGTACCGCCGTCACCGTCAGGGTCCCCGCCGAGTAGCTGATGTTGTAATCGGTCGAGCTCTGTCCCGAACAGGTGATGGGGTACATGCCTGCGGGACTGCCAGCCGTGGCCGTGCTACTACAAGTCAGCGTGCCGGTCAGACTGCTTGCCTTATCACCGTTGGCAAACCCGCCGTAGGTGGCGGCGAAGGTGGGGTTGGCTGCGCCGTACGCCCGCGTGGCGTTGTCGGCCGTAACCGTCAAGGGTGCCGCCGTGACCGTCAGGGTCCCCGCCGAGTAGCTGATGTTGTAATTGGTCGAGCTCTGTCCCGAACAGGTGATGGGGTACATGCCTGCGGGACTGCCAGCCGTGGCCGTGCTACTACAAGTCAGCGTGCCGGTCAGGCTGCTTGCCGTATCGCCGTTGACAAACCCGTTGTAGGTTGCGGTGAAAGTGGGGTTGGCTGCGCCATACGCCCGCGTGGCGTTGTTGGCTGTGATCATCAAGGGTAGCGCCGTGACCGTCAGGGTTCCCGCCGAGTAGCTGATGTTGTAATTGGTCGAACTCTGTCCTGAGCAGGTGATAGGATACATGCCTGCGGGACTGCCAGCCGTGGCCGTGCTAGTACAAGTCAGCGTGCCGGTCAGACTGCTTGCTGTATCGCCATCGGCAAAACCGCTGTAGGTTGCCGTGAAGGTGGGGTTGGCTGCGCCGTACGCCCGTGTAGCATCGTTGGCGGTGATCGTCAAGGTTACCGCCGTGACCGTCAGTATTCCGTTCACGTAACTGATGCTGTAATTGCCATCCACAGCTCCCGAGCAGGTCGACGGATAAGAGCCCGCCGGACTGTGGGCGGTCGCCGTGGTGGAGCAGGTGGGCGGCGTGGTCAGGCTGGCCGCCGTGTCCCCGTTCACAAAGCCGCTGTAACCGGGCGTGATGATGGGTGCCGTCCCGCCGTAAGTCATCGACCCACTGCTGGCCGTGATCACCAGCGGAGCCGGCGTTC
Source organism: Terriglobia bacterium (assembly GCA_035315065.1). Lineage (GTDB taxonomy): Bacteria > Acidobacteriota > Terriglobia > UBA7540 > UBA7540 > DATFYM01. Next base: position 48,922 of record DATFYM010000077.1, read on the forward strand.
CGGTTCCGCTCAAGTTCACCGTTTGCGTGCTGCCCGTCACCCCATTACTGTTGTCGGTGATGGTCAGCGTACCGGTGAGCGGGCCGATCGCCGTGGGTGAGAAGGTCGCGTAGATGGCACACCTGTCTCCCGCAACCAAGATCGAGGGGCAGCTATTGGTCTGGGCAAAGCTCCCCGATGCGGTGATGCTGGTGACATCCAAGGCGCTGCCACTGAAGTTGGAGACGGACACCGCCTGCGCGGTGCTGGTGCTCCCGACCACCTGACTGCCGAACCCGAGACCTGTCGGCGCCACATAGGTGCCCGCGGGCAGCAAGCCGAAGACGCCGACGCCGGTGGTGGTCCCCACGTAAACCCTGCCGTGGGAAATCATGGGCGCGATGAATTTGTTACCGTTCCCGAACTGGTCCCGTTGGTTGGGCGCTTGGTTGGTGTTATAGAGTTCGTTGGCCAGGTTGGTGGGATCGTAGGCGTGGAGCACCGCCGGAGACGTGTTCTCGGTGGCCCAGACAATACCGTTCTGCGTGCCGTTGGCGGAGACGCTGGGCGTGGCGCCCGGATAGGTAAAAACAACGGCGCTCCAGGAGGTAGGGCTGGAGAGGCGGGCGCTGCTAAACTGGAAGGCCCTGAGATAGTTGAAAATCCCGCCATAGTAGAGGGTGCCGTTAAAGTAGGCCGGCGAACCCCATTCCCCGGAGGAAAAGGCCCCGTCGAGCTCCTGGTAGATGTTGTCGCTGTTGGGATTGAACTTGCCCATATTGTTACGGTCCACTAAGTAAATGTTCCCGTCCTTGCCCGCCCCGACAGCTAGTTGCCTGGTGTTTCCCTGAGCGTCGATCATATCCGGCAGGACCATGGCGCCGCCGGAGCCGAGGTCCTGGTCGATATCCGACTCGTAGACCGTGTTCCACATGGTGAAGTAATCGGCGACGGACAACCCACCGCCCGCGGTGGAGAGCTTCATGAACGCGTTGGCATAATCTCCCTGGCTCGGAAAACCTTGGGCGTTGAGGGTCGTATCAAAGGTGCCGTTGGCGTCCAGGAAGTAAATGTATCCGTCGGAGTCGGCCGCCAGTCCGCCGCCGGATTGCCAGATGGCTCCCTCGCTGCCGTTGGGAGTGATGTTCAGCACCGTGGTTTGCGCCAAAGTGTGCTCGTCGTAACCGATCAGCCAGCCGGTGTACGGAGGAAAGTCGCAGTGCGACGACCACGCGGTGTAAATCACGCCATTCAGCAGCAGCAGTCCCGGTCGTTCCATATACTGGGCTGGGTCGAAGATCACGTAGCCGTTGCTGCTGTTGGCGCCGGTGCCGGGGTACTGGGCCTGGATCTCCATAGGGCCGCCGAATTCCTCCGACCCGGTGGTGAGGTCCAGGGCGTGCAGGCGTTGGTGGTAATTGCCGGAGGCGTCCTTGCTCATTGCCACTACATAGACTGTGCCGTGTGGGCCGCTCGAGCGGTCAATGACGGGCGTGGACGTAATCCCGATCTCCGGCGTAATAAACGAGCAGCCCCGGTTGTCGGAGGTAGTCTCACCCGCGCTCACCGCCGACGCCTGCCACAGCAGCGCGCCATCGACGGCATCGAAGGCGAAGACGCTGTCGTGCTCCGTCGCCACGATCAGAACGTCGTGGACGGCCTGGTTGGGAAGGACCACCCCGGAGGCGTAAAGGGGCTGGGCATCCACCAAGCCGTCGACGGACACCGTAAAGAGCAACCCGAACTGGGTCGAGTTGACGTTAGCCGGCGTGAGAATGCTCTCCGCAGGGTTCAGACCCGAGCGGGCATTGTCATTGTGATAGGTCAGGACGTCCTGCGCGCGCAAACCCGGCGCCGAAAGAAGAACCAACAGGAGAAGCAACAGGCGTTGCAGGCAAGGTATGGCAACGAGGGCGTTTTGAATAGTGGCGATGCCTCGTCTCATGAAATCTCCGTGACCGGTGATTCAGCCAAAGACGTTGAGTGGTCTGTGGCGAGATTAATTATTAGCGCGACGCCGAAGCAAACAGGGGCAACTGCCTTTGAGGCACACCCACTCATAAGGCACCCGATTTGCGGGGGGTTTCTGACTATACCTGACGCTCAACCCTGAGTGCGTACGCACAAGACTCGCATGGCGGCGTGGAAAGAATCATGCGGTTGTCTTCGGCCTCTTGCATGTCGCGCAGCAGGACCAGGATCAGCGCCAGAAAAAGCACGATTTCCATCAGCGAATAAGCGACCGGCTGAACCCCACCAAAGACCACCCCAACGGGACCATCACTGAGGTCAGCATGAGCCCGAGTACTCTCTGTCCACTACGCTCTAACCTTTCCCAGGGCCGTCCGTCAGAAAGAACCTAGTATATCGTTTCATTAAACTGTAGCCGTATTACTGGTGGTTAGTGCCTCAAACTTCTTCCAACGGTGAACCACCGGTTCGGCGTTGATTTCGGCGATGCCTTGGAGAATGCGCCGCCGGAGTTCGTCCCAGGACTGAA
>DATFYM010000078.1:0-15143 GCA_035315065.1 Terriglobia bacterium
GGTCAGTGCGCAGGTAATGGCGATGTAAAAATCAGCCCAACCCGTGCCGCAGTTCACATCGGGCCGCCTAGGACCACAATTTACGACGGCCCACGGGACCCCAAAGAATCCCTAAGCGCTTCAATCGCGGTTTTTGGGACATGACGCACTCCTTTACGAATCCTTCTCTTAAGGGTAGCATGTTTTCACGCGGGGTGCCTTTGATCTGCTGATTGCCGGCCAGGCGCTGCGCCGTAACTTGACCCTGGTAACCGCGAGTGTCGCGGAGTTCCGGCGGGTGGAGGGGTTGGTCTGGCAGAACTGGGCCAAGTGAGCGTAACGCGGGCCTGCCCCATTGCATCGGTCAGGGCAAGTTTGGCGCCAGTCCTCCCTCCCGCGTGTTGTCCTGGTAGAAGCAGAGGGTGAGGTTTTTTCGGGGCTGATGGGCAGTTGGAGCCCGACAGGCGGGAGCTGGCCATGCGTTACTGGGGGAAAGTCTCGAACGGAACTGTGGTTCTGCCGCCGGAAGCCAATCTGCCGGAGGGCACGGAGGTCCGCGTGGAGCCCGTGGCTCCGAGAACGCTGGCTGAACGCCTCAAGGACGTCATCGGAACCGTGCATGGCGGGCCTCCTGACTGGGCGGAGAATCACGACCATTACATTCACGGGACACCCAACGCCAGGTGTCCTTAGCCCCGGCAGGGGCGGCGTAATCTAGCCCACGGCGAAAGCCGTGGGATCCGATATGCCGTGACCCCTGTAGCCCCGGAGGGGCGACATAACCATCCATCCCCATGCCAGCATCTCCCATGCGGCCTCCGGCACCAAGTCGCGTGGCTATGTCGCCCCTGCCGGGGCTGGGAGAGCGTGCATGCTGTCGGTTCGTCACCCACGGCTGTCGCCGTGGGCTAGATTACGCCGCCCCTGCCGGGGCTGGGGAGGCCTGTCCTGGCGTATCGACTAGATTCGGAAACCGGCTTCGAACGGCCCAACTGACTCAATCAGTCTCAGCAATCAGTGACCAGCCAGACCTGAACTCTCGTCCCCCAGAGCAATCGGACTAGCCGCGGACCCAGAACGCGGGTCTGAGCTACGCTTGCTTTTGCGCCGAGAGCTGATCGCTGAAAGCTGATGGCTTAAGCTAGCTACGTCGAAGCGCTGGGTGGGAAGCGATCGGACAGAACTCCCTTAACCAAAGATATTGCAACATCGCCCGCGATATGATACCGTTCACGATGTGAAGCTGGTGCTGGACACGAACGTTGTAGTGGCGGCGTTACGTAGTCCAAATGGGGCGTCAGCGGCACTTCTGACGGCAGCGCGACAGGGTCGGGCGACGCTGCTCGCTACCGTCGCTCTGGCCTTGGAATATGAAGCTGTCTGCCGCCAGGCGGAGCATCGGTTGGCGTCGGGGCTATCCGATCGGGATGTCGATATCTTTCTGGATGCTCTCATCGCGCTGGCCGAGCCCGTAGAAACACATTTTATGTGGCGGCCTCAGCTTCGCGATCCGGGTGATGAAATGGTTCTGGAAGCGGTTGCGAATGGCGGTGCGGACGCCCTGGTCACGTTTAACGTGCGGGATTTCGGGATTGCGCCGTCACACTTTGGGGTGGAAGTCCTGCTTCCCCGTGAAGCTATCAGGAGGATCAAACTATGAGCGAGACCAAAACCTATCCTCTGCGGCTGCCCCGATCGCTCAAGGACGCGGTGGTGCGGCTGAGCAAGCGGGACGGAACCAGCATCAACCAGTTCGTGGCTACGGCGGTGGCGGAGAAGGTGTCCGCTCTTGAGACGGCCCGGTTCTTTCAGGATCGGAAAGCGCGGGCGGATTTCAAGGCCTTCGACAAGATCATGAAGCGTCGCGGCGGGGAGCCACCCCGCGAAGGGGATGAAATGCCGGGATCGCATGTGGGCTGAGCAAAGTCGAAAGACTGTTCTCTGTTCCCTATTCCCTGTTCCCAGCGCTGGCCGGAAAGCTGGAAATCCGGGCGGTCTTCCCCGGCCGCGAGATCCGCATCAGCCAGTTTGAAGAGCTTCCCAAGCAGCGTGACAATGAGGGCGTTCCTGTTCCCTGTTCCCTATTCCACCGGAGGTCGCCGACCTGCAATCATCATTCATGCCGGCCTGGGCAATGGCATCGCCACTTCGTGCCGACGGTCAAGGCGCCCGCTCTACTTCTCCCGTGCTTGGGCCGGCCTCGTAATGAACTGAAAGATCTTGTAGCCGTTGGTGAAGAGTTCGGTCTCAAAGCGCCAGCTCCCCTTATCCGCTCTTTCAACGACGAGCTCCGTCTCGGCAATGTTTCCAACATTCCTCCTAGCGTGCACTCTAAAGATGTCGGAGCCTCGCGAGAAAGGCTCTTTGCTCTCCACGGCACTGAAGTAGCGCTTGCTGAACGAAGGAGAGGCAATGGTGTATTGGATCCTGTACTGTGCGTCTTCGATATCGCCCTCCTCTACGTCGCGGGAAACCTTATCATACACAATAGCTGCGCACGGGAGGACATGCCGCTCCGCGTAGCGTCTCATCGCGGATTCGTAGGACGCGCCGTACTTGGGGGCAAGCTGATGCACTGTCTTACATGAAAGGGGAAAGGCAAGCGACTCTTCAGTGAACCGGCATCCCTGAAAGAGCAGTTCTGCGGCCATCTGATTCGCTTCGCGCTCCATTCGTAACTTACTTCGCCAACTCAGCGTTTCGTCGGTGTCCACATAGACTCTGCGATGTTCGGGTAGAACATAGTGGGCGACCTCATGAAGAACGCTAAAACGAAACCGTTTCTCGCCAAGTGCTGAGTGTGTCGCAATCACCTTGTCATCTATACTGAGGGCAGCCCGCAACATTTGGGGAGGTTCCTGAGCGCCAGAGAGGAAGTCGAATTCCTTTGCGAAGTCGAAGGAAAGTGGCTTAAGTTCGAGGAAGTCAAGTAGCTTGCGCTCATTGGTCGGGAACTGGTCGACAGCTCCGGCCTCGACCAGTAGGGCCTCTGCGATCTCATCAGGGGCAAGGTCACCGCTATTTGGGTTGGGGCTTATGCGAAGCTTGTGCACTCTTTATTTTCCTTATCACTTCAAGAACCCTTTCCCGCGTTTCCTCGTCCAAATCCTGCGTGGAGTGAGTTGCGATCCCGTGCGATCGCGGGTCAGCGCGCTTTATTGACAAGAGATAGCCCGTCGCGGCTTTTGAAGGCCTTGCGGGCCGTGATGGAAAGAAGTACGAAACTGGGACACCGAAATAGTTGGCAAGCTTCTCTAGTATTTCGCCCCGAGGAAGGTTCTGTTGGTTTTCGAGGGTCGAAAGGGTTGTCGGTGGAATTCCAAGTTCGTCCGCAACCCTCTTCTGAGAACGCTGCCCACGCAGCAGACGCAGGCGCTCTCCGAAGTGCGCCATCGCCGACCTCCTGAGTCGTAGTTGGGGGACCCGTGCCCCCATGTATCTTGACACATCAAGAATTGAACTACAAGGGCAGTAGACCGATAAGAGTTTTTTATTGTTGGAATATACGGAATTTACGTTGTCCATACGTGTTTCCAGTTGACAGATCGAGACCGGCTCGCTTAGAATCTCCTATGTTGACTGGCGTCGCGCCCAAATGGGCAGATATTCTAGGTGGAGGTAGGTACGATTTGGCCCAATTCTAGTGTACATCTTCGTGTGGGAGACAGTAAAAGAACTGACCCTGATATAGGACAAACGTAAATGGGAAGGAGGTCTGACGGAAGCCATGGACGATCAGAAAAAGCAGTACGGATTCAGCGTAGTCGACGTAGGCCAAGGCAGCTTCCAAGTCTTTGAACTGGGAAATGGGGACTGCATAATCTTCGATTGCAACCTGAAAGGCGCTCCCGAGTACGTCCTGCGGTATCTCGGGCGCCGCAAGATTAAGCGAATCGCTCTCCTTGTCATAACAGGTACGGACGAAGACCACGCCGATGTGGACGGGCTTCGCATGCTGGCGGCGAGGTACGATATCGAGCGGGTGTGGGTCCCCGATTTCCCGAAGGCCACGGACAATTGGAAGGCGTTCAAGGAAGTTCTCGCCGAACTCGAGAAAGACGGAACCGTTGTCGAGAAGCCCACAGCCGGAGATGAGATGGATGTGGGCACGGTGCATCTGAAGGCGCTAGGCCCTCATCCTGAAGACAGCAGCACCAGCAACAACGCTTCTCTCGTCGTCAAGCTCACGGCGGACGAGGTCGGATTTCTTATCCCTGGCGACTGTGAGAATGAGCGTTGGGAGAGCATTCTCAAGTTTTTCAAGAAATGGCTCCCCTCCGACGTCCTGGTGGTACCTCATCACGGGTCAGACCATGGCTGCGTGGAAGAGGTGATTGAAATCGTCAAGCCGCTTTATGCGGTGGTCAGCGTGGGGGAGGACAACAAGTATGGTCACCCCGACAAAGGTGCGATGGCAGTTTATCGAAAACATTCAAAGCGAGTTTTCACAACCAAAGACGACGGCTCAGTACTGTTCGAATGCGACGGCGAGCGAATCACAAACGTCATTACCGACGCTGGGAAGGATCCCGAGGGTGTGAGGGAACAAGCAACGAAGGTGGCTGCCGCCGCTGCGGGTTCCGCTTCAATCTACATTGGACCTTCTGGAAGCCCTTCAACGACTCCAGGCAATGGCGTGCTTTATCGCCCGACTCACTTTCATGGCGGCGACAAGGCGAATGACGCTGCGGAAGAGGGGGTGGCCCTGTTCTCCTCGGAGGAAATGGAGGCGCAGTTGCGGGGTGTTGAGAATGCTTTTGAACTGGTGCAGCGAATTACGGCAAACGCGGCATTCGGACTCCATCCACTGCTTCGAAGTGCTCTGAAGGAGAGTCATATCCGCGCGGCCTTCGTCGTGACCTTGAGCACGACATGGGGTCGAGCCTACCGGGTTTTGTTCGTCGTGCCGAGCTGGTATCCAAGAACTCCCCCGGCGGCGTATTGTTTGGATACGATCAAAGGGGAGTACTATGTTCAGCATATTTACAGGAGCGATTGGAGGATCTGCTTTCATTACTCGGTGGCACGCGATTGGAACCCCAAGGAATGCACTCTTATCACCGCTGTAGGGTGGGCTGCGATGTGGCTCTTCTGCCAGGAATACCTACAGAAATACAAAAAGTGGCCGGCGCCGGTTGGAATGGACGAACCTATCGTCAGGCGGAGCCGGCACTCTTGGCCCCCACGGAGGCGTTGACGCGATGCTCCAGAGATTTGGCCTCTACGAGTTCTTCGCGAACCTGATACCCGGCCTTGCTTTCATGTCGGCACTCGGCTGGCTGGCCCAGTTCTTCGGATACGGGCGCATCCCTCCGATTTCAGGGTCGATTAGCGACGCCTCGGTGCTAGTCGCGTGGGCGTACATCGTGGGGCTGCTCATTCAGGGGGTCGCCCAGAACGTTGTTGAGAGAGCCATTTTGGCTGCGACGGGGGGATTCCCGTCTTGGAGGTGGCTCATCGATGACGGCGAAGGCTTTACCCCGGAGCATAGGGAAAGGCTAAAGAACGCCATCAAGGAGTATTTCGGAGAGCCGGTCGAACCTAGAATTTCGAAAGATTCCGACAGGAAGGGGGCCCTCCAGGTTCTACGACAGAGGTATCAGGAGGTCTTTTACCAATGTTTCAATCTAGTGGAGCAGAAGAAGTTGAGCGACCGACCGCTTGCTTTCAACGCCCACTACGGACTATTCCGAGCGCTCTTGACGTTCACGTTGATGTTGCTACTTGCTTTTGGTTCGGCCCTGGCGTTTAAGTGGGGACAAGTGCAGAAAAACCAAGCCACAGGACTTTTTGAGGGCATCCTCGCACTTCTTGTCGCCGCCGCGATCGTATCGTATTTCAGTATGAAGAAACGTGCCGAGGATTTCGCGAGGTCGGTCTACGATCTCTTCTACACCTTCTACCGGCAAGAAGTCATGACAAAGACCCGGTAAGCGTCATGGCGCAGAAATCACCGTCATGTATGCACCGCGGTAGCCAATGCAGTTTCACCGCCCAGCGGCGCGATGCCTCTCGCGCCTGACGGCCACGCCCGAATCCCAAACCCGGCGACACCCACGAACGGAATGTGTGCAATTTAAATTCAGATGTCCTCTTTGAGTTCAAGCGAGAGAAAGTGAACCCGGCCCAAGCGGTCGCCGGCAACGATCCTGCGGTTGCTGGCGAGGGCGCAGCAGTGTGCAGCCGCATCGCAGGTGAAGGTGACGACCACTGCTCCCGTTTCCAGGTCCCACACCTTCAGCGTCCTGTCCAAAGAAGCGGAGACCGCAAGCCGCCCGTCCCTACTCCCGCCGTGCCTTTGACCCAGTCAGAGTGTCCGGTCAGCGTGCGCAGTTCGCGGCCCATTTCCAGGTCCCACAGCTTCAGCGTCTGGTCATAAAGAGGCGGAGACCGCCCGCCGCCCGTCCGCGCTGACCGCCACGCCACAGACAAAGCGAGAATGGCCGGCCAGGGTGCGCACTTCGACGCCCGTTTCCAGGTCCCACACCTTCAGCGTCTCATCCCAAGAAGCCGAGACCGCCCGCCGCCCGTCCGCAACTCATCGCCACCCCTTCGACCCCAGCGGAGTGGCCGGACAGCGTCTTACGACTGGCGGACACGGCCCGCCGGCCGGCCGCGCTCACCGCCACGCTGTTGACCGAGTCAGAGTGGCCGGACAGCGTGCGGAGCAGCGCCGTTCCCGGCGGGACCAGCGCAGGCCGCAGCGGCCGCAGCCACGGCCGGGGAGCGCCCTCTACCAGGCAACTCGTGAATTGCTGGACGAAGGGAATTGGCGGGAGCGCCTCCTGTGGCTGAACGTACGGCAGAAGACGGCCTAGCAGTTGTGACGCAAACTGCCCCGGATCGCGCTCGACGACGTGGGAAGAAAGCCTCAGGGCGCCGTGGATCAAGTCCAGCGCCTCTCGGTGCGGATATTGGGCGCGCACATAGTCGAGTTGCAGATCGTGCAGGCGGATGCTGCCGGTCTTTTCCTCCTGCTTCGCGTCCCCCTGCTTCGTGCCTTCCTGCCCCGCGCCGCCCGCCTTCACGCCTTCCCAATGGGCCAGTGAGCGGTCAACCAAGTGCCTGCTGATGCGCCGGGCCTCAGCATCATTCACGCCCCAGAGCGTCTCGAGAATCGGCAGCGCCGCCGCCATGTCCTCCAGCAGCACCGCCAGCGCCTGGTACCGCTTTTGCATCTCCGGCGCCAGCGTCTTGAAGCTCACCTCCACGGCACGGAAGAAGCTCTCCTGCCCCGGAGGAAGCTGGTCAGCGATGGCGGCCAGGTCTGCCTTCCGCAAGAGGTCGAGCGTATCGTTCCACACCTCCGGGCTTGCGTCCCGCAACAGCGCGCCGATCACCGAAAGCGCCAGCGGAAGGTTGCCACATTCGTCGATGATGGCGTCCGCTTCCGGAGGCAGCGGCTTCGAGCCGAGCCCTGCCCAGGCGGCCAGGAGCTCGCGCGACTGCTCTAACGCGAGCAGTTCGGCGGTGTGCTCCTGGGCCCCGATGAATCTCGCGATGGAGGCATCGCGAGTGGTGAAAAGAAGCCGGGAGCGTGGGGATTCGGCCAGGAAGGGGTCGAGGTCGCTCTTCTTCCAGACGTCGTCGACCACGATCAAGGCCGCCTTTTGCTTCAGCGAAGTCTTGTATTGGTTGATGCAGGCCAGCTCGGTGTCGTAACCCTGCAACTCGTCTCCGAGCGCCCCGAGCGCCTTACCGACTTCGCGAAAGGTGGTGACCAGATCGTATTTTGATTCCCGGCCCATCGTGATCCAGACGATGCCGTCCGGGAAGGCTTGTTGCACCACTTCGTCGCGGGTGAGCGCCTGGGCCAGCACCGTCTTGCCGATTCCTCCCATGCCGGCGAGCGCCGTGAGGCCGATGGGCTGCCGGCTGCGGTCGGAGAACAGGGCGTCGCGCAACGCCCGCAGCGCCTCCGGGCGTTCGATGTAGTTCGCGACCGCGGGCGGCGCGGTGACATAGGTGAGGCGGGTGACGCGGTATTTCTCAGCAAGGGCAACTTGAAATCTTCGGCCTCCACGGGCGCCACGGGCGCCGCGGGCACCGCCTCGAATGGCAGCCAGTAATTCCTCGAAGCCCTGATCGTAGGCGGAAGCGGAACTGAAGTTGAGATACTGTTTCACCTCGAGATGCAGTGGGCGATCCGCGTCCGGCTGGGCGAGCAGCGGAATCACTCGCTTGCCCTTGCGAAGCGACCGGAGCTGTTCGGCGCGGCAGATCTCCGAGACGTAGGAGCCGGGCGTCATCAGCGCCAGCACCACCCGCGATGCGTCGATGGCGCGCTCGATTTCGCTGGTCCAGGTGGCGCCGGCGGCGAGGCGCCGGGTGTCGAGCCAGGCATCAAAGCCCTGCGCCGATAGGTCCCGCTGGAGTCGCTGCGCGAGCTGCGCCGCGTCCTTGCGGGCGTAAGAGATGAAGACTCGTGGGGCGACTGGCATTGTGGCGATAAGATTAGCAGAAAAAGGAGTCAGGAGTCAGCAGCATGGTCTGTGGGGCCTAAAACTTGATAACGACCCTCTCCCGTGGGGAAAGACGGCGAAGCCCTCTCCCAAGGCAGAGGGCTGAAAAACGCGGAAAATCCACACCTCTCCCCTAAGCGCAAGGGCTGAAGAAAACCCAGACCTTTTCCCTAAGGGAGAGGGCCATTCGCCCGACCTCGGCTCCGGTCCTCTCGTGCAGGAGAAGCTGCCGGCAAGCTGGAATGCGGGAAGCATGGTACAAGGAACTTACCGTACGATGTACTTGTAAAGACCCGGCTCACACCGAATAGAGATCGCCTGCAAGGTACTTCAAGCCCGTATCTACGGCGACCGTAACCACGGTCCGGCCCGGCCCGAGTTCCCTGGCAAGTTGCACGGCGGCGAGAACGTTCAGGCCCGTTGAGGTACCGGCAAATATCCCTTCCTCTCTGGCAAGCCGCCTGGCCATCTCCCGGGCACCGGCTTCGTCGAGGGCTCGTACCTCATCGTAATCGGCTGGCTGGAGGTGTGGCGGCGCAAAGCCGACGCCCATTCCCTCGATTCGATGGGCGCCAGCCTTCCCAGTGCTCAGGAAAGGCGACGACGCCGGTTCGAGCGCAACCATGCGCGCCTCGGAGCCCGCCGCCTTCAGGGCGCGGGAAACGCCCACCAGCATCCCCGCCGTCCCCACCGCACCGCAGAAGGCCGAGATTCTTCCGCCGAGCTGCTCCAGCAACTCTTCGCCCAGGGCGCTGTAGCCCTTGATCACGTCGGGGTTGTGGAACTGGTCGGAATAGAAGGTGTCCGGCTCTTCGGCCAACTTTGCCACTTCGGCCTTCATGCGATCAAAAAGGCCGGGGGTCAGCTTGCCATCCTCGGCGTGTACCACGTGAAGCTCCGCCCCGAGGGCGCGCATGGTCTGCAGCTTCTCTCTGGCAAAGGCATCGGAGGTCACCGCGGTAAATGGATACCCTTTCACCGCGCACACCAGAGCCAGGGAGGAACCGGTACTCCCTCCGGTGTACTCTACCACCCTCATTCCGGGTCTCAGTTTGCCCCTCGCCTCAGCACTCTCAATCATCGCCAGTGCCATGCGATCTTTGTAGGATCCGGTTGGGTTGTAGTATTCCAGCTTGACGAAGACGTCGGCACCTGGCGACGGAACGAGCCTCCGCAGCCTTACCAAGGGCGTCCTGCCAATGGCTTCCAATACGGACGCGGCAATTCCCACGGGTCCCAAGGGCCGCGAGTTGCGCAAGGGCTGGCCGGTTGCTCCACGATCTGGTTCGATCATACCCCTCCTTAAAAGCATGATATTTATCAGGCATCGCTCTCTGCCACTTAGGGAATCTTCGCGAGCGCGTAGCTCGTGCTACGGCCACCCTCCGGATTGCGGATCAGGATGCCGCGTTCGACGAGAGGCAGAATGTCGCGGAGCGCGGTGTCGTGGGAGCATTTCGCGAGCTTGGCCCACTTCGATGAAGTGAGCTTTCCCTCGAAGCCATCGAGAAGACGGTTGAGCACCAGACGCTGACGCGCGTTCAGCGGGGAATCCCCAATGGCGTCCCAAAAGCGCGCTTTGGAGAGGACGCTTCTGAGAGCGGCTTCGGCGCCTTCGATGGCGCGGCCGAGGCACACGAGGAACCACTCCATCCAGGGCGTGATGTCCATGGTTGCTTTCTGTGTCTGCTCCAGGATGTCGTAATAAGCGGCGTGCTCCTGCCTGATTTGCGCCGACATGCTGTAGAAGCGTTGCGAACTCTGTTCGGAGCGTGCCAGCGCCAGATCGGCAATGGCCCGCGCGATACGCCCGTTGCCATCATCGAAGGGGTGAATGGTCACGAACCAGAGATGGGCAATCCCTGCCTTCACCACCCAGTCGGTCTCGGCATTTCCATTGAACCAATCGAGGAAATCCAGCATTTCCGAGTCGAGCCTGTCAGCAGCCGGCGCCTCGAAATGGACGCGCTCCCGCCCGACGGCACCGGAGACGACGTGCATGGGACCCCTGCGGTCATCGCGCCAAGCGCCCACCCTAATCCGCTTCATGCCGCTCCGGCCGGTAGGAAACAGGGACGCCTGCCATGCGAACAACCGTTCCACGGTCAGCGGTTGCTCGTAGTGGCGCGTGGCGTCCATCATCATTTCCACGACTCCTTCTACGTTCCGGTCCGCGGCTTTAAGCCCGCCGATGTCCACGCCAAGGCGACGCGCGATCGAGGAGCGGACCTGCTCCGCGTCCAGCCTTTCCCCCTCGATCTCACTGCTTTTGAGCACATCCTCGGTGAGGGTCCGAAGCACGGCTTCTTCACGCAGCTTGAAGCCAAGCGTTTCCATGCGGCCCAGCAGGCGGCCCTGCTCGTGGCGGACGGTCGCCAGCCGTTCCGCCAGCCTCTCCCGGTTCCAGCGAAACCGGGGCCAGTCTTTCCGGGTATGAATGAAGCCGGTCATTCTACGCATCTCCTGCGTAGATTATAGGTGGTAATCTACGCAGGATGCAAGGATCGATGCTACGAACAATCCCATTGAAAGGCTTCCCTATGCAACGGCGTGGCTGCGAGTACTGATGACTGTCATCAGCGCCAAGCATCGTCGCTGGACGGCGCCATGGCGCTCCACAGAACTCCACAACTGCTTAGGGTAGAATAATGTGCTTAGGGAACTCCGCGCCGGACCTGACATGCTGGGGAGAAAGACCATTTCGATACCGCTACCTTTCTTGCCCTTCCTCGCTCTGGCGGTCTTCGCCACCACCGCCTGGAGTCTGCCCCAAACCCAGGACTTGAAAGGCGAGGTCGTGAGCGCAAACGGCGTGCCGATCGCCGGCGCCATCTGCACCTTGACAGGGCAGGGCTTGCCTGCGGAAGGCATCTCCGTGGTGACCGGCGAAAAGGGCGGATTCGGCTTTCCAGGGCTGCCGCCGGGCAAGTATGACCTGGCGTGCGCAGCCGTGGATCACCTGCCGGTGAACGAGAAGGCTCTCGAAGTAACTCAGGCGGCTGGCTTATCAGTACGGGTTGTGTTGCCGGAAGCGGTGAGACTGCGGCAAAGCGTGGAGGTTCGCGAAGCGGCGCCCACCATTCCCACCGAAAGTGGCGCTCCCGCCGCCAGGCTGAGTTCTCCGGAACTCATCGCTTTGCCCCTGGTGGAGCAGGAATTCAAGGCTGCCTTGCCCCTGGTGCCAGGTGTGGTGCGCACGCCCGATGGGAAGATCAACGTCAAGGGTTCCGTCGAGAACCAAGGCATGCTGCTGGTGGATTCCATGGAGATGGTGGACCCGGTTACGGGCAGTTATTCGATCGAGATACCCATCGATGCCGTCGAGTCCTTGGAGGTGTACAAGACCCCCTACCGCGCCGATTTCGGTCACTTCTCCGGGGGCCTTACCAGTCTCACCACCAAGCCTCCCTCGAATCAGTGGCAGTTTGAGTTGAACGACTTAATCCCTACTCCACGGATCGAGACCGGACATATCGTGGGCATCGCTGACAACAGTCATCGGCTCAGGTTCACCGGGCCAGTGAAGCGGAACCGTCTGACCATGGCCGAATCCTTTGCCTACGCGATGAACAAGCAACCCGTGCGGGGGTTGGCATGGCCACACAATGAAACGAAGAAACAGGGCGTCAACTCCCTCACCAACTTCCAGTACATCTTTTCCCCCGAACACCTCACCACCTTCAACGTCCACCTGTTTCCGGTCCGGCGCCAATTTGCCGACATCAATTCTCTGGTGCCCCAATCCGCCTCCTCAGACTATGGCCAGCGAGGCTTTTCCCTCAGCGCCGCCGACCGGTATCTCTTCGCCTCGGGCGGCGTCCTCTCCTCACTCGCCCAATACACGCGATTCTCCAGTTACGGGCACGGCCAGGGGCCCGCGGATATGCAGGTTACGCCTAACGGCTGGGGCGGCAACTTCTTTAACTCCTTCACCCGAACCAGCAACCAGGCGGAGGCGCAGGAGACTTATCAATTTGCCCGCAAGACGTGGCACGGGCCGCACGAGTTGAAAGTCGGCGGCGACGCTGTCTACCGCTCCTACAGCGGGACGAGCCATTCGAGGCCCGTCGATCTGCTGAGGGCAGACGCTTCGCTCGCGCAGCGGATTGAGTTCTCCGGGGCCGGCTTGCTCGATGCCACCGACACCGAATTGGGAGTGTTCGCCCAGGATCACTGGGCGCTTAGTGAGCGGCTGGCGCTGGACCTCGGGCTGCGGGCTTCCGGCCAAACCATCGGGAAGCATGCGGCCCTTTCGCCGCGGGTAGGTGTGGTGTATGCGCCCGGCAGCGGCGCCAAAACGATCTTACGGGGAGGCGTCGGGGTTTTCTACGATCGGGTGCCCCTCTTGGCCGGCAGCTTTGCCCACAATCCCACCCGGGTGCTCACGATGTTCAACGAGCAGGGAGTCCCCCTGGGGCCGCCGGTTACCTTTCAGAACGCCTACGCTCGGGTCGGGGAGCAAGGAATTCAGCTTATTCCTCCTGGCCACGACCTGGACAGTACGCCTTACAACGTGACCTGGAACCTCGAATTGGACCGCGAAGTACGCTCGCATGTGCTGGTTCGACTCGATTACCTCTCCAGCCGCACCTACGATCTGTTTGTTGTCGGGCCAGAGGCGTTGCCGGGGACGAATCCCCTCCTCTTGCTGACGAACAACGGTGGCTCGCAGTACCATGAGTTCGAAGCAACGGTGCGTGTGCGTCCCAGCGAGCTTGCCGACCTGAACATTTCCTACGTCCACAGTCTGGCGCGCGGGGACCTCAACACTCTGACCCAGGTGTTCGTGCCCTTCGAAGAACCCGTCATCCGTCCTGACTTCTATGGGGACTTGCCCTCGAATGTTCCGGATCGGTTGGTGACCTGGGGGGTATTCAAGATTCCCTGGAAAATTACGGCGAGCCCGGTGCTCGATTGGCACACCGGATTTCCGTATTCGGCAGTGGATGAGTTGCAGAACTACGTGGGCCAGCCCGATAGCCTTCGCTTTCCAACCTTGCTTGCGCTCGACCTCAAACTGACCAAGGACTTCCGCATCCCGTTCCTGCCGTGGGTGAGGGATCACCGTTTCCGCGGAGCGCTCGGCATTTACAACCTCATCAACCACCTGAATCCGCGCGACGTTTACAACAATGTCGCTTCGCCCAACTTCGGCCACTTTGCCGGACCCCAGCACCGCGCGTTCGATACGTTCCTGGATGTGGTCTACTGACCCGCCGGCCAACGCGGATTGATAGAGCTTTCCCGTGATACTGGTCGCGGGAAGTCCTTTTGGTTTTCTGGCGGCTGTGGGTTGCCGCCAGGAGCGCCTTACGTTAAGATTTCGTCGCACCGGTTTGGATACTCATCAGCATCTAAACTCGTGCGTTAGAAGCGTGTGGTTGGGGGGATTCTGCCGCGCCCGAGTGATTGGGGGGCATACTAACTTCGACTGCCTGCCATTCCAGAGTGCAGCGAAGAACAAAACAGTCACTACTAGCCGCGCGTCACAAAGTACTCCCCCGGCCGCTTTTTTCTTGACGCCTGTTGGATTTCTCTGTTATTACATTGACGGTGATGACCGAGTCCTATCTCACCTAAGGGACATTCTCCGAAGATTCCGCCAGGCAAGTTGACGAGGAACTCTTCAGGGACGAAGGGATTCGGTGGGAGGCTGAGCAATGGGTTTTCTTTCAATCATGCCAGGAATGGCTAGTGAGCGGAAAAGTCCGAAGTTGAAGGTCGAGAGTGGAAGACGAAGGACGGCTTGGTGGCAACGAGTCCGCCTAGCCAAAGCGATCGCGGCAGGTATCGCCCTGATGTTAGTGGGAGTCACCACCGCGTTCGCCCAGCCGCCGGACGAAGCTCCGTCCGGCGAAGCCAATCTGAAGCTTCCAGACCTTTCTCAGGTCCAGTTCCTGGGTATCGACGGCCATAAACTGTTGATGATCGGGATTGTGTTCTGCGTCCTGGGGCTGCTCTTCGGTCTGATCATCTACAGCGATTTGAAGAACATGCCCGTCCATCGCTCCATGGCCGACGTTTCCCAGTTGATCTGGGAAACCTGCAAGACGTACCTGGTGACGCAGGGGAAGTTCCTGGCGCTGCTGTGGGTGTTTATCGCCGCCATCATCCTGCTTTACTTCGCCGTGCTGCTGCACTATGAGGCTTTGAGGGTGATCGTCATCCTCTTGTTCAGTGTAATCGGAATCTGCGGCAGTTACGGGGTGGCGTGGTTCGGGATCCGTGTCAATACCTTCGCCAACTCGCGCACGGCGTTTGCCAGCCTGCGTGGCAAGCCGTATCCCGTCTTTCAGATCCCGCTCGAGTCCGGCATGAGCATCGGCATGATGCTGATCTCCGTGGAACTGCTGATGATGCTCATCATCCTGCTCTTCATTCCAGGCGACTTTGCCGGGCAGTGCTTCATCGGATTCGCCATCGGCGAGTCACTGGGCGCGGCGGCGCTGCGCATCGCCGGCGGCATTTTCACCAAGATTGCCGACATCGGCTCCGATCTTATGAAGATCGTCTTCAAGCTCCCCGAAGATGATCCGAAGAACCCGGGGGTCATCGCGGACTGCACCGGGGACAACGCCGGGGACAGCGTCGGCCCGACGGCGGATGGTTTTGAGACCTACGGCGTGACCGGCGTGGCATTAATCGCGTTCATGGCCCTCGCCCTGGCCGCCAACCCGAACGTTTGCGCGACCCTCATTATTT
>DATFYM010000079.1:0-14893 GCA_035315065.1 Terriglobia bacterium
CCGGGATGTTCTGGACCGTCCAGGGAGCCAACGCCATCCTGGCTCTGCGCTGCTGTTATCTCAATGGCCGCTTTGAGGATTACTGGGAGAGCCGCCGGGCGGCTATTGCCGCCTAACTCCAACTTCTATGTCGTGCACCCGAACGAAACGATCGATCCAAAACGAGCATACCCCAAGCCACAGATGCAGCAACGCTTGCACGGGCTCAGTATCTCAGGATGGAAATCCTGGGTGAATCTCAACCGGTCTAAAGGAGAATACGAAGATGAAACTGCGACTACTTTCCGGCGGAATCGCTCTGGTCTTAGCGCTAGGCGTCCCGACGTTTATCTCGGCAGACACTTTCACTTTCACACCCATTGCCGTGCCTGGTTCGGTCTCCACCGACGCTCAAGGCATCAACAGCGCCGGTCAGATAACCGGCTTCTATGCGGATAGCACTGGAAACGTTCATGGGTTTCTCTACAGCGGTGGAAGTTACACCACGTTTGATTTCCCCGGATCTAATTTGACGGAACCGCTGGGTATCAATTCCTCCGGCCAGATCGTGGGGGCGTACCGTGGTGCGCACGGATTTCTGGACAGCGAAGGAAGTTTCACCTCACTTGACTATCCCGGAGCGGATGGTACACAGGCAGATGGCATCAGCGCTTCCGGCCTGATTGTGGGCACTTACTTCACTGGCGGCTTTAGTGTTCACAACGGCTATGTCGATAATGGAGGGGCTTTCAGCACCTTGAATGTCCCGGGCACCAGCTTCACGGATATCTATGGCATCAACTCATCGGGGAGCGAGATCGTAGGTCTTTGTGAGTTTGGCCATGGATGCGGCGGCGGCTTCATAGGATTCGGATTCTCGGATGTGGGGGGCTCATTCACTGTCTTCAATGTCCCGGGGGCTAATGCGACTGCCGCCACCGGCGTGAACGATGCTGGCCAAATCGTGGGCGAGTATTTTACTGGTGGCGGCTTTGACGGCTTTTTGGACTCGGGGGGAGTGTTTACTACTGTTGACTTTCCAGGTTCGCGCCGTTCCGGGCTCTGGGGAATCAACAACTCTGGCGATATGGTCGGCTTCTATCAGAACGCCGACGGAATCGACCACGGGTTTTTGGCCACGCCAGTGAGCACCCCGGAGCCTCCTAGCGTACTCCTGTTGCTGACTGGGCTTGTAGGGATCGGAGCGCTGAGGAAGTCGATGTCGGGATCCTGAATCTCTGCATCAGCGCCACGCAACAAATCGGCAGGCCTTCGGAGGGCATTTGATACGAAATGCCTTCCATCAACTCACCTTGTCGCCCCGCGCTTTGGCGCGCAGGCGGTCGACGATGCGGTTCGCCGCGTCGCAAAGAATCTGCAAAAAGCTGCTAGGGCCAACGGCGATATTCCGGTCGCCCGCACGAACCGCGCTCTCGCGAGCATATTTCAAATTACAGATTCAAGAAGATTCAAGACTTGAGAATCGGGCTCGTCACGGTAGAGGGAAACCCACTAGCCCGCGCCCGCTAACGCTCCGAGAGCCGTGACGAGTGCATAGTCAATGTAGGTGGCGTCCATGGCCGCTTCCGGGCCGAGTCGCGCTTACGCCGTGGTGGCAACTCGGGCGAGCCGGGAGACGTTCTCACCGAGCGGGGTGAGGCTGGCAGCCTCGTGACCGGGCTCGCCGGAGACGGTGAGATAACCCGAGTTGCCCAAGTCCTTGATCGCCGCGGCAAATTCAGCAAACGGCATTCCGCTCGCGGCTTGCAGGTCGGCCAGCGGCATCTGCCCAACCTCGGCAAGCTTAAAGAGAAGCGAGAGCGGCGTCGGGCCCCCACCGGTAGGCGCCGAAGGCTTGAGCCGCTGTTTTGCCTCAAGATATGCCGTAAAGCTGTCTGGTTTCGCTCGTTCCACTGGCGTCGCCTCCTGCTGCGACATTGTACCATCGGGCCGGGGCTGGAATGCGGGATTTTTTGTGGCATTGACTCAGCTCGACTTGAAGACCGACGAAAATGCCGGGCTAAGGCCAATACCATCGGTTTGAGCGGTATGATAGAATCATTCATAGACTCGTTCGTGAACTCGTTCCCGAGAGGCCCCCTCACCCGGCCCGCCCCGGCTGGAGAAAGCGCCGGTTGCGGCCCACCCTCTCCCCAAGGGGGCGAGGGTAGTGATTCTCAGATTACTGCTCTCCTGGCCTTACTGCTCCCCTCTCCCCAAGGGGCCGAGGGTAGTGATTCTCAGATTACTGCTCTCCTGGCCCTACTGCTCCCCCCTCCCCCAAGGGGGCGAGGGTAGGGATTTCAGATTACTGCTCCCCTCGCCTTACGGCTCCCCTCGCCCCCTTGGGGGAGAGGGGCCGGGGGTGAGGGGTTCGGGAACAGCCAGCGTAGCGCAGGGCCTGCCCTCTGGCCCTGCGGCGTTGCCCCTGTTTGGGCTTCGTCGCCGGAGTCCGAACCGAGTCAAGGACGACAGATTCTGAAGCGCCGCATGGCTTGGAAAGCGAGCCCTGCGCTACCCTGCTCGATACCTAAAAAAGGACTTGATTTTTCTATAATCATATGATAGCCTCGGTCTGTATGATCCAGCCACCGGCCCACGGCCAGGGAGCCACTTACGCGGTACCGCGGCTGAAGTGAAGCAGCCGCCTGAATTCGAAGGCGGGGCCAGGGCCGTGCATGGTTACCGATATGGTACAGTGGAGAAAATTAACGGGGAATTTAATTACCTTTTATGGCCGACCCAAGCCGAGAGTCCGTATTGCAAACAACTGGGTTATTGGAAGGAATGCCCGTTTTCGGACGTTTTTGGGGTACAAAATCGTGCCAAATTTTACCATTTTTTACCAAAAACGTGCACCGAACGGGCTTGAGGGCGGACTTAAGCGGCCTTAAGCGCGGATTTTTCGGGACCGATTTTATTAAAACGTGTCAAGTCGCGCGGCTCGTGTCAAGCCTTGGGCTGCTGCCTCCTGTCGGTCTTGGGAAAGCGAAAAGTTCAAGAAATGAATTTGCCCTTACCGTGCGCCGCCCAAGTTAGATATACTGCAATGAACGAATTTCGTCGGTAATTTTGTTGATGAGGGAAAGAGTCATGAGTGTTAGCCAGTTGGCACGATCGATCAAGGAATCCCCTACCCTGAAACTGAACGAAACCGCGGCGCGGCTGCGGGACAAGGGTGAGCCCGTGATCCACTTGGGTGGTGGCGAGCCGAAAAGCAAGGCGCCCATCGACGCGGTGGTGAATTGCGCCACCCAACTCAACACCGGAGACGTGAAGTATGCTCCCGCCGACGGCCTGCTGAGTCTCAAGAAGGCGATTATCCGCTATATGGAGGACCACTATCACAAGGTTGTGGCGCCGGAAAATGTCGTGGTCTCGAGCGGCGCCAAGCAATCCATCATGGTTCTGCTGTATGCGATTCTGGAACCCAAAGATGAGGTGATCTTTCCCGCGCCTTACTGGGTGAGCTACCCGGAGATGGTGAAGCTGGCGGGCGGAGTGCCGGTGGTGGTCACACCCGAGGACGGCACCTTCCAGCCCACCGTGGCGGAAATTGCCGAAGTAGTGGGCCCTTACACCAAGGCCATCATCCTCAACAGCCCGAACAATCCGTGCGGCGTCATGTACACCCGGGACTTCATCGCCGAGATGGTGGAACTCTGCGAGAAGAAGAACCTCTACCTCATCATGGACGACCTTTACAACCGGCTGGTGTTCGAGGGTAAGATACCGCCCAACAGCTACGACTTCGCGCGGGACCACACCGATCACTCGAAGTTGGTGGTGGTGCAGGGCGTGTCCAAGATGTACGCCATGACTGGCTTTCGCATCGGCTGGGCAGTGGTGAACCGCGAACTTGCCGAGGCCATGACCAACATTCAGTCGCACCAGACGTCGGGACCCGCGACGCCCTCGCAATGGGCAGCCGTGGGAGCGTTGAACGGCGTGCAATCCGGGGTGGAGAGCCTGCGCCTGACCCTGGAAAACAACCGCAACATCATGGTGGAGCGGCTGCGAGCTTTCGACGGCGTCCAGATCACCAAGCCGGACGGCACGTTCTATTGCTTCCCTGATTTCAGCGCTTACGAGAAGAACTCCCAGAAATTGGCTGAGTTTTTGCTGGAGAAGGTCCGCGTGGTGACGGTCCCCGGAAAAGAATTCGGCATGGATGGACACCTGCGCTTGAGCTTCTGCGGCACCATCAAGGACGTGACGGAAGGGATCGAGCGCATTCAGTGGGCACTCGATCCTAACGCCCCCAACGAACTTTACCTAGGCGAGCGGAAGCTGGTGAGAGACTGGCTGTGAAACAACAGTGACGAGTAACGAGTGACGAGTGACGAGTTGAAGAGAAAGCTGTGAAACAACAGTGACGAGTGGCGAGTGACTGCGAGTGACGAGTGGCGAGTGATGAGTTGAAGAGAAAGCGGAAAGCAGAACCAGAACGCCTCCTTCTTCTGATTTCTACTTTCTGATTTCAGCTTTCTTGCTGGTCACTCGTCACTCGTCACTGCTCCTGGAAGGACTGCTATGAACATCTACCTGGACGTCCAATCGCCCGCGGTGAAGGAAGCTGGGGTCGCGGCCAGCGTTTATGGCCTCGAGAACCACGGTCTCTTCAACCTGCGGCGAGTCTACTGGAACCTGCCCACGCCCGCGCTCTATGAAGAGATCGTCCACCGCTCGGAGGGTCGGCTCTCACACCTGGGACCGGTGGTGGTCACTACCGGCAAGCACACCGCGCGCGCGGCGGCGGACAAGTTCATCGTCCGGGAGCAGACCTCGGAGGAGCACGTCTGGTGGGGAGAGTACAACCGTCCCTTTGCCCCGGAGAGCTTCAGCCAGTTGCACTCGCGGCTCCAAGGTTACGTTCAAGGCCGAGACCTTTTCGTGCAGGACAGCTATGCCGGCGCCGACCCCGATCATCGCCTGGCGATCCGTATCATCACCCAGAAGGCGTGGCACAGCCTTTTTGCCCGCAACATGTTCCTGAAGCTCCCCACGCTCGACGCCATGGAACGCCACGTGCCCGATTTCACGGTGATCGCCGTCCCCGGGTTTCTGGCCTCGCCGATGATCGACAGCACTCGCACCGACACCTTCATCATCATCAACTTTCGCGAGAAATTGGCCCTGATCGGCGGCTCGGCCTACGGCGGCGAAATCAAGAAGACTATCTTCACGGTCTTGAACTTCCTGCTGCCTCTCGATGGCGTTCTTCCGATGCACTGCTCCGCCAACGTGGGCCCGGATGGCGACGTGGCGATCTTCTTCGGGCTCTCGGGAACCGGCAAGACGACCCTCTCCGCCGATCCCACCCGGCATCTCATCGGCGACGACGAACACGGCTGGAGCGACAACGGTGTGTTCAACTTCGAGGGCGGGTGCTACGCCAAGGTGATTCGCCTCTCGGCCGACGCGGAGCCGCAGATCTATGAATGCACGCGCCGCTTTGGGACCATTCTGGAGAATGTCACGTTCGATCCCTTCTCCCGCCGCCTCGACCTGAACGATGACTCCGTCACCGAAAACACTCGCGCTGCCTATCCGCTGGAGTACATTGATAACTACCTGCCCCAGAAGATGGCGGGACATCCGCGCAACGTCATTTTCCTCACCTGCGACGCTTCCGGCGTGATGCCGCCGATTGCCCGGCTCACGCCCGAGCAGGCTATTTACCACTTCATCTCCGGGTACACGAGCAAGATCGCGGGGACGGAAATCGGCCTCGGCATCGAGCCGGTGGTGACGTTCAGCGCCTGCTTCGGCGGGCCTTTTATGGTGCACCACCCCTACGATTACGCTCTCCTGCTCAAACAGAAAGTTCTGCGGCACAACGCCACCTGCTGGCTGGTGAACACCGGCTGGACGGGTGGTCCCTTTGGCATCGGAAGGCGTATCAGCATCCAGCACACCCGAAGGCTGCTCAACGCCGCTCTCGGAGGCTCGTTGGCTAGCGTAGAATATCAGCGCGACCCGGTGTTCGGGTTTGATGTGCCGAAGAGCTGTGAAGGCGTACCGAGCCACATTCTCGATCCGGCCAACACCTGGGGAAGCCGCGAAGAGTACTACCAGAAGTATGATGCGTTAGCCGCGCGGTTCATCGAGAACTTCAAGCACATGATGGAAGAATGCCCGGAGCACGTGGTCGAGGCCGGGCCCAAACGGCTGACCGCCATGCCCTCGCATGTGTGACGCTCCAACAAAGAATTGCCGATTGCAGATTGACGATTGGAAGAGAAAGTAGGCAAGCTGCGTGGCCCCTTCAATAGGCCACGCCCAATTGTCAATGAGCATCTCTTTCAATCCTCAATCGGCAATCTGCAATCGTCAATTCCTCTGAGGGGGCAAGAGTGTGGTCACAAGGGTAAAAGAGGCGGGGGGCCCGGCCCTTGTGGGTTCTCCCCGTTTTGAGTTGCCGGGCGCTCGCAGCCGCCTCACTGATGATGTCGGCAGAGCGCGGTCGGAACATGAACAGGAATTGAGCGATTGAGTCATCGAGCCATTGAGTCATTGAGAAGCAGAAAGGACCCCCGTTCGCGACCCAGTTCAATGGCTCAATCATCCGATCACCCGATGGCCCGATGGAACAATGGCCCAATTCCACCGGGATGGATCATCGCCTTGACCACGCCGTCGCGATAGTCCGCCACGAGATCGAACGCCGCCTGGCTTCTCGCGAGGGGGAAGTGGTGGGTCACAAGCTGATCGACACGGGCAGCGCCGCTTACGATCAAGTCGATCGCCGCGGCCGTGCAGGCGTCTTGCCGGCGCACGTTGCGGATGGTGAGTTCCTTGCGTCTCAGGGTGTGGATCGGGAAGCTGACGCGGTCAACCTCCGGAATACCGACGACGAGCAACACTCCTCCCGGCCTGAGAATTTCCACTGCCTGGTCGAGCGTCTCCTGCTGGCCGGCGCATTCAAACACGAAGTCGACACCCAACGGCTCAAGTTCACTGATCGCCGCGACGATGTCAGTCGCGCGCGGACTGCCGGCCCAAGCGGCCCCGCAGCGGCGGGCCACTTCGAGACGCTCGTCGATCAAGTCGGTCACGTAAATCATGCACTCGCCCCCGGCGCGACACGCCAGCAGGACCGAGAGCCCGATGGGGCCGGCGCCAAGAATGGCAAGCTTCGCGCCGGGCGCCACTCCGGCCATGCGTTGAGCGTAAAGACCGATCGAAAACGGCTCAACCATAGCTGCCTCGGCCATGCTCATGGAATCGGGGATCGGATAGCAGCACTCCGCGGGTATCGCTATCACCTCCGCCAACGCCCCCGGCGCCTGCCCCGGAGAGCCGAGGAAGCTCTGGTTTCGGCAAGTGTGCCGCCTGCCGCCGCGACACTGGTCGCACTGACCGCAGGCTATTAAAGGATCGACCGCGACTCGCTGGCCGGGCTTGGCGCCCCTCACCGCGTCTCCCACTGCCACCACGGTACCGGCACATTCGTGCCCGACTCTCTCCGGGTACATCACCGCCTGCGAGCCGATGCGGCCCGCCGTGTAGTAGTGCACATCAGAACCACAGACCCCCACGGCGTCAACCCGCAGGAGCACGTCCCCAGGGCTGGCCAGGACTGGCTCAGGCGACTCCTGGATTTCCAACTGTCGAATACCGGTTAAGAAGGCAGCGAGCATAAGAAACGATGAACGATGAACGATGAATGATGAACAGCGAATGGAGCAATAGCGTAGAACGGCCCGGTGGCGAGTAATAAGCCGCTAAAAGGTCGGCACTCCTCACCCGTCGACGTGAGTTCTTCATTCATCATTCATCGTTCAGCATTCATCGTTCTCTTAGTTGTTGTTCTGTATCCTCTGCAAGATATTCTGGGCGCGGGCCTGGGCGAGATGGAGAAAGCGCGGATTGCGGGCGATCTCTTCGAGAGTGGGGACCAGCAACTCCGGGTCGGCGAGGGCCTGATTATCGAGCTCGATCTGAATCTCGCGCAGTTCTTGCGGCAGGCCGAGGTGGTCGTACTTGATGGCGAACTCCAGACCGGCAATGTGCTGCTCGACCATGGCGATCTTCTCGAAGAGGTCGGAAAGGTCGCGCGCGTCACGATTGATTGTGTAGTTAAACTCCGCCGAATGCTTCTGACCGCCCACCTCGTAGATGAAGGTCTTCTGCCCGAGGTCGGCGACCTTTCGGTGGCTCTCCAGGTCGACGGTGTGGAAGTCGCTCAGGCGATCCGCCAGTTCAAACAGTTGCCGGGTGATGTCCGGCGAAAGTTTGAGCGGTCGAGGTTGGGTCGGGTCGGAGAGCTTGCGGCCCTCGTACTCGCCGGCGCCGTTCTTGTCCACCCGGATCGAGAGATACTCTGGAGTGCTGCCCTTGAACACACGACGGTAGGTTAGCTTGGGGACCGATGGGTCAGCGGCTGGGTCGGCGCCCAGTGAGACGGCGCTCTGACCCGCGGCCCGCGACAATCCCAGCCACAGCCCCAGGACCAGCACCAACTGAATGGCGCAACTGAAGGATGACCTCATCGTCGTCATTCAGGTTTGATGCAAAGAGTGAAGAACAGGAATCACGGGTTAGGGGTCAGCAAATGGCTTGGCACGGCGTGCGGCCCGCTGACCAATATCACTAACCCGGAACACCTACTTGGCGTGTGCGAGCGCGAACGCCTGGATCTCGGCTTCGTCGATGTCGAAGTTGGAGTGCACGTGCTGGACGTCGTCGTGATCCTCCAGTTCCTCGGTTAGCCTGAGCATCTGGGCCGCTTCCTTGCCTGTCAGCTTCACGTAGGTCTGGGGGACCATGGAAATTTCCGCGTGGATTGGAGTAATGCCGGCCGCCTTCAGTTTCTCCACCACCTCGTGGAAGGCGCCGGGTGAAGAGAAAATCTCCCAATTCTCCCCGTCGTCGACCAGATCGTCGGCACCCGCCTCCGTGATGATGTTCAGAAGGGTTTCCTCGTCCGCCTTGCTCTTCTCCACCAAGATGTCACCCTTCTTGCCGAACATCCAGCCGACGCAACCGGTCTCACCGAGGTTGCCGCCCGACTTTGCGAACGTATGCCGGATTTCGGCCAGCGTTCGGTTCTTGTTGTCGGTAGCGACCTCGAGCATGATCGCTACCCCGCCGGGTCCATACCCCTCCCAGACCACTTCTTCGTACACGGAACCAGGAAGCTCGCCCGTCCCCTTCTGGATGGCGCGCTTGATGTTGTCGGCCGGCATGTTCTCCGCTTTGGCAGCCAATACCGCCGTTCGCAGGCGCGGGTTGGAGTCCGCGTCGCCGCCGCTCATGCGCGCCGCCACGGTGATTTCCTTGATCAGTTTGGTAAAGATCTTGCCGCGCTTTGCATCCAGCGCGCCCTTCTTGTGTTTGATAGTTGCCCACTTGGAATGACCAGACATAATGACAACCTCTCGCGAGCATTCGCTGCCTCAGGCACCCTGACCGCAGCGAGTACGATTGAATCGCTAAGCCATGTTACCACAAGAGCGGAGAAAGCTGAACGGCAACTAGAACTGCAATAGTCGCAGCAGTCCAGATCTAGAAGCAGTAGGAGCCGTGGGCCTTTAGTCTTCACCAAGCGCGGCGCCGAACCTAGTGCAGTCTTGCCAGTCACGGTCTCTCCCCGGCCGGCGGACCCAGGTTCGTCACAACAGTTGTCGGTAGACGTCGATCGTCTGATCCACCCATCGCTTCAGGCTAAAGTAGCTCGAGCGCATGACACTCTCCCGCGCCATCGCCTGCCGCCGGTCAGAACTATCATACAGCGCCGTAATCGCAGCGGCTAAGGCGCCTGCATCACCCGGCGGGACAACCAGCCCGTTTCGCCCGTCCTCGACCGCTTCGACATTGCCGCCAACCCCGGTCACGATCACCGGTTTGCCGGCTGCTAAGGCTTCCAGGATGACGAGCGAGAAGGCCTCTCCCCAGGTACACGGTAAAGCGAAGATGTCGCTCTGTCGCAGGATCGAGGCGATCTCCGGAAGGCTCTTCAAGCCGGCAAAGATAAATCGATTGACGATACCTTGGTGTTCGATCTTGGCGCGGTACTCCGCTGCACAGCGACCGTCGCCCACATGAATGAAGGCGACGTCGTGTCCCTGCTTGAGCGTCAGCGAGGCGGCGTCGATCAACACGCCGATGCCTTTTTCCGGGATCAGTTGGGAGATCGACAGCACAATCACCGTTCGCGCCCCAAGGCCGTATGATGCACGGAGGTCGACCGTGACAGAGGTGTCGCGGAACTTCTCCAGGTTGACCCCATTGTGAATCGTCGTGATCTTTTTCCGGTGAACGCCTTCTTGGACGAGGCGCGCCTTCACGTAATTGGAGGGCGCGATGAACCGATCGGCCCCGGAGGAGAAGGCCCGGTTGCGTGCTCGAAGCGCCCACCAATTGAGCATCGTCCGCTCCTTGAGGGTCCCGGAGTAGTGTTCGGAGAAGACGACTCGCACGCCGCGATTGAGTGCAGCCGCTACCACGTCCAGGCTCAGCAGGTTGACGAAGTGCAGGTGCACGACGTCGGGCCGGTGACGTCGTAACAGGGCCCTGAGGGTGCCGGCGCTCTCGAGGCCGAAGGGCGCGAAAGGCTTGGTCTCCAGGGTAGCCCCTGCCTCGAGATACTGGGGACGCAGCGAGTCAGGAGGACGGTCCTTGAAAACAATAACACTCTGCCCTCCCTGTTCGGTGAGCGTTCGCGAGAGCGCGATGGTATACTCTTCGAAGCTCCCCAGCTTCCGCGGTCTCAAGTTGAGCACCGACATTACCTTCAAATGCTCACCCCATCTGTACTCACCGTCGATTCCTGATCGGAAGAGCCCCAGTCGCAGTGCTTGCGCTTCTCAATCGATCGTCAATAGTCAACAATCGGGCAATCCTTAGTCGTCGTCCCGGACCGCGCGCTGTGCTAGAGCTGGCGTAAGACACTGCCGAGCAGGAGACCCTCTTTGAGGCTGGCGGCGATTCCCTGGAAACTCCACCGACCATACCGGCCGGCCGGTTCAATGCCGAATTCTTGGCAAACGGCAGTCGCGCGGGCGACCCAGTCGGAGCCCGGGCGTCGCCACGTATAGGCGACGTCGACCCAGGTGGGATCGGCCGCTTCGACCCTTTCGATCAGCCCGCTCTGCTGAAGTTCCTCGATGATGTCTTTAACGAGAACCTGCGTGGCATCGGCGGACGGCCGCTCGCCGCCCCGGAACGCTGTCTCAATGTAGAGCGATCCACGCCCCGGATCGTTGCGGCTTCCCTCGGGCAGGAACAGGGGGTCGACGTTGGAGTAGTAGCCTACCCGGTGGAACCCGGTGCGACTGTCGGGAATGTAGAGCCAGTGGTATCCGTTTCGAGCCAGCGCAGTATCCGGCAGGGTGGCGCCGAGATTAAGCACCATCACCGACGTGTACGGCTCGGCCGGCCCCACGCGCCCACCCAGCCCCGCCATCTCCACCGTGCGGTTCAGGGGGGCCGTGGCCAAGACGGTCTCGTACGAGTGTGTCCGGCCGTCGCTAAGTTCGATGGACCGGCTCTCGGGGTCGATTCGGGTGACACCTATCCCGTACTGGATGTCGCAACGTTGTGCGAGCCACAGGCTCGCCGCGTCAAGGCCGCGGGCGGGATAGAGAAAGGTCGCGTTGTATCCGGCATCGGTGTTCTCTTGCTCGGCTCCACGGCGCACTGCAGCTTTGTCGATGGGCGACTTGTAGGCGTCCTGGGGAGCGATTTCACGGAAGAGTCCGGCCGTGTAGCGCTCATGGAAAGGGTCGAAGAAGATGCGGCACAGCGTCGGGCCGAACTGCTGTTCCATCCAGCCTGCCATTGTTTCCACAGTCC
The DNA here is from genome assembly GCA_035315065.1 of Terriglobia bacterium. Taxonomy (GTDB): domain Bacteria; phylum Acidobacteriota; class Terriglobia; order UBA7540; family UBA7540; genus DATFYM01. The sequence continues at coordinate 11,779 of DATFYM010000079.1, forward strand.
CATCCCGGCCCGAGTCGAGAATCTCGGCCAATGCCGCTTCACGAAGCTCCTTCGGTAGCGCGAAGAGATTGTCCTGGATCGGGTATGGGACTAGACGGCTCCAGAGATCCCGCGTTACCTCTCGCCCGCCCAGAAAGAGCACGGCAGAACGGCGCCGGTAGCTCCGCAGTTCCGACGCGCCGCCCAGGAGCCGGGTCACCACGGGATCGCCGCCAAAGATCCAGTGGCCGCCGCCCAGCTCGAAGTGGTAGCCATCACGCTCGTAGGAAGCGCAGATGCCGCCGGGATGATCGAGGCGCTCGAGAACACGAAAGCCGCTCGTGATCCCGGCCGCAAGACCGGTCATCCCCCCTCCAACAATCCATCGGTTCATGAGTTTTCCCTTTTCGATATCCAGGGCGCACCGTTAAGAGCCTAGCGAAGCGCCGATACGCCACGGATGGACTGTGGCCGCGTATGAGAGAAGCGTTATCGGGTGTGCCGGCCTCGGAACGCCCCATAGTGGAGCACCCACTAAGGGACGTTCCGCAGGGCAAGGAATGCGCTCGCCAGTTTACCCGATGTTGCTTCCACGGGTGAGAATAAGCGGTTCCGCCAGTTCAGAACGGAAATGATAGTCCGGCCGGCTTATGCTGCCAAGCGGCTTGCTTTCCCGACCGGTTTTAACCCCGCCAGCTTGTAGCCGCTAGCATGCACCCTACCGAGGTTGTCGAAATCTCCATGACCAAACCTCGATAGCGATATGCACCAGCGCACGCCAGAACTTAGCAAGATCCTCCAAGCCGGCTTGGCATAAGCGAATTTGATTGCTGCTTACCACCTAACCAACGGGAACGAAAAGTGCTTCCCGTTCCGACTCCATGAGCCGCCTTTCCAGGCAACATCCGGAATTCCACCAGTGCGGTCGATTCTGCCAAATCTCGCGGATTCGCATCGTCTTGATGTTGCCCACTGGCGGCTGCGCCGTACAGGTGGTGACATCCCCGTTAGATTGAAACTGCAGCGCCGTCAATGCGGAGCAGTGGATCCTGCGCTCGTGCGCCGAATGCGCGGTGGTGGTAAGGCGCATCGCTGCCGGATCGCGAAAATATGGAATCATGACCTCCAGTTGTTGGTAAGTATTGCCGATGGATGCGCCCTGCCGCTTCATTTGAATCAGTTGTTCGACCACCTGCACGGCTTTCTCAGTGTTCCGGGGCCAGTTTTCGGAATGCTCCCACCAGCGGGGATCTTCCGGGGTGTTGTAGTTCTGCTCGATGGGCTGATAGAAGACGTCCATTCCGTCCTGGGTTGCGTAACGCGCCACCTCGCACACACCATCCAGGTTGTGCGACATGATCACATTCTTCAGACGAATGTGGGTCTTGGTCTGGTGTTCCTTGCGAATCCGCTTCACTGTCTCAATCGTCTCGCTCGTTTTTTCCCAGAACTTATCGCGTCCGCGGATCTTATTGTGGAGGTCGCCGATTCCATCCAGTGAAATCGTGATCATCCAGGGCTTGGCCTTGGCGAGACCTTCGATCTTGGACTGGTCGAACCAGTAGCCGTGGGTGAGAACCTCCAGGAACAGCCCGATCGACGACGCGTAAGCAGTCAACTCGGTCGTGTACGGCTTGAGCAAGGCCTCGCCGCCGGTGAAGGTGACGCGTGCCGGCCCGAGCCAGGCTCGTAAGTCCGAAAGTACGGTTTTCCATTGATCAACGCTCGGGGAGTCCTCCTGGCCCCGGTTCTTCCAGATGTCGCAGTGGACGCACTTGGCGTTGCAGCGCTCCGTGAGCAGGAAAAACGGCCACGGAGGCCGGCACCGGGACGCCCAGCGGCCTCCGGCCATGGTTCGCAGGCGGTAGTTATAGGCTTCGAACGCACGCCTACGAATCGTTTCGAGCATATACGCCACCCCTTCCACCATGAATATCGAAGAACTGCCGCGTTGTTCGGCCGCGGTGAAAACCGAAACAAGATCCGGCCCAGCGTCCGTCCCTGCTATGGCGTCTCGAAGGCAACAATGCTAGTTCACTCAGAATCCGGTTGAGTCCCCGCAATAAACACGACCCGAGGTTCCTCCAAGAGCCCAAACTCATTTCCTCCCTTACGCCGCGCACGAAAGGGCACACTTATTAGGAGGCATGGGATGTCGGACCCGCACTGCCGCCCGTGTTGCAGCTCGGCTATCGCCGCGAATGAGCCCCGAAGATACCAAGTTAGTTCATGCCACAACTTGCCGTCAAGTATCACATCTTTTGTTAGCATACGAATTACGGAGAAAACAAACGGTCCAACTTCACACGGAGGCAGCTCCTGCGCGGATTCCTTGCCGGTGCCAGCATAAATCATTCCGCCCGAGGAAGCAAAAGGAACTGGCCCCTGAGCGTGGATCCCCCGCTTCGAGTTTCGAGTCCCCGGCTCCGAGTTTCGAGCGTCGAGTATCGCGCGTATCCACCCTCAAAACTGGGCCTCAAATTCAGCAATCGGCTTTGCCGCAACACCAGTTATCGCAATGAAATTAAATGACATCGCGGCTTCCATTGAAACGGCCGCGTATTCGAATCCGCCAGCCCGACGGCTGCCTGCGTTCCCGAATGTGTAATCGTTCACGGTTTCGCTTCTCTTCTTTCAATCGTCAATCCTTCGCTTCGCTCAGGACCAATCAGCAATTCCCCGCCCCATCCCAGCACCAACCGTTCACGGTTTATCGGACGGCTCGCTTTCTCCTCTTTCAAACGTCAATCGATCCCGCAGCGCGGGATCAATTCCTCGCCCCGTCCCAACGCAAACCGTTCAACTCCTTGTCGGAAAGCTCGCTTCTTCTCTTTCAAACGTCAATCGATCCCGCAGCGCGGGATCAATCGTCAATTCTTTCAGGCCGCCGCCGGGTCCCCCGAACCGCTGGTTGCCTGGCTGGGCTGATCCGGAGTGATCCGAGCCGGAGGTTTGGCCCGAGGTGTGACGGGCATTTTCAACTTCCGCCCCCGCAACTCGATGTTCCGGGTTCTCTGCTCCAGCCACCACTCCAGATCCCCCGCGATTCTCTTGGTGGGTATGTTCATCCGGCCGACGAAAGTATCGGCCATGCCCAGGATAAGGTTGATATCGAACATGCGGTTGAGGAGGTCGT
>DATFYM010000080.1:0-20971 GCA_035315065.1 Terriglobia bacterium
GTCCTGGGACGAGCTCCGACAGCGCATTCTGCTAGGCGTCGCCGAAATCAACGCCCAGCCGGTAGTTCACCGCTGGAAAAAGTTTGACGCATTAACCACCAGTAATACGGTTACAGTTTAATGAAACGATATACTAGTCACTCGTCACCTGTCACTGCTTCACTGCTGCCAAGGGCACGGTGACGTACGCCGTCAGCCCCGGATAAAGCCGGCGGTCGCTGTTATCGACCCGCAGCCGGACCTCGAACGTCTTGATGTCTCGCTTGGTGCGGCTGACGTCGCGTTGGGTAGCGAAGTCCGCGTCCACGCCGCGATAGAACACGGTGCCCTCGCGCTCCGCTCCCGAGGGAAAGCGCACCCCCATGCGGTCTCCCAGCCGGATGCTGTCAATGTAAGTCTCCTCCACGTCGGTGCGCACCCAAAGATTGTCGGGGTTGATCAGGGTTACGATCGGCTGGCCGATGTTCACCACCTCGCCCTGCAGCGCCGCTCGCAGCGACACAATGCCGGAAATGGGCGAGCGGATTTCCGTGTAACCCAGCCGCACCTTCGCCACCTGGTTCTGGGCCGAGGCGGCTGCCAACTGGTGCTCGTTGGCCATCAGTTCGTTGCGGCGCACCGCGTTCTGCTCCTCGTTGGATCTGGCCAGGGCCACCGCCGCCTGGGCCGCCTGCACCTGCTTGGCGAGCGAGTCCAGGTGGGCCTGGGCTGCTTCCATCGTCATCCGCGCCTGATCATCTTGCTGCGCGGAGAGGACGCCTTGCTGATAGAGTTCATGGGTGCGGTCGTAATTGCGTTTGTCGAGATCGAGATCGGCAGCCGCCTCCACTTGCTGTGCCTGAGCCGAAGCCAGCGACGCCTCCGCCTGGCGGATCTGATCGGTCGTCTGAAGCTCCTGGTACTTCAGGGCCGACTCCGCCTGGTGGACCGTGGCGGTGACTCCTTCCTCGCTGTGGGCGTAGAACTGTTGCGTGGCTTTGAGCTCCTGAGGCTGTATCACGCCCAGCAACTGGTTCGCCTGCACCGTGTCGCCTTCCTTCACCAGAAGCTGGCTCAACTGTCCCTGGATTTGCGAGCTGACGTTTACCTCGTCCGTCGTGACGATACCAGTGAGGACGATCGCGGGCGGCCGGCGGCCGGCGAACCAAGAGTATCCGGCGCCAACCGCAGCCAGCAGGAGGACGATTACGATGGGAAGTCTTTTTTTCATTCCGAATCCTCTTGGAAAAAGGAGTCAGGAGAAGAGCGGGTTAGCAACGGCATGTCCTGTTTCATGTCGGCCTCGTCCAAGAAAGCGATCAGCAGACCGGCGGGGACCCGCTCGAGTATAGTTCCTTTTTTTCGCCTTATGATGACTCCTGACTCCTGACTCCTGTCTCCTGACTCCTGTCTCCTGACTCCTCTTCTAATGGACCGCCGCCGTCGGATCGCGAAACAGCCCGTAGCGAATGAACTTCAGCACTTCGTCCCTGCGGCAGGCTACGTTAGCCCGATCGAAGGCGTCGACCTGGCTTACCTCCTTCACCACGGGCGCGGCCGCAAAATAGAAAACGCTAAGTCCCACCAGGGAATAGATGGTGTGGTGGCTGCTCACTTGCCGAAACTCGCGCGACCGGACGCCCTCTTCGATCAATTCCACCAGCTTGCGGTAGATCGGGGTCGAATATTCGTGAACCACGCGGTGCATCACGCGATTGTCGCTGGACATCAGCCGATGCGCCAAGCGCGGATAGTACGGCCGCGCGCTGATGAAATCGAAGTGCAGGCTCACGTAGCGCAGCAGCCTCACGCGCGCCGAGCCCTTGCTTTCCAGCGCGCCCAGAGCGCACCGCCGGAACTCCGTCAAGTGACTTTCCAGCACCGCCAGGTAAAGGTCGTCCTTGCCCTTGAAGTAGTAGTAGAGCAGTGCCTTGTTGACCCCGGCGGCCTCGGCAATGGCTTCCGTGCGCGCCCCCTCGGGACCCACTTCGGCAAAGATGCGTTCCGCCGCATGCAGGATAGTGGCGCGTGTCTCGGCCCCGCGCTGTTGCCGGACCCCGGATCCGAATTGATGGGATGGCCCCACGGCCCGACTCCCGACGAAGGGGCGCTTCCTGTCCGCTGCTGACGTCGCCGATTCTCTCCTGAGCATACTTAACTAACCAGATAGTTAATTTACCCCGCTCTCCGTTTCTTGTCAAGGCCCGGCCTTCCAACATCGGCGTCCACTGTCAAGCGTGTTAGGTGGAGCGGAGAAGAACGAGAGCGTGCGCGCCGAAGCCGTTCTGAACGCTCTCGATGCATTCGCGACTTGGCGACGTTCGGGTGAGCACCTACGGAAGGTCCATGGCTACCTTAAGGGCCGTCGCGATGAGGCGCATTTCATCGGCCGTCAATCGTCCCAGGCGTTTCGTAAGCCTGCCTTTGCTGATCGCGCGGACTTGCTCGCCCAGCACCACCGAGTCCTTGCTTAGCCCCCCCGTACCGGCGTTGAGGCGCACCTGGCTCGGATAAATCCTCGTCTTATGTTCCAATCCAGTGATCGGCACGGCAATCACCACCGGACTTGATTGGTTGATGGCGTCTCGACTTACGACGACCACCGGCCTCTTTCCAGCCTGTTCAGACTCCTTTGTGGGACTCAGGTCTGCCAGATATACGTCTCCCCGCAACATAAAGAAAGCCCTCAGCGACCTCGTTGCTATCCTTCCATCGTCTTCAACGACTCCCAATCGCTATACTCGAACTCCTCAGCGATTGACTGGGCCTGTTTCTGGTATCTCGAATCGCTGGCCATCAGTGCGAACTGCGCGTCGATCTCCTTGCGCCGGAGAAGGCTCGCGCGCAGCCTCATCGACTTGACGATGAACTCATTGATTGATTCCCTGCGGGAAGAGCGACGAACGAGTTGCTCCGCCTCCTCGTAAAGTCGCTTCGGAATCCTGACCGTCTTCTGCACCTTGAGAGATCCGTCGGCCGCACCCATGTGATCTATCCTCCAACCAAACTCATCCGGTCCCCGCAAGTCACATTGTGACTCGCGAACTGAGTGCTCGTCAAGGGTCATCCCGAGAGTCTGCTCGCCGACCAAGAGCGGACTTGACTGTCTTCCGCCGCTTATGAGTAGCGCGGGCTCTGCCGTCGAATGGTTGAACGTCAGGGTTTTTCTTCAACCGCTCGTCCACCCGGTGACTCACTGGGCCGCCCCCCCTCCCTCGGCCGGGTGAACGCCCGGGTCACGCCTGGAGCGTACTCTCAACATCAGCGGCGAGGAAGCATGAAGGGTGGACGAACCCGACTCCACCTCGGCCACGACGTAGACCGGTTGCTCGATGGGCTGCGCCCAGTCCTCGGCCCGCAGGGTAAAGGTGCGGCTCGTTTGATCCTCAGTGACGAGGACGCCATTCAAGCCCACATTCACCACGCGAACGCCGGGCGGCAAGTTATCGACATTGCAGGGAACGCGGCCCTTGAAGCCGTTCTGTCGCTGAACGTGCAACGTAACCGTAGTCTCCTTGCCCGGATCGAGGGCGACCTCGACGGGATCGGCCGAGACGACGACGTCCGGCGGCGGGATCACCGACGCCACGCGCAACCGTTCGTCTGCGTTCGCCACGCGTGCCACCTCATTGCCGTTGATCGTGGCGCGGCCCACGATCGAGATGGACGCGGGCGCCGCAGTCGAGACTCTGGCGGGCGCCGCGTCCGGGGCGGCCGAGAAGATCATCACGGCGGAGTCCTGTCCGGCCGGAATCGTCGCCCGACCGGCGCTCATTCCCTTGGGCAGTCCCTGCGCTTCCAATTCGATGGGTCCCTCGTAGCCCAGGGTGCGATTGGCTTCCACGTACACCGGAATGCGCCCGCCCTGCGGAACGTTGGGATTGCCCGGCGAGGCGGAGAGCGTGAAGTCGGGACGGGCATCACGGATGGTGACGCGATAGGCGAAGTCGGGACCCTGGAAACCGCGCGCGTCCTTCAGGTGCAGCAGGTACTCGCCGTCGCGGGGCGCCGTGAAGTCGAGCCGCGAGTCGGCCCCGTAGCCGGGACCGCCGTCGTCGTTGCGCAGGGCGAGGTGGAACACCGGCAGGCCGTTGGGCGGGAACTGAGCCTCGGGCTTCTCGATCTCCACCTTGTAGACCGGCGTCTCCACCGCATGGGCCTCCGGCGAGGTTCCAAGATAGGCTATACGTCTTCCGCTCGTGCCCACCACCGTGACGTCGGCGTCCGGCTGGTCGGGAATGCTTTCCAGGCGCACCAGTTCGTCCCCGATCATCAGGTAGTCGTAGGGCTGAAGACCCGAGAGGGAAAGCAGCCGGAAGCCGCGGCTGCGCGAGTCGCGGTCCGAGAGGGTCATCTGCGTCTGAGTCAGGCAGCGGAGGGTGGCGCGCGGGATGGGATGGCCCTCGCCGTCGAGCACCTCGATCACCGAGTCCAGGGGCGATCCGAGCCGCGCCGCCGCTACCTCGATGGTCATCGCCTCGCCCTGGCGCGCCGTAAAGCGGAAGTAGTCTTCGTCGCCAGAACCCGAACCGGAACTGACACCGGAACCCGAACCCGGCTTCGAGGCATCGTCGATGTGGCCACTGATCGTCCCATTAATGGTCACCGGCACGGTCACGCGCTGAGCCAGCGCCGGCGTATCGTTCGGTTCCTGCTCCACGATCTCCGGCTCATTGCCCACCGCAAGCTCGATCTTGTCGAGCGGTGCAGCGGCGGGCTTTAGCCCGGCATCTTCCGGCGTGGCGCCCCGCTTCAGCCCGGCATCTCCCCGAGCTGCCGTGAGCGGCAGGGACATTGTGGTCCAAGTGGGAGTCCAGCCGGGGGCCGACTTCGGCGGATCCACCGTCACGTCGTGAACTCCTCCCAGGTTCACGCCTTGCACGGTAACCACCGAGGGTTGTCCGGCGCGCACGCCCAGCGGAAACACTCCCGTCACATAGGGGAGTTCGCCGGCGTTGAGGCGGTAATAATGATTCATGCCGCCACCACGCTCGCGGTCCATAATGGAGATGGCGTACCTACCATCGGCCGGGCCATCGGCGGGGAGCTTGACGGTCAGCACGGCGTCCGGTCCGGGCGAGTACTCGCCGGCGCGAGCCAGCACTTTGCCGCTCGAATCGCGAAGGACCAGCTCAGCCTTGAGGTCGGACCCGAGTTCGGCACCCACGGCTTGAAACACCAACTCCTGGCCGGACTTCCCTTCGAAGGTGAAGGTGTGGACCTCGCCGGGCTTGGCGATGGTTCCCACCAGCGTCGCGGGCAAGGTCACTTGCTGCGGCTCGCTCGCGATCGTGGAATCCCGATAGGCCGAGTCGGCGGCCGGCAAGCCGCTCGCAGGCTTCGCCTCGATCTCCGGCAGTGACCCAATGTCCAGAACCGCCGTGCTGGAGGTCCCGCGCGGCGTGTCGAAGCGCAGCCAGTGGACGCCGGCCTCAACATCCTTCGCCGCCGTCACTTCGATGGTGGCCGAGTACTGATGGCCCAGCGGCACCGCCGCCGCGAACTTATCCATGCTCACCGTGGCGCCGGGAAGTTCGTTCACGTTAAGCACTTTCGCGCTGAGACCCGGCGAATCGAAAAGCACCGCGCTCGTGCCCTCGAGGTTGCGTCCCTCCACCGTGAAGGTTCGTGCGGTGCCGCGCTCCATGCCCACCGGCCAGATGCGCGAAAGCGTGGGCGGAATTATCGGCTCATCGGCGCCCGAAAGCGCTGCCGGGAAAGCCAGGATCGAAAGTGACATCGTCGCGCAGAGTGTGACCAGCGTGTTTCCGTTGGTCCGGGTCCCCGTCTGAAGTTTCATGCCATGCACCTGTAGGGGTACGGCTCGCCGTACCCTTTTTCGTGTCTCTCGCGATCAAACCAAGAGGGTACGGCAAGCCGTACCCCTATAACCGGGGCGGACGCGCCATTATCCGCTTGACTAGCGAAATTTATAAGCTCTCTGCCATTACTTCCGCCACCCATGAAAAGCGCGCGCTGGCTCACCGGACAGAGCTTGACACGAGCCGCAAGGCTTGGCGCCTTGTAGAAAATCGGCCGCGAAAAAACCCCAATTCCCTGCCATTCTATGCCACGTTTCTGGCATTCGATTGCGGATTTGAATGAGGCGTTGGCATGGCGAACCATGCAATCGTCCCATTTCGTCTACCTAAATCGTTCCGACAAGCACCCTGCTTAACTCCCATAGTTTTCAATCATATGGTGGCTTTCCGTAAAATAATCAGCCTGTTTTCATAGACATAGCGGCTAATTGGGTTCGGTCCCAAAAACCTAACCCAAGATGTCCTTTGATATCAATATAATTTGGGTTCGGTCCGTTAAAATCAATGATCATCCCTCCTTCTGCCGATCGCCCTTGTGCCGACTTCCCTAATTGAAAATTGCCAATTTGAAAAGTGCGCCGTTGGCATGGGGACTTAGCAATCGTCCGATTTCGTCTGCCCAAATCGTCTCGACGAGCGCTCCTGATTAACCGCCATATTTTTCAATCACATGATGGCTTTCCGTAGGCTAAGCCATCTATTTTCAGCGATATGACGGCTATTTGGGTTCGGTCCCGAAAACCTAAGCCAAGATCTCCTTTGATATCAATATAATTTGGGTTCGGTCCGGCAAAATCAACGATCATCTCTCCTTCCGCTGACCGCCCTTGTGGCGATTTCCGATTGGCGATTGCCAAATGTCAATTGAAAGAGGATGGTCGTGGCATTCAATCGCCCCATGATTAGGTTCGTTTCTTGGTATGTAAGTGCAAACGCCGGTTCCGCAGCAAGGTGGTGGAAAAATGTAACCGAATCCTTGGTTAATTCTCCCCGTTGTACCATATCGGTAACCATGCAAAATCCCAAACGTGCCCGAGAGTCCAGGTAGTCTTTACCGCTTGGCCACCAGCCTCATATTCAGCGTCATGCCAACTGCATCCGCATAGCGCATCAGGGTTTGCACATTTGCGTTTCCAGGCCGATGTTCGGTCCGGCTCACCTGAGGTGCGCTGGTACCAATCTTGCGCGCAACCTCCTCCTGAGTAAGACCCTTTCTCTTGCGCTCTTGAGCTAGAGCAATACCAATATTCAGCAACCTGCTCTCTTCTTCGAATGCTTCCTTCACCTTTGGCTTCCGGAGTTGTTGCTCCAGATAAACGTCCCAGGAACTCTTCATGCTTACAATCTCCTTTTGGTGTCGGCCTTGCTTTTCTCTCTTTCTTGGGCTCTTTTGTCCCTCTCGGTGTGGGTAGCCATTCGGGAGCGGCCAAATCCTTTTGTCCGCCTCTTCCACGGTCTCTGTGTCTTTGGTGAAGCCGTGAAGTAAGATTCCCACTCGGGCTTCATCAAAAAAGTACAAGACGCGATATCGGGTCTTCCCGAACCTGAGCCTTACTTCCCTCAGCTTGCCTTCAATCTGCGAAGTGTAAGGATGGGTCCAGGGTCGGGCCGTGCTGGGCGAGTAAGTCGATTCGCGCAACAACCCTTCCTCGGACCTCTTCCGGCAAGCCATCGAGCCAGATTTGAACAGGCCGCCTACCTTCACCCTCCTCGAAGAACTCGATCTGCCAGCGATCCATGGCTGAAACATCCGAATGTTAGCTTATCATTTTTGATAAGTTTTTGCAAGCAAAAGACGCGCGCTCCCAGGTCTGAAGGCTACTTCGGCGCGATGTCCATTCTGACCGACGCAGTTTGCCTGGCGGGCCCGGCCGGCTGATAGGGCTCGAACGCCATCACCGGGCCCAGCATTTGCTGGAACGTCTTCATATCGTAGAGGCTCAGGGTGCCGTTGTAGCGGCCGGCGGCCAGCCACTTGCCGTCGGGGCTGACGCTCAACGCTTCCACCCAGTCGGGTTGGTCTTCGAGCGCGCGCAAAGGATCGAGGGTGTCGGCATCGCGGAAGCGGATCGAGTTGTCCGCCGAGCTCGTCACCATGATCTTCCGATCGGGCGAGTAGGCGAGCGCCAGAATACTGTCCTCGTCGGCGATGAGCGATTTGACGAGCGACCCGCCCGTGTCCGTCAGGTTCCAGACGTAGATGGTCTTGTCGTAGCCGGCAGCCGCGATCTCCTTTCCGTCGGGACGGAAGCAGACGGAGGTGATTCCGTCCTGGGCATCGCTCAGCGTAAACAGCCGCTGGCCGCTGGCCACGTCCCAAACCTTCACTGTGCGGTCCTGCGCGCCGGAAGCAAGCCGCTGGCCGTCGGGACTGAACGCGACGGAGAAAACGGCGTCAATGTGGTCCTTCAAGTTGCGCAATTCCTTGCCGGTCTCCACGTCCCAGAGCTTCACCATCTTGTCGTAGCTGCCGGTGGCGAGCATTTTTTCGTTCGGGCCGTTAGGGCTCCAGGCAACGGAGTAAATGCAATCGGCGTGGCCCTCGATGGTCTTCACGAGCTGGCGCGTGGCCACATCCCAGATCTTGATCTCGCCCGAGCGTTGTGGCAACCCGCCCGCCGCGGCCAGGTACTTTCCATCGGGACTGAAGGCCAGCGAACGGACGAGGTCGGCGTGGCCATCGAGCGTGGCGAGGGCTTTGCCCGTGCCGGGATCCAACAGGCGCACTTGTTTGTAACCGCCGACCGCCAGCAACTTCCCATCGGGTGAAAACCGCAGCGAGCCCACGGGCGACGCGGCCGGCACTTGGGGCTTGAGGTCCGGAATCGCCAAGGGCGCGAGCGGCGTTGTAACCCCTCCTGGCTCGCCCGGCGCCGGACCCTTGGCGCCCTCGTCGATCCAAGCCTTGATGGTGGCGATAGCAGCGGGCGGAAGCGGATCGCCGCCAAAGGGCATGCGCGGTTGCACCTTGCCTTCGAGCATCTGAATCATCCGGCTCTCTTCTGCTTTGCCGGGAATGATGACGTCACTGTGGATTCCGCCCTTCATCAGGCCTTCGTAATTGTCTAATACCAGGCCGCCCATTTTGGTGGTGGCCGAGTGGCAGGCAAGGCAGCTTTGCTGGAAGATAGGAGCAATTTGCGCGGTATACGTGGGGGCGGTGGTGTCGGCCGCTCCCACAGGCGTAGCGATCCCGCCGGCGGCCGCGAGCGCGAAATAGGAGCACCCTATCAGCGCGAGCGCACGCGCGATTGTAACTGCGACTGCCGTGAGGGTTGGCTGGACTCTCTTTATCCGACCGGCCCGGCGGATGTCAGTTGGGCTTTCCAGAGGTACCTTCTTCCTGACCAAACGCTGCGCTCATCATCCCCATGGTGGCCGCCAGCCAAGGTACGGCCTCTGCACATATTTCGTCCGCCAGTCGCGGCGAACCCAAGTTCTTGGAGACCAGGAAAACCGGAACGCCCTCGCTAAGCACAACATTCCACTTTGCGCTTAAGGGGTCTCCGTGGGTTGCGCTATTGAAGTCCTGGGTGAATCCCTTCATCGATGTAAACCTACTGTCTAGCAACTTGTCGTTCAGGTATTCCACCATCTTTTGAAGGCCGGGACGACGCTTATAGTCCCATCCGTCATTCCAGATCGGCAGTGCGTCGGGATTACAAAACAGGTACAACATCGTAACCGCGCGTTCCATGAAAGGGCGGATCAAGACTTTCGCGCCAAATAAATATCCTTGACGAATCAACTCGCGGATTGACAGCGCAAGGCTAATCGTCTGAGGCACTAGTATACAGAGCGCACGCTGGAAATGTGACAGTGTTCGAGCGTGGGATGCGGCAGCGCACTTCGAGTTCAATTCCAGGCAGGCGCAAATCAGATTATCGAAGTGGAATAATAGCTGCCGTCCCAGATACGGCTCGTCATCTGGCGTAAAGATCGTCGCTGACATGTATGTCCTCCGCTCACGTGTGCCGTTCGAGACCAAAGGCGATCCAAAAATGCAAAAGCGAAAATCATCTCACTGGTTGAACATGAATTCCTTGCTGGTCAGAAATGCCCACGTCATATCCGTGAGCCCCGCCAGGCGCGGATCGGCGGTGCTTGCCGGGCGCCGGTTGCGCCTCAGCCGATTTGAGATCGTTCGCGATGCGCCGCGCGCCTCGGAGCCGTCACGGAGTCGAGCAGGCGTTTGCTGCTCGCGGCAATCTCCTCAATCGCGAGGTTGAAGGCCTCCTGGTTGGCCTGAGAAGGGCGGTGATACCCGCTGATCTTCCGCACAAACTGCAAGGCGGCCGCATTGAGTTCTTCGGGTGCTGCCGGGCGCCCTTGCTGTCGCAGCACCTTAATACTCCTGCACAAGGCTTCCTCCGTTCGACTGACCTTTCGGCGCTCACCCGGTGCCGCTACCGCTGCACGACCGGGTGCTCGAGCTTCTCTAGACGGTCATCAAGTCGTCTAATCTCGGATTGTAACCAGCGCGTGAGGTCGTCGAAACGTTTGTCCACTGCCGAGAAGCGCTCGCCCATGAGTCTCTCAAAGCTGGCGAGGCGGCTGTTTATCTCGCTCCGCAGATCGTCGATGCGCTTATCGGTGTGATGCGTTTGGTAGAGCAAGGCAATGAGATAGCCGAAAAAAGCGACCCCTACCGCTGTCCATAGTTGGCCGAGCGTCATGCTATTTGCCTCCTGTGCGAGCCCTTCTTAAGGGGTACCACATTGCGAGTTCGTCCGCAATGAGTTCGGAAACGCCCGCGTCACCTGCGTCAGCGGGGGCCGGCGCGCATCGACGCTGCTACCGGCACCGGTTGCGCCTCAGCCAGTTTGAGATCGTCACGATCGGCCGCGCACCTCGGATCCGTCAACAAGTCGAGCAAGCGTTCACCGACAGCGGCAATCTCCACGATCCCGAGGGAGACTCTATCCACCCCAGGGGCCTGACCACCCTCACGACCTCGACACCAACTGTTGCTGTGACGTGCTTTGCGCTTTCGTCCGGTGGACTTAAATTTAGTAGTCGGATCCCTGGAAAAGCGCTGGATTGATCGTGGGGTTTACAGAGAGCTCGAGGACCTGTCCGGACCTCACCAGGACACCACGGCGATAGGTCCGCTGCTGCGCCGGCGACACAAACCCGCCATACGATCTCCAATCGCTGTTATCCGTGACCTCTTCCGCCATTCCGTCCGCACCCATTCTCTCGGCGACAGTTCGCACCACCAAGCCGCTTCGAGGCTCAACGTACCACCGCTCGTGCGCCCCATCCGCGTCCACCTCAAGGATCCTGGTTGAGTATTCTCCGACCTGTTCGGAACCTCCAGCCCGCAGTGTATAGCCAGGCTCGCCGGCATGTTGCGCCACCCAGTTGGGATCGGTCCTCAACTCCTTGAGGATCGCGTCCCGTTCAGCAGTGGACATCGCCTGCGTCTGCCCAAGGGCCCTCGTAAATGCCAGAGAGGGGGTTGCCAGGGTCTCGATCGTGGCGCCAGTTGGCAGCGTCAATTGCTGCCAGAGGCGATCCGGAAAAACGGCGATGCTCTCCAGCACCCCTTGCAAGGTCCCAGCCGGAGTCGCCATTTGAACGCTCCCCCGAATGCGTAATGACCGGACCTCGCGCACTCGGTCCCAGCCGCCCATCCCTACCACAATCCGGTTCAGGAGAACCGTTTCCTCAGATGTGGTCCGGTTCGTCTCCGGCGCGGCGGGCTGAGGTGACGATGGAACAGAGTTCGCGTCTTCTTGAGACGATGACGGCTGCCTGCCCGACGGTTCCGCAACGGTTGACGACGATAGTGCGAGGGGGCCTGCAGGCGACACATTCTGCGGTCCCGACGACCGGTTCTTAGACACCACCAAGCCGATGAGAACCAATACCACTGCGACGCCCAGCAAGATCGCGACCTTTGCGCCCGTCCCCAGACCCGATGGTCGAGGGGGAGCAACTGGTGGAACATAAACCGGGACCGGCGGTGGTTGAAAAACTCCGACTGGCGGTGGTGCGGGCGCTGGTTCACGAGTCGGGGAAGGAGTCGGGTGCGGAGCAATTACCCTATTTCCGCACTTCCAGCAGAAGGCGGCATCAGCCTCCAGCCACACGCGGCACTTGGGGCATGGGAACCCTGGCGCCGCGGGAGGGATGGCCTTCCGTTCGCGCTCCGCTCTCTCGCGGGCCTGACGTTCTTGTTCAGTGCGTTGTGCCTGCGCGTCTCGTTCCCGTTGGCGCTGCTCCTCCTCGGCCTTTTCACGAGCCAGCCGCTCCTGCTCGGCCTTCTCCCTGGCCGCCCTTTCCGCTTCCGCCTTGCCTCGCGCCAACCGTTCCTGCTCAGCCTTCTGTTTCGCCACTCGCTCGGCTTCGGCTCTCTCAGGCGCTCGACTCTCTTCTTCCGAGGTGGGCTGAGTGGCAGGGGTCGAGTCGGCGGTTGGCTCACCAGCGGGTGCCGGATTCTCCACCAGACACTTGGCGGCCAACTCGGACACTCGCCGGCTGTCATCCTGGCTCAGGGCCATAAGAGCATTGCGGGCCGCTAGCGCGACTCCCCGATTCTTGCCGCGCAGCAAACGCTCGAGATCATGAATAGACTCCTCACGGATGCTGGGGAACTTGCTATGAATGGCGTCCTGGACATCCTCGGGTAAGTCGGCGGCCTCGACCAAGGGAACGGGGTTACGGGCGATGATCATGTCGCCCTCGACGTCCAGCTCCCACTTCATGGGTCGCTGCTGGGGAGTGGCATCCAGCACGCGATCGTGCACGTAGTCGTAGAGTTCGCCAAGCGAAACGAGGCCGTCGCCATCCTGATCGGCGGCGCCCGAGCGGAGCCCCTGCACCAACGCCTGGGTGAAGACCGAACCGGAACTCTCGCCGACGCAATCGAACTTGCCCCCTTCGAAGGAGTATTGAACGGCGTTCGACGCCGTCAGGAGCACGCGGCCCCTCCCCTCGAAGTGGTCCTTCAGCACCATGTTCGCCTCGCCTTTCGCGAGCAACGCCTTGGCGAAGGCCCCGCTGTAACAGCAATCGAGCAGCAACACCTGTCGTTTCGAGCCGCTCCCGGTCATGACCTCATTCACGAAGTGGTCGGGGATGGCGGTCGACCTGAGCCACTGCGGGTCAGTGTTCAGTGTGGCCAGATAGAGCTTGCCGTCCTCGTCCTTCAACCCGTGGCCGGAGAAGTAGAGCACCACCAGGTCGTCGCGGGTGCGCGAGCTGAAGAACTTCTCAATTTCGTGCATCACATCAGAGCATTTTTGGTTGACGATCGTCTGTACGTCAAACCCGCCGATTTTCGGATCTCCCAAAACCTCTGCCAGGGCCTGAGCGTCGTGAGTGGGCGCCGTAAGCTGGCGCAGTCCCGCGTGCTCGTACTGGGAATTGGCGATTACCAGGGCACTCTTGGTATTCATGGTGTGGCCCCCTCAGCCTGGCGGTTCATCCAGGCGTTGACGATCTGTTGCTGCTCTTTCGACGGGTTGCCCGTGAGGGTGATTTTCGCGCCGTTTCGCTCCAGAGTCACGCTCGTGCGGTCGTGCCGATTGAGCCAGGACTGCAGAGCGGTGATCATGGCCGGCACCACCACGGGCGCAAGCGTTACAATCAGCGAGGCGAGGGTAACAGGGTCTCCCTTGGCGCCGGCCGGCGCGGAGCCTCCGCGCACCCGTTCCACGCTGTCAACTTCCAGTTCCAGGAGTTCCCTCCTCAAGCGGCTGGTGAGCTCGCCCAAATCCTCCGGGTCCGCGTCTGGCCCGGCTTCGAGGCTCAGCATCACCTGGTTCGGTTGGTCTGGCATGGACTTGCTCCTTGGGTGGCGCTAGCGGTCAGAGTAGTTGGCCGTCTTCTGTAGCCGCGCTCGGCGAGCGCCCTTCTTGAAGGGCCGACCTTGGGGTTGGCCGTGTGGCGGAGTCTTGTCTGAGCATACGATAAGGATGCCCACGCATTAACGGGCGAGACGCCCGCGCATATCTAGCCCGGCCTGATCTGGGCCAAGTTTAACGATCATCAAACAACCATATTGTAATCGTGCCGCCGCCTGCTTGCAAGGCTGTCTGCTAACTCTGAGTATCAGCGGCACGGCGCGACCAACAGTGCCTGCCGGGCACCGGTTGGGCCTCAGCCCACTTGAGATCTTTCACGATCGGCCGCGCGCCTCGGAGTCGTCAGCGAGTCGAGCAGGCGTTTACTGCTCGCGGCAATCTCCGCGATCGCGAGGTTGAAGGCCTCCTGGTTGGCCTGAGAAGGGCGGTGATACCCGCTGATCTTTCGCACAAACTGCAGGGCGGCGGCATTGAGTTCTTCGGGTGCTGCCGGTCGCCCTTGCTGTCGCAGGACCTTAATGCTTCTGCACAAGCCTTCCTCCTCCCGTTTCGACTCTAGTGCTGCATCTCACAAATACGGTGACGATGCAAGCGGTGTTCGGGATTCGGTGTTCGGGGTTCGCAGAACAAATCCCCGCCGCCCGGCCTTCCTTTGCGAATCCCGAGCCCCGAATCCCGAACCCCGCGTCCGTTCATACTCTCGGCCACCATCGCCTGACATGGCGGCAGTATGCTTCGTACTCTTGCCCGAAGGTTCGCCTTAGAGTGGGCTCCTCGTACCCCAGCACGAAGAGGTGAGTCGCGAGAAGGAAGAGGCCCGCATAGCCGAGAAGCGGCCACGACTGATAGAAGAGCGCGGCGCCGGCGAGGGCGAGTCCCGCGCCAATGTACATGGGATTCCGCACGAAGCGGTACGGACCCTGAATCACCAGTCGGCGAGGCGGATCGAAGGGCGCCGGGGTGCCTCTTCCGATAAATGCGAAGGTGAAAACGCACCACAGAGCGACCGCCGCACCAGCGGCTCCGATAACCATCCCAGCAACCTGCGGCACTTCAATCGCCGCCGGTCGGACAATGCCCGACCAAGACAGGAGGCGGGCAGGTAAGTAGATGAGCACGAGGCCGATAAAAAGCGCAGCGTAAGTGACCGCACGGACGAGAACAAACATGATTGCCTCTGGCACGCCAAGGCTTCACGGTCTGGCGTGTGGTGTCGCTAAACTTGGCTAGCCGACACGTCTAAACCACCATGGCGATCGGTTCCACGTCGGCCACTCGCCACCATTGCCGCGTGGATCAACTCCCGTTACCAGCCCCATTTATACAAGACGTCGGTCGCCAACCAATGACGTCTGACTTGCAGCCATACCCCTACCACCAGCGGGGGCGGAGTCGCTCTATCTCTTGCTTCTGCCCGCCTTGGGCGGGACGTACCCCGTCGTGCCGGCTTTCTTCATGGCTTCCATGCCTTCCTCGGTGGACAGAAGCGGCGTCGTCTTGACGGACTTGCAGGCGCCGCCGGCGGCAATCGCCATGGCAAAAGCTGCGGCGCTGACATGATCCGGCATCTCGCTGATCAAGACTGTGTCGTAGTCCCCGAAACAGAGCCAACCTCCTACGACGCGTCCCCCCAACTTCTCCAGCGCCTTGGACACGACGCCAATCCGGTCCTGCGGATTCTTCACCAGAGTTGCCCATGCTTCGGACGTGTACGCGACTTGCAGCAGAAACTCAGCCATTCGACCCTCCCTTCTTCATTTTGGATTTTGGATTTTGGATTTTGGATTGAAGAACCGCCCCCGCCGAGCTTCTGCTCATCCAAAGTACCCAGAATCCAGAGTCGAAAACCCAAAACCTGATCAGAATCCCGCCTGGTTGGTCTTCCTCTTCAATCCAAAATCCAAAATCCTCTCAGTGGTTGAACATAAACTCCTTGCTCGTCAAAAACGCCCACGTCATATCCGTGAGCGCAGCCCGGCGCGGATCGACCGTGCTGCCGGGCACCGGTTGGGCCTCCGCCGATTTGAGGTCGTTCACGATCGCCGCGCGCTCGGAAGCCGTAGGATAACGGCTGAAAGCGGCAAGGTACAAGTAGTTGACCACTTCTTCGTCTGAAAGTCCAAGCCTCAGCAGCATGTCCACGGTGCCGGCGGGCGCTCGCAGTTTTTCGTTCAGCGTATCGCCATTGATGACGTGCAGCGCCTGGGTGATGCTGGGGTCCGAAGTTCGCTCGCTTTCGCGCGTCTGCTCGCGCGCCGGCCGGCCGAAGGCGCTGAGGAAGTAGTTCTGGACCGCGGTATCCGGCAACTGCATAGCCCTCATTCCGAGCGGGTAGCCGTCGAACTTTTCCGGCGATTGGGCGACCTCGGAGAGCGCGTCCAACAGTACCTCGGCGGGCAGGCGCCGAATGAGATAGTGCGAGTAGTACTTCTCATCGTCCTGGTTGTACTGGTTCGGCTCCGACGACGCTTGATAGGTGGCGGACCGCATGATGGTTTTGATCAGGTAGTCCACGTCGAAGTTGTGAGCCACGAAGTCCTTGGTCAGCGCGCTCAGCAACTCCTCGTTGGTGGGCGGGTTGGTGGCGCGCATATCGTCCACCGACTCCACCAAGCCGCGTCCCATGAAGTTCCGCCACACGCGATTGACGATGGCGCGGGCGAAGTAAGGATTCTCCGGCGAGGTGAGCCATTCCGCGAAGTAGTCGCGCGGGTCATCCGGTGCGCCAAAAGGGAGCGGCTTGGCATCGAGCGGCTTGGGCGGCAGCGGGCGGCCGAAGCGGTCGTCGTGATACTCGCCGGAGGGGCTGGTGAGCACCGCGACATCGTCGAAGATTGGTCCAACGCCGGGACGGAACCCGCCGGGCGCGCCGGTCTTCAGCCGCACGCGCGCGAACAGGTTGGCCATGCCGTAATAGTCCTTCTGTGTCCACTTATCGAGCGGATGGTTGTGGCAATGCGCGCAGGTGATAGTGGTGCCGAGAAAGGCCTGCGTCATGTTCTCGGAGATGTCCTTGGGATCGCGGTGGATCACCCAATAGTTGGCGGCGCCGTTCTGCCGGGCGCTGCCGTTGGCGGTGATGATCTCCCGCACGAACTGGTTCCAGGGTTTGTCGGCCGCCACGCTCTCGCGAATCCAGTTGTAGTAGGTCCACATGCCCTCCGGGGAAAGCTTATTACTGGAGACCAGCAGCAGGTCAGACCACTTGTAGGCCCAGTAGTCCACGAACTCGGGGCGCGAAATCAGCGCGTCGATCAGGCGATCGCGCTTCGCAGGCGATGTGTCCTTAAGGAACGCTTCCGCCTCGCGCGGCTGCGGAAGAATGCCCGCGGCATCGAGATACGCGCGCCGGATGAATTCGGAGTCGGTGGCGGGACGCGAAGGCGGAACGTGCAGCACCTCAAGGTGGGCGATCACGGCGTCGTCGATGTAGTTGTGGGGCGGCGCGTGGTCGAAGGCGGTTTCCGCAATCTTGTAGGGGAAGGGAATCCGCAGGCGCGCGAAGGTGACGTGGCTGAGATACCACACGGTGACCGGCGCCTCACCCGAGCCGTGCATTGTGACAAGCCCATTCGGTCCATTCGGCCCATTGGGCCCATTGGGGTTGTTGGCGCCGGCGCTGTCATTGACCGTGGCCACGCCGTCGTCGCCGCTGGAAAACTTCACCCAGCGCGTGACGTCCTCGGTGTGGCCGTCGCTGAAGGTGGCCGTCACCAGCAACTGCTGCTTCGCTCCCGGACGCAGCGAGGCTTCGTGCGGAAGCACCTGGAGATCGGTGATGCGCGCGTCGGAGTCCTGCGGCGGCGGCATGCCGGCGGCGATCCATCCCGACATCACCTGGTATTCGAGCGAGCCCACCGGGAATCGGCGCCCGCCGCCGTGGGAAATGGTCATCGTGGGCTTCAGCAGGATCAGGCTGTTGGCAGGCTCCAGGCGGTCGGTGCGCCGCGAAAGCGCCTGGTGGGTGAGCGTGTAGTAGTCCGTCTCCGGGTCGTAGCCGCGCAGCGTCAGCTTGAAACCGTTCTTGCCCGCCGCAGCACCGTGGCAGGGTCCGGAGTTGCAGCCCATCTTGGTCATCACCGGCAGCACGTCGTTGCGAAAACTCCAGGCGAACGGCGCTGAGTATTGCCTGATCTCCACCGGCGCCGTGGCACGGTGGCCGTTGACCGTAGCCGTCACCGTTGCCTTGCCATCCGACTGCGGGCGGACGAAAGCCTCAGCGTCAACCAAGGCGATCTTGGGGTCGGACGAGATGATCCGAGCCTGATCGGTGATGTCCTCCTGGTGGCCGTCGGCGAAGGTCCCCTCCACTACCAAGCGCTGGCTGTAGCGCGGGCCGGTGACCGAGATCGACGGCGGCAGGATCCTGATTTCCTTGAGCGGTCCCGGAACGTAATGCGCCGCCACTGGCTCCATGGGCTTGGCCGGCTTCGAGGCTTCCCAATCGACGGATTTCGCCCCGGTTTTGTGGTACTCGGCGTCGTTTTGGGAGGCGGCTTTGGACTCTGCCTGGGGGGCCGGCGCTTGGGGCTGGGCGGTCTGAGCAAGCAGTGAGGCTGGCGAAGCGCCGATCAACAAAAGCAAAGAGAGAATAAAGGGCAAGAATGGCGAGGGACCGACGGTTCCGTTCGCAATTTTCGCATGTGAAGCGCAGCGTTTAGGCCATTCTTTGTGTAAGGTCATTTGTTTTCATCAAGATCGTGGCTTTCGCGATCATGCCGCCCGTCGTCATTCCTTATTTTCAATAACATCGTGGCTTCGCATCCCCGGAAAGCAGTGTGCGGCCGCATCCCACCTTCAAGAAAAATCAACACCTGAAGGTTGAACGTGGAACCCGGAAGGCTTTGGGGACGGGGCCGGCTTTTGCCTTCCCCTGACTTGCCTTCTAACCGCCAAAACCGTGGCTTCGTTCCTGATTCCGTCCAATCGACTTCCTTTGTTTTCAATCAAATCGGTGGCTTCGTTTTTTCAAAAAGCTCTCAGCTTTCAGCCATCAGCTATCGGCTTTTTTCGCTTCGTTCCGTTCCGCGAAGATCTTTTCTGCCTCCCTTCACCGGACCCGGGCCTGAAGTCAAGAAGATGCCGCGCTAAAGCCCGCCTCTACGTTCGGCTCGGTCCTTGCGGACTGCTTTCTGCCCCCCATCGTTGGCTTCGTTCCTGATTTCTCCCAACCGGCTTCCTTTGTTTTCAATCAAATCGGTGGCTTCGTTTTTCAAAAAGCTCTCAGCTCTCAGCCGTCAGCCATCAGCTCTTTTCACGGGCGATGGCCGACTGCGTGACTGCCGACTGCCTCTGCCTACTGCCTTCCGCCTTCTGCCCTCACAACAACTCCCTGATCGGCTCGATCCCGCGGTCCACTACCGGAATCGGCCTTAACTGTGGTCCCGGCAAGTCAAGGTCCAGCGGAATACCCAGCCCTTGGTAGACCGTGGCGGCGATGTGCCCCGGCGTCACCGGGTGATCCTTGGGGGCGGCGCCGATATCGTCCGACGATCCCACCACACGCCCGCCTTTGATCGGTCCTCCCGCCATGACCACCGTCCAGCACTGCGGCCAGTGGTCGCGCCCGCCAGCGGGGTTCACCTTGGGTGTTCGCCCGAACTCGCCCATCCCCAGCACCATGGTGTTTTCCAGCAGCCCGCGATCGTGCAGATCCTCGATCAGCGAGGTGAAGCCGTTATCGAACATCGGGCCCACCAAGTCACGATAGCAGCTTATGGGGCTGAAGGGCGCCGACCCGTGAATATCCCAGGTGATCTCGTTGAACACCGTCTCGAACATGTTGATGGTGACGTAGCGCACGTCGCGCTCGATGAGGCGGCGTGCCAGCAGGCAGCCTTGGCCGAAGCGGTTGAGGCCGTACTTCTTGCGCACGGCCTCGGGCTCCTGGCCGAGTTCGAAGGCCTCGCGCGCCTTGACCGAGGTCATCAGCGTATAGGCCTGGTTGAAGGTGGCGTCCATCAGCTTGGCGTCCTGGCTGGACTCGAAATAGGAGACCGACTGGTCGATCACATTGCGCCAGTTCCGGCGGCGGTCCACGCGTACGGCGGCGATGTAGTCCGGCGGCAGCATGTCCGGCACGTGGAAATCGGGCGCGGAGGGGTCGGAGTTGAGCACGAAGGGGTCGAGCGACTTGCCGAGGAAGCCGGCCGTCTGGCCGTGGGGCATGTTGCCGCCCGTATTGCCGATGGGATGGGGCATGAGGACGTTGGGCGGCACGTCGCCCTTGGGACCCTTGACCTTCGTAAGCACGCAGCCGAAGTTGGGGTATTCGAGGCCGCCCTGGAAAAGGCGGCCGGTCTGCATCATCTGGTGGCCGGTATCGTGGACGGCGGCGGCGGTATGATAGACGGACCGCACCAGCGACCACTTGTCCGCATTCCTGGCCATGCGGGGAAAGATTTCGCAAATCTGGATGCCGTCGACGTTGGTCGGGATGGGCTTGTAAGGGCCGCGAATCTCGGCGGGTGCGTTGGGCTTCATGTCCCAGGTGTCGAGTTGGCTGGGACCGCCCACCAGCATCATCAGGATGCAATTGACGTCCTTATCGGGCTTGACGGCGCCCAGGGCCTTGAGGCCGAAGAAATCCGGCAGGGTGAGGCCGAGCAGGCCCAACGACCCGGCATGGAGGAAGTCGCGTCGCGAGAGTCCATCGCAGAAGTGAACGGGCTTGTCCGCGTCGAGCCTGAACATAAGTGCCTCCCGAGAGCCGTTGGCAGTGAACTGTCAGCTTCTAACGATGGCCCAGACAAGTAACGAATACTACTCGCCATCACGGGAGTCAAGGAGATAATGCCGCCGGCTGATGAAACCTTCTCCTTAACATAACAGGCCGGAGCTTTGCTACTAGCCTGCTTGCTGAACGGCTGAGAGCTAGAGTAGCGAGCTGCGTCCTTGCCAATCTTATGGATGTGAGGCAATATCGAAATGGAGTGTGCGAGTATGATTTTCCATGTTACGCTTGAGCAAGCTGAAGACGGCTGGTTAGTTGCAGAGTGCCCCGCGTTGCCCGGCTGTGTCTCTCAGGGCAAAGACGAAGAAGAAGCACTAAACAACATCAAGGAAGCCATCACCGCTTGGCTCTGGGCTGAGGATCAGAAGGCCATTTCCTCGCTCAAACCGGAGGCAGGTCGTCAACCTATTGTGGTAGCGGTCTAGCCGATGGGCAAGCTCGCCAACATTTCCGGTAAAGAGGCTGCCAAGGCTTTCCAACGACTCGGCTGGCAGGCGATAGGCCAGGTTGGCAGTCATCTGGTCATGGTGAAACCTGGCGTTCGCACCAACCTATCGATTCCGCAACACAAAGAGCTCTCCGTCGGAACGCTTCGCGCTCTCATTCGTAGCGCCGGCTTGACGGTT
>DATFYM010000081.1:0-36668 GCA_035315065.1 Terriglobia bacterium
CGCCTGCTCGTCGAACGTCGTCAACCCTTACACGTGTTCGGCGAATGCGGCGGTGTCGGCGGCGCCGGCTACTTATTCTTCCTTAAGCTTGACGGTGAGCGATACCGCCAATGCGGCCGTGCCCTCAGGAAACTCCGCGCCATCGACCACGAGTTTGCTGGTTAATCCTCAACTCACCGTGTCGACCAATCTCTCGCCAACGCCGTGGCCTGACGCCGTCCAAACTCGACCTTACGGATTAACCAGCGGTTTTGGGTTGGGTTGCACGGGAGGCGCGGGGAGTTGCACCTCCATGATTTATACCGCGGCGGGCGGTCTGGGGGCCGTGGGAGGGTATACGTTCCCGACCACCAGTAACATCCCAACTCCCATCGCTTGCACCCTTGCAAGTCCCACGCTAACGTGTGCCACTACCCCGGGAAACCCCATCACCCAGGCGCCCGCCACTTACCATCCGACGGTCACGGCCGTTGACGTCGCCAACGCCGCCACGCCGGCGGCCAACACCACCAGCGATCCGGCGAGCATACGTCCTAACACCGACACCTTGAACGTCCGTCCGGAAATAAGCTTCACGCCGCCCGGATCTGCGCCCGATGCTGTGAACGGCAAGAGCTACGGTACAGACGGCAGCACCTTCGGCCTGACCGGATGCACGCCCGGCCCCGTTTGTGCGACCCTCAACTACGTCATCAACAATGGCTTGGGGAATTACATCGATCCTGGTACGTTGGCAACAGCCGGACCTGTAGCCTTTGCAACTTGCCACTTCGCGGTGCCGCATACGCCTGGCGTCCTGACAGACACCTACAAATGCAGTACGAGCAGTGTTTCGCAGGGTGCTGGAGGTTACGCGCTCACGATGTCCGCCTCTGACACCGGAAACGCGGCCGCCCCAGGCGTTACCAAGAGTGATTCGGCCGCGGTCCCCCTGACTGTGCACTCGGCACTGAGCCTTGCCGTGACGAATCCGCCGGGCGTGACTACCACATTCCCGGACGGAGTTGTTCACCGCGATTACGGCGTGACCACGGACACCTGCGCCCTCGGGCTCAATTCGTGCGTTCCAATCACCTACACCGCGTCTAACGGGCTGTCGGGTGTCGGGGTGACTTTCACCGCATCGGGAACCAGCAACATACCCGGCGCAAACTTCCCAACTGGGTTTGCCTGCCCGGCACTGGCGGTCAACCCCTTGAAGTGCTCTGCTTCCCCCATCGGCTCCGGGGTGACCCCTGGGAGTTTCACTCCAAGCGTGGGCGTCACCGACGCGGGCAATCTAAGTACCCCGACCAGCTCGCAGACCATAAACAACATCAGCCTCCTCGTCCACGCCGAGCTCACCTTGGGCGTGAATCTTTCCCTTCCTCTCCCCGACGGCGTTCCAGGGCGCGATTATGCCGTGACAACCGATACCTGCGCATCGTCAAGCCCCTGTGTTCCGCTGAAATACACTGCGACCACGGGGCTTGCCAACAGCTACACGATCACTCCCAGTGCTGGAACATTTCCGACAGGTTTCCACTTCCCCTGTACGGTTTCTACGGCCAGCGTGCCCAACGACACCCTGAGCTGCTCTGCCGCACCGATTAGCGCTGCGGCTGCCACGGGCCCGTACACACCCACCGTGGGAGCCACCGACACGGCCAATGCGACCACCCCTGCCGCGACGCCTGGCACGGATCCAGCGTCTCAGCGCACGACGGACAGCCTTACCCTCGATCCCGAGATCGTGATCCAGAACGCATCTAATCTCCAGTTGCCTAACGGGCAACTGAATCAGCCCTACAGCGTGCTGTTTACTTGCCAAAACCCACTGGTTACGGGAACCTGCGGCGGAACCGGCAGCCCGGACAACGCGGCGGCCGTCTACACTTGGTCGGCCAGCAGCAATACCATTACGGGCGTCGGTTCCTCTTTCCCTGTGGCCCCTCCAACCCCAACGCCGCCGCTTCAGCCGACCTATGCCGCAATCTTCTCCGGCACACCGACCGTTGCCGGTTCAGGTGAGAATGTCACCGTTGGCATCAGAGACAACGGGAATTCCACTACACCGTCTTGCGTGACGGCATCGACTTGCCCCACGAGTCCAACTTTCAGCGCCAACATTTTGACGTCCGATGCTTATGTGGGTGCAAACGGCAGCAACTCGGTGGATGTGTTCGGTACCTCGACCGGCGCGCCCGTGTTCGGGTCCACGATTACCCCCGGGGGAGGGGCGACTCCAAACTATGCGGCCGCTTCCACCAATGGAACCGATATGTTTGTTGCGGACCCGGGTGCAAACCAAGTCTACATTATTAATACCCCATCTGCGGTGATTACCAAGACAGTTACCCATTTGCTGGGGCTTTCCAACACTGCCGGCGACACTGCGGCTGTGGCGGTGGGCCCGCAAGCCATCCCCACATTGGGAACCAGTCCTGACGACGTGTATGCTTACGTCGCCAACGCTGGCACCGACGACGTGCAGATAGTGGACGCGAACCCAAGCAGCGTTAACTTTGGGACCACGACCGGGACCGGCGGTCCTATTACCTTTACCGGCGGTCCTTACGTGGGTACCGGCGCCAGCGACCTCAAGGTGGCGCCCACGTTCTTCGTAGGCGGCGTGCGAAAGACCCACGCGTACGTCGTGAGGCCGGGAGGCGATGAGGTTTGCGTGTTCGACGCGGAGCCTAGCAGTGGAACCTTTAAGAGTCAGATCACTCCCACCACCCATAACGCTGACAATTGCATTGCGCTGGCCTCAGCGTTCGGGGCTGCCAAATTCATTGATGTTTCCCCCGATGGCCTCTATGCCTTTGTTACCGTGACAGACGGGACTACCCACGGTTATCTGAAGATCATCGATACGGACCCTAATAGCGGCACGTTTGAAACCCTGCTCCACACGTTCGACCTCACCACTTTAGCGACGCCGTGCACGATACCCGCTGGAGTTCGGGTCTCGCCCGATGGCCAGACGATCTGGGTGGCATGCCATGAGACAGCCACTAACTCCCAACTCGTGCCGTTCTCAACAGCTCTGGTGAACACGACGCAATTCAACGCTTTGACCGCCATCCCCACACCCAGCCCTACCACTGACTTTCCCATAGGCATGGCTTTCCGGCCCGACGGAGCGTTAGGACTGGCAACACTCTCCGGTACGAACTTCCTTCTCCCCTTCACCCCACCAACGACTGCGGGCACGGAGGTAGCCACTACGGGCGTCACAACACCCTTCGGCCTCGACCACATCCCGAACGCGGTGCTGCACATTACGACGACGGCGCTACCCGCGGCCACAAACAGTGTAGCCTATAAGTCTTCGATCGTGGCGGCTGGTCCCAACCGGTACTATACATTTACGGATATCACACCGGCATCACCCGGGCCGACTCTTGCTGCCCTCGGACTTACCCTCAGCCCCGACGGAGAAGTTAGCGGCACTCCCCTCGCCGCGTTCTCCGGCACCACCAATAGCCTTGTCATACAGGTGACCGACCAATCGCAACCTGTGAATAATGTGGTCGTACAGACAATCACCTTGCACGTCAATTAGGTTTGCCGCATTTGATCCCTCCACCCGGCGTGCCAGCAAGTTGCTGGCACGCCGGTTCTCTTCTCCACTTCTTGACCTCTTCGAACGTCACGGACTGTCCTTCCCATGCGGGCCGGCTTATACTGCCGCCTCTTTTTGCCGAATCCAGTGAGGATGGCTTGCTCGAACGATTTTTCAAACCAAAAGAAAATCGCACCACGGCGCGGCGCGAACTGCTGGCGGGACTGATCTCGTTCATCACCATGGCCTACATCATCGTGGTCAATCCGCGCATCCTTGCCGACGCAGGCATGCCGATCCAGGGTGTGCGGTCCGTTGTCGGAAATCACGCGGGGCGCGACTTGGGGGAACTGCTCCCGTGCCCGCTGCAAGATGATCTCGACCTCGGCCTCCGTCATCGATTCGCGCCGTTCCCAGTGCGCCAGGTAGCGGCTGTAACCGTCCAGCACGCTGCACAGATAGTAGAAGGTGCCGGACAGATTGAGGTACGAGATATCCACGTGCCAGTGCATTCGGGATACTAATGGGTACTCGCGGGTTCACCTGATTAGGTGGAAATCTTTTAAAACATGGTACGCCTGGCAGGATTCGAACCTGCGACCTTTTGCTCCGGAGGCAAACGCTCTATCCATCTGAGCTACAGGCGCACTGATAAGAGTCTAGCTCCGGCCAAGGCTGAGGTCAATGGTCAGTTCGAGTTGGTGATTGTGATTTAACACTTAACTTTTGACAATGGCCAGCACTTAACCACACCCTTATTCCCTGACAAGAATTGACTCCGCCTGGCGGGACAGATTGACGATGGACGATTGGAAGAGACACTCATTGATGATTGTGGATGGCGGTTTGGGCCCCGTAGCTTGCCGGCGCTTCTCTTTCAATCGGCAATCGTCAATCGGTCCCGCCAGGCGGGATCAATTCTCTACTTGGAGATTCGGTGGCATCGTTGTAAAGAATTGAGCGTTACAGCACACTAGGGCGTTACCTTCAGTATTCTTTGGAGGGGTACATCTGCCGACGATTTACCCACCATGATCTCAAAATCGCCCGGCACCACCCGCCAGCGCATGTCGATATCGAGCAACTGGAGATCTTCCGGGGTAAGCCTTAGGGTTACGGGCTTCGTTTCACCAGGTTGAAGCGCCACTCGCTCAAACCCCCGGAGCTGCTTCACCGGGGTTGAAACGGGGGCGTACTTCTCGTGGATGTAGAGCTGCACCGTTTCCACGCCCGCGCGGTCACCCGTGTTTTTCACGTCCAGCGTCACGCGCGCCTCGCCGCCCGGATGAATCTCCGCCGGCTCGATGCGCAGGTTACTGTACTCATAGTTGGTAAAACTGAGCCCATAACCAAAGGGGTAGAGCGGTGTCGCGGGCATATCGACGTACCCGTTGTGACCCGACCAGCCTCTGTTGAGCCAGTAAGCCTTCGAGGGTTTGTAGTTGTAATAGACCGGCAGTTGGCCGGAGTGCCGGGGCACCGAGATGGCCAACCGTCCGGTGGGGTTGTAATTCCCAAAGAGCACGTCGGCTACTGCTTCGCCGCCCCGTTCGCCCGGTTCCCACGCCTCCACGAGGGCGGGCACCTGTTCCGACGTCCACCGCGTGGAAAGCGGCCGGCCGTTGATGAGCACCACCACGGTAGGAGTCCCGGTCTCGAAGACGGCCTGGATCAGGTCCTCCTGCACTCCCGACAGATCGAGGCTGGCCACGTCGTGTCCTTCACCATCGGTGGGCTGGCCGTGGCTGTCGGCCCCGTTCGTGATGTGTTGCCTCTCTCCCACCACCACAATAGCGACGTCGGCGCTCTTGGCGGCCTTCACGGCTTCGGCAAACCCGCTCTTGTCCGTGCCCGTAATTTCACAACCGCGTATCTGGGTGACTTTCGTTTGAGGTGACACCGCGGCCTCAATTCCCTCGATCACCGTCGTCACGTGCTGCAAGACCTTTTTCGGCGAATAGTCGCCCAGTTGGTTCATCACGTCATCCGCGTTGGGGCCGATCACCGCCACCGATTTCAGATCCTTCTTGA
The DNA here is from genome assembly GCA_035315065.1 of Terriglobia bacterium. Taxonomy (GTDB): domain Bacteria; phylum Acidobacteriota; class Terriglobia; order UBA7540; family UBA7540; genus DATFYM01. The sequence continues at coordinate 5,579 of DATFYM010000081.1, forward strand.
GCGGCAGCAGGTTGTTGTCATTTTTCAGCAACACGATCCCTTCGCGGCCGGCGCGCAGAGCCAGGTCTTGATTCGCTTGGGCGTGCACGATTTGGACGGCGTGGTCCACATCGACATAGGGACTCTCGAAGAGGCCCAGGCGGAATTTCTGCTCCAGGACTCGGCGCAGAGCGCGATCCACCAGCGCCATGGGGACTCGACCCTCTTCCACGCTCTCGACCAAGGGCCCCATGTAGGCAGGCTCGTAGGTGATGTCCAAATCGACTCCGGCCCTCAAGCCCAGCAGTCCAGCTTCCTTTTGGGTGGAAACGATGTGCTCATAGAGCAAGGTCCCGAAGCCGCCGCCTTCGCTCTCGACGATTCCTTTGAAACCAATTTCCTGCCGCAATACATCGTTCATCCACTTCACCGAGGCGTGCGCCGGCACATCCTCGATTTCCGGGTAACCCGCCATCACCCCCAAACCGCCGGCTTTGGTGATGGCTCCGATCCAGGGCGGCATGAAGTTCTCGCGCAAGGAACGGTCCGATACCTCAATCGCTCCCCGCTCCAGGCCGCTCGACGGTTCGCTTTGCGTGGGAAAATCCGTCAGCACCGCGATGACCTTGTCAGGGCCCGAGATGTCGGAACCCTGCGTCGCCCGCACGATGGTCTCGCCGAGGCGCATATAAAGGTAGGGATCTTCGGTGTAGGCTTCCTCGTTTCGGCCCATGCGCGGATCGCGATTCACCTCCATCACCAAGGTGGAGAGCATGTGGATCCCTACCGCTCGCGCCTCCGCTGCTGCCGTGGCGTAGATCGCTTTGACCAGGTCCATGTCGAAGGAACTGCCCACCGCCAAGCCCTCCGGGAAAACCGTGGCGCCGGGGAACATGGCACCATGGGTCCCTTCTTCATCTTCCATAACCGGTATCTTCAGGCGCGTTTGGGTAAGCGCGATCTTTTGCAGTTCGTTGAAGTATTCCGCTTGCTGGCGTGCGCCTTCATGGAGAATCTCATTGGCGAGGGTGAAAAATCCGCAGGCCGGGCCGATTTCCTGGGTGTAGGTTCCGGCCGTGAATTTCCTGCATGCCTCCGTCTTCGAGGGGATGTCTCTTCCCAGTTCGCCAACATAAACGCAAGGCAAGTTGAGCTGCCCGACTTTTTCCTTGAGCGTCATCCGGCTGATTAAGTCATCGATTCGCTCCTCGACCGGCCGTTTCGGATCGAGGTAGATCGGCACTTGGCCTCCGGCTTGCCCGAGCATTACCGAGATCGACGCCAGCGTCGTGCCGGCTGCCAGCACTAACCACGCAAGGGTTTTCTTTCCCATCGTCGTTACCTCCAAGGGCCACGCAATTTAGCCCCGGTTCTAAAATGGCAAGCTTACGGCCTTTCAAAGGCCAGGCGCAACTGACGCAACCGACGTGCGCAGGCCAGGAGGGGTACCCCGGGAGGTTGCATTCGGCCGCCATCAGTTGTATGTTTACCACAACCACGGCGGCTTTGGGGCATGGACTGCTTGAGAAATGGGAGCAATTCGGGGTTAAATTCCTTCGAGGTAATCCATGAGCGATTGGATGCGCAGAGTTTTGGAAAGCAAACGCGCCGCGCGCCAGAGGCTCCGGGCGCTTCCTTTTTCCGAAAAACTCAAGCTTCTGGAGAAGCTCGGCGAGCGGAGTCTTGAAATCGCGCGAAGCCCGCTCCGCGGGCGGCAGCATCGCAAGGTCTGACCCTCCCACTTTGGAGTGCGGCGGCTTGCCGCCGCTTTCTAAGGCGGGAGCGAGATACAGATTCGGGATGAAAAAGCGGGAGCAAGCTCCCGCACTCCAAATGCGAGACTGGCCTCACAGCCCGGTGCATCGTTTCAGCCCTGGGGGAACCTATATGGTGACGGCGGGAACGTATCTCAAGAAGCCTCTATTCCGAGGGGCTGACCGGTTGGGCTACTTGTGCGAAATGCTTCTGGAACTTGCCGAGAAATACGCATGGCAACTCCAGGCTTGGGCTGCGTTTCCCAACCACTATCATTTCGTCGCACTGTCCCCGGCCCCGATGGCGACAGAGGGTGCAAGCTCCCACACTCCAAGTGGATCGCTCGCCCAATTCACCCGCCACCTTCACTCCGTCACCGCGATCGAAGTGAACCGCTGGGATCAGGCGCCGGGCCGTCAGGCTTGGTTTCAATATCGTGATACTGAACTGACCTACGCAAAATCGTATTTGGCGCGACTCAGCTACGTTCACAAGAACGCCGTTCATCACGGCTTGGTCCGCGAACCGTCTCTTTATCCGTGGTGCTCGGCGGGCTGGTTCCAGCGCCGGGCGCCCACGTCCTTTTATCAGACGGTGATGGGAATGAAGGTCGACCGCGTTCAAGTGCCGGATGATTACGAGGTCGCCCCGTCCGACGTCTGATTTGGAGTGCGGCGGCTTGCCGCCGCTTTCGGTTTGCTCGACGACGTGGGGTGAATTTGAAAGCGCTCGTCGAGCTCGGGGAGGGGAAAAGCGGGAGCAAGCTCCCGCACTCCATAAGGGGAGAGATGCATGGCGCGAAGCAAGGCTGACAAATGTACTCCTGTTGAGACGCTCAAGCACAAGGATAAACGCACGAATATCCCCACCGAGGAGTTACGTGACTTCGTGGCCCAGGACGAAGCCGACGCCCTTGAATTGCTGGCGGAAAGCGGAGCGTCTCCGTCCAAATCGGCGATGAGAACGTCCACCTTGTGCGGAATGTCTTGGATGAAGAGGCTCGTGGCGCAAATCCCGGATGCCTACCTCCAAAACCCCCGCGAAAAGGCTGTCACTCATTCCCAGGGCCCCGCACGGATCGGAGTTCGGTCATGGGCACGGGATATCGGTCCGCGAAATATTCTTCTTGACAACTATCCCTTAGTCCCTTATAATGCTCTAGGCTCATTCTTGGACCCATAGCAGCCGGGCTTGAAGGAAGGATGGGTCCGGCCGCGAGGCACCGCGGCCCAGAGATCGAGGATGCAAGATTGGAGATTCAAGATAGGTGATAAAGACCGGAGACTGAGGATTCCAAATTGAAGATTGACGATATTGACGATAGGAATACAAAAAATCATGCTGAGAAGGAGCGAAGGCCTTAGGGTGGCCTCTTTGCAACGGTCTGGCCAAGCCGCCGGCGCATCTCCACGCCAGAGCGCGGAAGCCATCGCAACGAACGGCCGGCGAATGGTCGGAAAGGAATGGAAACAGTGTTCAACCGGCGGGCATTGGGCTGAAAATGAAAAAAAGGGTCAAACAGACTTGACAAGTCTATTGTAATCATCAACATAACCCTTAGAACAAACCTGGAACAGACCTGGTAAGTCCTTTAGAATCGATGGGTCAGAAAAAACAAACCTGGAACAAACCCAGTAAGTTCTTCAGAGCGGAAGTGACCTCAAAAACAAACCCGGGAACGAACCCGACAATGGAAGCTGGAAAATCGAAACTTCGAAGCGCCGTCAAAGCACCCGGCTTGGGAGCAACAAAAGCCCGTTGGATAGGGAGGATTAGCCATACTGAACGCGAAACTTTAAGAAAATAAATATGAAAGCACGATATGATTCTCTATCAGGAAATCGGAAAGGGGTCAGGCTACCCAGTCCAGCGGTCGCTGGTTGGGGTTGACGAGAAAAGCGAATCGATGAGATTTATGAGTGACATGGCAAGACTGATCGCTTATGATTGGACGGGCGAAATGTCAGGTACTCTACACAAACTCAGTGCGCAGGCGTAGCCAGGAAAGGCAGTCTCATGTCGAACATCTACGAGGATAATTCTCTCAGCATTGGCAGGACTCCGTTGGTGCGGCTCAACCGTCTAACCCAAGGGCTGAAAGCAACGGTGCTGGCGAAAATCGAAGGAAGGAACCCGGCTTATTCGGTGAAATGCCGCATCGGCGCCTCCATGATCTGGGACGCCGAACGGCGTGGGGTTCTGAAGCCCGGAATCGAAATCGTGGAACCTACCAGCGGGAACACCGGGATCGCGTTGGCGTTTGTGGCGGCCTCGCGGGGCTATGACCTGACGCTGACCATGCCCGAGACCATGTCGCTGGAGCGCCGGCGCGTCCTCGCGGCTTTTGGCGCCAAGCTGGTTCTGACTCCCGGCCCGGAAGGGATGCCGGGAGCCGTCCGAAAAGCCGTGGAGATTGCTGAGTCCGACACGGAGCACTACTTCCTGCCGCAGCAATTTGAGAATCCCGCCAACCCGGCGATCCACGAGAAAACCACCGGCCCGGAGATCTGGAACGACACGGACGGAGGCATCGACGTACTGGTGTCGGGCGTCGGCACGGGTGGGACCATCACCGGCGTCTCACGCTTCATCAAGAACACTAAGGGCAAGAAGATTTTGTCCGTGGCCGTGGAGCCGACCGCCAGTCCGGTGTTGACGCAGCAACGGGCGGGTCTGCCACTGCAGCCGGCTCCCCACAAAATCCAAGGCATCGGCGCCGGCTTCGTCCCCAAGGTGCTTGACTTGTCTCTGGTGGACAGGATCGAACGGGTCACGAATGAGGAGGCCATCGAATTTGCTCAGCGGCTCACCCGGGAAGAGGGAATCCTGTCGGGCATCTCCTGTGGGGCGGCAGCAGCGGTTGCCATCCGGGTGGCGAAAGAGGACGAATTTGCCGGCAAGACGATCGTCACCGTGCTGCCCGACTCCGGCGAGCGGTACCTTTCCACCGTGCTGTTTGAAGGCTTGGGCTAAGAGGACGGGGAGTCACGAGTAGAAACGTGTGAAGAAAGAAGTTTCTCGCAAAGTCGCAGAGGGAGGAAGAGTCGCAAAGAACAACTTCTTGCTTTGCTTTGCCAGCTTTGCGCCTTGGCGAGAAACTCTTTGTTTTTTCTTCTCAGGAGGGAAGGGCGAATGACGATCGTTTATCCCTACTCCCTACTGCCTACTCCCTATTCCCTGCTGCCGGTTCCCTGTTCCCTACGAGGGCGCATATGGATTCCCAGAAGATGAACACGCTCTCCTTGACGTTCGGGAAGGCGCTGAGCGCGAACCGCAGCGGGGGGGACAAGAGCTTTGCGCTGCCGAGTAAGGAAGTGGTCACCAAGATCTGCTGCCAGTATGTGGAAGCATTGTTTCCGCTTTTCTATCACAGCGACCTCGGGAGCAACTTTCCCCGTCAAGCGCGGCTCTATCTGAAGGACATCGAGAGGCTGCTGGCTGAGCAGATCTGCCGTGCCATCCGCCTGGAGTGCCACTGTCAAGGTGGGCGTATACCGGTCGGGATCGAGAAGAGCGCGCGGGAACGGGTGGACGCGGTGCTCGAGAGGTTGCCCAGCCTCGCCCGTCTGCTGGCCTCGGATGCCGACGCTGCCTTTAGTAACGACCCCGCGGCGGCAGGCCTCGAGGAGGTGCTGCTGAGCTACCCTTCGATCGAGGCGATCACCGTGCAGCGCCTGGCGCATTGCCTTTATCTTCTGGAAGTCCCCTACATCCCCCGCATGATGACCGAAGCGGCGCATAGCCGTACCGCCATCGACATCAATCCTGGCGCGGCAATCGGCGAATCGTTTTTCATCGACCATGGCTCGGGTGTGGTGATCGGAGAGACGGCGACCATCGGAAATAAGGTAACGCTTTATCACGGCGTGACCCTGGGAGCTTTTAATCCGCTGGCCAAGGACGACCAAGCCCAGTTGCGTCGTGGTCCAACGAACAAGCGGCACCCCGACCTGGAGGACCACGTCACCGTGTATCCGAACGCGACCATCCTGGGTGGCAACACCCGCGTTGGCCATCACAGCGTGATCGGAGGTAACGTTTGGTTGACCCATTCCGTGGGACCTTACAGCAAGGTGGTGGTGAAGGATCCTGAACTCCTGATCCACGACGGAAGCCCCAAATCGTTGGGCGTGTTCAATGCCGCTGGTGCAGGTATCTAGGCTAGTGTTCTGGTCCCCTTTAACCTGAACACCTCCTCACCCCCAGCCCCTCTCCCCCAAAGGGGAGAGGGGAGAGAAGCATTCACGCAGATAGTTCGCATTCGCTCTCCCCTCGCCCCTTTGGGGGAGAGGGGCTGGGGGTGAGGGGGTGTCAGAGAATTGACAGACTTCAAGCGAAAGGGTATTGCTTGGTCGTGAGCCGATCCCTGGGGAGCGACGGTGGGAAGATGGGCGATGCAAAACCGCTCGCCGTGGTAACCGGCGCTTCGAGCGGCATCGGCGCCGCCTATGCCCGGGCGCTGGCCTCGCGGGGTTACGACTTGGCGTTGGTGGCGCGCCGCGGGGATCGGCTAAGGCAGTTGGCGGATGAACTGGGCAGTCGTCATCACGCGGCCTGCACGGTCCTGAGCGCAGACCTTACGCGCGACACGGATTTGCGCAGGGTGGAAGAGTACCTGGCGGGCGCCCCGAATCTCGCGCTGCTGGTGAACAACGCGGGCTTCGGCACTCTGGGCCGGTTCTTTGAGGCGCCGGTCGACAGCCAGGACGCCATGCATCGCCTGCACGTGATGGCCACGCTGCGTTTGACCCACGCGGCCCTGCGCAACCTGGTGGCGCGCGGCGAGGGTGCGGTGGTCAACGTTTCCTCCGTGGCGGCTTGGGTGCCGCGTCCCGGCACCACCAGCTACTACGCTACGAAAGCGTGGATGAACTGTTTCACTGAGTGCCTCTACCTGGAGTTGAAAAGCGCCGGGTCGCGTGTGCACGTCCAAGCCCTCTGCCCGGGATTTACGATGACCGAGTTCCATGACGTGTTGGGACTCGACCGCAAAGCGATTTCCAGCAAGGTTTGGTGGATGGCGCCGGAAGACGTGGTCGAGGCATCGCTCAAGGGCTTAGCGGAGGGGAAGCTCTTCGTGGTGCCGGGACTGCGGTACCGGCTGATCGTGCGACTGCTGCGCCTGCTGCCGCGCGGGGTGTTGCACTTCCTGCTCGTGAGAGGTCCCGCGAGCCTGCGGCGCGACCGGCGACCGATGAAGGACGCGCAAAGGTGAAAACCGGCAAGGCGGATGGCACAACGGCCGCGGGAGTTTCGTCAGTTTCCCGTAGGAATGATCCCGGCGTTTTCCACCATGAGGATCACGGTCCGCTGAAGAGCACGCGTGCGGTGCACGACTCCCTTGGAAACGACGAAGCCCTGTCGCGGAGCGAGTTCAACGGTTCGATCTTCCAGGTCGATCAAGAGTCGACCCTCGACCACATAGAAGAATTCATCGTCGGCATCATGTTTGTGCCAGTGATACTCGCCCTCCACAACACCCAGACGCACCACCGATTGGTTCACTTGGCACAACGTCTGGTTGTACCACTTGTAGACGCACGCCTGCGCGAGGGCTTTCTCGTCGATCACTTCTCCCGGCTTGAACAGAATGTTCAAGCGAGTCTCGTAAGGATAAAGTTGCGCGTCGCTCATTTTGCGGCCTCCAGCGAGCCGTCTCAGACATTATCGCACACGCGGACTTTTGCCCGGGTTTACAAACTCACGGCAAAATCTGAATGGAGATGCGGGTTTAATTGCTTCCTGGAGATTACATGAAAAGCGTAGGCAGGGTTTCGTGGTATTGCCTTGGTATTCTGTTCGGGCTGGCCGCCATAGCCAGTGGATCATCCCCTGCTCCGGTTGAGATTGTCAGTCCCGTGATCGACGCTCAAGGCCACCTCGTGGAGGCTGTGGCTCCTGACGCAAAGAAGTACCCCGTGTTTCGTCAGCCGCCCGAATCACCCTTCGTCAGCCAGTTGCGCGAAGTTCTGCATTCCGGCCCGGCCCAACAGGTGCTCGTGCTCGAACGCTTTGCGCGCACTCTGCGCTCCCAGGAGAGGAACGCAGCCACCGGCGAGCCGCGACCGGCTTCTCTGGCGCCCATGTACTTGTTGTTGTCCAACGAGGAGGGCGGATTTGCGCGTTACGGCTTCTGGATGGAGCGGACGAATGGCCGAAGAGAACTGGTGATGGCTGGGTACGTCGATCTGGTCGTGGACCAGCGCAGCGTCGATAGCGGCGGCTTCGAGGAGATCTTCTGTCATGAGCTCGGACACCTCATCTTGCGGTCGCTCCTCGGTGATCTGAGCCACGGACCGTCACGGAAAATGCATCAAAGCATGACCGTAACAGACTACCCGACCGCTTTCGACGAGGGCTACGCCGAGCACTTTCAACCACTGGCACGGGACGAGACTAAGAACCCGGTCTTGCGGAAAATCCAATCCGGGACGGGCACGACCGACCTGGATCTGCTTTGGTTGAGCAATCTGGACACCCAACTGCGAACCGATGGCGTAAAGCGGAATCTCTTCGTGCATCGGAAAGCGCCGCCGGCAGTGAACGCGGGACAGGGCGCGGACCTTTATCAGGTGTTCTTGAATGAGGAGAGCTCGACCCAGTTTCTAAACGGCGCCCTCAAGAATGGACAGGAAATGATGGCGAGCGAGGGGGTAATCGCCACACTATTCTATCGTCTCGTGAACCGCGAAAGCCTGCGCAACAGATACCGCGAACCCGCGTTCTGCAGGCAGTTCCTGGAAGCGAATGCTGGGAGGGACACGGACCCGCAGAAGGAAATCTCTCCTTACGAAAATGTAAACCTGAAACTCTTTGCCGCCATGCGGCAGGTTGCTCCTGAGGCCGGCGATTCCAGCCGCCCGCTGGCGATCGCGCTTATTGATGCTTACGCCAAGCTGTTCCCGGAAGAAGCCAAGAATGTGTATGACCTCTTCCTGGCCACGACCTATGCTGTAACAGCATCGCAGGAAGCCGCCACCGCGTTCGAGCGCGCCGCCGCGGCGGGCCAGGTTGGCGACCTTGACTCATACCGCCAGGACTCCCGCGCTGCGTTCTCACTCCTCGACCAAATCACGAACCGCGTGGCCAAAGGGGACCTGGCGTTGGACGCCAATCTCGGCCCCGAACTCTGGCTGCTGAACGACGATTTCAAAATCGCACCCGCAGTGTGGGAGCGGGAGCGAACCGTGCCACTCTCCATCAATCTCAACACAGCGTCGGAGCCCGAGTTAATGACGCTGCCGGGTGTCGACTCGGCGCTCGCGGCCCGCATTGTGTCCACCCGGCATTCTCGCGGCTACTTTAGTAGTCTGGACGAAGTGGGATTGATCGAAGGCGTTTCACCGGCTCTCGTCGAAGCCATGAAGGGGATGGCCGAAAAGATGAGGAAGGCAGGGATGTACGCTCGACAATAGCGGATGACTAGGTCAAAAGTGAAGAAAGACCGGCTTCGCGACAAAACCGTATCAGTCGTCAATGGTTGCCTGTCGTTTGTGCCAGTCTTCCTCGAACAGATTGAAGAAAACCCGCTGGCGGGGGTGTTCAGCAACAAACTCTTCTCGCAACGTCACTCCGAGGCCGGGTTGATCCGGCAGATTGAAGTAACCATCAACAACCTCGGGATAGTGATCCACCGCGCCCTTAACCCAGGCGTCAGCGAAATCGTTGAAATGTTCCTGAATTTTGAAATTCGGCGTGCAGGCGGCAAGGTGCAGGTTGGCCGCGGTCGCCACAGGTCCGCAGACATTGTGGGGCGCCATGAGCATGTAGTAAGACTCGGCCCACGCGGCCAGCTTGCGCGCCTCGGAGATTCCCCCGAAATGCGACAGATCGATCTGAACGATGTCGCACGCCTGAAGCTCAAACAGTTCGCGGCACTCAAATCGGGTGTGAATGCGTTCGCCGGTGGCGATGGGTTGATGCACAGCCTCGGCAACCTTCTTCAGTGCCCGCAGATTTTCCGGCGGCACCGGCTCTTCGAGCCAACCGGGCCGGAATGGCTCAAGTTCGCGCGCCATGTGGATGGCGGTGGCGGGATTAAAGCGCCCGTGCATCTCGATGAGAATGTCGAAATCGGGTCCCACGGCGTCCCGTACGGCTTCAACCAGCGAGACAGACCGCGATTCCTCCTCACGGTCCAGCTCATAAAATCCCGATCCGAACGGATCCAGTTTGGCCGCCCTGTAGCCACGCTCGACCACGCGCCGGGCTGCCTTGGCGAACTCTTCGGGAGTTCGCTCCACTGTGTACCAGCCGTTGGCATAGGCTTTGATCTTCTGGCGAACCGCACCGCCCATCAGGCGATAGACGGGTTGGTTCAGGGCCTTGCCGACGATGTCCCAGCAAGCCATCTCGATGAGAGCGATGCCGCTCATGGCGACCTCGCCGGCCCGGCTGAAGTCGTGCCGACGCATGTGGTCGACGATCAGTTCCCGATCGAAGGGATCCTTGCCGATCACGTATCGCGGGGCCGCTTCCGACAGATATCCAAGGAGGGCATCGGTATTGTTGGTCATCCGAACTTCGCCGACGCCACTCAGCCCCTCATCGGTTTCGACAATGACAAAGGTAAGGTTGCGCCAGGGCGTTCCCATGACCAGAGGGCGAACGCGGGTTATTCTCATAGATTCTGTTCCTGAAATACAAACTTACGACTAGCCATCAGCTATCAGCTGTCAGCGATCAGCCGACAGGAGTTGCCGATTGACGACTGACGATTGGAAGCGAAGGCCCAAACCACTCCGAAGGCAGCTCTTCGCTGAGAGCTGACGGCTAATAGCTGAAGGCTGATCCGCTGAGTGCTGAGAGCTACCATCCCACCAGTTCGTCGGTAGCCTCAAGCGTGATCCAACCCTCTTCCGGCACCACCTGGACGGGCAGCGCGTCGACCCACAGCGACACCTGGAGGCCGGCCTTGGCGTGGGCGTCGAGATGCAAAAGCTGGTAATTCAGTTGCAGCTCGAAGACGCGGTCGTAAGCCACCTTCACCGCTTCGTGGCCCGGCACGAGAGCGATCGGCTGATCGTGCCTCCAGAGTGCGGTCTGGCTAAGCTTACCTCCGACCACCTGGGCCTGAAGCCGCAACCCGATTTCCCCATCGAGCTTGACACGGATCTCAAAGTCGGGGCGCTCGGCACGGAAGTTCTCGCTCAGGTCGACGCGCAGCGAGAGCGCCGGGCCGCCCGAGTCGTTATTGGACCCATAATAAAGGGCCTCGAAGCACTGCGCCGCACCGTGCATCGATCCCGAGCGGCTGTCGGGCGAGTAAACGCCGGCGCCCATCCACTCGAAGTAATCCGTCACCCGGCCGTCGATCCGCGGCCGGATCGGAGCCGACGGCGGCACGCTCACCGCGCGCGCCGCAACGTGTTTGATGGGCGCGGCTAGCTGGTCAGGCGGCGATCCACCCAGCAGGCGGTAGATGTTGCTCAGGTGAGTCCGATAGAGGCGATCGAATTCGGCGTCGTTGGGCGTGGAGTGCTCCGGCCCGTACCACCAGCACCAGTCGCTGCCTTCAGCGATCCAGAGCTCATGCCGCGCCGCTTCCACCTTGGCCGGATCGAGGCCCGGTTGGGCGCAGTTCTGGGCGAAGAAGTCGCGCGCATCCGACAGCAAGTCCCAGGCTCGATTGTCTTCTTCCGCGCCGATCCAGACGTCGAAGTTGGAGTTGATCCACGAGCCCGGGACCAGATGACGCAGCGTTCCGGGAGTCGTCAGCTCCAGCGCTTCGCTGGCCGTGACCGCGCGCAGATCGGGATCGTCGGCCAGGCGCGCGTAGAAACTCTTGAGGAAGGCGCGGCCGTTGCCGGGGTAGAACTCCCAACAGTTCTCGCCGTCAAGGATAATGGAGACCACGGCCGGATCGTTGCCGGCGTTAGTCCTCGACCGCACCACGGCGCGAATCCGATGGTGAAGATCGGCGGCCGCCGCCTCCGGGTCCATACGAGAGTAGACGAACCCGATGAGGTCGGAAAGCTCGTGATCTCGGAAGAACAGCGCGATCTCGCGCCCGCCGGTCATCAGCCGCTGCGGGCGGTAAAGGTCGTCAGCGCCCCAGACCGAGCCGTCCGCCTGCCGATAAAATCCTTTCTGGAGCGACCGGGCCAGGACCCCCTCGTCGGTGGCCGCCCACCGGAAGCCTTGCTCCGCCGCCAGCGCCAGGAGCTCGTCGGACACGCTGCCCTCGCTGGGCCAGAGGCCCACCGGGCGCTTCCCGAACACGCGGGTGTGGAGCTCAATGGCAGCACGAAGCTGGTCGCGCGCGTCCTCGGGATGGCGAAAGCTTCGGGACGGCAACCGAACGCCGGAGCGCGATTCGGCCGCCACGTCCGTATCGCAGAGGAGCGGCAGAATGGGATGATAGAACGGCGAGGTCGAGATTTCGATCTGGCCTCGCTCGCTGGCTTCCCCGTATTCCTTAAGGACCGTTTGCATCAACTTGATCCCTTTTCCGCGCAGCAAGGCCTTATCCTGCTCCGTATAACCACGCTGCTTGGCCGCTAGCCACTTCACATCTCGGTCGCCGGCGAGGTAAAGCTCATCGAACCAAGCCAACTGGGACAACACTTGCAAGTCCCTGATGTCCTGCGGCTGCATCGGGACGGCCTGCCCTCTCCTTGCAGCATCCCCGCCGCGATCGAAGCGATCGGACAGTTCGCGGAAACGGGGGTAACGCCAAAGCAGGTTTTCCCGATTGACCTGGAACGCGTTGGCGAGCAGCGTCGCCTGATCCTGCGGCGTCAGCGACTCCGCCGGCTTGAAGGCCACGTCATAGAAGGCTTCGCGCGCCTGGTCACTGGCGTAGTCTTGGATTTGCGCGACCAGCGAAGGGACCAGGTTGAAGGTCATGTGAACGTCGGGGAAATCCTTCAGCATCGCCGCCATGCCGTAGTAGTCCTTCCAGGCGTGCAGGCGGACCCACGGCATGGCGTAGGAATCCTCCACCAGATCCTTGTAGTAGGGCTGATGCATGTGCCACAGAAGCATCAAATAAATGTTGGACATCGTCTCCCCGGGGGAGTAGGCAGTAGGGATTAGGGAGTAGGGAAACCTGTTCCTGACTCCCGTTCCCCCTGCTCCCTACTACCGTGCTAGAATTTCAAAGGACGAGCAAGACCATGAGGATTCTCACCCGCTACATCCTCGGCGAAATCTCTTCTTACGCGTTGCTGGGTCTGCTTGTCTTCACGTTTGTCATCTTCATCCCTCACCTGAGTTCCTTGCTGGAACTGGTGGTACGCCGCAACTTGCCTCCCTTGGGCGTGATCTCCCTTTTCCTGCTCCCCGTCCCCGGCATCCTGGTGCTGACCGTGCCCATGGCGGTGCTGGTGGGCACGCTGATCGGGCTCAGCCGCATGGCCGCGGACGGCGAGGTGATCGCCGCGCGCGCTTCCGGCATGGGGACCCGGGAGTTTGTGCGTCCGGTGCTCTACTACGCCATCTTTGGCTGGGCGCTGACTTCCTGGATGAGCCTCGTCCTTGCCCCACGGGCCGCCGTCGAACTCAACCGGATGGACGCCGGTTACATGACCAGCCAGATCCCCTACGAAATCCAACCACGGGTGTTCATCGAGCAATTCCCCAACCGGTTGATCTACATCGAGGATGTCAGGGGCTCCCGCGCCCGCTGGCAAGGAGTCTTCATCGCCGACACCACGGACCGGGACGCGCCGAAAGTGACGTTAGCGGAAAGCGGCTTTCTTGTCAACGACCAGCACGGTGACGGACTCACCTTGCAGCTCGATCGGGGCATGACCCACGAGATTGACCCGCAGCGCGCCGAGCAGTACTCGGTCTCCACCTTCATTCAGACCGAGGTCCCGATTCCGGTCAACCGAACGGACACGTCTCCGTCCCTGCGCCAGACGCCGGCGTTGCTCTCGACGGCCCACCTCATCGATCTCGTCACGCGTGCGCAGCCGGCCCCGGACCGGCAAGCCGCCCTAGTCGAACTGAACTACCGCTTTGCGCTGCCGGTGGCGTCGCTGGTGCTCGCGCTGGTAGGTCTTCCGCTTGGCCTCGACACGCGCAAAGGTGGGAAGGCAGTCGGCATGATGCTGACCATCCTCCTGGTCTTCGCCTACTACATCATCATGGCTTTCGGCCAGACTCTTTCCAAGCAAGGACGGCTGCACCCCGGCATCGGCCTCTGGATGGCCAACGTCGTCTTTGCGGCGGCGGGCATCGTCATGTTAGCGCAACTGCGGAAGGTCCGGGCCCGCGTGCAGGCGATGCTGGATTGGTTCGAGGACGTCGGCCGCAGTTGGGCGTCCGAGTTCAAGCGCCGGCGGCTTAGGCGCAAAGGCCCGGCGAGCATCCTGCTACAGCCGCGCACGCCCGGCAGTCGCATGTTCCAGATTCTCGACGTCTATGTCATTCGCGGCTGGCTGTTCTACTTGCTGCTGCTGGTGGTAGCGTTTACCGGCATCTATATCGTCTTCGACTTCTTCCAGATCCTCGGCGACGTAGTGCGCAACCACATTGCCCCGCGCGTGGTGCTGGACTACTACCGCTACCTCACGCCGCAGATCATCTTCACCATGCTGCCCCTGAGCGTACTGGTAGCGTCGCTGGTGGGTTTCGGCCTCCTCGCCAAGACCAATCAGGTCACCGCCATCAAGTCGGCAGGAGTCAGCCTCTACCGCATCTCGCTGCCCGTGCTCCTGGCGGCGGCGATGCTGAGCGCCGGCATGTTCCTTCTGGAAGACCAGTACCTTCCTGCCCTCAACAAACAGCAGGACGCGCTGCGCAACCAGATTAAGGGCCGGCCGGCACAGACCTATTACCGTCCCGATCGGCAGTGGATCTTCGGCGAGGCGAGCCGCATTTACAACTACAGCTTTTTTGACCCCGACCGCAACGTGTTCGCCAACTTCTCCGCCTTCGAGTTTGACCCGCACACCTTCCAGATGAAACGGCGCATCTTCGCCAAGCGCGCCTTTTGGGAAGAGCACCTTCAGCGGTGGATCCTCGAAGATGGCTGGTCGCGCGACTTTGACCGCGACCGTGTGCTTTCCTACTTGCCGTACTCGGTGGCCACCTTCGATGAACTGAGCGAGCAACCGCCCTACTTCAAGAAAGAAGTGAAGACTTCGGAGCAGATGAGCGCTCTCGATTTGAGCGAATACATCCGCGAGCTAGGCCAGAGTGGGTTCGACGTAGTGCGGCTCTCCATCCAACTCTACCGCAAGTTCTCCTACCCCGTGATGACCCTCATTGTGGGACTGATCGGCATTCCCTTCGCCTTCTCCATGGGACGCAAGGGCGCGCTCACCGGCGTGGCGCTCAGCATCGGCATCGCCATTGTTTACTGGTCGAGCTCGAGCCTTTTCGAAGCCATGGGGAACCTCCACCAGCTTCCCCCAGCCATGGCCGCGTGGTCGCCCGACGTGCTGTTCGGGCTCGGCGGGATCTACTTCCTGCTGCGCATCAAGACTTGAGAAGAAATTATGGATGATGAATTATGAATTATGAACGAAGGCAAGGAAGTCGAGAGTCGAAAGTGGAAAGTCGAGAGTGAAGACGCCTTTGAGACTTTACGGAAGACTGGCACCGGGCTTGCTTTTCTCACTTTCGACTCTCAACTTTCGACTCTCGACTTCTTGGTCTTCATTCATAATTCATAATTCATCATTCATAATTTGGAAGGGCCACTCGCCCCGGACGCGGGCGCGAATGAAATAGGCTACCGAGCCCACCGCAAAAACGCCCACGGCGAAAATCAGCGACTTGCGCGCCGCCGTGGCGAGCACGAAAATCCAGCCCACCACCGAGACCATGCCCGGAATCGGGTAAAACCACATGCGGAACGGGCGGGCCAAACCGGGCGCGTGCCGTCGCAGAACGAAAAAGCCGATGGTCTGCGGCAGGTACTGAATGAGGACGCGCGTGGCGATGAGGCCGGGGATCACCTCATTGAGCTTGGCCAGGCTAAAGATGGAAGCGATCACCCCCAGCGTGATCAGCGAGACGTAAGGGAACTTCCCTTTGGGATGAAGGCGCGCAAAAACGCGGAAGAAGTTACCATCCGTGGCAGCGACATAGGGAATGCGCGAATATCCGAGCAGCAGGGAGAACACCGAGGAAAAGGCGATCCAGAGGATCAACACCGTCATCGCCTTGCCCGCCGTCGCACCTTGGAGCGCTTCGATATAAACCGAGGCAATGAATCCGCTGGTGAGAACCTGCCGCCAGGGGATGACGCTGAGGAAGCATGCGGTCATCATGACGTAGAGCGCGCCCACGGCAATGATGGAAGACATGATGGCGCGCGGGATCACCCGGCCCGGATCGCGAATCTCCTCCGCCAGGTAGCAAACGTTGTAGTAGCCGAAGTAATCGTAGAGGGCGTAGAGGGTGGCTTGGCCGAGGCCCATCCAAAAGGCCCAGCTCATACGGAAAGCGCCGACGGGAAAATCAAAGAGCCGGGCAGCGCTCAAGTGGGGCACTCCGGAGACCACGATCCAGAGGCAGCCGAGAAGCACTCCGCCCACCAGTACTACCGAGATCTTGCCGATGGCGCCGATGCGCCGGTAAAGCAGCGCTACGAGGAGCAGCGGAAACAGCGCGGCCACCCATCGAACGCCAGCGGCAGAAAGTCCCGGCACCAGGTAATGCAGATAGTGTGCGAACCCGATGCTGCCGCTGGCCACGGAAAGCGGGGCCGAGAAGATGATTTGCCAGACCATCAGGAAGGAAAGCCATCGCCCCGCTCCTCGGGGACCAAAGGCCTCGCGCAGGTAGTTGTAGCTGCCCCCAGCCTTGGGCAGGGCCGCCCCCAGTTCGGCCCATACCAAGCCGTCGCAGAACGCCACCAGCGCGCCGATCAGCCAGGCGAGCATGGCTTGCGGCCCGCCCATGGTAGCCAGCAAAAGGGGAATGGTAATGTACGGACCAATCCCCACCATGTCGGTAATGGCAAGGGATGTGGCCTGGACGAGACCGAGTTCGCGTCGGAGGGCCGGTTTTGCGAATTGGTCGCCAGCAGTGTTGGTGGTCAAGCTCGAATAGAGCGGTTGTTATCGGTTAGAGAAGAATTGCCGATTGCAGATTGACGATTGCCGATTGGAAGAAGCTGTCAGTCGCCACTTGCAGCAGCGGACCCGGATGAGCCGAACTGACAACTCCCACTGACAACTGATGCCTCTTCCAATCGGCAATCCTTCGCTTCGCTCAGGACCAATCGTCAATTCTTCGTCGGCACGGTGTTCGCGGTACCCCAGCCAGCCTAGGAAGAGGGTTTTGCGGCGCTCTTCTTGCCCTCCCAGGTTCCTTTGGTATTCTCGCCGCCGCCGCCGCTGTCAACCGACCACGAGCCGCTTACCTGGCCTTTGTTCACCTTCCCGGTGAGCAAGTAGTTGCCTTGCGGTGTATCGATGTGGATCTCCAGCATCTTTTTCTTGAAGCTGGCGGTGGTGAGTTCGGTGGACCCGATCGGTGACGAGACGGAGCCGGTTACGGTGTCTCCATTCTGTTCGAGGTACAGTGTAAAGCTCATATCGCCCTGGGTACCGCCGTGCGACGTACATTCCCACGTACCTGCAGCCGGGCCGGGCTTGGCCTTGATTTCCTTAGCGGCCAGCAAGCCCGTCACGCTCAGAACCACCAGGCACAATCCAATCGCTCTAAGAACACGCTTCATTGGTAAATCCCCCTTGGTCCGAAAAAGTTAAAAGTCGAAAGTTGAAAGTCGAAAAGGAACCCTTTTGAGTTTCGACTTTTGACTCTCGACTACTCTTGAGAGTGCTTCCGCGGCGCTGATCCGCGACCAGTGATTTTACCCTGATCGCGTGAAAGGCGTCCAGCCAGAATTGCCGATTTACGATTGACGATTGACGATTGGAAGAGGCGTCCGTTGTCAACAGTCAGTTACAAGTTGCGGCTCCTCCGGAATCTGCTGCTGCAACTGGACGACTGACAACTAATTTAACTAACGACTTCTTACAATCGTCAGTCAGCAATCGGCAATCGGCAATCCTTAAAACCAGAAGTGCCACATCGTGTCCACCAGCGCGTGGGTAAGCGCCGAGGCGCATAGTCGGTGCCGAGTCCGATAAGCGTTGCCATAGAAGAGTCCCGCCAAGGTAGCCAGGATGGCGTATCTCCAGTTCGGCACCGGGGCATGGTGCAGGTGCGACAACCCGAAAACCACGGACGCTATCACCAAGCCGTAGAGTGCATGTCGTGGGCCCTGAATGGTCTTCACCAGGAAGTTCTGCAAGATGCCGCGGAACAACAGTTCTTCGGGTATGGCGATGGTAAGGTAAATACCTAAGAACTGCCCCACGAACGCCTGGATTGAGGCTCCGTCAGAATGAAAATGGATGAAGTTCAAGGCGATGCCAAGTGGGATGCCCAGCACCGAAAACCCCACCAGATTTGCCAATCCGTCCGTCAAGTCATCCCTGCGAAGGATCAGTCGATAGCCGACCCCCTCCAGGTTGCGGATCACCATGAAGGCGTACCCACCCACCAGGACGGAGTACACCGGGCGGAAGGCATAGAGGTCTTCCGGCCACATCCAGATGCCACTAAGCCAGCCGGCGGCCACCGGCAGCGCCAGCGACAACATGGCGGCGAAGTCCCGCCATCCGACCCGCTCAGCCCGATGGAACCGATCTGGGAGCAGTAGGGCCACGGGGACCACGATATAAGCGACCAGCTTTGCCAGACCGAGCACCGAAAAAGTACGGGTGCCGAGGGCAACCACGAAATAAGGCACCAGCAGGAGAAGCGGCATCGCCATCGCAGCCGCGAGAGATTCCACCGCCCAGGTTCGCAGTTGTTTCACGAAGCCGGTATTGGTGAGGGCAACGAACAGACCCAAAACCAGCGAGAGGCAAACAAAGAAGGCGACCAGCCGCTCGGGATCGATCCTGACCTGAAGCAGAACCACCCACGTGGCCAGGACTGCAAGCAACAGCAAGCCGATGATGGCGAGAATCAGTTTCTTCAGCACGTAGTTTTCAGTTTTCAGTCCTCAGTTTTCAGTCCCCAAGTTCAGTTTCTCGGTCCTCAGTTTGCTGAGAAACTGAGACCCTGCAGGGAAGCACAAAGCAAGAGAAGGCAATGGCGGCGGCAACCCGCCCCAGGGCTTGCGAAGGCGTGAAGTAATTGCGAAAGGGGCTTTCAACACAGAGACACAGAGGCACAGAGGAAAATGGGAAACGTCGAGAAACAAAAGACATCTTTATGTGATTCTCTTTCTCTTCTCTGTGTCTCCGTGCCTCTGTGTTTAATTTCTTCACACGTTCTGCGCCCTGGGCTACATTCTTTCGCCGCTTCGCGGCTTCCCCACGGCCTACGCCCATGATTGGGCTGACCCCTGCTGACTGCCCCCTGCTGACTGCCTTCCTGCTGACTGCCTTCCTGCTGACTGCCTCCTGCTGACTGCCTCCTGCCGACTGCTGACTGCTGACTGCCAACTGCCTTCCTTCTGCCTACTGCCTTCTCTTACTTCTGGTCGCCGGGCACCCCCAAGTCGAGCTTGGGAAGCGGAATCATACGCGTCTCCCCCAGCTTCTTCAAATCCTTTTCGAAGCCTGCGGTATCGCCGACGAGCACGATGAGAGCATCGTCCGGGTCAAGATACTGGCGCGTGCGGTCCCCAACCTCCTGGCGACTGATGTTCTCAATACTCGTCGGAAATCGGTTCCAATAGTCGAGCGGCAGGTTATGAACCATCAGTTGCACTACTTGGGCGGCGATGTCCTCTGAAGTTTCGAATTCCAGGGCCATGTGACCGGTGAGATAGCTGCGCGTCGTGCCCAACTCGGCATCAGTGGGTACGTGGTCCCGCAGCCGCTTCATCTCCTCGAGGATAAGGTTGATGGCTTTCAGGGTCTCGGGCGTTCGAGTCGACGTCTTGGCTACCCAACTCCCCACCGTCTGATGGCAGACGAGATCGCTGGAGGCTCCGTAAGTGAGCCCACGCTCGCTGCGCAAGGAATGGAAGAGCCGGTTGGTGGCCGGCCCACCCAGAATCTGGTTGGCCATCGTCAGCGCGTCGTAATCCGGGCTGTCGCGGGGAATGCCGTGATTGCCAATCCGGATCTCGGTCTGAACCGCATCAGGCTTATCGATGACGATGACCCGTCGTGAAGGTTGGGAACGCCGCCCATTGTTTTCGAGCGGCGGGGCGGACGCCGCGGTGCTCGCTGCCTCGTTCTTCCACGATCCAAAGGATTCTTCGGCGCGTGCGAACGCGTCTGCGGGGGCGAGGTCACCCACCACGGCGAGAATCGAGTTCCCTGGGCGACAGTTGCGCTCGTAAAAATGGAGCAGATCCGCGCGGGTAATGCGACGGACGGACTCCGGCGTTCCTTCGGCCGGGTGGTTGTAAGGCGTGCCCGCGAAAATCGCCCGATTGAACACCGCGTCCGCGAGGTAAGAAGGGTCCCGGTACAGGACTTCGAGGGACGAGAGCAACTGTTTGCGCCCGCGTTCGACCTCGGCCGGATCGAAGGCCGAGCGCATGGACATATCAGCCACCAAATCAAAGGCCATTCCCGTATGGTCGGCCAGAACACTCAGCGCAATGTAAGACTCATTCCAATCGGCCCCGGTATCGATAACCCCACCTGCCTGGTCAACCGCCTCGGCGATTTGGAGGGAAGTCCTGGATGTGGTCCCTTCGTCAAGCAAACCTGCCACGAATTGTGCAGTCCCGGCAAGGTTAGGCGGGTCGGCCTCCGCACCTGCCTTCGCCACCAGGCGCAGCGTGACGATCGGCAACGAGTGGCGCTCGATCACTACCACGTGTAGACCGTTGGCGAGGGTCCGCTCCGCCGGCGCCGGCAGCACCGCCGGTTTAGGCGCCGGCACGGTGGGAGGGTATTGACGATCGCGGCCTCCGGCGCAGGGGACGATCAGCAGCGCCAGAAGAAGGAGCGACCCAAGAGATTGACGATTGACGATTGACGATTGCCGATTGCCGATTGCTGATTGACGATTGGAAGAGGTTGTCAGAACGTTTGAAGAAATTAAACACAGAGGCACGGAGACACAGAGAAGAGAAAGAGAATCACAATAAGAAACATGAAGATGCCATTTGTTTCCCGACGTTCCCATTTTTCTCTGGGCCTCTGTGTCTCTGTGTTGGAAGCTGCTTCGTAATTACTTCACACCTTCTCAGTCGTCAGTCGCGGTAACGAAGTCCGGATGAGCCGCAACTGACTACTGACAACGGACAACGGACGCCTCTTCCAATCGTCAATCGTCAATCGTCAATTCTTGGGAAGCACTTCCACCAGGGTCATATTCTCCGGCACGAAGTATTTCCCGGCGACGCGCCGGATGTCTTCCGCCCTGACGGCCATGAACCGATTCAACTCGGCATCGAGCAGGTTAGGATCCTTCAGCACGATTGCCGCATAACCCAATTCCTCACCACGGCTCTGGTCGCTTTGCCGGCTCAGGATGAAGTCGCGCAGGATCTGGTTCTTCGCTTTCTCGAGCTCCGCGGGCGAAACCAACTCGGTCTTGAGGCGCTCCAGTTCTTCGCCCACCTCAGCTTCACCCTCCGCCGGAGTGTGGCCGTCGTTCATCACGGCGAAGACAAAGAAGAGGTTGGGATCCTCGGTGAAGTTGCCGGTGGCTTCGGCTTCGAGCGCGCTCTGCTTTTCGTAAACGAGGCGGCGATAAATTCGCGAACTCTCGCCTTCGGAGAGAATCTTGGCCGCCAGCCGCAAGGGGTAAGCGTCGGGAACGCCGTCAGCCGGCATGTGGTAACCTTCCACGAAGGCGGGCAGCGCCACGTCGCGGGTGATCTTCACCACCCGCTCAAGGGTCTGGGGCGGTTCTGGCGGAATGTTCCGCGCCACGGGCCGGCCCGTATCCAACGGCCCGAAGTACTGGCGCACTTCGGCCTCTGCCTCGCTGGCTTCGAAGTCGCCGGTGACGATCAAGGTCGCGTTGTTGGGAACGTAGTAGGTGTCGTAAAAGGCGCGCACGTCGTCGACGCTGGCCCGGTCCAGGTCTTCCATACTGCCGATGGTCAGGTGTTGATACGGGTGGACCGTGTAAGCATTCTTATAGAGCACCTCCACCACGGTGCCGTACGGTTGATTGTCAAAGCGCTCGCGGCGCTCCTCCTTCACCACTTCCCTTTCGTTCTTGAAAGCCTTTTCCGTGATGTCGAGACCGCGCATGCGGTCGGCCTCCAGCCACAGCGACACCGGAAGGCTGGAGCTGGGCGTCGTCTCCCAGAAGACTGTGTAGTCCTCGGTGGTGTAGGCGTTGTCCGTGCCGCCCGAGCGAATGATGTAATCGGAGAAGTCTTCCGGCGGTATGTTCTTTGTGCCCTGAAACATCAGGTGCTCGAAGAAGTGGGCGAAGCCGGTCCTGCCGGGAGTCTCGTTCTTCGACCCTACGTGATACCACACCTGGACGTTGACGAGCGGCGCGTCGTGGTTTTCCACCAGCAGAACCTGGAGGCCGTTGCCAAGCACAATCTGCTTGAACGCAGTGTGAGGCAGGGTAACGGGCACGGCGATGCCAGTGACAACGCCCGGCAGGACGAGGAGTACAAGCAGGACGAGGGCGGCGGCGCGGGCTTTGGCCATCGGCAATCTTACATCGATCATCGGGTTTACGTCTTCCCCTCCGCTGCCCCCAAGCGACGAGATTCAACAACTGATTGTAGCAGGGTTCGCAATTCCCGGACCTGGGCTACTCAGAGGCGTGCCGCACGGTGCTTCGCAAGGACGCAAGCGAGCCGCGGGTTTTCCGGGGCCAACTCCTCAAGCCGTTTCAGCACCTCGGGCGAGGGCATCGAGCGCACGATGGCTTCGGCGGCGGCCTCAGCGTCCGGAGATTTCTTCCGCGCGAGTTCGAGCAGGAATTCGAGCGCCGCCTCCTGCCGGGTGAGGGCGATGGCGGAGAGCACAACGGACCGGAACCACGGCTCGGATCTGTCGAGGGAGCGTGTGTCGAGGAAGCGCTCGCGCAGGGCGCTGAAGGCCTCCGGGGAGCGCGTGGAGGCGATGGCCAAAGCGGCTTCGGCCGCGCTATCGTCGGCCGCGGCGAGGAACCGCGCGACCCAGGGAATTGCCGTCACGCCCTCGATCGCCAGGATGCCGCTGTAGCAAGCACCCAGGACCTCCGGCTCATCGGCGCCCAGCACAGCTCGAAGCCGGAGCAAGAGAGCGGCGGCCGGCGAGCCGACCTGCTCGATGGCACGGACCACCTCGCCGCGAACAGCCTTGTCCTTGTCGCTGAGCAACTCGATGAGGTGGGCCAGCAAGTCGGCGTCGGGTAGGGTGCGACATTGTACCAGAGCCAGAGCGCAGTTAGCCCGCAAGCCGCCGGCGGTATCGGAGCGGCCTCCCCACACCGGCTCAAACTGGGTATGCCGCATGCCGCGAAGGAAAACCGCGGCATCCTGACACTCCAACG
This sequence comes from Terriglobia bacterium, assembly GCA_035315065.1. Taxonomy (GTDB): domain Bacteria; phylum Acidobacteriota; class Terriglobia; order UBA7540; family UBA7540; genus DATFYM01. The sequence continues at coordinate 28,706 of DATFYM010000081.1, forward strand.
CCGCCAATGTTCGGGCCAGCGAATTCTTGGCCCAGCACTGCGGGTCAGTCTCGATCGGGTCCTTGAAGAAGCGGTCGAAGGCGGCAAGCAACTCGGGAACCAAGTCGGTCAGGCGGAACTTTGCCACGAGGTCGGCGGCTTTGGCGACAACGTAGTTATTGCGATGCGCCAACAGCTTGCGCAGGGGTTCGAGGGCGGCCTCAGGCGGGCCCTCACGCAGTCCCTCCAAGGCGGCAAGTTGGTCTTCAACGCTGCGCTTGGCGGGCATAGCTCAAGGACGCAGGACAAATCGGCTAAACGCTGAACGAGCTCCCGCAGCCGCAGGTCGACTTCACGTTCGGGTTCTCGAACTTAAATCCCGAGCCCTCCAGCGTCTCGACGAAGTCGATCTTGGTGCCCTTCAGGTACATCAACGACGCGGCGTCGACAAAGACCTTGAGACCTTCAAAGTCAAATACCTTGTCGACCCCGTTGGTCTCATTTTCAAAGTTCATCTGATAAGAAAAGCCCGAGCAGCCTCCGCCCACCACGGCGAGTCGCAGACCCTTGGGTTGCGGCTCTTGCTGAGAAAGGATCTCCTTCACCTTGGTAATCGCAACGGGCGTAAGTTCAACCGATGTCGGCATAAGCAATTCCCTCCAAAGCTCTCGCCAGATCTCAACGAGTCCAATCCTACTTTAACAAAAACAATGGGAGCAAATCAAGACCAGCGTGGCCAGATCCGCCAGCTTCAGCCAGCAGTTGGACACGAGGAGTATCGTGATTTAGCTAAGTTCTCAGTGGAAGAGCAGACTGAGGGACGAGAAACGAAAGGCACCTGCCTGAGGAAAATCTACACCATCGGGTGTAAAAGTTCCCCTTCTTGCTCCCCCTTGCTCATCGAGCCACCGCCATAACCTCCTGTTATCTGAAGGCCAACATTCCGAGAAGTCTTTGGCTATTCAGATGCTCGACCTTTCGACGTGTTGTGCGATCTAACGTGGGCACCACCGAAAGCTGGACCCACTTAGACACAACCTCCGCGGACCCCCCCTCCCCGCGGACTTTGAGGAACAATCCTGGGCTTCGAGAGGTTCGAAGCCCAGGGTTTTCCTTCGATCCCGCCCCTAAGCGCGGTCGTCGCCAGCCCTCCGTGATCGAGTTCCGAGCGCAAGTTTCCACTTTCCAATTCCCCATTTCGAACTACAATCATTCGCATGGGCCAACCAAGTCACTACATCACTCCGGTTCTCGTCACCCTGATTCCGGGAGACGGCATCGGCCCGGAGGTGACGGTGGCCGCCGTCCGAGTGATCGAGGCGGCTGGGGCCCGCGTCCGCTGGGAAGAGCGGCACGCCAAACCGCTAGTCGGGCGCCGCCGCGAGGATCCCCGGCTGGACCCGGTGGTCGATTCCATTCGCCAGACGGGAGTAGCACTCAAAGGACCGGTCACCACCCCCGTGGGCAGTGGCCACCAGAGCATCAACGTAGGGATGCGCAAGGAACTCGACCTCTACGCCAGCTTCCGGCCTGTCAAGCGACTGCCTGGCGTCAGCACTTTTTTCGAGGATATCGATATCATCGTGGTGCGCGAGAACACTGAGGACCTTTACGCCGGGCTTGAACACACCGTGGTGCCCGGCGTGGTGGAGAGCCTCAAGATCATCACCGAACGCGCTTCCACGCGCATCGCCAGGTTTGCCTTCGAGTACGCGCGCACGAATGGCCGCCAAAGCGTGGCCGCGGTGCACAAGGCCAACATCATGAAGCTGTCGGACGGCCTGTTCCTGGAGTGCATCCGCAAAGTTGCCAAAGTCTATCCGGAGATTCAATACCGCGAGGTGATCGTTGACAACTGCTGCCTGCAGCTCGTCATGAAGCCGCAGCAGTTCGACGTGCTGCTGCTCGAGAATCTCTACGGCGATATCGTCTCCGATATCTGCGCAGGCCTGGTGGGCGGGCTCGGTCTGGTTCCCAGCGCCAACCTCGGCGAGCATTACGCCGTCTTCGAGGCGGTTCACGGGTCGGCGCCCGACATCGCTGGCAAGCACGTTGCCAATCCTACCGCGCTGATTCTCTCCTCGATCCTGATGTTGCGTTACCTTGGCCAGGACGACGTGGCGGCGCGGATCGAAAAGGCGGTGCACCAAGTGTACAAGCGAGGCAAGCACCTGACCCGCGACGTCGCCGGCACAGCCTCGACCGACGAGTTTGTTACCGCAGTAATCGACGCCTTCGAGTAAATCATGCCGGTTTGTTAGCGCGGTACTGCCAGGAGGTTCCCATGTTCACGATCATCCGACACAAGGTCGAGGACTTCACCCAGCAAAGAAGACGAATCCGCAAGATTACGCAGATTGTACAAGATTGGGACAAAGAAGAACGCGAAAGTCAGGACCGGCGGTCTTCCTCTTCCAGTTTCGACTTTTAGCTTTCGACTCTCTCCTTCGTAATCTGCACAATCTGCGTAATCTGTGGATTCGCCTTCCTTAGACTTTCGACTTTTGACTTTCGACTTTCCCTCAATACTTCGGCACGCTCGGATCAACCTCATCCGCCCAAGCCAGGATGCCGCCCTTCAGGTTGTGGATCTTGCGGAACCCCGACTTCATCAGCAACTCGACGGCGCGCGCGCTGCGGGCCCCCGAGCGGCAGTGGACCACAATCTCGTCCGCCGAGTTCAGCTCGTGCATGCGCCGGGGCACGTCGCCGAGGGGAATCAATTTGGAGCCGGGAATGCGGCAGATATCGTATTCATGCGGCTCGCGGACGTCGATCAGCACGAAAGGATTTTGGTGGTCGTCCATCATTTCCTTTAGCTGGCTGGGCGTGATCTCCGGGACCTTGGTGGGAACCACGTGTTCTTCGCCGCGGATGCCGCAGAACTGCTCGTAGTCGATCAGCTTGGTGATGGTGGCGTGGGGCCCGCAGATAGGGCACTCCGGGTTCTTGCGCAGCTTCAACTCGCGAAACTTCAGGCCCAACGCGTCGAACAGCAGCAGGCGGCCGATGAGCGGCTTGCCAATGCCCAGCACCGTCTTGATGGTCTCCAACGCTTGCAGGCAGCCGACGATGCCCGGCAGCACGCCTAGGACGCCGCCTTCGGCACAGCTTGGCACCAGCCCCGGCGGGGGCGGCTCCGGGTACACGCAACGGTAGCACGGCCCGTGCTTCGCGTCGAACACGCTCACCTGACCCTCGAAGCGGAAGATGCTGCCGTAGACGTTGGGCTTGCCCAGCAGCACGCAGGCGTCGTTTACCAGATAACGAGTGGGAAAATTATCCGTGCCGTCGGCCACTACGTCGTAGTCCTTGAAGATGTCGAGGGCGTTCTCAGACGTGAGGCGCGTATGGAAGCTTTCCACTTCGACGTTGGGGTTAATGTCGGCAATCGTGTCCGCGGCCGAGTGCAGCTTGAGACGCCCTACGTCATCGGTATCGTGGATCACCTGCCGCTGCAGGTTGGTGAAGTCCACCACGTCGAAATCGACGATGCCCAGCTTGCCCACGCCGGCCGCGGCAAGATACAGCGCCAGCGGCGAGCCCAGCCCGCCCGCGCCGATGGTCAGCACCTTGGCCTGCTTCAGCTTGAGCTGGCCTTCCATGCCTACCTCGGGCATGATCAAGTGCCGGCTGTATCGCAGGATTTCGTCCTTGCTCAATTGCGCGCTGGGAACTGCAACCGCTGTGCCCATGGTCTAACACCTCTTCGTTTTTGGGGTTGTCGATTTTGGATTTCGGAAGTCGAAAGTCGAAAGTTAAGAGTCAAAAGTGAAAAAACCAGCCCCCGGGCGGCCTTTTCGCGAGGCTTGAAAGACATCTTCACTTTCGACTTTCAACTGTCGACTTTCGACTCGGGTGGCAAGCGCCCGGGATCCCGCCGCCGCGGGACCCAAGGCTAGCTACAGATACATCGGAGCCGGGTACCGCCCGCAATCGAGGGAACGATGCTCAGCACATCGTTGTCGTGGAGGGGAGTCAGCTCCTTTTGGAGGAAACGGATGTCCTCGTCGTTCAAGTAGACATTGACGAAGCTACGAATCTTGCCCTCGTCAGTAAAGAGGTGCTTGCGCAGATCGGCAAACTGGGAGGTCAAGCCCGAGAGCGCCTCGCTCACGGTGTTTGCTTCTAGTTCCACCGAGTCCTTCTTCCCCGTGTACTGACGAAGCGGGGTCGGAATCATTACCTTAACCGCCATTTTTTGTTTTTAGTCCTTTTGTCCGTAGCCGTTGCCGTTATTTTGGATGCCAGGCCCGGCCTGAAGATTCACGACGGAGACGTCCCTAATCCGCTGTCGGTGGTCCGTTGCAACGGACAAAGGACTAAGGACCACGGACGTCTTCCCTCAAAACCTCAATCGGCTCGGGATCAAATCTGGTCCGGTCTTCTGACAGAACCCAAGAAGTCATCTCCCCGGGTACTGCCTCCCGAACGGTCAGTATAACATAAGAATACCAGGGCCAAGCATGGTCGCGATCGTATTTTGAGGGGCGAGACGGATGATCAGGATGGGAATGATAGTAGCCCACCACGTCCAGGCCCCGCGCCCGAGCTTCTTTTTCCACGCGGATTTGTTCGCCGGGATCGATCAGAAACCGGTTCCGCTCCGATTCCCTTCCCGGCTCATCGAGCGGCAGCAACTTCTGGGCGCGCTCCGGGTCGTGCCGCAGATTCGCCAGCGGCACCACTTCCGCCACCTCTCTCCGGTCGCCGTCCGCACGGCCCAGCAGGATCCCGCAGCACTCGCTTGGGTAGTCGCGAGCACCGTGCTGGCGGATGGCGTCGACATGCTGCTCGGTAAGCCGAAGGCGAGTTGAGGTTGCAATAGTCATCTGCGTCCATTAAAGGGTGAAGGGTAAAGGGTAAAGGGTAAATGAAGAACGAAGATGTGCGTCCTTTACCCTTTACCCTTTACCCTTTACCCTTCATCTTTACCCTTTATTCTTGCCCTTTGACTCTGCCCACTCTCGCACCATTTCTGTCCAAGCAACCGTGTTCATCGTCTTGCTCTGAGCCAAGAACTCCGACAGGACCGACGCGGTCACCGCCGGCAGGACGCGGCTCTTCTCGGTCGCTCGATATTTGCCCGCAGCCAGCCGCAAGATTCTTACCTCGAAGCCATTCGTCACCCAAATCTCCGGCACCCCAAGGCCGGCGTAGATGGGAAGCTTGTTCACCAGCGGACTGGTAATCTCGACTTCGATCACCAGATCGGGCGGCGGGTCAACGGGCAAGTCGAGTTCTCGTTCGCCGCGAATGCGACGACGCGGTGCTCCCCCCCCCTCGGTAACCTGCTGCTGCACCTCCGAAGGCGGGCTCATTACCGTAGACATACCCGGCTCCCTTTCACGCCACCGATGTTGGACGGCACTCGGCAGTGTACCCCACGCGACAAGCGATCTTCCACAACGATATAGTCGCCGCGGGTCTCACTCCCCGACGCTCAACCTTTGACCTTGGACTCTGTACTAATATTTCGAAACCTCTTTGTGCCGCGCGAAGAATCAAGAGCCTCAACACAGAGTTCACGGAGTCTGACAGAGGCTACAGAGAGGAAGCGTCTTGGCTACTGCTCCGAAGAAAGCACTCGCCGCTCGCGGTATTCGCAAAGCGAGAGCTCTGTGCACCTCTGTGGGACTCCGTGAACTCTGTACTACAAACCCCAATCTTCTTCTCGGCTCGCGACGATTTTTCCTGCTCGCCACTCGTCACTCGTCACTAGCCACTTCGCTCCATTTGCTTGCGGCCCAAGGTCGCGCTGGGTTAAAGTCTTTCTCTTGGTTGCGGCCGGCGACTGCGCTGTGGTCGCCGCGGGCCTTACTCCTTGACCTTCAACCTTCAACCTTTGACCTTCAACCTTCTTCGTGCTCATCCCAAAACCGCTCGCTCAAGTACTTGTCGCCGCTGTCGCAAAAGATGGTCACAATCACCCCGCGCTTGATCTTCTCGGCAACCTTCAACGAAGCCACCATGGCGGCGCCGGCCGAGATGCCCACCAGCAATCCTTCCTGGCGCGCCAGCCGGACGGTCATGCGATACGCGGCTTCGGTGGAGATGAACAACTGTTCGTCCGCCACGCTGGGGTCGTAAATGCGCGGCTTGATGGCGGTGGCCATGTGCTTCATGCCTTCCAGGCCGTGGAAAGCCGAGTCCGGTTGGAATGAAATGCAGCGAATCGCGGGATTCAATTCCTTCAGCCGGCGCGCCGTGCCCACGAACGTCCCGCTGGTGCCCAGTCCGGCGACAAAGTGCGTGATCCGCCCTTCCGTCTGCTCGAAGATCTCCGGCGCCGTCGTCTGGTAGTGAGCGCGCCAGTTGGCGGGGTTGTCGTACTGGTTGGCGTAAAAGTAGAGATCGGGAGACTCGGCGGCCATCTGGCGCACCTTGCGAATGGCGCCGTCGGAGCCTTCCATGGGATCGGTGTAGACAATCTCCGCCCCATAGGCGTTGAGGATGCGCTTGCGCTCCTCGCTCACGTTCGACGGCACGCAAAGCCTCACGCGGAAGCCGCGCGCCGCGCCGATCATGGCATACGCGATGCCGGTGTTGCCGGAGGTGGAGTCGATGAGGATCTTATCCTTGGTCAGCAAACCGGCGCGCTCGGCTTCCAGCACGATGTTCATCGCCGGGCGATCCTTCACTGAGCCGCCGGGATTGTCCCACTCTGCTTTGGCGTAGAACTCCACGCCCGGGCAGGCGGCCCCGATCCGCTTGATCCGAACCAGCGGCGTGTTGCCGATGAGTTCGAGGACGTCCTGTGGTCCTTCGAGAACGCCGGATTCCTCAACGATAGCTGCTCTTGCTTCCTGTGCCATAGGTCGATTAGACTTCTGTCTCGGGAGTTGAGTTGCAAAAACGTCAGGCGAGGTGGTGTCAACAGCGATGGAAGCTACAGGAATCCGCAAGGAGTTTAGCGATGCCGGCTTTGAGGTGATCGACGCCGGCGCCAATCGCATCGACGTGAGAAAGAGCAACTGCACGCAGACGATCGAGCCCCAAGCCGACGGCGTCTGGCTGACCTCCGGACCGCCGCGCTTCGGCATAGGCGGAACCTACTTCGAGCTCGAAGATCGGGGTTACCAGAAGTTCTGGTACAGCAACGGCCGGCGCTTGCCGGTCCATCCCAACGACTTCCGTACGCTCCATAACTTCGACCAGGAGGTCCGCTATATCCTCGGATTGAAGTCTCTCTACCACGAGTCCCTCGGCACTACCAACGCCCGCACCGTTTATGATCGCCTCACCGGCCGACCCGACCGCTAGCACGGTCGAAGATAGCTTGACTATCGGCCCAAAAACCTTATTTTAATCTTCTGATTACTGCCGAGCTTAGATTTAACGTAAGATAATATGTAGCAAAGACTCGCAACCATGTCAACCTTTTGGTGTGGGCCAAAAGTGTGTTGCCATGCGATCGACGATTGAAAAAGAGGAAGCAAGCCGTCCGGTGTTTTCCAATCGTCGATCGCATCTTAAACCCGGATCAACGCTGATTGACGAGTTTCGTCAATTAGCAATTCCCCGCCCCGTCCCAACACCAACCGTTCATGGTTTATCGGACGGCTCGCTTCTCCTCTTTCAATCGACAATCCTTCGCTTCGCTCAGGGCCAATCGTCAATTCCTCGCCCCGCCCCAGCGCCAACCGTTCAACTCCTTGTCGGAAAGCTCGCTTCCTCTCTTTCAATCGTCAATCGATCCCGCAGCGCGGGATCAATCGGCAATTCTTTCAGGCCGCCGCCGGGCCCCCCGAACCGCTGGCTGCCTGGCTGGGCTGATCCGGAGTGCTCCGAGCCGGAGGTTTGGCCCGAGGGGTGACGGGCATTTTCAACTTCCGCCCCCGCGACTCGATGTTCCGGGTTCTCTGCTCCAGCCACCACTCCAGATCCCCCGCGATTCTCTTGGTGGGTATGTTCATCCGGCCGACGAAAGTATCGGCCATGCCCAGGATAAGGTTGATATCGAACATGCGGTTGAGGAGGTCGT
>DATFYM010000082.1:0-92915 GCA_035315065.1 Terriglobia bacterium
TGTGCGCAATTCCGAAAATACCTCCCCCGCCGGGCCCATTCCACACTCGAATCCCTGGAACCCTCCATCCGGAAAAAGTTGGATCCTCGGGAAGCGTACAACATGGTGCCCGGAAGAGACCCCAAAAGCAGTTAAGCACCCAGTGTGGACCCCAGTCCCACCGATTGCGGCATCCGGCGCGGTGGGGACCTCGACTTGAACCTGCGGAAGGCCGTCTTGCCTGGCCACCGCGATTAAGGCGCGTCCCAATTGTCCGATCATAAATCGAGTCGCACGGCGCTAGGAGCCGCATACCTGCGGGCCGCGCATCAACTGTTTGAATCACCGCCGCTGATCCTTGATGATCCGGTTGCGTTGTCCCTGCTGGGACCGGTCGCCGTACAGCGGATCAAGGATACCGCGGATTACTATCGAACTCCCGAAGGGCTGGCATTGCGGGCCCATGTGGTATTGCGCTCGCGGTTCGCGGAGGACCGACTCGCCGCCGCGGCCCATCGGGGGACTACGCAGTATGTCATCCTCGGGGCAGGCTTCGATACCTTCGTACTCCGGCAGCCTCCATGGGCACGGGTGTTGAAGATTATCGAAGTCGACCACCCCGGCACACAAGCTCTGAAGCGTTCCCTCCTTGCCGCCGCGGGCCTTGCCACGCCGGAGAACGCGGTCTTCGCCAACATCGACTTTGAACACGAGTCGTTACGCGATGGCCTACTTAAATTCGGTGTCTCGATGGACGAAACGACCTTTTTCTCCTGGCTGGGGGTGACCGCGTACCTCAAAGAAGCCGCTATTGACACGGTGCTCCGGTGGGTCGCGACGTTTCCATCGGGCAGCGAGATCGCGCTTACCTTCACGCGGCCGCCAGGCGACTCTCCTTCGCCGCTCGCCCGGCGTGCCGCGAGCCTTGGGGAACCTTGGACGAGTTACTTCGAGCCCGCCGCGCTCGAAGCAAAGCTGCGTGGCTCAGGCTTTTCCAAAGTAGAGTTCCTTTCACCCGCCGAGGCTGAGGCACGGTACTTTCGGCAGCGTCCAGCGGACCTTCCAGTACCGAAGCGAACTAACATTGTCTGTGCGGTGCGGTAGCCTTTTCGGGCGAAGGCAGGAGGGAGCTCGACAACTATACAAGACGATCAAAGTCGCGGCATGAGGCGTCCATTTTGGATTTTCGATTTTGGATTGAAGAGAAGAGCGACCACAGAGGGTTCTTCAATCCAAAACCCAAAACGCAAAATCCCAAAATTGACTCGGATGCGCAACCATTTATGCCGTCAAACATAAATGACACTTCGCTTGTGCATGCTGCGACTCTCAGCGCATAATGTAACTCAGATCGCATACGGAGGTGTCCATGCACGCGGATCGTGTGGAAGTCTCGTGGGACCCGGAGAAGAGCAAGTGGCTGGTCCGGATTCAAGCCGGCGAAGAAGTGGTGCGACGTCACCTCGAGGCCCCAAAGAGCTCTGACGAACAAACCCTCCGCGCCGCGGCACAGAAGGCTGCTCAGGACGAAGGATACGAACCGGACCTTGGGGCCATCACCGTTGCTTGTTGAACCGGAGCGGAGAGCCTCTCGTTGCCCCAATGCCTAAGGTGGGAGTGTGCTTTCCGCCTCAGAAGGCGTGGAAGATTAGCAGAGGCACGGAGACGCAGAGGACTCACGGAGAAAACTGAGAAGAGCGCGCAACAAGCGGGCGGTCGACCGAGGCACTTCTTCTCCGTGGCCTCTGTGACCCCTCTGCGGCCTCTGTGTTGGCGTCTTGTCTTGGTTACGGCCATAAGGCTGCGCTGTGCCTCTGCGTTGGAAGCTCTTTCGCAATTACTTTGCACCTTCTAAGCCTTGGGGTAGGCCGCCGCTATTTGCTTTTCCTCACTTTTGCCCTCTGCCTTTTGCCTTTCTTTCTCTTCCCGCCGACTGCTTCATTGGACCGCCCAAGTTCGGGGGAAAATGGCCCTAGCAACCCGTAACCTGCATGCTATACTGCATCTTAGGAGGTGCTGCGATGGCTCTCAAGTACTACGAGAAGGTTTGGCACAACGGCGAGTTCATCCCCTGGGCGGATGCCACCATCCACGTGGCGTCGCACGTGGTCAGTTACGCTTCGTGCCTCTTTGAAGGCATCCGCTGTTACGAGACGCCGCAGGGTCCGGCCATCTTTCGGTTGAAGGACCATGTTGACCGTCTGGTTAACTCGAGCAAGATTTACCGCATGGAGCTGGACTATTCGTCCGAGCAGCTCCAGCAGGCCCTGGCCGAATTGGTCCGCGTCAACCAGGTGAAGCACTGCTATTTGCGGCCGCTGGTCTTTCGCGGTTACGGCAGCGTGGGAGTGGATCCGCTCCACAACCCTATCGAGATTTACCTGCTGGCCTGGGAGTGGGGCAAGTACCTGGGCAAGGAAGCTCTGCAAAACGGCGTTGAGGTTTGCATCTCCTCTTGGGGGCGCATCGCACCCAACACGCTGCCGGCACTGGCCAAGTCGGCCGCTAATTACATGAACTCCCAACTGATCCACATGGAGGCGGTTATCAATGGCTACACCGAAGGCATTGCTCTCGACGACTCGGGCCACGTCAGCGAGGGCAGTGGCGAGAATATCTTCCTGGTGCGCCAAGGTAGCCTCCTGACGCCGCCGCTTTCTTCCAGCGTCCTTCCCGGCATCACCCGCATGTCGATCTTGACCCTGGCGCAGGACCTGGGCTACCCGGTGGTCGAAACCGAGATCCCGCGCGAAATGCTCTACATTGCGGACGAAGTCTTCTTTGTCGGCACCGCCGCCGAGGTCACTCCGATCCGCTCGGTCGACCGCGTCCTGGTGGGCAGGGGCAAGCCGGGTCCCATCACGCTGCAACTTCAAGAGAGCTTCCTCGCCATCGCCGAGGGCCGCGCCGACGACAAATATGGCTGGCTGACCCTGTGCGGCCAACCGGTCGCCGCTGGGGCGTAGTCGGCAGTAGGCAGTCAGCAGTCGGCAGGACTCCCCTGCCGACTGTGTTCTCTCCAGACTCGCAGTTCCAACTCCCAGCTACCAGAGCAAGCCTTGAAACGTCTTCCACGGCTGACGTATCGTATGACTGCCGCCCAAGGAAACGGCGACGGGGTGCGAGGCTGAAGCACCAAGTTCTGAGCCTCGGGAGCACTGGAGCGGGATGCTCTTGCGCGAATTTCGATTTTCGAGTTTCGAATTTCAAGTTTCCAAATAGGAGTCTTCGTGCACCCTCTGGATCCAATTTTCAAGCCGCAGTCCATCGCCGTGGTGGGCGCGTCGCGCCGGCCGGGCTCCATCGGCCGGGAAATCCTGCACAACCTGATCGAGTACAACTTCCACGGCAAGGTCTTCCCTGTGAACCCCAAGGCGGACTTCATCCACTCCATTAAAGCCTTCCCGACGGTGGCTTCGATTCCGGACCCGGTGGACGTGGCGGTGATCGTGGTGCCGCGCGAGGAAGTCCTAGCGGTGGTGGACGACTGCGCCCGGAAAGGCGTCAATGGCCTGGTGGTGATCACCTCCGGCTTCAGCGAGACCGGCGAGGAGGGCCGGGGATTCGAGAAGCTGCTGGTGGAGAAAGTGAACCAGTACGGCATGCGCATGATCGGCCCCAACTGCATGGGGGTGATCAACGCCGACCCCGAGATCCGCATGGACGCCACCTTCGCTCCCGCTCTCCCGCTCGAAGGCCGCATCGGCTTTATGTCGCAAAGCGGCGCCCTGGGCGTGGTGATCCTGAACATGGCGCGCGAGCTCGATATCGGGTTTTCCTACTTTGTGAGCATGGGCAACAAGGCCAACACCTCCGGCAACGACCTGTTGCTTTACTGGGAAGACGATCCGCTGACCGATTTGATCCTGATGTACCTGGAGTCAATCGGCAATCCTCGGCGATTTATGCAAATTGCGCGGCGCATCACCAAGCGCAAACCGATCGTGCTGGTGAAGGCGGGGCGAACGGGGGCGGGCGCGCGGGCGGCCTCGTCGCACACGGGCGCGCTGGTGGCGCGGCAGGGGCTCGACGTGGCCATGGACGCGCTGCTCGACCAGTGCGGCGTGATCCGCGTGAATACCGTGAAGGAACTGTTCGACCTGGCGCTCGCCTTTTCCAAGAATCCCATCCCGCGCGGCAATCGGCTGGGCATCCTGACCAACGCCGGCGGCCCCGCCATTATGGCGACGGATGCGGCGATCAGCATGGGCCTGGAAGTCAGTAAGCTCTCTGAGCGCGCCGCCGCCGAGTTGCAGAAGTTGCTTCCTCCGGAAGCGGCGGTGTCCAACCCGGTGGACATGACGCCGAAGGCGAGTCCCCGGACCTTCGCGGCCTGCGCGCGGTTCCTGCTGGAAGACGACGGCATCGACTCGCTGCTGGTGATCTTCGTACCGCCCATGATGGTGAGCGCGACCGACGTGGTGGCGGGGATCGACGCCCTGCGCAAGGAGTTCACCAAACCCATCCTCGGCGTCATCATGGCCACCGAGGATTCCTTCGACGAGATCAATGAAAAGCAGCCCGGGCATATGGCCATCTATCATTTTCCGGAGCCGGCGGTGCAAGCCCTCGCCACGATGGAGCGCCATCGACACTGGCGGGAGCGGCCGATGGGTGAGGTGCGTCAGTTTCCGGCGGAGCGCGAGGCCGCTCGGGAGTTGTTGGAGGCGGCGCGAACGTTAGGCGAGGTCCACCTGAGCACGCCTGACGCTTTTCGCTTGCTCGAGTGCTACGGCATCCCGGTGGCTCGGTCGGCGGCAGCCGCCACGATCGAGGAACTCGAAGCGCAGGCGAAGCGGGTCCGCTTCCCCGTAGTGTTGAAGGCCGTCGCGCCGGGCCTCGTACACAAGACGGAAGCGGGCGGCGTGGCGGTGGATATCCGCACGCTCGAGGAGCTGATCGCCGCCGCGCGGCGGATGAGTGAAGCTGTCGGTGGTCACACGGCCACGGCGACGGAGGCGACCGCGCAACTTGCATCGTCAACGCCACTCAGCTTCCTGATGCAGGAGTATGTGCGCGGCGGCCGCGAAGTTATTGTGGGCATGACGCAGGATCCCAACTTCGGCCCGCTGGTGATGTTCGGCCTGGGCGGCATCTACGTCGAGACCGTGAAGGACGTCACGTTCCGCGTTCCGCCCCTCACCGACGTGGACGCGAGAGAGATGATCCGACAGATTCGCGGCTATCGGCTTCTGGAAGGCGTGCGCGGCGAGCCGCCCATCCACTTCGAGGCGCTCGCCGTGATCCTGGAACGCTTCTCGCAGATGGTGGAAGACCTGCCGCAGATGGCCGAGGTCGAGGTGAACCCTCTGATGGTGTTTCCCGAGGCCCATGACTTCTGTGCCGTGGACGCGAGGGTGCGTCTGACATTGTCGATTGCTGATTGACGATTGACGATTGAGAAGAGGAAGACAGAAGACAGAAGTCAGAAGACAGAAGCAAGAGGGAAATGAAAGAAGGGGCTCCTCCCCCGGGAATGAGAAGAGGGAGAAGGCAGGCAGCGGCGTCTTCATTCTGACTTCTGTCTTCTGGCTTCTGTCTTCCTTCTCCAGGGCAGGCAACTTCTGCCGTTGAATTTCGGAGCCGTTTGGCGTATAGTCCGCGCAGCATGAAGGCTGCGCCGCTGGCCAGGCCGATTCGACGGCAGGACCAGTTGCCCCACGCGGCCGCAAAAGATGCATGATGTTGACTTCCCTATCGCAAGGAGGGAAGAGATACTGCTGATCACAGGCAAGCAAATCGCCGTTCGTGCGGCGAGCGCCGCAGAGAAGGGATACCGCTCTGGGGAATACCGCGACTCCACGTCACTCGTTCGTTGCGCCCAAGGCAGCCTCGCGCCGCCCCCGAACCGCTCAACTTTGGGAGGGATTACTATGAAAGGCCTTATGGGTCACTCGAATCGTCAGGGCCGTAGCGTATCGGCCCCCGTGTTTTTGGTTTTGATACTTGCGTTGCTCGGCCTCGCGGCATGCTCGCCGCCCACCCCGCAGCTTACCGGGTCCGCCGCTGTGTACGAGAATGGCAAGGAGATGTTCGGCCGCGGGCGCTTCGACAAGGCGATCGAGATCACCGAGGAACTGGCTGCCAAGTTGCCGGCCGACGCCTACACGGAGAAGGCCCGCGTTCTCCGGGTGGTGATCTTAAGCGGCGAGCTCAATGCTTACAAAGACGCCGCGGAAGCTTATGATAAGGGCGCGGAGGCGACGAAAAACCCGCACTTCCAAGCCGCATATCGGACCAACCGCGGGAACAGCTTCCAAACTGCTTCGGCGCGCGCCCTGGGACTCGGCGACACCGCCAAGCAGATCATGGACGGCGGCGGCTTCGACAAGGACTTTATCCTCGATGCGCCCTACCCCACAACCGAGGGTCCAACGGATGTGGCGGCGTACCAAAAAGTTCGGCAAGGCGTCTGGGTTGAGCCTGAGGATCAAGAGGCCGCGGCCGCCGACGGCGAGCGCAAGGGAATCGACGACGCCCTGGCCGCCCTCATCGGCGATCGTGCCAAGGCCCGCGAAGCCCTGAAAGCGGGTCCGGTGACGTTGAAGGGGCTAGACTTCGCTTTTTACGTCGGCAATCAGCTCGTGATCGGCGCCTCCGTCTTCGACAAAAAGCACAGCCAGAATCCGCTGAAGTTGAGGGCCCTGGCTGGCGAAGCGGACCAGATCGCAAAAGCCATTCAGGCAACCCTAAAAGCGAATCCCAACCCGGACAACGACAAGAAGCTCAAGAAACTTCAGGATCAGCTCAAGACGACACTGAAGAACATTTGAGCGGTAGACGGTAGACAGGATATGGTAGACGGGGAAGAAGCGGTCTACGGCAACCACCCGCGACACTGCTTTTCCCTTTATGCCGTCTACCGTCTACCGTCTACCCCCCGCAAGGCTTTCTCCGCTGCTTCCAGCGCCGCATCGCGCCGCGCCCGGAGGTCCGCCAAAGTGAGGGGTACCGACTGGTCCGGAATCACCCCTACGCCCTCGAGCCGGCGTCCTTGGGCGGTGGTGAATCCGACCTCGCTGACGTCCAGTTCTCCGCCGCCCTTCAGTTTTCGCTGGTGAAGTATCCCAAGGACGCAGCCACAGGTGCGCCGCCCGACCACCGTGGCACGGGAGTTCTCCAACAAGGCGGCGGAGAACAACTCGGCGGCGCTGCTGGTGCCTTCGTTCACCAGAAGGGCAACCGGTTCGCGGTAGATCTCCCCGCCAAGCCGGCCTGCCGAGAACTCGTTGGGTACGTGAGCCAACCCCATGAAGAACGCAGGAGGCTTGCCCGTCCTGGTGATGATCCGCGCGATCGGAGTCTTCCGGGCGAAGAAGTACCCGGCGACGCGGGCCGTCTCCGCGAGGTCGCCGCCGCCGTTTCCACGCAGGTCGATGATCAGGCCCCGCGTGCTCCGGAACCCTTCCAGTGCCTGCCGGATCTCACTGGCGACCGGCGGAATGAACCGGTTGAATCTGATGTAGCCGTGACCGGAGGGAAGCAGGCGCGCTTCAACCTTGGGCGTGTCGGAGACCAGACGGCGCGGGAGTGCCACCTCCAAGCTCGACCCGTCCTCCCGCACCAGGCCTAACCTGAGGATGGAGTCCGGCTCGCCCATCAAGAGCCGGCCGTAGGCGAGAAGCGCCGTCGCCCGCTCCGACGAGGAACTGCCCACCTCGGCGCGCACCTCGGCCATGCGATCGGCGGCGGGCTTTCCGTCGATGGTACTGACCACCATGCCCGCAGCGACGCCGTCGCGCGCCGCCTCGGAGCCCGGGTCGACGCCGGCGACCACAATCTTTCCTTCCACTTCATAAACATGTGCACCCGCGCTGACGGCCTCCCGCTTCCGGTGCCGCTCGCGCTCGCCCGGCGAGAAAAAACGCGTGTGGGCGTCGTGCAGTTCGCCAACCATCTCGCGCAGAATCAGGTAGAACTCACCGTCGCTGGTCGACGCCTCGACGCGTGGCTGATAGCGTTCGCGCACCGCCTTCCAGTCCACACCGTTGAAAGACGGATCGTAGTAGTCCTGGTTGACGATCTGCCAGACCCTCGCGAACAGATCGAGCCGGTTCTTCTGCGACAACGACTCGGAAAAGGCAAGCCACGGCGCGGGCGGGGAAAGAGGGGCATGGGACGGGCTGGCAACCCGGCGGAGCGTCACCGCCGCAACGCACAGCAGCGTCAGCGCCACCAGAATTGCCGATTGACGATTGGAAGTGAAAAAGATTGAATCATTGAGCCAGCGGGTCATTGAGTCATTGAAGACAAGAAAGAACGATCTACTTCTTCTTCGATGGCTCAATGATTCAATGGCTCGATGACTCAATCTTTTTCTCTTCCAATCGTCAATCGTCAATCTGCAATCGGCAATTCTCGAACTCAGTGGCTCGCCTCCGGAGCAGGCGGTGTCGGCGTGGCTGAGGCGGGCGGCATTTCATGCGGGCTGGTACCCGCTGCACCGTGCGCCTGCGAGGACGACACCACCTCCCAATGATCGCCAGCCTTACGCAGGGTGTAGCGGATGGTCACGGTCATGGCCGCCGATTGCTTGCTCTGGAATCGAACATCGGCATCCGCAGTGTCGCCGTGGAACTGGACACCAAGAACCTCAGTCGTCATGCCGGACATCATCATGTCAGCGCGCTGTTTCAGGTGCGCGTCAATGGCCTCCTGGATGGCGGCTTTCGTCTCCAATCGTTTGCACCCGGCGGTGACGATAACGGCGAAGACAGTCAGCCACAACATCATGTGTCGCATCGGACCCTCCCACTACTTGAACGTTAGAACGGTAACGCGAAGCCCCTTGGAAAGTCAAAAAACGCTACGTCGCCCGGAGTTTGACAGTCGCTTTTGAATGATGAATGATTGAAATGGAAGAAGCTTTCAGTATTCAGTTCAGCCGTCAGCGGTCAGCTATCAGCCAGAACCGGACCTTCTTACTGAGGGCTGAGGGCTGACGGCTGAACTGAATACTGAGAACCTGAAAACTGAAAACCTTCGAAGGTGCCTGAATGCTCGACCTGGCTTTCGTCCGTGAAAACCTCGACGTCGTCAAGCAGAAGATGAGCGAGCGCGGTTTGCCCGATTCGCTCGCCGATTTCGAGAACATCGACCGCGAGCGGCGCAAATACTTGGTGGAAGCCGAGGGCTTCAAGGCGCGACGCAACAAGCTCAGCGAGGAGATCGCTGGACTGAAGAGACAGAGACAGGACGCCTCCGCCCTGATCATCGAGTCGAGACAGCTCGGCGACCGGGTTCAGGAGCTGGAAGTCAAGGCCCAGGCTTACGATAGCCAGCTTCAGGATCTGCTGCGCCAGATCCCGAACATCCCGCACCCGAGCGTCCCCGTGGGCCGCAGCGCCGACGACAACCGGGAAGTTCGGCGCTGGGGTGAGCCCCGGCGATTCGACTTCGAGCCCAAAGCCCACTGGGACCTGGGCCCGGCGCTCGGCATTCTCGATTTCGAGCGCGCGGCCAAGATCACCGGGGCACGCTTCGCCGTGTATACGGGAGTCGGCGCCAGGCTGGAGCGGGCACTCGCCAACTTCATGCTCGATCTCCACACGCGCGAGCACGGCTATACCGAAGTGCTGCCGCCCTTCATCGTCAACTCCGCCAGCCTTTTCGGCACCGGCAATTTGCCCAAGTTTGCCGGCGATCTCTTCAAGCTGGAAGGCGCGGACTACTGGCTGATTCCTACCGCCGAAGTCCCCGTCACCAACCTTTACCGGGACGAGGTGCTGGAAGCCGAGAATCTCCCCGTGAAGCTCTGCGCCTGGACGGCCTGCTTCCGCAGCGAAGCTGGCGCCTACGGCAAGGACACGCGCGGCATCATCCGCCAGCATCAGTTCCAGAAGGTGGAACTGGTGAAGTTCGCCCTGCCGGAGAACTCCTACGACGAGCTCGAATCGCTCACCCGTAACGCCGAGATGGTGCTGCAGCGCCTTGGCCTGCCCTATCGAGTGGTGACGCTCAGCACGGCCGACATGGGCTTCAGCTCCGCCAAGACCTACGATATCGAAGTCTGGCTGCCCTCCAGCAACAGCTATCGCGAGATCTCCTCCTGCTCCAACTTCGAGGCGTTCCAGGCGCGGCGCGCCAACCTGCGCTTGCGGCGCGGCGGCAAAGGCAGGACCGAATTCCTGCACACCCTCAACGGCAGCGGCCTCGCCGTTGGCCGCACGTGGCTGGCGGTGATCGAAAACTACCAGCAGGCGGACGGCTCCGTCGTGGTCCCGGAGGCCCTGCGTCCTTATCTCGATGGATTGGAGAAGATCAGCAGACCGTAGACGGTGGTGGGCGTAAAGGAGAAGCGAGAATTTAGTGAAATCATACGGTAGCTCCCGGTTCCGCCAATGAGCTCGACCACTTACCGTGCGGGCCGTTATGCGGACCGCATTATCCGTGATCCTGGGAGCGAATCGCGTCACTCGTAACGTCAACTTTTGGGTTTCCTTCGGTCGAGGCCGGACTTGGCTTGGGAGCGCTCTTACGGGTATAATGTCCTCGTTATGAAGCGCAAGAAAAGTCTCTGTCTCTTTACAATGTTGTTGGTGCTGGCCGGATGCACGCTCAATCCGACCAAGAGAAAGCAGAACTACCTGCAAAGCGGTGAGAAGTATTTCAAAGAGGGAAGGTTCCAGGCCGCCCAGCTTGAGTTCCGGAACGCCCTTAAGATCGATCCCAAGTTCGCCGAGGCGCACTTTCAGCTCGCGCGCACCTACCTGCGGCTGAACGTTCCCTTAGAGGCCGCGCGTGAGCTGCAGCAGACGGTAACTCTGGATCCTAACAACTGGGATGCGCAAATCGAGTTGGCCAGCTTGTTGTTGCGCAACGGCCAAGCGGGACAGGCTCGGGGTATAGCGCAGAAGGTGCTGGCGGCGCAGCCGAACAACGTTCAGGCCCACGCCCTCCTGGGCTTAATCTACGAACTCACGCACAACTATCCGCTGGCCATTCAGGAGTTCCAGAGAGCCATCGATCTTGATCCCACACAGGTCTCGAACTACGCCAATCTAGCCGGGATTTATGCGGGAACACAAAAGCCTGACGCGGCGGAAGCCATTCTGAAGAAGGCCGTCGAGAAAAATCCCAAGTCAGCGGAAGCCTACGTGACTTTGGGAAACCTCTATTTCCACCAAGGAAAGTTTCCCGAAGCGGAGGCGGAGGTACAATCGGCCATCGGGTTGGACCCGCACGCGGTGGCGCCACGGTTGGCGCTGGCGAGCGTCTACCTGGGTACCAAACGAATGGCCGACGCGGAGAAAGTGTACCGCGACCTGAAGGCGCTGGCACCTGACGACCCGCAAGCGTACCTTCCCCTGGCGCGGTTTTATATCGCCACCCGCCAGACGGATAAGGCGGTGGCCGAACTCCAATCGGTGGTGAAGGCCAAGCCCAAGGACGCGGACGCGAAGTGGTATCTGATCGAGGAATTGCTGGACCTGAACCGAGTGCCGGAAGCCGACGCGCTGAACCAGGAAATGCTGAAGGCGGACCCAGGCGAGCCACGCAACCTATTGTTCGCAGGCCGAATCCTGATCAACCAGGGCAAGTACTCGCAGGCGATCAGCGACCTGGAGAGGGCGGTAAAGGCCGATCCGAATTCCCCTGGTACGGCTCCCGCTTATTACTTTCTCGGCGTAGCTCAGAGCTTGTCCGGTTCGCCGGACCTGGCCCGCTCCTCGTGGAACCATGCCCTGCAAGTGAATCCGAAGATGACGGAGGCTCAAGTGGCGGTGGCGAGCCTCGACCTGAGCAGCGGCCAGTACGACGCAGCCTTGAACCTGGCCTCGGAGGCACGGCAGAGGAATCCCAATCTGCTCTCCACCTATCTGATTACGGCCAACGCCTCAATTAACAAAGGGGACATCAAGACGGGCGAAAACACGCTGCAGTTCATTCTGTCTCACGATCCGGCGAACGTTCCGGCCTTGACCTTGCAGACGAATCTCCAGCTCAGACAGGGGAAGGCCAAGGAAGCCGTGGCCGGGCTGACCCCGCTGGTACAAAAATACCCGCAGAACCCTACTTTGCACTACTTGCTGGGCGCTTCGTACTTTGCCGAGCGGGACTACGCGAAAGCAGAAGCTGTGACGCAGGAGACGATCGCTCTGGAGCCGCAAAACGTCAATACTTACACGATGCTGGCAGGCATCCACGAAGCTCAGGGCGCCATGGACAAGGCGAAGGCGGACCTGGAGCAGGGGATCAGCCGAGTCCCCAACAACATTACTAGCTATATGGCGCTCGAGGGAATCAAAGAGAAGGAGAGCAACTGGCAGGAGGCGATCAAGCTCTGCGAAAAAGCCCACCAGATCGATCCCAATAATCCCGTCGCAGCCAACAATCTCGCCTATCTTTACCTGGCGCACGGCGGCGACCCCAACGCGGCGCTGGCCCTGGCCCAGATGGCGAAGCAAAGGCTTCCCAACCGACCAGATCCAGTCGTCGTGAACCACGTCGCCGATACGCTGGCGTGGGCCTACTACAAGACCGGAGCGGTGGACTTGGCCGTGAACCAACTGGAAGAATTGGTGCGGAAGGTCCCGGATGATCCCCTATTTGAGTATCACCTGGGAATGGCCTACTCCGCCGTCGGACGCCGGGAGGACGCGAAAAGATACCTGACGGCGGCCATCAAGAACCATGCGGCCCCGGAGGATGTGGTGAGCGCCCGCGGCACTTTGGAGAAACTCTCCAAGCCGCCAGAGGCCAGTCACCAGTTGTTCCCGGAGTGAGGTGGTTGATTCGGTCGCTGGACTGTCTTTCGTCGGATCACCAGCACGAAGGGGAGGACGGCAGGAGAAATCGCGTAATCTCCCTCTCGGCCGACCAGGCTCTGCTCTCTTTGTCATGGGTTCGTGAGCCCCGGTTCCGCCGCTATCCTACAAGCCGCCGCTTCTCGCACGTCCTTGCTCTAATTCCACAGTCCCTTCCGCAAAACGCCGAACGGAATACTCCCACACCGTGAGCTTGGAACTTGCACGGGCTTTGGTGCGCGAATCAACCCCGTGCAAAGGACCGCCAACCGGCGTGAGCATGCCCAAGAGATGATCGCCGGCAACTGTCGACGGACAAGCAAAAACGTGACGAAAGGCTCAGGACGATAGGAAAGGATTGGGCTCATGCTGCCGGCGAATTGCGTCGAAATACTTGGGTGTAGGACGAGGTCGGCGTCTTGGAATCGGCGCAAGGCTGAAGATCCTCGAACCGTACAAGTGATGCCGGGAGGACAAGCGCATGAACGCTGATGTATTGATGGTTCCGGCGGAGCGGGAAACGACGTCCGACAATACGAGTGACCGGCGTCTGGTGGAACAGTGCTTGGCTGGCGACCAGGAAGCCTGGTGCATGCTGCTCGACAAGTACAGGAACCTGATCTACTCCATTCCGATCAAGTACGGCGCGGCGCCCGAGGATGCCGCCGATCTCTTCCAGGCAGTGACGCTGGAGTTGTTCGAGGAACTCCCCAACCTCCGTGAACCCGGGGCGCTGCCGGCCTGGCTGATTCGGGTCGCGGCTCACCAATGCTTTCACTGGAAGAGGGCGCAGCAGAAGCTGGCTGAGAACGATCTGGGCCACTTGGACGACGACCTTCCCGAGAGCCTGATCGTCCCTCCTGCCTTGGCCGAAGAGGTGGAGCGGGAGCAGCGCGTGCGAGAAGCGATCGCCCGGCTTCCGGAGCGATGCCGGGAGATGGTCCGCATGCTTTTCTACGAACATCCGCCTCGGTCCTACCAGGAGGTGGCGGAGGCGTTGGGCGTGGCCCCCAACTCGGTGGGGTTCATCCGCAGCCGCTGCCTGAAGCGCCTGCAGGAGATTCTCGAGGAGCTGGGTGTTTAGCTAGCCGACGTCTTCAGTGAAATCAGTTTTTGGCAGCTATCAGCTTGCTATCGGTTTCAAGTGAATGGAAGGCTGGGAGCTGAGAACTGAACACTGAAAAACTGGGAACTGACAACTAACTTACGTGGCCACATCGACTGCCATTGCCGGGATCGAGAGTATTGTCGCCCAACTGGCGGAGCAAGCCGACGAGGGTGCCCGCCAAGCGTTGCTGAGCGACCCGAGTCTCCAGAGCCGGGAGGCGGTCGAGAAGCTGTGCGATCAGGTTGCCTCCATCTTGTATGCGGATCTGGCCCAGGCCGAGCGGCTGTTGCAATCGGCCCTATGGCTGGCGGAAGCGCTGGGCGATGAATCCGCTTGCGCCCACAGCGAACGAGCCCGCGGCCACGTCAGCTTCGTGCACGGAAAGTATGCCGATGCGGTGGCCCAGTACAGCGCGGCGGAAGCGATCTTCGCGCGAACCGGCAATCAGGTGGAGGTGGGCCGCACCCTCAGCAGTTCTCTCCAGCCGCTGATCTATCTCGGCCGTTACGAGGAAGCCTTCGCGGCGGCGGACCGGGCAGAGAAGATTTTCGAGGGCCTGGGCGAGCGGTTGCGCCTGGCGCGTCTGCACGTTAATCTGGGCAACATCCTTTACCGCCTGGACCGCATGGAAGAAGCTCTCGCCACCTATCAACGCGCCCAGCGGGGTCTCGAGGAAAATGGGGGTGACCCGGAAGCCATCGGCGCCGTCCTTCACAATCTGGCGGTTTGCCACACCAGCCTCAACCGGTTTCCGGATGCCCTGGAAGCTTACAGACGGGCCCGTGCTCATTACCAGCACTACAATCTGCCGACGCTGGTGGTTCAGGCCGACTACAACATCGCCTATCTTTATTACCTGCGCGGCGAGTACACTCAGGCGATCGAGAGTTATCAAGTCGCACGAGTACAGAGTGAGAAGCTGGGCGATCGTTATCAAAGGGCGCTCTGCGATCTGGACCAATCCGAAATCTACCTCGAGCTGAACCTGGTGGAAGAAGGCAGGCAGCTCGCCGAGCAGGCTTACGCCGGCTTCGAAGCGCTGGGGACCGGGTACGAAGCGGGCAAGGCCTTGGCGAATTATGCCATCGCCGCCAGCCGTCAAGGCAATGCTTTCCGCGCCCTGGAGCTGTTCCGCATGGCGCGCGAGATCTTCAGCCGCGAGCACAACCACGTTTGGCCCAGCCTTATTGATCTTTACCGCGCGCTGGTCTTCTTCCAGGAGGGGCGCTTCTGTGAGGCGCAACGCTCCTGCGACGCAGCTTTCGGCTTCTTCTCGCGCTCCTCCCTCACCAGCAAGGCAGCCCTCTGCGAGCTTCTGTCGGCCCAGATCCATCTTAAGACGGACGACCTCGAGACGGCGCGGAAACTCACCTGCTCAGCGTTGGAGCGGTTGAAGCACGCCGAAGCCCCAGCCCTGATCTGTCAGGTCTGGTTCGTGTTGGGTCAGGTGGAAGAAGCGCGCGGAGACACTCCGGCCGCCATTGAAGCCTACCGGAATGCCCATGCCCAACTCGAGAACCTGCGCAGCCATCTCCGGCGGGAGGAGTTCAAGATCGCTTTCGTTCAGGACAAGCTTGCCGTTTACGAGAGCCTGGTTTGGATGTGCCTTGAACACGAGCCCTCGTCCGAGAAACAGGAAAGGGCCTTCGCTTACATTGAGCAGGCCAAGTCCCGCAGTCTGGCGGACCTGATTGCTTTCCGCGCCCACGCGCTGCCTTCGCCGTCCAAGGTCCACAGCGACCTCGTCGAGAAAGTGCACAGCCTGCGCGAGGAGTTGAACTGGTATTACCGGCAAGTCGACCTGGCCGCCATCCGGACCGAGCCGGGCACGCCCGAGCAACTGGATCGTCTGCGGCGCACGACGCGCGAGTGCGAGGAAGAACTGGTCAAGGCGCTGGGCGACGTGGGGAACACGCAGAGTGAGTTTGCCGCCCTCCAGAACGGGGGTACGGTGGATCTGGCATCGATCCGCTCCGCCCTGCCGCCGGACACGATGCTGCTGGAGTATTACCAGGCGCGAGGCACCCTTTATGCCTGCCTGGTCAGCCGCGACGGTCTTCAGATCGTTCCGCTGACGCCGGTTTCCCGCGTCCGCAATCTCGTTCGCCTGCTGAACTTCCAGCTCGCCAAGTTCCGGCTGGGCCCGGACTACGCGCGCACTTTTGCCGGGGCCATGCTCGACGCCACGAAGACTCACCTGCGCGAACTTTATGCCGAGATCATCGCCCCGGTGCGCGAGCGACTAACCGCTCGTCATCTCATCATCGTGCCGCACGATTTCCTTCATCACCTCCCTTTCCAGGCCCTTCTGGCGGGAGAGCGTTATCTGATCGACGATTTCTCCGTTTCCTATGCGCCGAGCGCGAGCGTGTATTACCTCTGCGCCGCCAAGGAGCCACGTTCTGCGGAAGGCGCGCTGGTGCTGGGGATCGCCGACGGTCTGGCGCCTCACATCCTGGAGGAGGCCCGGGCGGTGGCTAGTACTTTGCCCAACGCCCGACTTCTGCTCGGCAGCGAAGCCACGCAGGATCGCCTGCGCGCCCATGCTCCCCTGAGCCGTTTTGTTCACATCGCCACGCACGGCCTTTTCCGCCAGGACAACCCGATGTTCTCCTCGATCCGGTTGGCCGACTCCCGCCTCAGCGTGTTCGATCTTTATCATTTAGACCTGCGCGCGGAACTGGTGACGCTGAGCGGTTGCAGCACCGGACGCAATGCCCTGGTGGGCGGCGACGAGTTGCTAGGACTCTTGCGCGGCCTGCTTTACGCCGGAGCACAGGCCGTACTGGTAACCCTGTGGGACGTCAACGACGGAAGCACGGCCGACTTCATGCGGATCTTCTACCAGCACCTTTCGGCCGGTGCCACCAAGGCTGCCGCGCTCCAACAAGCCTCCCGAGAAGTTCGGGCGCTCTATCCCCATCCTTACTATTGGGCTCCCTTTTCCCTCATCGGGAAGCACTCCAACTGACCCAATGACCAACGTGCCTCAAAGTCGGTCTGCGAACACTCTGGTGCTAGTACTTCCGTACCTCCTTTCGACCTATATTTTTTCGGCACTTTCGCACCCTTACTGAAGTGAGGAGGCAATACTCAATGACTCGCTTTGGACCTCGGCAGGAAGACCGGATGAAGCATTATGATATCGGCCGTTGGATCGCTTTCGTTCGTGGCTTTGGTTCGGAGGCGGCGCAGGCGGCCATGAAGCAGCATCTGGCGGAGGGCTGCCTCGGTTGCCTGGAGACCGTGAGCCGGCTGCGAGTTTTCAGCGCCATTGCCAGCAACGAAGCGCTGTGCGAGGTGGCCCCGCGCGCCCTCGAATTCGCCCGCTCGCTGGGCGCTCGACTGCCGAAGAAGCCCTGGATCCTCTCGCGTCTGATGGCTCGGTTGGTGTTCGACACGATGCAAGCACCGCTGATGGCGGGCGTTCGCGGCGAACCGCAGGCCAGCCGTCAGGCCGTGTATCAGGCCGGTGACTATTGCCTGGACCTTCGGCTGGAGCAGGAAGGCAGCCACGCAGCGGTGCCGTTGGTGGGACAAGTGGCCAGCCTGCGGACGCCTGCCACGGAATTGTCTAATCTTCCCGTGGCGATCGCGTCGCGTGGGGCCGTCCTGGCCCAGACCGTGAGCAACACGCTGGGGGAGTTCCAGTTGGAAGTTCCGCCCGAGCCGGACCTTAAGCTGTACATCCAGGTGAACCGCGAGAGCAGCATGGAAGTGTCCCTGGACCATTTCTGCGTGAATGGCCAAGGTCCAAGCGCGGGAGTCTGACGTTGTGTCCCTTGTCCCCGTCCTTGCTCCTTTGCCCAAGAGCCAGAGATTGAGGACAAGCTTCAGGAACAGTGCTGGAGAGCGATCTCTCAAAGGGGTAGAGAAATGAAACGCACGATTCGGATACTTGGTTCGGTTGGCGTAGGCCTGCTGGTGGTGGCTTGCGCCTGCATGGCCCAGAGTGGGCCACGCTACATCCTGCGGGCCAACCCAAGCAACCAGGCGGACATCTGCAACAGCTACGGCTTGGTGGTGCTGGAACAGGGAGGCACGCCTCAGGTTGTGATCGTCACCGGCCCCAATTCCGAGGAGCCCGGACAACTGGTAACGGAAGTTCGGTCGGATCCGATGGTCCAGGGCTTTGAGCTCGAAACTGGAGCGGCGGTGGTTGAAGCGGCGACGAACAACGTTCAAAATGCTTCTCCCAACGCACTCAGCTCCGCGCTCAACAATCTCGGCGCCGTGAAGTTCTACGGCAATCTGGTTTGGAACGCCTACATCAACCAGCCGGCGCTCACTCAGATTGACATGGGGCACTACCCCGGACAACCCCTTGGTTCCGGAGTGGTGGTAGCGGTGATCGATACGGGGGTTGACCCAACCCACCCTGCCCTTAAAGGCGTATTGCTCCCCGGCTATGATTTCACTCGCAACCAGCCGGGCGGCTCAGAGCTCTCCGACGTCAATCAGTCCACCGTAGCGGTACTGGGTCAGTCGACAGTGGCGGTACTCAACCAGTCGACGGTGGCCGTCCTGGGCGGCTATGCCGTGACCCAGCTCAATCAGTCCACGGTGGCGGTGCTCGGTCAGTCGACCGTCGCCGTTCTTAATAGCAATCCGTTGCCGTCGGAGTTCGGCCATGGGACTATGGTCGCCGGTCTCATCCACCTCGTCGCGCCCGGTGCTCGGATCATGCCGCTCAAGGCGTTTTCGGCCGACGGTACTGCCGAACTGGGCGACGTGGTGCGCGCGATCTACTATGCGGTCAACAATGGGGCGAACGTGATCAACATGAGCTTCAGCCAGGAAGAGATTTCGTCGGAAATGCTCCTGGCCATCAATTACGCCGTTCGCAGCGGCGTCATCTGCGTAGCGTCGGTCGGCAACAACGCCTCCAAGACGGCGGTCTACCCTGCTTCGATAGGCAACGTCTTCGGTGTGGGATCGGTCTCGGCTACCGGCGCGCTCTCGACCTTCTCGAATCATGGCCCCGACCTGTTGACCCTGGTTGCGCCCGGCGAAGGCTTGATTACCACCTACCCCGGCGCGCAATGGGCGGCGGTGTGGGGAACCTCCTTCAGTTCCGCGCTCGTCTCCGGCAACATGGCGGTCGGCGTGGCGTCCCTGAACCAGAACAACCCACTCAACTTTGATGACACCGACGACGCGATGGCCTCTATCGCCTCCGTGAACCCTTACAATACAGTCACCGGCTGGGGCGTTCTCGATGTCCGGAACATGTCGAAGTTCAATCAAAGCGGGTTCCACTTCCACACGCACTAGCACTGACGAAAGGCAGAAACTCGAAATTCGAAAATCGAAACTCGCCCCCAGGGTCCGAGTTCCTGATTTCGAGTTTCGAGTTTCCGAACTGTCTTCCAATCGTCATTCGGCAATCGTCAATCGGCAATTCGCAACGCGCTACACCCATCCCGCCGTAATTGCAGCCCCTCAAGATTACCGGCAGTCCTGACGATGATCCTTCTGACGGAGCCAGCAGTTTCACCGGCTCGGGAACGAGCAGGCTAAGCCCTCGCCCGTTCCGGCGGCTGCATTCAAGCGAAAGCTTCGCCAGAATCTTGGACCGTGCAGCGAGGAGGCTATTACGATGAAGGAGGAGATGGCGCGCCGAATGGGTTCCGTTAGCCTGGCAACCCCGGGTTGGAGACGGCCCGTCCGCACTGAAATCCTCGAGGAAAAGGTAATTCAGGAACAGCTCCGGCAAGTCAAGGAAACCATCGTTTACGGCCTGCACCAACTCCTCGATCTCAAGGACCTCAACACCGGAGTTCACAGTACGCGACTGGCGGAATGGGCCGTGCGCGTCGCTGAAGCGCTGGGCGTCGACGAGAGCTATCAGTACGATGTCGAGGTGGCCGCGCTCCTTCACGATATCGGCAAGATCGGCGTCCCCGACGCTATTCTGAATAAACCCGGCCGGCTCGATGCCGAGGAGCGGGCGGTCATCGACCGGCACCCCGAGTACGGTTGGGCGGTGCTCCGCCTCCTGCCTGGCTTCGAGCGGGTCAGCCTGTTTGTTCTGCACCACCACGAGCGTGTCGACGGTAAAGGCTATCCCGCTGGCCTTCAGGGAGAAGAGATCCCGCTTGGCTCCCGCATCGTCTGCGTGGTGGATTGCTTTGACGCTATGGTTTCCGACCGTTGTTACCGTCCCGCCTTGTCCTTGGACGAATCCGTCCGGCGGCTCCAGGCTGGCAGCGGCACCCAATGGGACGCGGAGATCGTCAGGCTCTTCCTGCCTCTTGCCCTTCAGGAGCTGTCGGAAGTCTCCAAAATCGTCGAACCGCCAGTCCTCGCCTCCTCTCTCATCGTCAGCAGCTAAGGGTCCGCCCCTGTGGGGACAGTGAGGCCGGTAGGCCAGTGGGCCGGCAGGCCGGTGAGATAGAACCGCCGGGCGGCGTCGGTGCATCTCTAAAGTGTGGGAGTTTCGACCTGGCTTGGGAAGGGCGGCGTCTTGCGTCACAAGGGCGGCCCGCGCCGGCAGTGGCCCGCCAGCGCGCGAAGGCTTGGGAACCACCCATAACGCCATTGGAAATCTCAGTATAACGGCTCGTAATGGATGCCTGCGACGCGGCAGCCGGCCATGGAGGAGGGTCCTCATGCATAATCCAAGTGGTATCGGAGGGGTCGATAGGCGTAGGCGTGGATTCGCTGTTCGTTCTGTTGGCGTCCTGTGCTTCCTCATGGCAGCCACCCGTCTCGCGGCCCAGACTCCCGCGGGCAAGGCGGACCTGCTCCATCAGCTCAGCGGCTCCTTCGAGACCTTGGTGAAGAAGGTCTCCCCGAGCGTCGTTCAGATACAAGTGACGGGCTATGGAGCGGTGGACGAGAGCAGCAGCGGTGAGACCGGTCTGGTGGTGGGCCGGCAGCGAGTGGTGGGCTCGGGCGCCATCATCGATCCGGATGGGTACATCGTCACCAACGCGCACGTCGTGAACAACGGGCAGCACATTCAGGTGGCATTGCCTCCTGCCGGGGGGACCACAGTGGCCGGCGTCCTCAGCACCCAGAGCCGAAGCGTGGATGCGCGTGTGGTTGGGGTTTCCCGGGATATCGACCTCGCGCTGCTCAAGATCAATGTCAGCGGGCTTACGGCGCTGCCCATCGCGCGGTATGCCGACATTCGGCAAGGCGAGATCGTCTTTGCCTTCGGCAGCCCGGAGGGGCTGCACAACTCGGTCACCATGGGCGTCGTGAGTTCGGTGGCCCGCCAGCTCGACCCCGACAGCCCTTTTGTGTACATCCAGACGGACGCTCCCATCAATCCCGGCAACAGCGGGGGACCGCTGGTGAATGCTGACGGCGAGCTGGTGGGTCTCAACACCTTCATCCTCACCCAGTCCGGCGGCAATCAGGGGCTGGGGTTCGCCATTCCCAGCGCCATGGTGTCCTTTGCTTACCCTCAGTTCAAGAAGTACGGCCACATCCACCGGGGTGAGGTGGGCATCGTGGTTCAGAGCATCACGCCGGCGTTGGCGGCCGGGCTCCATCTTGGGAGAGACTGGGGCGTGATCGTCTCCGACGTTGTGCCCGGCGGTCCGGCGGCTTCGGCTGGACTCATGATTCAGGACATCATACTCAGCGTCGACGGCCGCGGCATCGAGGCCTTGCCACTGTTCGGTTTCATCCTGTTCACGCATCCCGTGGG
Source organism: Terriglobia bacterium (assembly GCA_035315065.1). Lineage (GTDB taxonomy): Bacteria > Acidobacteriota > Terriglobia > UBA7540 > UBA7540 > DATFYM01. The sequence goes on from DATFYM010000082.1 coordinate 21,494, forward strand.
AGAACTCCTCAAAGTCGACGTGCTCCGAGGCGCCGAAAAAGTCTCCCTCGATATTCCGGTACTCGAGCGAATGCACCATGCGGACCAACTGACGGACCTCGTTGACCCCGAGAAGAATCTGGTGAAACGGTTGGGAATCCTTGGCGTTGAAGTCGATTCTAAAGTCGCCAGTCTGGTTTCGGACCTGCGCGACCCCACCGGCGTCATCGTGGTGGCGCGGGCTGCTGGCGGCGCGGAGAGCTCGCTCACCACCGGAGATGTGATCCACGCCCTTAACGGGTCGCCCGTCACCAGCCTTGGCGGTCTCCGCTCCGCCCTCGACAAGCTGGAGTCCGGCGTTCCGATGGTCCTACAGATTGAGCGCGACCAGAGCTTCCGGTTCGTCACCTTGTTGACGGAATAGTCCTACTCTGGGAATTCTAGTACATCGTACGGTAAGTTCCTTATGCCACCCTCACGCACATTCCAGTTCGCCAGCAGTTTTCCTACAACCGATGACCGGACCCGAGTTAGGGCAAACGGCCCTCTCCCGTGGAGAGAGGGAGGGGGCCCCGGCCTTGCTTGGGGACCGCTGCCGGCGCTTTCACCAGCCGGAGCGGGCCGGGTGAGGGGTCCCTCCCCGCCGCGGCGGCGAAATGGTGCCGCACACGGAGCACCACCGCAGTAGGTAGCATCGGCGGACAGAAGTAACCCCTCACCCCCGGCTTCGCCGTACCCTCTCTCCCGCGGAAGGGCTGTTATCACCGTTTTGGTCGCTTCCCAAACACAAATGAGTATTCCAACGATGTACAAGATTCAGACCGTCCCAACGTGCGTGTAACTCTCGTCGCGATGAGCCTACGCTCCTTTTCCAATCGTCACCCTCCGACCTGCAATCATCAGTTTTCCGCCAGTCGGCTAGCCGTAAGCTAGGATCCACGATCTACACCCGTTTTTCTTGACTTGCTTATTACCTCCGCCTATACTTAATCCGATCGATAACCGGAGAGGGCGGAGAAAGGTGACACAACGATGATTGACGGACTCGCGGACCTCTTTGCAGTTAGTCCTGGCGTCTCCAGACCGTCAGAAGGCACGGAAACGCCGGAGGCTTCCACAGATCGCGTCGAGCGGTCGGCGGAATGGAAGGCGCGGCGGCGTCGCGCTCGAGGATACGGGCGCCGTCTGCCGTATAAGGGTCAGACCGGTCCGCGCAGCACACGGGGCAAGAGGCGGGCGTCCCTCAATCGCGTCACTCGCTTCCTTGTGCCCTTCTGGGTTGCAAAGGACCTTCGGGCGCTAGGCGAAAACCCGCAGGAGTTTCGCCGACTGCATCGGGATCTGATCGGCTGGCACCAAGACGCCCGGGAACGGAGATCGGGAAGCCAATTCCAGCCCGGCCCGCAAGTAGCGACCGGCACCCTACACGGGCTCGTTCCGCAGGTTCCTGGGGTCCCCATAGCATGACCGCCATCGACTCGGGGAGACTCGCCCGCTTCATGGTTAAAGCTATGGTACAACCGAGAAAATTAAGAGGGGCTGTTAGTCGCAATTTCCCCCGCCCCTTTTGCCACTTTTGCGCGAAGCCGTTATTGCAAAAAAATGGCTTATTGGTTTCTCTGCCCGTTTTCGGACACCTTTTTGCCTACCAAATCTTACCAAATTTTACCAATTTCGACCAAAAGTGTGCAGCGAGGGGCCTCAAACAGGCACTTTAAGGGGGGTATTGGGGGAGCGATCTATTTAAATCGTGTCAAGTGCCGCGGATCATGTCAAGCGGTAACCCGTGCTGACCGGCTCCAAAAACGTCGGGAAAATCCTGGGAGCGCGGGCATCTTGCCCGCTCTTAGCCTCTGGATCAGAGCCCTTAGCTGTTAGAGGATTCAGGGCGGGCAAGATGCCGGCGCTCCCAGGATTTCGTGGAGCGGATGCAAGGGGGAGGGACTGATCTATTGATTCTACGAGGGTTGTTGTCCCAATTGCCGCGGAAAACCGGGCAAGTCTTGCTGAATCTAAAGGACTTGCTAACCATGCCTCTGCCGAGCTGTCGGGCGACCTATTTCGGGCGTGGGTGGAACGGTTAAATCTGGGGGCAGATCTATTGATTCGACAAGGGTTGCTATCGAAATTGCTGGCGAGAGAAGACTAATGCTCGCTCAATCTAAAAGACTTGCTAGCGATGTTTCCGTCGAGCTGTCGGGCGACTTCTTCGGTTTTGGTCGGGCGCGTGAAACTAGCGAGGCCGATCTATTGATTCAACAAGGGTTGTTGGCCGGTTGGGGTGAAAGGACGGATCAAGGTTTGCTCAATCTAAAGGACTTGCTAGCCGTCGTTGCGCCGCGCCGCTCAAAGGGAGCCGGTGTTGAGGGCCCCGCTTTTCGTGCAGAATCGCGCCAAATTACGCCGTTTGCGAGCAAAAACGTGCAGGCAACCGCACAAAATGGGGGTTTCTCGGCACGTTTTTTTGAGGTGGCGTCAGGCGCTGCCGGGGTGTCGGATTGGAATGGGCGGACCGCTAGATCGGCCTTGCCCACTTTCAGCGGAGTCGAAGCGTCTTCTCTTTATGAATTCCTTACGCCTTTCTTATGCCTTCCTTACCGGCGGTCGGATAAGGTTAAGGTCTGATGTTGCCTGGGCACCAGCCGTCAGCTTTCGGCAAAAAGAAGTACTGTTCTTGCTGATGGCTGGTAGCTGACCGCTGAAGGCTGTTGGGATGAGGTGAGGGCAATGCTCGACTTATTTTACGTTGGGATTGTGGTGCTGTTCTTCGTGGGTTGCTACGCCTTCGTTAGAGCTTGCGAGCGACTTTAGGAGGCCTGCTGTGGACTATGTGATTGCCGGAATTACGGCCTTGTTTCTGTTTGCCTATCTGCTATACGCCTTGTTGCGTCCGGAACGTTTCTAAAGCAGTCGAAAGTCAAAAGTCGAAAGCAAAAGCAACGCGCCTCGGACGCAACCTGAATCGGCGGTTCTTGACTATTGACTTTCGACTCTCGACGTTCGATTCTTCGGAGTTAATATGACTGCGCATGGAATCTTGCTAATCGCCGTCTACCTTGGCGTGCTGATCGCCGTCACCAAGCCGCTGGGCCTGTTCATGGCCAAGGTGTTCGAAGGTGAGCGGACCTTCCTGCATCCCGTGCTGCGCCCGGTAGAAACTCTCATCTACCGGCTGAGCGGCGTGCGGGAGGACGAGGAGCAACACTGGACGCGGTACTCGATTTCGCTCATCGCCTTCAGCCTGGTCAGCTTTCTCTTCGTCTACGTCATCCAGCGCCTGCAAGGAATCCTGCCATTCAACCCGATGCATTTCGGCACCAGCCATGCCCCCTCGTGGGCGACGCCGATGACGCCCGACTTGGCGTTCAACACCGCCACTAGTTTCTTGACCAACACCAATTGGCAAGCGTACAGCGGTGAGAATACCCTCAGCTACTTCGTGCAGATGGCGGCCCTGACGGTGCAGAACTTCGTGTCCCCCGCCGTCGGGGTCGCGGCCGCCATGGCAATGGTGCGCGGCTTCGCCCGGCACGAAGCCAAGACTGTGGGTAATTTCTGGGTCGACCTCACGCGTGGCGTCCTCTACGTGTTTCTGCCCTTGGCGCTCCTGGGCGCGCTCCTCCTGGCCTCACAGGGTGTGATCCAGAACTTCAGGGCATACGATGAGGTCAAAACGGTAGAAGGCGCCACGCAAACGATCGCGCAAGGGCCGGTCGCCTCGCAATTAGCTATCAAGATGCTGGGCGACAATGGAGGCGGCTTCTTTAACGCGAACTCGGCGCACCCCTACGAGAATCCTACACCCTTGTCCAATTTTCTTCAGATGCTCATGATCCTGGCGGTTCCGGCCGGCCTCACTTATACCTTTGGCCGGATGGTAAAGGATACGCGGCAGGGCTGGGCGATCTTCGCCGCCTGCAGCTTAATGTTTCTGGCCGGAGTGTTTGTGGCGTACTCGCGCGAGCAGTCCGGCAATCCTATCCTTACCAGGCTCGGTGTGCAAAATGCGGCTACCGCGACTCAGCCGGGCGGAAACATGGAGGGCAAGGAGGTGCGGTTTGGCAATTCGGCCTCCGCCCTGTTCGCAACGGTGACCACTAATGCCAGTTGTGGCGCCATCAACAGTTGGCACGACAGCTTTACCCCTCTCGCCGGCCTTGTCCCGATGTTGAATATCCAGACGGACGAGGTGATCTTTGGCGGAGCGGGCGCCGGACTCTACGGCATCTTGCTTTACGCGATTGTGGCCGTTTTCATTGCCGGCCTGATGGTGGGCCGCACACCGGAATACCTCGGCAAGAAAATCGAATCGAAAGAAGTCAAGATGTCGATGTTGGCCATCATCGCGACGTCCTTGTGCATCCTGGTGTTTGCCGCCCTCACGGCGGTGGTGAAGCTCGACTGGGACCATAGCAAGTACTGGAATCCTGCCGCTGGCAATCCCAATCCGGCTCCGACCGCCAGCGTGCCACCTGCAGCCAATGTCAACAACAACGGTCCCCATGGACTCAGCGAAATCCTCTATGCCTACTCGAGCGCCACGGAAAACAACGGCAGCGCGTTTGCCGGAATCAGCGTCAACACACCTTATTACAACCTGACGCTGGGGTTGGCCACGCTGATTGGGCGATTCTTGTTCATGATTCCACTGATCGCGGTGGGAGGGAGCCTGGTAGTGAAGAAGAAGATCCCCGAGACCAGCGGCACCTTCCCCACACATGGGCCGTTGTTCATCGGCCTGTTCGTGGGCACTGTCATCCTGATCGCCGTTCTGACTTTCTTCCCGGCGCTCGCGCTCGGTCCCATCGTCGAGCACTTTTTGATGCACCAGGGAAAGCTGTTCTCCATGGTGTTGCCCGTTTTGGGCTGACGCAGGAAGGGACTAAGATAAGAATTGCCGATTGCAGATTGACGATTGTAAGAGAAGACCCATGCCAAAGCCGGTTTTTCAATCGTCAATCTGCAATCGTCAACCGTCAATTCTTCCTATGTCCCAGCCGATTCTTGAGGAGTGATGTAATGTCCACTACGCCCGTCATGACGCCGCCCGCAGCTTCCGACGATCTCACGTCGCTGCTGCCCAAGAGGCTGGTGCGCGCTCGCCCGCTTTTCGATCGGGAGATCCTCGGCCGGGCCATCAAGGCCTCTTTTGGCAAACTGAACCCGAGGACATTAGTCAAGAACCCGGTGATGTTTGTGGTGGAGGTGGGGGCGGCGCTCACCACCATCTTCGTCGCTCGCGACACTTGGGTGGGGGCAGCGGGCCTTAGGTTCGGCATCCAGATCGCGCTCTGGCTGTGGTTCACCGTGCTCTTCGCCAACTTTGCCGAGGCGATGGCGGAGGCGCGGGGCAAAGCGCAGGCCGACACGCTGCGCAAGACCAAGACCGACGCGATGGCCAAGCGGATCCTCTCCGCGGGCAAGATCGAAACCGTGCCCGCCTCCAAACTGCGCTCCGGTGACATGGTGATGGTAGAAGCCGGCGATTTGATCCCCAGCGACGGCGAGGTGACGGAGGGCATCGCCACGGTGGACGAATCGGTGATCACCGGCGAGAGCGCGCCCGTCATTCGCGAGTCGGGCGGCGACCGCAGCGCCGTCACCGGCGGCACGCGGGTCCTGTCCGACTGGATCAAAGTGAAGATCACGGCCAATCCGGGCGAGACCTTCCTCGATCGCATGATCGCGCTGGTGGAAGGCGCGGAGCGGCAAAAGACGCCGAATGAGATTGCACTGAACATTCTGATCGCGGGGCTGACGCTGATTTTCCTTCTCGCGGTGGTCACGCTGCAACCCTTTGCCACCTACAGCGTCGCTTCCGCCGGCGCGGGAATGGTGCCGTCGGTGGCGGTTCTGGTATCGCTGCTGGTCTGCCTGATTCCCACCACCATCGGCGGGCTGCTCTCGGCCATCGGCATCGCCGGCATGGACCGCGTGATGCAGCACAACGTGCTGGCCATGAGCGGCAAGGCCGTGGAAGCGGCGGGCGATGTGAACACCCTGCTTCTCGACAAGACGGGAACCATCACCCTGGGGAACCGCCAGGCGGTGGAGTTCATCCCGGCGGCCGGGATCTCGGAGGCCGAATTGGCCGATGCCGCCCAGTTATCTAGCCTAGCCGATGAAACCCCGGAAGGCCGGTCCATCGTCGTCCTGGCCAAGCAGAAATTCCAGTTGCGCGGCCGCGAAGTTTCCGAGCAGGAGGCGAACTTCATCCCCTTCTCGGCCTACACCCGGATGAGCGGTGTCGATCTGGGCGGACGCCGGTTGCGCAAAGGGGCGACGGACGCCATCTCCAGATTCGTTCAGGAAGAGAACGGATTTGTACCCTCGGAGGTGACGGCTTCCTCAGACCGCATCTCGCGCCAGGGCGGGACGCCGCTGGCGGTGGCGGATGGTTCGAGACTTCTGGGCCTCGTCCACCTCAAAGACATCGTCAAAGGCGGCATGAAGGACCGCCTCGGGCAGTTGCGCTCCATGGGCATCCGGTCGGTGATGATCACCGGCGACAATCCGCTGACCGCGGCGGCGATCGCCAATGAAGCGGGCGTGGACGACTTCCTGGCTCAGGCGACGCCGAAAGACAAGCTCGAGTACATCAAGCACGAGCAGGGACAGGGCAGGCTGGTGGCGATGACCGGCGATGGCACCAACGACGCGCCGGCGCTGGCGCAGGCGGACGTCGGCGTTGCCATGAATACGGGCACCATGGCGGCCAAAGAAGCCGGGAACATGGTGGACCTGGACAGCAACCCCACCAAGCTTATCGAGGTCGTAGCCATTGGCAAACAGTTGCTCATCACGCGCGGCGCCCTCACCACTTTTTCCATCGCCAACGACGTGGCCAAGTACTTCGCCATCATTCCGGCGATGTTTATGGCCACCTATCCGGCGCTGGCCAAACTGAACATCATGCACCTGCACACGCCGCAGAGCGCCGTGCTGGCCGCCGTGATCTTCAACGCACTAATTATCATTGCCCTCGTCCCGCTGGCGCTGCGCGGCGTCAGGTATCGGCCCCAGGAGGCGGCAAGCCTGCTGCGCCGCAACCTGCTGATCTACGGGGTGGGCGGAATCATTGCACCATTTCCGGGCATCTGGTTAATCGATCAATTGCTGGTGTGGCTGAGGCTTGCTTAAGAAATGATGAATGATGAATGATGAACTGAAGAACTTCAGATCTTTCTTCCGTTCATCATTCCGCATTCATCGTTCATCATTCTGAGAGAAGGACGCAATGTTAAAACAACTAGGTCCTGCATTTCGCATGACGCTCGTGGTGACGGTGCTGACCGGGCTTCTTTACCCTGGGTTGGTGACCGGGCTTTGCCAGTTGCTCTTCCACCGCCGAGCGAACGGCAGCTTGGTCTACGTGAATGGCCAGGCGATTGGCTCGACGCTGCTCGCCCAGAACTTCACCAAGCCTGAGTACTTCCATCCCCGCCCCTCCGTGGCCGGCAACGGGTACGATCCCACCTCGTCAGGCGGCTCGAACTATGGTCCCACCAACCAGAAGCTGATCGATCGCGTGAAAGCGTCCATCGACGCCTTCCGCAAAGAGAACCCGGATTACCCGGGTCCGATTCCGGCCGATCTGCTCACTAGCTCCGCCAGTGGCCTGGACCCTGATATAAGTCCGGCGTCCGCGGACGCGCAGGCGGCGCGGGTGGCCAAGGCGAGAGGCGTCAGCCTGGAGCAGATCCGGCAACTAATTGAGCAAGGCACGGAGAGGCCGACGCTAGGCTTTATCGGGGAGCCGAGGGTCAACGTGCTGAAGCTGAATTTGGCCTTGGACCAGCAGTTCGCGCGGCGGTGATGATCGACTCGGTTTTCTCGATCCGTGGCACAGGCCGAGACAATATGATGTGGCGGAGAGGGTGGGATTCGAACCCACGTTGCGGTTTCCCGCAAACACGCTTTCCAAGCGTGCTCCTTCAGCCACTCGGACACCTCTCCGTGGGGCTCATCGGGTGACTATGCTTAGTATAGCATACGCCGCCTTTCAGCTACTCCGGCCAGTCAGCTTGCGTGGTGGTGGTCAGCTTCCAGCCTCGCAGGCCACGTGAGGAAATGGCGACGACCGATTCTTCTGCCTACCTCCTTCTGCCTACTGCCTTCTGCTTTCCGCCGTCTCTCAAATTGAGGACCGGCCACCCTCGCTCGACGGCAACCCGCTTCAACCTTCGATCAGGATTGACAGCGGTTGGGCTCCCCACCGCCTCGAGCATGGGCACGTCGGAGAAGCTGTCTGAGTATGCTTTGGCGCGGAATCGGTCAAAATGTGATGCCACGAGCGCGTCGGTCATTGCCGACACCTTCGCGTGCTCCGCGATTAAAGGCGCCACCACCTCACCCGTCGCGATACCGTTTTCATACACCAGCCGGTTCGAAACCAGGCTGTCGAATCCGAAGTAGCGCAACACGGGCCCCAAGGCAAAGTCAAGTTCACCGGTCACCAAGACCAGCCGGTAGCCCGCGGCGCGATCGGCCTCGATGAGATCCTTCGCGCCCGGGTGAATCGACGGCAGCACGACCTTGTGGAAGAGGTCTTCCGCCAATTCCAGCAGCCATTCCCGCCGCATGCCCCGGTACTCACGATAAAAGACCTCGTTGAACCGGCGCCGGGAATAGAAGTCGAGCGCGATCAGGAACGGGACGCTCGCCACCAGTTTGGTCACCTTCAGGGCGGCGCGGGCTCTCGAAGGCAGGTTCTTGGCGAAGAAGGCGTATCGCGTCACGACATTCGACGAGACCAGTGTCCCGTCGAGGTCAAAGAAAGCGATGCCCGCGTGGTCACTCATGGCTCGGCGACCCCTTTCGTGGCGGTCGGGGTTGCTGGGGCCACACGGGCCGGCGGGGCTGGGCTCAGCAAGCTCTGAAGGTTCTTGCTGTGCCTCCAGGTCAGAAAGAGAGTCATGCCGGCGGCACAAGCGGCTTCCAGTCGCCCCACGAAGAGGAGCATAAGCAAAGTGAACAGCACCCACGTAGTGAGCGAGGCGGTAGCCCCTGCCTCGCGCCACTTCCGCTTGCCGAAGACGATGCGGGCCACGGCAAAGTAGGCCAGCGCCAGCACCGCCCAAGGCCAATGAATCGCCAGCATGGCCCCGCCGGACGTGGCAATGCCCTTGCCCCCGTTGAACTTCAGGAAGGGCGAAAAGCAGTGGCCGAGCACCGCCACTAAACCGTAGAGCCAAGTCAGCGCGATGCTCACACCCACGTGTGGCAGGGGGGAAATCGACCACAAACGCACCACCAGCCAGACGGCCAGGAATCCCTTTCCCATGTCGCCGATTAACGCCGGCACGGCACGCGCTTTGCTCACGCGCAGCACGTTGTTGAATCCCGGGTTACCGGACCCGACCTGCCGGATGTCGATCCCGGAACCCGCCATGGCCAAGACCGCGAAGGGAATCGATCCAATCAGGAAACAGATGAAGCAACGAATGAGCACGGCGCCTGGCATCCCTTACCTCTCCCGGAGACTCGCTCTGGCGGGCTCAAAAGACTCCCCTCAAGCCTCGTCGCAAAGCCTGACGATTCTCTCCCGCACTTGCTGCCGGATCGCGGCGTGATCGTCACCCGCCCGCGGCCGGACCGGCTCACCCACGCACACTTCGGTCTGCTGCCGGCCAGCCAAGCCGTCGCCGTCCGATTCCTCATCCCGGTCATCACCGACGGAACCCACGGCGTGAAGGGACTTCCCACGTACTGCCACCGGATAGATCGGACTCGAAGTTTCGGCCGCGGCGCGAATGGCGTCCAGGCGAAATCGGCTTCGATGCGCCGCGGCGCCCGGAGCACTCTCAGGAAAGACCAGCACCGAGCAACCGTCTTCGAGCGCGCGGCGAATCACCTGTTGAAGCTCGCCTCCGCCGGGCGCATTGGGCGCATGGACTTGGCCGTTGATCTGGCCCTTGATGGGCGGCGCCACCAGAGGGCGAAGCAAGAATGCCGCCGAACGCGGTAGACCGGCAAGAGCCGCCAAGTCCGAAAACACAAAGCGTTGCGGCCATCCTGCGGCCAGCACCAGCGGGTCGAGTGGACCGGTGCGGCTGGCCATCAAGACGGCCGGCTTTGCGGGTGACTGCTCGCCGTTTCGCGCTGTCCAATGCTCGCCGCTTAGGCGCAGACCGAGTTGCGCCCAGGGCCGAATCACTCTCCAAGCCGTGTTGCCACTGGGCACCAAGCGGACCAACATACCCCCCATCGCTGCCGTAGCGGCAAACGCGGCCGAATTGCCACGACCCCGGAGACTCGCCACCGAGCGGCGGAGTCGCGCGGCTGCCCAGGCGTCCGCGTTGCGGAGCCACAAGCGCACGATCTGGAGCCAGGGAGGCCGCTTGCCGGCGGCGAGTTCGTTTCGCTCGTAGAGCGACCGCGTTTCGTTGCGCCGGATCTTACCGCTGCTGGTCTTGGGAATGCTTTGCGGCGGCAGCAACACCACCTTGTCCGGCGGCGTGCCGACTATCAGACCGACGTTGTGAATGATCCCGGCCTCGATGCGGGCGAGTTCGTCGGACGCCGTCGCGCGCGTTTCGGCAGCCACCACAAAGCGCTCGGTGCCGGTCTCCGGATCGACGACACCGAACGCGGCCACGCAGCCCTTGCGCACCCCGGCGGTTTCCGCGGCCGCTGCTTCCACTTCCTGCGGCGTGATATTGTGGCCGCCCTTGATGATGAGCTCTTTCACCCGCCCGGTGATATAAAGTTCACCCTCGGCCAAATAACCGAGGTCACCGGAATCCATCCAGCCGTCTTCGGTGGTTACGGCTTCGGTGGCCTCGGGGTTGCGGAAATAGCCGGAGGTCTTGGAAAGGCCGCGAAAGAGAACCCGCCCCGTCGTGCGCTCTGGCACCTCGCGGCCGTCGCCATCTACAAGCTTGATCTCGTGTTGCGGCATCGCCCTGCCATTGGCGACGTAGCGCAACACCTTGGAAACCGCGAGCGACTGCCCAGGCTCCCCGGCGATGGCGCGACCCTCGCGCTCAAACACGTCGCGCCGAATCGTGTCGATCACGGGGCGGCGGTCGATGGGCGGAAAGGCGAGCGCCACCGACGACTCCGCCAGACCATAGCAAGGTACGAACGCTTCCCGCCGGAAGCCGTACGGTTCAAAGCGGCGCGCGAAGCGCTCCAGCGTGTCGGGCAGCACCGCTTCGCCGGCGTTGATGGCGATGCGCCAGGCGCTGAGGTCGAGTCCTTGAAGGGCCCGGTCGGAAATCTTGCGGGCGCACATCTCATAGGAGAAGTTGGGAGCCGGGCACAGCGTGCCGTGCGAATCGTGTAGCGCCCACAGCCAACGCTCGGGCCGGCTGAGGAAAGCCAGCGGCGAAAGAACGGTGATGGGAGCGCCGAAGTACACGCTGAACAGCCACGAGCCGATCAGCCCCATATCGTGGTAGAGCGGCAGCCAGCTAACCACGATGTCGCTCGGCCTGAATTTCACGGCCCATCCGATGCCTCGCACGTTGGCGAGGATGTTGGCGTGGCTCAGGACGACGCCCTTGGGATCCCCCGTGCTTCCCGACGTGTACTGGATGAACGCCGTGTCGGCCGGAATCACGCCTGCGCTCGGCAGTCGCGCGCCACCGCCGCTCAACTCCTCGACGCTGGTCACCGCCAGGAGGCTGGGAATGTTCAGCCGCATAACCTCAGAGACGACGCGCGCCTGCTCGAAGCTGATCAGGAACCGCACGCCCGCATTGCGCAGGATCAGGACCTGGCGATGAACGTATTCCTCGATTTTGTCCGGACGCGCCGGCGGATAGATCGGCACCGCGATGCCGCCGGCCAGGATCACTCCGTAGAAGGCATAGAAGAAGTCGGCGCAGGTCGGCAGCATGATCGCCACCGTCTCCTTGCGCCGGAGGCCGCCGGCGCGCAGACTGGCCGCGACGCGCGACGCCCGTTCGAGAAGCTGGCCGTAGGTGATATCCTCGCCGCCGTCATCTTCAGGCAGGTGGATGTGGACCCGGCTGGGATCGATCTCGGCGTGGTGACGCAGAATGTCCACCAGGCTCTTCGCGGATTCCGGCGCGGGATTCGCCTCCCGGGACGGTTGGACGATCTGGTAGCGCTGCTTGGGAGCTTTCGCTGCCTGGCCGTCGCAAAGAGCCTGCACCCACTCGGCAGGCGTCTCCGCCTTCTGCGCGATCTCGTCCGGCAACTGTATCTTGAAGCGAGACTCCGCCCGCACCAGCAACTCCACCCGCTCCAGGCTGCCCAGCCCGAGGTCGCGCTCGAAAGACGAATGAAGCGTTGCCACGCGGGCCGCTTGGTGCGAACCGAGCTCGGTCAGCACCTCGCGAACGAGCTCCAGCACTTGTTCGTCAACCGCGTGGGTTCCGATTTGTCTAGCTGCGGTAGCCATGATGAATGAGGGAGATCAGAAATCAGAAAGTAGAAATCAGAACGAAGGCCGTCTTCCTTTCTGATTTCTACTTTCTGATTTCTGATTTAGATTTGAAACGTCCAATCCCGCGTCGCCTCGGGCCGGATCCACTTCTCGATACCCTCGATCTGATTCTTCTCCCAGTACTCTTTCCAGTCGATGCCCTCCGGATCCCACGGCAATAGCCGGCGATCGGCCTCCGTAATCAGCGAATAGCCGGCGCGAATATTCTCGCTTTCAAAAACATAGCGATTGTACAGGATGAAGGGTAGGTACTGCTCGAGAGTCTGCTCCCGGAACGAGGCCTGGCGGGCGAGTGTCCGCAGCGCGGTGGACCACTGCGACATTCTGCGGAGGGAGCCGTTACCTGAGAGTCGCGTGAATTCCAGCGTCTTCCGCAATCCCGCCACCACCGACTGCGCGCGATTGATCCTCCCTTCCAAACGCATTCGCGAAGCCCGCGCTTCCTCCAGCGACACAACGCGGGCCGCTCTCGGCGGATCAATCAGCGCACGTCCCGGAATGCCGTTGCGCCCCTGGCGTCCCATCCGTTGGGCTGCTTCGTCGAGGAGATGGACAAGCCGGCCTAAACTGATGGGATTGGTGTCCGCTGACCCCAATTGATAGACGGGTTTCTGGACGCCACCCAGGAGGAGAGCCCCCACCACCAGCACCGCCGAAGCGACCAAATCCACTGGAACCACTTCCAGCGGCGCCTCGGTTCGCATCGGCCAATCCTTCATTCCGCCCATGGCCATCAGCACCAGCGGCGCCGCGGTTCTTCCGCCCTCGATCCAGCCCGGAAACGGGAAGCGCAGCGCGCTCTCGACGATCGCCGGGCGGACGATCGCATAGTCGAGGCCGGGCTCACTGGCGACGATCTGCTCGCCCAGACTCTTTGAGTAGGTATACGTGTTCACCCAGCCCCAGTGCTCAGCACGCTGCCGTCCCAGCGCCCTGAGTCGCTCGGCGAGTTCTCGAGACCGCACCTGGGCGTTCCGAACCGCGATGTCGGTGCGATCTCGCCAATCTCGGTCGGTGCCCGGCCCTGCGGAGTCATAAATCTGCCAGACGCGCTCCCGGCACAAGGCGATCTCGTCCGCGTGATGGAAGTGAAGGTCGCCGGGGCCAGTGCGATGCGGGTAAAAGCCCACAATCGGATCCGTCTCCTCCACCAAACCATCGGCCTCGCCGCAGACGTAACAAGTAGAGACATGCAGCAACTTTGCCCCCAGGCGCTTCGCCACCGCGATCACGTTCTCGGCGCCATCCACGTTCGAGCCGAACGCAGCATCCACGGGGGGGAAGAATTCCACCAGGCCGGCGCAATTGATAATCAGCCCGACGCGGCCCGCCAGCCGATCAAGGTGCTCGGGCGCGAGCCCGCAATCCGGCTGGCTGATGTCCCCCACCCAGGTCGTGATCTTTCCCGCGACGAACTCCTTTCCGACCCTCTCCAGTGTCGGGCGGAGAGCCGCCGAACTAAGCGTCTCCGCCTGAAAACGCTCCTCGGCCGAGAGCCCTTTCCGTGGCCGCACCAAAACATGCATGTGCTTCACGTCTGGGAGGCGATCCAGAATGAGGCCAAGGATCACCTTGCCGACAAAGCCGTTTGCTCCGAGCAACAAGACCTCGTGCCGGCCGTAAGCTTCTCGAACGTCGATCAATGGCAGATCTCGCTTCATCGTGTCCGAAATGGCGGTCCAGCGGCCTGATCCCTTGCCATAGGCATTCTCGAGCGCCCTGCTTAAGGGCACAACACTTCACTCTGACGGGACAAAATCCGTCGCTGCACTCTTCGCTCTGTGAAGCTAGGCACTGGTACGGCGCGCCGACGACCGCAACGCACTGATACTATCGGCCATGACGCTGCGATGTCAAGCTGACTTGGGGAGAGCAGTGGCTAGTGACGAGTGGCTAGTGGCTAGCATGATCAGTTGAACGTCGAAGGTTGAAGGTTGAACGGTAAAGGGTCAAGGCACGGTCCCGTCTTCACTTCTTGGACCTTCAACCTTCGACTCTTCAACTTCATCTTTCTAGCCACTAACCACTCGCCACTAGCCACTGCGCTGGTTTAGAATGCTCGGTCGGCCACCGTTCCAACACAAGTGAGCTAACCCTTGAATTCACGCCCCAGCCCGATCCAGCCTCACCCTCCCGACGCAACAGAGGACACTCTTCGCAGCCAAGACGTCAAGGACCTCGAGCGGCTCGGTTACGCCCAGGAGTTGCTGCGCGATATCGGTGGCTTCTCGAACTTCGCCATTTCGTTCTCCATCATTTCCATCCTCACCGGCGCGGTGACGTTGTTCGATTACGGCCTCAGCATGGGCGGCCCGCGCGAGATGACGCTGGGCTGGCCCATCGCCACCGTCGGCACGCTCCTCGTCACGCTCAGCATGGCGGAACTCTGCTCGGCGCTGCCCACTTCCGGCGGGATGTATCACTGGTCGGCGGAGCTGGGCGGCCCAACGTGGGCGTGGTTCACCGCTTGGCTCAACATCCTGGGCTTGGTGACGGCCATCGCCGGCATCGATTACGGCTGCGCCTTGTTCCTGGTTCCGATGCTGGGTCTGGAGTCGAAGCCTGCCACCATTCTACTGGTCTACAGTGTCCTTCTGCTCTCCCAGGGGTTGATCAACCACACCAACATACACTGGGTGGCCTGGCTTAACGACTTCAGCGTAGCGGTTCACATCCTGGGCGTCGCCGTGCTGATTGGCGCGCTGTGGATCTTCGCCCCCAAGCAGCCGCTGAGCTTTTTGCTGAAGGGGGTTTCCACGAGCCCGCCCATTCATGCGCCGTATTTCCTGCTCTTCTTGATGGGACTGTTGCAGGCGCAGTGGACCTATACCGGCTTCGACGCCTCGGCCCACGTGGCCGAAGAGACCGTAGACCCACGGCGTCGGGCTCCTTGGGGCATGGTGATGTCGATGGTGGTCTCCGGCTTGTTCGGCTATTTGCTCATTCTTTCGCTGACCTGGGTCATTCCCGATCTCGGCCGTGTGCTGAGCACCAAGGACGCGGGAGGGAATACCGTCCCCGCCGTTCTCGCGATTGTTCAGTTGGCGCTGGGTGCGCGCACGGGCGTCGCGGTGTTGGGGCTGACGGCCCTCGCCATGTGGTTCTGCGGGCTCGCCGCCGTCACCAGTGTGTCGCGTACCTTCTACGCCTTCGCCCGCGATCAAGGCTTGCCGCTTTCCGGCCTCTGGAGCCGAATCAGTGAGCGTCACCAGACGCCGGCAGCCGCCATCTGGCTCTCGGTGGCGCTGGCTTTCGCCGCCATGGTCTACAGCGGCGCCTACGCCGTGGTGACGGCCATCAGCGTCGTCGGCTTCTATCTTTCCTATATCATTCCGGTGTACCTCGGCTGGCGCAAGAAACCCTTCTGGATTCGCAAGCGCGGCCCGTGGCACCTCGGCGATTCGAGCAACACCATCAATCTGGTGGCCGTGGTCTGGACTGTCTTCATCTGCACTATAATGGTCCTGCCCCCGAATACGCGCGCCGGACTCGGGATCGCGGTAGTTATCCTGGTTCTGTTTGCGCTCCACCGGCTGAGCGGGGAGCACAAGATTCGGAAACCGGTCTGGGATCTGGACGAAGGAAACCCAGGGCGCACGCAAGGTGACTGAGAGGCAGAAACATTTTCGTGCCAGCACGATGGTCGGAAAAATCACTTGGGGTGAACTCGCCATGTTCCGTCGCGTAACCCAATTCTATGCGCTGCTCTTGCTTCCCATGTTCACCGCCTTCCCCACACTCGGTGCGGAAGATCCGCCCATCCCGGTTCAGGTCCACTGGAATCAAGTTACCCGTGTTTCGCAAACCACGCCGACGTTCTTGCTGGGTGCGGGACCATCCTTATTTCGGGGATCCCCGCTTCACGATCGAATCTTCCGGACTATCAAGGAGCTGGGCGCTGATGATGTGCGCTACACGGGAGGCGGATACGTTCTCCCACATTACGGCGTCGCGGAAATGGAGCCTCCCACCGCCACCACGACATCGTGGAACTTCTCCGAGGTCGACGCCTTGACCGAGGACACGATGAACGCCCTCGATGGGCATCCGGTAGTCTTGAACTTCACCACCATCCCCGCCTGGATGTTCAAGTTGACGGAGCCCGTCCGCTACCCGGCGGATCCGGCCAAGGTGTGCTGGGACTGCTCGCGAGGCAAGGAGTTGCGTGATCCCACTTACCGCGAAGTTGCCGACTACTTTGCCCGCGTGGTGAGTTGGCACGTGAAAGGCGGCTTCACCGATGAGCTGGGAAAATGGCACGAATCCGGGCATCACTACAAGGTGGATTATTGGGAAGTGTTCAACGAACCCGATCTGGAACACGGGTTCAGCCCGCAGACCTACACGAAGCTTTACGATGCCGTGGTAGAAGCAATCCACAAGGTCTCCCCTCAGACCAAGTTCGTCGGCATCTCCGACTCCTACCCCGCCGGGCATCCGGAGTTCTACACGTACTTCCTCAACCCCAAGAATCACAAGCCGGGAATTCCGCTCGACATGATCTCCTACCACTTCTACGCTGTGCCCAGTTCGGACGAATCCCCTGAAGTTCAGCAGTTCACTTATTTCAACCAAGCCGACAGGTTCCTGGAGATCGTTGGTTACATTGAAGCCCTCCGAAAAATGCTGTCGCCTAAGACCGGTACCATGGTGAACGAGATCGGAACCATGCTTCCTGAAGATTGGGCACAGACGAGTCCCGACTACGTCTTCAAACCCATCAGGCCCTCCTATTGGAATCTCTCGGCGGCGACCTATGCTTATGTCTTCGCGGGACTGGCGCGGCTGGGGATCGATGCAGCCGGCGAATCGGGAATACCGGTGGCTCCCGGCATGTGGCCTAGCATCGCCATGCTCGATTGGGAGACCGGCCAACCGAACGCGCGATTCTGGGTGCTCAAGCTCATTCATGACAACTTCCGGCCCGGGGACAAGATGGTCGATACGCAAAACCCGTCAGGCTACGTGCTGACGCAAGCATTCGTCAGCCGCAGCGGAGAACGGAAGCTTCTGGTGGTGAACAAACGCGACCGCGAGTTTCGCCTGAGCACGCCCGAATCCGCGGGCGGAACGATCGAAGTCGTCGACCAGACAACCGGCTCGAACCCGCCCGCCTCAAGCAGAATTGAGGGCCAGAGCTTTGAATTGCGCGGGCTCGGCGTGGCGGTGGTGACGCTTCCCAAGTAGCGGCGAGTTTACCTCGCCAAATGGCGGCCGTAGCGGCGAGCCAGATGGCGGCGTCAAGCCGCCTCTACCTCAGTTTTGGCGCGAGGATGCGCAAAGTTAACGGTTCGTGAGGCTTCAGGTTCACTTCCACAGAGTGGCCATCAACCTTGAGTTCCTCCTGGTTTTCCTCGGCAGCATTGGCCAACCATACTCTCTCTATACGGAAGAGCGGCAGCGTCAAATGCGCTACAGTGGCGACGCCTCCGGTTTCGAGCAGGCGCACCACGGTTCCGTTACCGTCCTCAGCCACTTTCCAGTTCTCCACGGCCACATTGGCGGCGTCCACGTCGAGGAAGCTGGTGGGTGCAGTAGTGAGCGGTCGCTCGGGATCGCCAAATTTGTCGTTGCCGACGACTTGGCCAAGCTCCAGAGGAGTCATGGCCGAACGGCCGATCCTCGCCAAGTCCCCGGGCGCCAGTTCACGTCCACTGGTCAGCATGTAGCGAAAGACGAAATCGCCACTCTGCACGCGACGGAAATTGGTATGCCAGTAGTTGTTCAGGGCGTAGGAGAAGATCGTGCCGCTCTTCGGCTCTAACCGCTCCGGCCATGTGCCACGATTGATGTCGCCCAAGGTTACCAGCGGCGAATCCATGGGCACCAGGCCAACGCTCAAGTCAGGCGAAGCGACCTTCACCCAATGCTGCACGGTGAACCAAGCGGTATTTGCCCCTTGGAGCAGATCACGCGCCGGATCCACCCACCCGTTCTGGATTTCGTAACTGAAGTCCGGCGGGGCTGCTGCGACCGGGAAGGCAAAATAGACTGCCTCCTTGGTGTCGACCGCGTCCTTGTGCAAGCGGTTGATGAACTCGATCTTCTTCTCTTGATCGAAAAGGACGATTTCCGACTCGATGGATGGCGCGTGCAGCCCGCTCGTTTCATAGGCTAAGATCTCGCCATACGAAGTCTTCGATACGCCAGTCACCGCGCCTCCACTCGAGGCGCTAACGGTCAGGTTCGCGAGGGGGAGCGACTTGCGCAAGTAAACCAATTGCGTCCCGTCTCCGCCGGAGACATAGAGATACTGATTGAATCGGTAAGGACTCGAGGCGTCCACCAGTTCGCGGCTGAGCTGTTTGTCGTAGACGCTCTTCACTGCTCCCGCCGCCGGGTCTACCTCGACCCGGTAGTAATCATTTTCAATCATATTCGACATGGGCAACACCTTCTCGCCCGGCGGCGCATGCCCGTGCTCTTGCCGGGTCGCCACGTGATAGCAACGATAGCCTAGCGAGGGTACGTCACGAGCCAGGAACCTCACGTGATCATAGCTCCCGTGGTCAGTGAGGACTTCCACCGGGACCGGCGTGCGGCCTGGATACTCGAGAAGCACTTCGCCGGCATCGAGATCGGCTTCCACCAATTCGCTCCGCGTCCAGTTCAGCGAGTTGAAAACTACTATTGCCGTGGCCGGAACATGAATCTGGTCGGCCAGTTGGCTCAGCGATTGATCGAGAATGGCGTTGACCCGCTCCCGACCGTCGACCGCAAGCTGGTCTTTCGTGGCAAATTGGCGGATCGTTTCCTCGCTCTGCGGCCGTGAGTATCCGCCCCAGGAAGTGAAAGTATGCTCGGCGTATAGGACCAGATCGTCCCACATGCGGCGAACCTGCTCAGCGGGCCCCGACACGGTTGGGTGGAGCAAGGTGGCAATCGTCGCCAGTTTTTCGGCCGAGGGGGCTCGCTGCTGGCTCGAACGGTCTATGGCCAGGTAATGCGCGTCTGTGCCGTAGCCATCCTCCCAGTAGGGACCTCCGTCGCCGACGACAGTGGGGAGTTCGGAGCCGTAACGCTGGTCGATGTAGCGCATGTAATCCGGGAAAGTCGCCAGGATCATCTTGGGATAAGCATATTTGGAGTTCCACTTCTGGACAAACTCGGGCTCACCTGGAATGAGGTCCGTGTTTTCGACCTGGCTGCCATACATCAGGACCGCGTCCGGCTTGTACGATGAGGCCTCGTACTGTTGGAAGAACGTGGGAAGCGACTGCCGGCATGCCGCTTCTTGCGCCGGCACGCCGCATACAAATGAGAGCTGAAAGTATTGCCGGGAGTAAGACATCAGGACCTTGCTGCCATCAGGTCCCTGCCACCAGAAGGGAGATTTCTCATTCCACTGTCCATAGAGCAGAATCGGCGCTCGATCGTTATTGCTCGCGGCCAAAAAGTACTTGATACCGAGAGCGTGCAGGACAGAAGGATAAGACCAGGTGTAGCTCGGAACGTCCGAAATATTGACGTAATCGAAGGGGACCTTCTGCTCCCGGTGCAGTTCGCCGGAATAATCTGTCGAGCGGATCAGCTCTTCCAGCGTGGGATAGCCGGTCATCAGGTTCGCGAGCTGCGCCGGAACAGAAATCTTACCGTCGCGTACAAATCCGAGGAGGCGTGCGCGCGACTGAGCGTTGCGCGAAGCAAGATACTCGCGGACAATCCAAGATCCGTCGAGGCTGAAGCGCATCTCCGGATGAGCGTCAATCTCATCCAGCAGCTGATCGATGTTCCGATTGTGAATCTCCGCCACCTTTCCCTGGTAGTCGGTAAAGCCAATGTCAAGGTGCGCGTGCGGGACAACGTAGGCGGTCCACTTGCGCTGCGGAACCAGAGTCAGGTGGGATGTGTGCGTCTTGCCGTTCCCACGGATGGTAACCTCCGCGCCAGTCGGCCCGCTTAACTCGGGGATCGCCACCTCCTCCCGCCACTGGCCGAAATCGGCCTCCGTCGCGATCGAGCTTCGAAGTTGCTGACCCGCCATCGAAAGCACTATATCCCCGTTACGAACCGGCTCGTCGAGAGTGACCGAAACGACCGTCAGTTCCGCCAAGCTAGCGCCTTGATGGGTGTAGAAAATGGTTGGCTCCACGGTTACTGGAGGCCGGTCCGCAGGCTTGCCCGCCGAGTCTTGGATCAGTCGCAGCGCGTCGTAGGCAAGCCACGAATCACCCTCCCCCTCTTTGGGGTCGTCCACCGCGGTTAAGACCAGCTTGTTCTCCCCCAGCTTGAAGAGGTGCGTGGGAAGCTCGATCTCCACCCGATCGCCGCCGTAGACGGGGGAATCCGCGCCAAAATCACCGGGGTAGTAACTCACCTTTCGATGGAAATAGAACAACCCCGATTTGCCATTCAGCTCTACCCGAAGAGCTGGCACTCGCGAATGGGAAAGTATCACTGACACATCCAGCCGGTAAACGCCTTTTGGCGGCTCGTTTAGGTTGAACCGTATCGTGTACGGGTGCGGTCGTCCTCCTGCATCCTTATTCGCGGAACCGGGCTGCTCAGCCGGCCAGTCCGCGGTTGGATCACTCTTACCGACAGTAAAAACAGGGTTGTACTCGGGGTTCGAAGGATCACCGTGTATCTTGAATTCAAAGGATGATTGGTCGAACTTGCCGATCTCCCACACCGTGCGGTCCACCGCCGCGAGCGGTCGCGCCCCGGCCAGAGCAGAGACCAGTACGGAAACCAATACCGCTAAAGTGAGAATCCGAGCCTTGCAGTTACAGTGCATAACAGCCTCGCCTTCGGGCGATCAACAGACGACTCCAAGTAAATCGGACGCCTACGCCTTCGTCGCGCCGGTCCCTGACTCCTGGAACGCCATACCACCTATCGGGACGAGCAATCCGCCGTCCACCATGACGGCCGATCCGGTGACGAAGGAGGCAAGATCGCTGGCCAGAAAGACGATGACCCGCGCCACTTCCTCGGGGCGCCCCATTTTGCCCCGAACGTGGAGACGGTCGCACGCGGCCAACACCTGATCCGGTTGGGGGTCGAGCTCGGCAGACCAGTGCAACATCGGCGTGTCGACGGCTCCGGGCAACACACAATTAGCTCGGATGTTTTGCTTTCCGTAGTCCAGGGCCAGACATCGCGCAAGTCCCAGGAGTCCGTGCTTGCTGACGACGTAATGAACCGAGTTGCGCTGCGCGGCCACCGACTGCACCGATCCGGTAAGGACAATCGCGCCACCGCCGCGCTCAATCATGCGCGGAATAGCGTATTTCGACATCAGAAACGCACCTTTGAGATTCACACTCATCACCTCGTCCCACTCCTCCTCGGAGATGGTAGTCACCGTACCGTAACGCTGGATTCCGGCATTGCTCACCAGAACATCGATGCCCCCAAGTCTCGCCGCGATTTCGGGGACGACGGATTCCACCTGGGCGCGAACACTCGTATCGGCCGGGAAGAACTCAGCACGTTGGTTCTTGCCTCGCAGTTCGGACACTGTGTGCTCACCCGCCTTGGCATCGCGGTCCACAATCGCGACGGCAGCATGCCGGTCCGCGAACTCGTGGGCGCAAGCTTGGCCGATGCCCGAACCGGCTCCCGTGATCACCACTACCTTGCCGCTAAAATCCATTGGCTTCTCCCCTTGTGTGGGGTTCGGGATTCGCGGTTCGGGGTTCGCAGAACAAATGCCCGAACCCGAATCTTCCTCCGCGAATCCCCAGCCCCGAATCCCGAACCCCGCTTGGCGGCACGCATCAGACAACCTGCCGCACGGTATCCAGCAGAGTTCCATCCACCCATTTCACCACTGCGACCGGGCGATCGCCAAAGATGGGCTTTTCCGGCTTACCCCCGCAGATGCGCTCCACCTCCTGCTGGATTTCCTGGATCGGCCGGATGGGCAAGCCCGAACCGCGCGTGGCTTCGATCAGATCCTGCCGCCGCGGGTTGATGGCGATGCCGCGCTCGGTCACTACTACGTCGATTAGCTCGCCCGGCCCGGTTAGCGTGGTCACACGGTCCACGATCACGGGAATGCGGTCGCGAAAGGAAGGCACTGCCAGGATGGTGCAACCAGCAAAGAGGCAGTTCTGCCAGCCGCCAATGCCGTGCAGCAGCCGGCCGTCGGAGTGCGTCACTACGTTACCGTTGAACTCCGCATCGACCTCGGTGGCGCCCAGCACCACCGCGTCGACCATGGTAGCGAAGTTCCCCTTGCCGTGGAAATTGTAGGACGTAAAGGGGGAAGTCGGCACGTGGCGAGGGTCGGTAGCAATGGAGCGCACGGCGTCCAAGTCAAATGTCTGACCGTCGAGGATGTAGTCCGTGAGGCCTTCCTGAAGTAGTTCGACGAGATACTTCGTGGAGCCGCCGCGGACGAAGCGTGCCTTGACGTCGGCGTGTTTCATCATGTCCTTCAGGAAGGAAACAAACGCCAGAGCGATGCCACCGGCGCCCGCCTGGAAGGAGAATCCGTTGCGCATGATTCCGGCGTCACGAAGGAACTGGGCCACCAAGCGGGCGATCCGCAGCCGGTCGGGGCTGCGCGTGATCTCGGTGGTGCCGGAGACAATCTTGGTCGGGTCGCCGATGGAATCGACTTCCACCACATAATCCACGTTGTTGCCCTGAATCTGCGACGGAATGCAGGGGAACGGCACGAGGTTATCCGTCACCACGATCACGCGATCGGCGTAGATCGAGTCGGCCAGGGCAAAGCCCAGCGACCCGCAAGCGGACTTACCGCGCGCACCGTCGGCGTTGCCGAACGGGTCCGCCACGGGTGCCGCAATCACCGCGACGTCGATATGCACCTCGCCGTCCTGGATGGCCTGCCAGCGGCCGCCGTGCGAGCGTAGCACGCCCATGCCGCGCATTCTACCCTGCGTGCAGTAGTCGCCGAGCGGACCGTTCATGCTGCCTTCGATGTGGTGCACCACGCCGGACTCCATGAGGCCGATCACGGAAGCCTGGCTGGGGAAGGAAGCGCTGGGGAACCACATCAGATCGCGCACGCCCAAGCGAGCCGCGGCTTCGAGAGCCATAACGGCCACTCGGTCGCCGTCGCGAAGATGATGATGCGTGGAGATCACCATTCCGTCGCGCAGGCCGCATTTCTTCAGCGCGGTCTCGAGGTCCGGCACGCGCTTGTCACCATTGTCCGGACAATCGGCGCAGGAGCGAACCGGCGGCGCTTGCCTGCGGCCCTCTGGCGGGCGACCTTTGGGACCTTCATACGGGTGCTGGGGCCGGCCGTTGACGATTATCGGCACCAGCCGTCCGGCGGCGTTTCGAACTAGCTCCACAAGCTGGCCTCCAAAAGGCAGTAGGGAATCGGGAGTAGGGAGTCGGGACTCGCTTCCCTGCTTTCCCGGCTCCCTACTTCCTGTTCCCAACTTTCGACTCCCTGGTCGCGCTTTGCAAGGAACGAATCAGGGCTCTCAACATCTTTCCGAGGTTGTCACAGTTGTCTAGAACCGGCTCTACGAGGTTCGTTGATGACAGGCCCACCCTCTGGGCGAGCAAGAGGTGAGTTTCCAATTCCTTTAGCGATCCCTGCGCCACGCGGAGAAACTGGATGTATTCTCCGCGAGTATCGCGGCCGTGTCCCTCGGCAATGTTGGCCGGCACAGAAGCCGAGGCTCTCCGAATCTGCGACGTCATGCCGTAGAGTTCTTCCCTGGGAAACTGACGAGTCAGTCGATAGCATTCTTCGGCCACCGTCATTCCACCCTGCCAGACTCTCAGGTCCCGATAGGACCTGATTGATGCGTCACTCATTGCGCTTGCCCCCCAACCTCCGTGATTCTTCTTCCCCGACTCCCGATTCCCTACTCCCTACTCCCTACTCCCATGGCCTTTGCTTGGCCCACCAGCCGCAGCGCGCGCTGAACCACCGGCGGGTCGATCATCTTGGAGCCCAGGCTGACGACGCCTAGGCCGCGCTGCTGCGCCTCTTCGTAGGCGGCGACGATCTTCAACGCCTTCTCGATTTCCTCAGGCGAGGGAGCAAAAGCCTCGTGGATGATCGCAATCTGCAGCGGGTGAATACATCCCATACCCTCAAAGCCTAGAGCGCGAGACGCTTCGCCCCAACGCCTCAAGCCCTCCATATCAGCGACATCGCCATAGACCGAGTCAATCGCCTGGACGTGCGCGGCATGGGCCGCGTTCACCAGCCGCATGCGCGCGTAGAGTGACTCGCGCCCCTCGGCCGTCTTCACCACGCTGAGGTCCGCAGTATAGTCTTCGAGCCCGATGGTTATCGCGACCACCTGTTTCGAGGCGGTGGCGATAACGAAGGCATTTTCAATCCCCAGCGCAGACTCGAGAATCGGCATCAGCCAGAGATGACGATCGATGCCGTGGCGAGCCAGAATCTCGGCGGCTCGGCGCTCGACTTCCACTACCTGCTCGGCGCGCTCCACCTTGGGTATCAGGATGACGTCCAGCGCTTCGGGCACGACCTCTTCCAGGTCCGCCAGCCCGAGCGGCAACTGATTGATGCGGACCATGCGCTCGGCCGCGCCGAAATCGACCGCGCGCAAAGCGTTGCGTACCAGGATTCGTGCCGCATCTTTCTCGGCGGGATGGACGGAGTCTTCGAGGTCGAGAATGATGGCGTCCGGACCGTGCAAGCCGGCGTTGATGTAATACTTGGGCTCGCTGCCGGGCAGGTAGAGGCGCGAGCGCCGCAGCCGGTCGCGGGGAGAAGCAACCGGCGCCACGGTCCTTTCTGGCAGGGCGCGCCGACCTTCACCGAGGCCCGCTCGACGCACCGCTGCTTCCAGGCGCGCGGCAATAACGAAGGGTAGAGCACCGGCGTCGTGGATCGCGACCCGCGCGTGCGCGACGCCGAGTGTTTCAAGGACGTCTCGCGCCTGAGCGCGGATCGCCTTGCCATAATAGGGCGCAACCCGCGACTCCAGCTCGATATCGATGCCGCCCGCCTCCCGCGGGTCCAGCGCCACGTGGAGATCGGACCGCACGTCCTCGCCCCAGTGTCCGGCCTCAGCAGTTCGCGGTGCGTCCAAGTCCGTCGATGCAGTCATACTTGGTGCCCTCGTAGGGCCGATCCTTGGGGCGACCTTCCCGGGGCCGACCGGAGGCCGCTGCAACCCTCGGTCCGATATCCGCGTAGACCTATATTTCTCGCTTGACGCATAAGAGTCGAAAGCTCTTCACTCCTTCCGCCTTTACCTTCTGGAGGAGCGGCGCCGTCCACCAATGACAGCTTGACACGAGCCGCCCGGACTTGACACGTTTTAATAAAGTCGGCCGCGAAAATCCCCCGTTATCTGCCGTTATCTGCCATGTTCGTGCCCGTTCGGTGTACGTTTTTGGTAAAGATTGGTAAAATTTGGTAAGATTTTTCACCCCATAATCGTCCGAAAACGGACATAATTTAGAATAACCAGTTTGTTTGCAATGCCGGCTCCTCACTAGGGTCCGGGATAAATGGTAATTAAACTCCCATGTTAATTTTATCAGTTTTATCATACAGGTAACCACACCAATGCCGGACGCTCCCGTGAGTCCACTTGGCCTATTTACGCTAATTGTGAAACCGCTTGAGTAATACGCCTGCTCACGAGCGGAAGCGGGTAGCCGGATCATCAACTAAGCCTATCACGTAATTATAGAAAAGTCAAGTCCTTCTTTTACTATTCCTCCTTAGGTATCGAACCGATAAGCGCTCCTGTGTTCACTTTCATGTCGCGCACCACAAGCCTAGACGAGCCGGGCCACGATGGCGTCCGTCATCTGCCGGGTGGTCGCTGCACCCTGCTGGATCACCTTGGGTCCGCCGCTCAGGCGCAGCATGTCATAAGTGCGCACCTTGCCCTCGCGCACCACATCGGCCACCGCGTTCCAAACCCGCTTCGACTTGTCGCTCTCGCCGATATGTTCCAGCAGCATGGCCGCAGCCAGAATCATCGCAATGGGGTTCACAATCGGTGGATCGAGTTCAGCGTACTTGGGCGCCGAGCCGTGGGTGGGCTCGAAGACGGCCACCTCCTCACCGATGTTCCCGGAAGCTGCGAACCCCAGGCCGCCGACCAGCCCCGCAAAGGCGTCGGAGATGACGTCACCGAAAAGGTTGCTGGCCACGACCACGCCATAGTCCTCCGGGTTTTTGGTCAGCCACATCATCTGAGCGTCGATGTTAGTGGACCACAGCGCAATCTTCGCATACTCCTTCTGCACCTGCTTTGCAACTTCCTCCATCAGCCCGGAGGTTTCGCGCAGCACGTTCGGCTTCTCACACAGCGTGACCGACTTGTAGCCGTGCTGGCGTGCGTATTGAAACGCCGCCTCGACGATGCGGCGCGCCGCGGGCCGGGTGATGACCCGAACCGAGATGGCCATATCTTGGCCCGGGACGTTGGCAAACGGCTTGAACTTACCATGGATCGCCAAGGCCTCGCGGACCTTTTCCGGCGGGTTCGTCCACTCCACCCCGGCGTAGAGGCCTTCGGTGTTCTGGCGAAAGACCACGGTCCGCACCTGCGGCTCTTCGAAACCGCCGTCGGCCTTCTTGCGGATGAAGTTCAGCGGGTTGCCGGGAAACCCGATGCAGGGCCGCACGCAGATATCGAGGTTGAACCGCTGACGCATGCTCACAATGGGGCTAAAGTAGGAAAATCCCTTGCCGCGCAGTTCCGGCTTCAGCTCCGCCTCGGCTGCCTTCTTGGGCTTGGAAGTGATGGCGCCAAAGAGCCCCAGCTTGTGCTTGGCCAGAAGCTCGATGGTGCGCTCCGGAAGAGCATTGCCCTCGTTCCTCCAACACTCCCAGCCGATGTCGGCGTGGACACATTCGACATCGAGTCCGACCACGTCTAATACTCGCAGCGCTTCCGGAAGTACTTGGTTTCCGATGCCGTCTCCGGGCATCGTGACGATGGTGTAGTGTGGCATAGGCGTTTCTCCAAAAGCTCGGTGGGGCGGGAGAGTTTAGCCCGAGGCCCGAGCGTCCCGGTTTAAGTCGATGCCGGCAAGGACGGGAAGAGCGTGCGCCAGCCGCAGGCCAAGCAGAATCCAGTCTTCTAGGGTGGACTGCAATTCAGCCTCACACTCGCGCAAGGAACCGCCAAAAGCAACCACACCCTGGCAAGCCGGAATACGCCCCCCGTAGGTGCCGTCTTCGAGTTTGTCGTACGTGGCTTCGGCCATGGCCTGCTCGACGTATTCGCTCAGAACGTACCTTGCCGCCATGCAACCCTCCGGGTTCCTCGCATAATATACCCCGAAACGTTCGGAGCGAGGCAAGGTGGCAGCACCACGTATGCTTCTGATGAAGAGCGCCAAGCTTGGCACTGGTGCGTCGGTTGCAGCATACTGAGGCCACTCCTCCCACTCCTCCGGTAGTGACTCATTTTGAGAGTCACTACCACTCCTCCCGTAAGCTCGGGTGAGGAACTTATAGCATGATAAACTGAGGACGGATGGCGACACGACTCACAGACACTTCGAGGGACGCCGAGCGCGTACAAATCGAAATCCTGCGCTCCATGCCTTCGTGGCGAAAATTCCAGTTGTGGAATGACCTGAATATGGCGATGCGTCAGGTGGCGTTGGCAGGTCTCCGCGAACGATTCCCCTCCGCCACCCCACAGGAACTTCGCCGACGGCTGGCGACAATTCTCTTGGGGCCGGAATTAGCCACCCAAGCGTACGGTTCTGAATCCGATCCCCCCACCATCAGGTAGACGAATGGAGATTCTTGAGGTCCTCCAACGGGTGATTTCTAAACTGGAGGAGTTGAGAATTCCTTACATGGTGAGCGGATCCGCAGCGAGCTCCTTTCATGCCTTCGTGCGAACCACCCAGGATGGGGATATGGTCGTGGCCCTTGGTCCCGATCAAGTCGAGACGTTCGCCTCTGCTTTCGCGCCTGAGTTCTATCTGGATCGGGCGTCAATCCACCGTGCTGTCGAAATGGGCGGTTCATTCAACCTCATTCATTTCGAATCCTCCCTCAAAATAGATTTCTTCCCGCTTCGGAAAAGGAGTTTCAGCCAACAGGAATTCTCCCGCCGTCAACCTCGCCTCCTTCTAAAAGAATCGATTGCACCTGCGTACGTTGCAACGGCGGAGGACACCATCCTATCAAAGCTGGAGTGGTTTCGCGTGGGAGGTGAAGTCTCTGAGAATCAGTGGAAGGACGTGGTGGGCATTTTCAAGGTGCAGGCCGACAGCTTGGACTTGGCCTATTTGCATCAGTGGGCTCGCGAGTTGCATGTCGAGGACCTGCTCGAAAAGGCTTTCAAAGAGGCCAACCTATAAGGCGGGATCGCCGATTTCCGAGCGTCGCCGTAGGGGCGGTTCGCGAGCCGCCCTTGGTCAGAGTAGCGAGGGTAGCGCAGAGCTGCTTTCGAAGCTCTGCGGCTTTTCGACTTGGTTGCCTTGGGGGTTGCCCCCGGCAAGAAAGTACCGCAGAGCTGGGAAAGCAGCTCTGCGCTACCCCTGCTTCTTGGGCTTGGAAGTGATCGCCCCGAAGAGCCCCAACTTGTGCTTGGCGAGGAGTTCGACAGTGCGTTCCGGCAGTGCGTTGCCCTCAGTCCTCCAACATTCCCACCCGATGTTGGCGTGGACGTATTCTGCATCGAGGCCGACCGCGTCGAGGACGCGCAACGCCTCCGGAAGTACCTGGTTGCCGATGCCGTCGCCCGGCATGGTAACGATAGTGTAGTGTGGCATATGCGTTTCTCCAAAGCTCGGTGGAGCGAGAGCGGATTCAGTTAGCTGCACCTTCTTGAGTCCCGGCCTTGGCTTCCTTTGCGGGAGTCTCGACCCACTTGCTCCACTCGTCAACCACAAAGAAAGCTACGTCGTTCACAATCTCGTTGCACGTAACTGTATCTACAGGGACATGGGGACCAACCGCCTGTGAGAACTCTATCTTGGTGGAGTTCAGCCAATTACGATCTCCCCGCCGAGCATGCTGGTAGAACACCAACACGTCGCCAGCCTTCATTGCTCGTAGGACCGTCTGAATCTCAAGGCGAGTAACGTGCTTATAATCGTAGCTCCTGGGTGCAATTCCCGTGTCGGGATCCAAAAACACGATAACAGGATCGGCGTACTTTTCGATTCTCTCAGCAACTCCATCGAAGTAGCTCTTGCGGAAGGCCTCCCGGCTGCCCCGGAACCCGGGGCACCGCTGAAAAACATCCTTGTGGACGTCTATCGTCACTTTCGCCGTCGTCGCAAGTTCTTGGATCTGGTCGATGTTGCGGAAGTGCCGGACCACTTCGACTGGAAGCGGTTCCGTGCCCCCGTCGATGGTCAGCTTGTAACTTGGCCGGTCGGGCCGATAGAGCGCAACTTGCAGCACAGTAGGTATGGACCGTTTGCGAGCGAGGGCGAGGAGGGCCCCCCACTTCACGATGTCCCGCTTGTCCCCATACCATCGGTCACGCATGGTCGTTCCTCATGTGCCTAGCGTCCCACTTCCCCCTGCGGGCCTCTTTGCGTCGATCGGTTCAAACTTGATGAGCAAACGCGATCCGGTCGCTTCCGCCAGACGCTCCAGGGTCCGCATCGACGGGCGCCCTCGCCCACATTCAGACGGGCGACAACAGGCTGTGTCGTCCCCATCTTCCGGGCTAGCTCCTCTTGTGCGAGACCGGCACGGGTCCGCACATCAATCACGGCCGAAGCGAGGAGGAACTCTTCCTCAAGCGCCTCGTAAGCCTTCTGGTACTTCGGCTCGTTCAGCCATTTCTTGTGCATGTCAACTATGCGTGCCATTCGAAAGCCGTTTCACATGGCTTGTGACGCTTATCGGTACGTCTTCCCAGACCGGATAATGATGCGCAGGACGTGCACAGTGTGTTGTCCCCAGTCTGGGAGGAAAAGCAGTCGATAGTCCCCGAGACGTCGGCGGAACACGCCCTTCCACTCATCGCCCTGGAGGGCCTTCACATCCCCCTGGAAAGGATCGCTGTGCATCTGGTCAAGCACGCGGGCGACGCGTTTCTGAATGGCCGTTGGCAGGTAGCGGAGATCCCGTTTTGCGTCATCCGTGAGTTCACAAACCCAGCTCATGTTTGACCTGGGACCATGGTGTTGTTTTGCCTTCGCGGACCTGTTTGATGGCGTGTCGCGCCTTCTTCGCTTCCTCGGGCGTCAAGGTATCGTCGGGCTCATCGGCTACGGGGCGTCTGGTAAAGATGGTTACCATTCCCGGCGAGACCTTGAACTCCACCTGGTCGCCAGGCCTGAAGCCAGCACGGCGACGCAGTTCATCCGGTACGATGAGCGGTGTTTTGCTTTTTACGGTAGCGGTCATATCGCTTTCAGTGTAAGCGCATATGCTTAATCTGTCAAAATTGCGCCGGCATTACACGGTATTGCAAGGTATGGGATAGCGCTCCGCAACGGCACGCGGATTAAGTGTGACACCCAACTAACTCAATCCCAACCGCTTCGACACCAGATTCTCCACCCCTTGGGCAATCACCAGCGACTGCGGCACGGTGCCCAAGGCCGGGAAGTGGAACGACTCTCCACGATAGCTCACGGTGCCGGTGGTGAAGTCAATCTGCACCTCATCGCCAGGGATGATGGTGCGCTCCGTCTTAAGACGATCGGCAAAGTGCTCGCGCAGGCGCTTGATCAGCGCCGGAATCTCCATGCAGAGGAATCCATTGTTGAAGGCGTTGCGCAGGTAGGTTTGCGAGAAGCTGCCAGCGATGACCAGCGGGATGCCCTTGGCGGCGAGCGCGGTGACGGCTTGCTCGCGGCTGGAGCCGGTACCGAAATTGAACCCGCCCACCACCACGTCGCCCGCCCGCGCCAAGCCCGCAAACTGCGGGTCGTAGTTCCCCATAACTACCTCGGCCATCATCTCGCGCGTCATGTCGTCGCGATAGGTATAGTCCTTGCCGTAGATGCCGTCAGTGTTGAGGTTGTCCGGCGGCAGGAAAACCAGGCGCCCGCGCAGTTCGCGGGGAAAGCCGGGGAGGATCTCCACGGTCTCGACCGGGCTCTCCAAGCCCAATGGGCCCACGGGGCTCACGGGTGCTATCAGTTCCGTATAGTGCCGGGAGGGTGTTCCCGCTGCGGTCCGGTTCGGTCCACAGATGTAGCCGGCAACGGCCGATGCTGCCACCACGGCGGGGCTGGCGAGATAACACTGAGCGTCGCGCGAGCCCATGCGCCCTTTGAAGTTGCGGTTGGTGGCTGAGATGCCGACCTCGCCCGGTTCGAGCAGCCCCGTCCCCAGACCAATGCACGGACCGCAGCCCGCCGGCAGGGTTATCGCGCCTGCATTGAGCAGCGTTTGCCAGATACCGCGCTGCTCGGCTCGCTCTTGGACGGCGCGACTAGCCGGAGCAAGGTAAAGCTTCACCGCGGGCGCGACGTGCTTACCGGCCAGCACCTGCGCTGCCGCTGCCAGGTCTTCCAGACGTGAGTTGACGCAGGAAACCAGATAAGCCTTGTGAATCGCCACGCGCTTGGGCTCGATTTCGGCCAGCGAAGTCATGGCCTGAACCGTATCGGGTCCGGAAACATGGGGAGTCACTTCGCTGAGATCCAGCACGATGCGCGCCGAATAGTGTGCGTCCGGGTCGGGCGCGGGAGGGTTTACTGCCCACGCCGCCAGATCCCCGTCGCGAATCCGCTCGACACCCTGCGCCTTCATTTCGGCTTGACGCTCGCTTAGATAAGCAAGCGTCCTATCGTCAGCCGGGAACCAGCCCACCAGCGTGCCCCATTCGGTGGTCATGTTCGAGATACTCAGCCGTTCGTCCATGGTCAGGGTGGCGACACCGGGGCCGCTGAACTCCACGGCGGCGTTGAGCACTTCGTCGTGGTTATAGAGGCCGCAGAGGCTGATGATGACGTCTTTGCCCGTCGAGCCCCGTGGTAGCTTCCCTTCGAGCACTACCTGGATGCTGCGTGGGATCTGCCACCAGAACTCCCCCGTGGCCCAGATGGCGGCGGCATCCGTGCGCACCACCGGCGTGCCAATCGCTCCCAGCGCGCCGTACATGTTGGAGTGCGAGTCCGAAGCCACCACGAACGAGCCCGGCGCGACGTAGCCCTTCTCCACCATGATCTGATGGCCGATGCCCGTGCCGGCTGGGTAGAAGTCCACGCCTTGCTCGCGCGCAAAAGTCTCGATTCCGCGGTACTTTTTAAGATTGTCCTCCGACTGGTTCTGAATGTCGTGATCGAGCGCGAATACAGGCTGGCGGGGGTCCCGGATGCGCGTCGCCCCGATGGCCTTGAACTTCTTCATCACCGGCGACGTGTTGTCGTGGGTCATCACGTGCCGCGGCCGGATGGAAACAAAGTCACCGGTTCGCAAAAGGCGCTTGGGACCCTCCGCCATATGGGCTTGGGCGATCTTTTCGACGATGGTCTGCCCCATGGTCAAGCTCCTCTGTTCGCCTTGAGCAACTGCATCAGCGCGCTCACCGAATCCAACCTCTCGAGATTCCACACCGCGTCGATGGCTCTGCGGCGCGCCGCAGGGGAAAGTACCGGCTCTGCCAATGCCTCGAACTTCTCTTCCACTTCACGGTCGGTGAGGGGATTGCGCGGATCGCCCTTGGGATAATCCAACTGCCGTGTGAGTTCGCGACTGTCTGTGGTGCGAATGGTAACGATCACGCGCTGAAGCGCTGGGAACACCTTCTCGATCTCCGGGTCGGCCACAACTTCGACCTTATTGAGTTGGGCGCGGATAGCCGAGTCCATAATCTTCTCGGGCGTGAATTGGAGCGGCGTGACTTGCCGATCCACCAGCGCCGCGGCAATGACGTAGGGCAGCGAGTGGTCGGCCGTCTCTTTGCTGCGCGGGTCGTACTTGCTGGGATCGGCGAGGATGTCGGCGGCGCGCGCCAGAGAGCGGAGCTGAATCTTCTCCACGTAGTCCGGTTGTAGGTCGTACTGCTTCACCAAATCCAGCACGGCCGAAATCGGAGTGTGGGTCAGAGCCTCGGTCGGGAAGGCTTTCATGCCGCATTGTGTGATGCGCCAAGACTGACCCAGTCCGTCGGTCAGAAGGTTTAGCTTCCATTCGGGGCCGAAGCAGTGGGCCAGCCCCTCCTTGCCGTCCAACACGTGCTCGGGGCCCGTGTAGCCTTTTTCCGCCAGCAGCGCGGCGAAGACGCCGCTTTGGGTGGCCATCGGGTCCACTGTGTTCTTCATCATGGTGAGCTTGCCCGCGGTCACCGCACCAAGCGTGGCGTGGCGGCTGGCCGAGATGCCGATGGCGTGCTGGATTTGCGCCCAACCCAGATGAAGCGCGCGCCCGGCGACGATGGGCGAGACGAAAGCCGTCAGCGTGGCGTGATGCCAGCCACGCTCCCGGATGCCGGGAAAGGCGGCTTCGCAAAACCGCATCTCAAACTCGTGACCCAGCACCAAGCCGACGATCAGCTCGCGCCCATCACTCTGCGCACGCTCGCAGCAGGCCAGAGCGGCCGGGAAGAGGTCTGAGGGATGCGACGGGTCCTGCTTCCAATAAATGTCGTTGTAGTCCATCACGCGGATCATGAGCGCGTTGGCGAGGGAGGCCGAGACGGGATCCATCCGGCCGCCGGACCCGATCACCGTCGCCGGCCCTGGACCGGCGATTTCCTTTAGCACCCCGAGCGCGATGCGCACGTCGTGCTGGCGATAGCCTCCCAGCGCGCACCCCAGCGAGTCGAGCAGAAAGCGCTTGGCTTGGTAGACGGCTTCAGGGGAAAGGTGTTCGAACGTCAGGTCGGCTGCCCACTGGGCCATTTTGGAAGTGATGGTTGGAGGCATATTTTGAAGGGAGTAGGGAGTAGGGAGTCGGGAGTAGGGAAAAACGTTCCCTATTCGCGACTGCCTATTCCCGACTCCTCACTCCCTGTTCGCCACTCCCTATTCACTACTCCCTATTTCCCCTTGAACGGCAGGTAACTCATAAAGTCGGCGTGATGCACGATGGTCGCTTCCGTGCTGCGCTTGACCAGGTCCCCCTCGGCAGCGTGAGCCGCGATGATGTGGCAGACCCGGTCAGGTACGCCGCACTCCATGGCCAAGGCGACGCCGGTGAAGGGATGGCGCAGGAATTCGCCGCGCTCACTTTGCCGAGTCTTGCCGTCCACGTTCTCATATTCCAGGAGCTTGCCCACATCGGCCAGGATGGCGCCAGCGATCACGATGTCCATGTCGATAGCCAGCGAGCGACCCATGAATTCGCGCATCGATTCGGCCGCCCGGCGCGCAATGTGCACCACGCAGCGCTTATGTTCCATGAAGGTGGCTGGGCAATCGGGGATGAGCAGGGTGAAGGGAATGCGATTCAAGTCTTCCGGCTTCAGGGGGCTCAACTCGAAGGCCCGGACCCACGTCCGCGTGACTCGCTCGCGAAGCTCCGAGTCTCCAATCCACTCGAGCTCGGGCCAGAGTTGTCTTACGGCCTCGTACACAGAACTCACCTCACGCCAACGGGAGTCGCGGGCAGTGTCCTGACTTCCGACGTAGCGCCCGGCTTTCGGCGACCGTGTGTCACGGCCAGAGGTCTACAGGTGCGAGAGGCACTCTTTACTGCACGTAAGCGTCGGACCATTGACCAGCGAGCAGGACTTGATGTCGGTCACCGCCAAGCTGCCGAACTCTGGCTCCCGCTGGTCGGCGAGAACCCTGGCTCGTCGCTTCAGCTCCGGACACCTCACGGAGCGTTTCCTCAGGCCTGGGCCCCACTGCCAAATGGCATAGGCCACGATGGCCCAGAACACCAACCCTCCCACTACTGCAAGCACCAGAGTAGTAGTCATTGGAAGGCCCTCCTTTCGCGAGGGTTTGGGCTAATCGCCCGGAAACACACCCCTGTTCTTTGTACTTCAAACCTCCAGCATTAGACGTGACAGGACTCACAGGCAGGCGTGACATAGGTCACTCGCTCCGGGGAGATGCAGCTTGTGACTGAAAGCAGGCGCCGTACTTAAACGGAATGCTGTACGTGCGAAACGAGGCGACGCTGGGATGCTTCCGCTGAGTGAGAACTCAGAAGGTGCGAAAAAATGAAGAGTTTCTCGCAAGGCCGCCAAGGAGCGAAGAGTCGCGAAGAATAAACTCGTTGTATGCTTTGCGAACTTTGCGCCTTGGCGAGAAACTTTTTTGCTTTTCCAATTTCTTCACACCTTCTCAGGCGGAGGGCGAATCAGCCCGGCGCCCGGCAAGCAGCAGGCCGATCCAGCAGCTCACCGGCCAGGTGAGCAGCCAAGACAACCAGTACCAGTGCGGCCAGCCCTTGCTCCAGTTAGGAATAATCGCGCCGATGCCCATCACTTCCCCGATGATGAAGAACCAGAGGACATGCCGTGCGGCGCGGCTCGGAGCAAAGCGGCCGCAGAGCCAGGCGCAAAGGATCGAGATAACGACGAAGAGCGCCGTGCTCGCGATGAGAGCCGTGTCGGAGGGGACACGGCCTTTGACGAAATCGCCCGGAAATAGGCGTGAGAGCAACGGGTCCGTCGCCACGACAAGAACGATCGAGAGCAGGTAGCTGCCGACGACGACGGCGATGGACTTGAGCACCAGTTACACCTCCATGTAGGGCATGAGACTCAAAAGAAGCAGGCTAACATAATACTTAGGCCTTCAGACCTTCGGTCTTCAGTTCCCATTGTTCGCCGGCTTTCATCATTTCGTCCCAGGTCACCTCACTGCCCTTATAGGCAGCCGTGCGTCCCAGGATGGTGGTGAGATTGCTCCGCACGCTCGGGGCGACCGTGCTGTTGGAAAAATCCCCCTTGACGACGCTTTCATAGAATGTGGCGATATTCCGGACAGCCCCGTCTCGATAAAGGGTGGGGCACTTTCCTCCAGCGTAGGGTGATCTCCCCCGGATGTTCACTTCACCCTGATAGTGGGTTTCAATGTCTCCCGTGGTTCCGTACATCCGGCACAGGATGTCGTCGTAGCCAGCTCCGAACTGCTTGGAACAGAAGCTCACCAGCACATCATCGGGAAAGGCAAAGACCACCGAGAAATGATCCCAGCAAGTACCCTCGGTGCGTGAATTCAGCCCGCCGCTGCCATTGGCGCGGAGGGGATGGTGATCGAGAATCCAGGTCGCAACGTCAATGGAGTGGATGTTTTGTTCAGTGATGACATCCCCGGAAAGCACACGGTCCACGCCCCAGGCTCGCAACCGACCCTCAGGATCTTGAGGATGAAGGCGAAGATACTCAGTTTGCCAGGTCCAGGGCGAGTCGGCGAAGTAGGACGCCTCGCCGCAAATAAACCGGCCGATGTCGCCTCCCTGAGCGCGTTTCACCGCCTCTTGATAGAGCGGTTCGGTGCGGGTCTGAAAATCCACCAGAAAGCATCGCTGGTTGGCGGCAGCTTTTTCACCACTGGTGGCGATGCTCTGACACCCCGGAACATCAACCGCGATGGGCTTGGCAGTGTAGACGTGCGCGCCCGTGTCCACGGCCGCGGCCGCCTGCTCGGGATGGAAATAGGGCGGGCTCTCAATCACCACCGCGTCTACCTTACTATCGAGGACTTTCTTGTAGCAGGAAAGGCCGGTGTAACGACGCGCGGGGTCTACTCGGAATTTCTCACCGAACGCATCCACTTTGTCCTGGAAGTAGTCCGCTGCGGCCACCACCTGGTAACCTCCATGTTGAAGGAACAGGTCGGTGATCCAGGTACCCCGGCTACCGCAGCCAATCACCCCAATCGCGATCTTCGAGTTGACCTGGGAGCCCGAAACCAGTCCGGGTCGCATGAGCGTCAATGAAAATGCGGCTGCACTGCTTTCCGCCAGGAACTGGCGGCGACTTAAGCCGTTGTTTGACTCCCGGTATTCCACTGGTCCCTCCCTAAAGCCATCAGCTCTCAGCCATCAGCTCTCAGCAAGAACCGGACTCTCCTGCTGAGAGCTGACCGCTGATAGCTGAAGGCTGTTTCCAATCGGCAATCCGCAATTCACTGGCGCGTCCCTCAAACGAACGTGTAGTGGGCCGGTACAGCCACGGGCGGCACCTCCATCGCGAGCTTATAATCAAGGGCCTTCGGCTGAAGGTCTTGCTTCGAGGCCATGATCATATCCCAAGTGACTTCCATGCCCGAGTAAGCCGCCTCCCGGCCCATGATGCAGGTCAGCGTGCTTTCGGCTACAGTCATCCCATCGTTGACGCATGGAATGTCGCCGCGAATGCTGTTCACCAGGCGAACGTGCTCCTGGACATACGGATCCAGGCCCTTCGAGCCCAGGTCGATGCCATCGCTGCGCCCCTTGGAGCCGACTATCGTGTTCCACACTTTTCGGTAGCAACCCTTGGGATACTGTCGGCAAGCGCTCCCGAGGTGAACGCCGTTGGGGTAAACGAAATCGGCCGTCAGGTGGTCGTAGATGTTTCCGTAGAGTTCCTCCCGAGGACGCCACGCCACACCGCCTGACGCTACCACGCTGACAGGATGAGCCCCCACAACCCAGTTGCAGAAATCAATCGTGTGAATGTGTTGCTCCACCATCTGATCTCCACAAATCCACACGAAGGAGTACCAGTCTCGATGTTGCCACTCCATGTCGCCCCACGCCGGGTCACGATGGTCCACGGGCAAGACCGGTCCGCTGAGATAATTCGCGCTGAGGTCTACCACTTCTCCAATGGCACCATCATGGATCTTCTGAACGGTTTCGATATACTCCCTTTGCGAACGACGCTGCGTACCGGCGACCACCGTCAACTTCCGCTCCTCGGCCATTTTCACCGCGGCGATGAACCGGCGCGCTCCAACCGGATCGGTAGCGATGGGCTTTTCGGTGAAGACATGCTTCCCACCCTGAACGGCGGCCTCGAACTGCTCCGGTCGGTGGCCTGGGGGAGTGCACAACAAAACCACGTCGACGTCGGACGCAATCACCTTCCTGTAGGCGTCGAAGCTGCTGAAGCAGTGGTCGGGATCGACGTTGACTCGCTTACGCACCGAGTCCACCAAGTCCGCCAAAGGCTTGCCCGTGAATTCGGCCGCGCGCTTCGGGCTTACGTCCATCAAAAACTTGGGATCACGCAAGTTGGCCAGGGACTTTTGGAGTTTGTCCTCAAATATGTCTCCCATACTCATGAGTTCTACGCTG
The DNA here is from genome assembly GCA_035315065.1 of Terriglobia bacterium. Lineage (GTDB taxonomy): Bacteria > Acidobacteriota > Terriglobia > UBA7540 > UBA7540 > DATFYM01. The sequence continues at coordinate 59,938 of DATFYM010000082.1, forward strand.
GGATCAGCCGTCAGCAGGTCGATTGCTGCCTCAGTGCCGCGCCCACCACAGCCGACCAAACCGGCGCGCAGGCGCTCCTTTCCCGCGCCACGCACCAGTTCGGGCTTGATGATGGTAAATGCCGATGCCGCCGCTCCAGCACCTAACGACCGGCTAAGGAACGATCGACGAGTGAGTACGGTAGGTTCGTCTTGCGTCATAGGTCACCTCCAAGTAGGGAATAGGGAACAGGGAATAGTGAACAGGAAACAGTAACTCCCGAGTGCTGAGTCCCTGTTCCCTATTCACTGTTCCCTGACTCGATGACCTTGCGGATGTACGTGAGATTCCGGCGCATGTCCGCTTCCAACTGGTTTGGATGGGCATCGGTCTCTAAATTCGCATAGCCGGAGAATCCGATATCTCGAATGGCGTGCATGACGGCTGGGAACTGGATACTCCCTTCGCCGAGATAGTGCGGATTGTCCTTGAGATGAAACTGGCAAATCCGGTCTTTCCCGAGCCAGCGTATCTCCTTCACCACGTCAAAGCCTGCCTTGGTGGAATTCCCCACGTCGTAATACACCGACACGCTAGCCGACCGCGACCGATCCATGATTCGGACGTTGTCCTCCGCGGAGATGGTGTCCTCCAACCCAAGAACGACGCCGACCTTTTCTCCTTCCGGCGCCAGGTCGCGCAGCATATCGCCCACATGATCCATCTCGTCTTTGCTTTGCAGGGCCCTTGGGCCGAAAAACGGCAAAAGAAGCACCTTCGCGTTCAAATCCTTAGTCAGCCGGATGGAATCAAGCACCCACTTCGAAGCAAGCTTGTCGCTTTTCAGGCCATTATCATGAAGTCGATCGACGCACGTCCCATCGATCGGAATGTTGTATTGCTTCGAAAGGCTCAGGTAACGGGCGATCACTTCCGGATTGTCGGCAGGCATCTTGTCATCTACTATCTTTCGTCCGAACGACATTTGCAACCCGTCGAAGCCGAGTTGCGCTGCCAGCGACACTGCGCCCGGGTTAGCGCCCAGGTTCAGGTTCCAGTCAGTCACGCCAATACGAAGCTTTTGTCCTTCTGCGAATCCCAGACGGGAGCTGAAGCTGAGAGCTATTGCAGAATAGATAAAGTTACGGCGGTTCAATTCGAGCATCGAAAACCTCCCAAACGACGAGCTTACGGGCGAGGCAAAAATCGAAGGCGCGTCCGGCGCATCCTTTCGTCGTCACATTCAGAACGTACTTTACCATAACACAATCCAGCGCGGTCGGTGACCGGAACAAAGAAAGACTTTGACCTAGGGCTACAAAGAAAGAACCGCAAACTCCCCGCTCCGCTCAGGCCGGGCTCTTGGAAAACCGATCTGCGCTGCACTTGCTTCCATCTGCGCCGGGTGTACGATAGAAAGGCTGACGGCGCCGCTGGGCTTTGTGGCAGCGCCCATTTGAGGAGACCATGCAGAACTGGACCGTGCGGGCCATTGGTTTCGTTCACAGCCCTTTCGCGCACACTGACGAGGTTCCGCGCGGGCTGGGGGCGAAGCATGAGGAAGAGGGATTGCTTGAGGTCCTTCCCGAATTCGAGGCCGGCCTGCAAGACGTGGAAGGGTTTTCTCATCTCTACGTTCTTTGGGTCTTCGATCGCAGCCAAGGTTGCGATTTAGTGGGCACACCGCCCTGTGATACGCACCCTCACGGCGTGTTTGCCTCGCGGTCGCCCCGTCGCCCCAACCCAATCGGCTTGACCGTGGTGCGGCTGCTCGGCCGCGAAGGCAACCGGCTCCGCGTCCGTGGCGTGGACATGTTGGACGGCACGCCCATCCTCGACATCAAGCCCTATCTGAGCAACGTGCCCGATTCAGAGTTGAAGCGAGGTTGGCTGGCGGAGGCCGAGACCCGGCGCGAGGAACATAAGTGAAGGTGTCCGGACCCACACCTGTGTTCGCGCAACCGATCCTATAGGAGTCAGCGTCGACCACCAACCCGCCCGAGACGGGAGTCTGTTTGGAGGATCGGCTTCAACTCCGAGCCATTTTTTGTGCTAGACTCTGCCCTCACTGCCAGGTCGGTGTTCGCTCATGGCGCAAAACACAGAAGCCAGGCACAAGCTGCGTGAAATCTGCCGTGCGGCGGCGCGCGTCTTCTACGAAAAAGGCTACGGCGGCGCCTCGATGCAGGATATCGCCGCGGCGGTAGGCCTCACCAAGGCGGGCCTTTACCATCACGTGGGCAGCAAGGACCGCCTGCTATTCGAAATCATGAACTACGGGATGGACATCTTGGACGAGGTGGTACTTCAGCGACTGAAGGACATTGATGATCCCGCCGAGAGACTTCGCCAGACTATCGCCGGCCACGTTAACTTGATTGTGCGGGCGCGGGATTTCGAACTGACCGTGATCCTGCACGAAAACCGTTCCCTCAGGGGGACGCTGCAGAAAAGGATCGACGCGCGCAAGAAGGAATACATTCACTTTCTAGAAGGACTCATCGCTGAGACGCAGCAGAGGTCAGGGAAGAAGCCTCTCGTCAGCGCGCACCTGGCGGCTTTTTTCCTGCTGGGGACCATCAACTGGCTTTACCAATGGTACCACCCGGAGGGCCCCGTGAACCAGGCTGAACTGAGCCGCGCGCTGACCGATTTTTTCTTTCGAGGACTCTTGAGTCCAGAGCCTTGACCATGGTTCTCAGTTGTTCTCAGTTTTCAGTTTTCAGTTCTCAGTGCCCTGTGCTTAGCCGGGACAGATCTCGGATCGACAACTGAGGACTGAAAACTGAGAACTGGTAAGGAAGCGAATCGAAATGGCCACAGTCGCCTTCCAGGGAGAGCGAGGCTCGTTCAGCGAAGAAGCTGCCTACAAACTACTCGGGCGAAGTGTGCGCGTGGAGCCTTGCGAGACCTTCGCCGCCATGTTCTCGAGCGTCACCGGCGGAAAGACGAAGTATTGCCTGGCGCCGATTGAGAACACCCTGGCGGGATCCGTCCACGAGAACTACGACCATTTGGTGGCCAACGACCTGCACATCGTGGCCGAGGTCAGCTTGCGCATCGTGCACAACCTCATCGCTTTTCCGGGAACCACGCTCGCCAATCTTCGCCAAGTCTACTCGCACCCTGTCGCGCTAGCGCAATGCATCGAGTTTTTCAAGCGTCACCCCAAGGTTGAGAAAGTGCCCTTCTACGATACGGCAGGCAGCGTTAAGATGCTGGCTGAGCGCCGAATTGGCGGCGCGGCGGCCATCGCCAGCCGGATCGCTGCCGACGTCTACGGCGCGCGCATCCTCGCCACGCATGTGGAGGATCACCGCGAGAACTACACGCGCTTCTTGCTCCTCTCCCGAACAGCCAAGGTCACGCCCAAGGCCAACAAGGTTTCGATCGTCTTTTCTACAAGCAACGTTCCCGGGGCGCTCTACAAGTGCCTGAGCGTTTTTGCCCTGCGCGATATCGATCTAGCCAAAATGGAGTCGCGTCCCTTGCGTGGCCGGCCGTGGGAGTATCTCTTCTACCTGGATTTTCTCGGCAACATCAAAGAGGAGCGCTGCCGGAAGGCATTGGACCACCTTGGCGAGGTCACCTCGTTCCTGCGAGTGCTCGGGTGCTACGAGAAAAGCAGCGGCTAGCAAGAACCTACGATTGTCGCCGCGAGTTGATGCGGAAACATACGGAATGATGAACCACAGGCTTGGCAAATAGATCTTCCTTTCGGCATTCACCCTTTTTTCCCACCCTTCATCGCCGTTCCACATTTCATTCCGCGCCGTCTCCACCGGATTTTCAAGGCACCCGGTGACGACAGAGAGCCGCCGCGGGTTACAGGTCAATAGCGAAATATATTTTTGCTGGAACGCGTTTCGTGAGGAATCCCAGGAGCAAGACTCGCATCCAACCGAACGAAGGGAAATGCCGAGGCTAGACGAGAGCCTCGAAGAGAGGAGTGAGGAAACGATGAACAGTAACTGGAAGCGAAGCAGTGAATTATTGGTTCTTGGAGTCATTCTAGCCGTAACGCCGGGGTTTGCGTCGGCCAAAGGGGCCGATCGGGGTTGGAACACTCCCGCCGGAAGCGATCCGTACATCGCGCGGCAGGTGGGCCATGAACTCGTGATGCTTCCCTACTACAGTGTCTTTGACAACCTGGAGTATCGGGTGAACGGGTACACGGTGGAGCTCTTCGGGCAAGTGACCAGGCCCATTCTTAAGTCGGACGCCGAAAACGCGGTGAAGCACATCGAAGGCGTCGAGCACGTGACCAACCACATCGAGGTTCTGCCGCTCTCCGGCATGGACTGGCAGATCCGTCGCGCCGAGTATCGTGCCGTGTTCGGGCGAGGATCGTTGTATCGCTATGCCATGGGAGCCAATCCGTCGATCCATATCATCGTGGACAATGGCCACGTGACGCTGGTCGGCGTGGTGGGGAACGAGATGGATAAGAGCCTCGCTAACATTCAGGCCAACAGTGTGCCTGGAGTTTTCTCTGTCACTAACGATCTGCGCGTTGAAGGCTAACCGCTTTCGGCTATCAGCCGTCAGCTCTCAGCACGAAGGTCTGATTCTTGCTGATAGCTGACGGCTGATAGCTGATTGCTCTTCCAATCGTCAATCTGCGATCGGCAATTCCCGATTAAGTGCCAAGCACGACCCCGCCATCCACCGAAAGCACGATACCGTGAACGAAAGCGGCGGCGTCTGATGCCAGCCACACGTATGCCGCAGCGACGTCTTCCGGCCGTCCCAAGCGCCCCAGCGGCGTGCGTGCGGCTGCGGTTTCCAGCACCTTGGGTGGGATCGACTTCAGCATATCGGTAGCGATGAACCCGGGCGCCACCGCGTTGACCCGAATGTTGTAGCGCCCCAGTTCGCGCGCCCACGAGCGCGTCATGCCGATGACGCCCGCCTTGGTGGCGGCGTAGTTGGTCTGGCCGAAGCTTCCGTAGAGGGCGCTCACTGAGGAAGCACTCAGAACCACGCCTCCGCCGCTTGCAACCATGTGGGGCACCACGGCTCGCGTCGCGAGAAAAACACCCTTGAGGTTCACCGCCACGACAGCGTCAAACTCCGCCTCGCCCATAGTGGAAACTGCCGCCCCGTCCTTCCACTTCACCAGTTGAGCGTCACGCACAATCCCGGCGTTATTCACCAGGACGTCGATCCGGCCCCAACGCGCAAGCACTTCCTCGATCCCGGACTCGATCGCGGCAGCTTCGGTGACGTTGACGGCACGGAAGAGCCCCTCACCGCCTGCAGTGCGAAGCTCTTCCGTGATCGATGCCGCGTCGGAATCGCGCACGTCCCACGCTGCTATTCGCGTTCCCTCTGCTGCAAAGCAGCGCGCCGTCGCGCGACCGATGCCGGCGGCAGCCCCGGTCACGATCACCACTTTCCCTCGCAGGCCTGTCTCCACCGGAACTCCTTGGTTAGGGCAGGGCGAAGGCCATGACGGCGTCGTCCTGCTTCTCTTCCGTGATCTTGGCGTGGCCGCCGGCGGCAATCACCACGTACTGCTTGTGGTCATGTCGACCGCCGTCAACATGCCCCAAGGCGCCGGGCCGCAGGGCAGGCGGACCCCCGGGGACAAAAGCGGGCGCCGGAACATGCCGTAGGGCGCTCCCACTTGGCGCGTGTACTCACCCGGTTCGCCTTGGCGCGCCGCATCGCTGAACTCAGCTCCGGGAATCAGCCGGACTTGCGTGGGAAAATTGTTCGAGTTCACCACTAGAAGACTGTTCTCGGGATCAAAAGCGTATCCGCTCCAGTTCATGCCGCCGATGTTGCCAGGGATCGCCAGAGAACCGTGCAGGCTGGGCGGAGTGAAAATGCCCTCATTGCGAAGTTCTTGGAGGCGCTTGCGACACGCTTCGCGATCGTCGGGCGTGAGGCCCCAAGCCTGGTCGGGCGGAAGCCGTTGCGGAGCAAGCGGCGGCGGCGGCGCCACGGGAAAAGGCTGGTTAGGCGAGGTCACCTCGCCCGGCACATCACTCTGCGGTACGGGACGCCCCTCCACGGAGAACACCGGCGCGCCCGTGTCGCGATTGAACACGTAGAGGAAGCCGGTCTTGTTGCCCTGGATCACGACCGGAACGTTCTCACCGTTGCGGCGGATTGTAGCAAGCAGTGGTGGCGAGGCCGTGTCGTAGTCCCAAAGATTGTGGTGGACAAGCTGGAACCCCCATGCCAGCTCACCGGTCTTGGCGCGCAAGGCCACCACCGAATCCGCCCACTTGTCGTCGCCGAGCCGCAGACCACCGTAGTAGTCTGGACTGGCGCTGCCGGTGGGAACGAAAACCAGGTCACGCTCCGCGTCCACGGTCATGATGGACCAGGCGTTGGCCGCGCCGGTGCGCCACGTGCCTTTGCCCCCACCCCTCGTGGCGGAGCCTGTCGGACCGGTCTGACTGGGCTGCTCTGGAGGATTCGGCGGAATTGGGTCCCAACTCCAGCGCAAGGCGCCCGAGCGCGCGTCGAAGGCCCGCACTACGCCGCCAGGCATGTCCACGCGGCCGTTGTCATCAATCGCCGAGCCCACCACCACGATATCGTCGATCACGACCGGCGGCGAGGTCATGTGGTACCAGCCGGGGCGATAGCGAGGCACATCGCGCAGGCTCACTTCACCGTTCTTGCCGAAGTCGGCGCAAGGAGTGCCGGTGGCCGCGTCGAGTGCGATCAGGCGCGCGTCCAGCGTCGCTTCGAAAATACGACGGTCGCAGGGTTTCAAGATCCTGTCGAGTTGCCCGGCTCGCACCGGGTCGAGCCAGGCAGCCACGCCGCGGTTAATGAGGCCGTCGCCATAGCCCCACGTAGGATCTATCTTGGGATCGAAGGCCCAACGTTGCACGCCCGTTTCAGGATCGAGGGCGATCACCCGATTAAACGGCGTGGTGAGGTAGAGCGTCCCGTCCACAAGAATGGGAGTCGTCTCAAAGCCGCTCCGCCGCCGTTTGCGGCTGCCGTCCGAGATATCGCCAGTGTGGAATACCCATGCGACTTTGAGCTGGGAGACGTTCTGCCGATTGATCTCCGCAAGACGTGAGTATCGGGTGCCACCCGGGTCGTGCCCGTAGTAGGGCCAGTCATCGACCGGACTGGTTTTGGGCACCATCGGGGAGCTCATCGGTGGGGCCGGTGGGAGCGCGGTCGTCCTGACGATGCTCAGGCTCGCGAAGCTCAGCGCGCTGATCAAGAAGAGTTGGCAGAGCCTGCTCACTTGGCTCGCTCGCCTGACTTGCCTGACTCGCCTGACTCGGATGGTCGCCTGCATGAAGGCCTCCAGTTGGTTCTTCGGGCGGAGACGCGACGGCAGGCTCCGGGTCAGTCGCGGGGGCCGCAGAGACCGAAATTGAGGCTGGCGACGGAGCCGCCGCGAGCAGCGGTGAGGACACCGTCGCTACAGTCCCTTCGGCCGCGCGTTCTGATCCGAGTCTCTGGAGCTGCTTAGAAAACTCCAGGAAGAACTTGCCCACAATCTGCTTGGCGGCGCCTTGCATGAGCCGCTGGCCGACGTTGGCAATCACGCCGCCCACTTGCGCGTCTCCGGCGTACGCGATGACGGTTCCGCCCGCTCCATTCTGGGAGAGAGTCAGTGTTCCTTCTCCCCTGACAAAGCCACCCGTTCCCTGCCCTTCCACTTTCATCCGGTAATGTTCGGGAGCCACGGCGTCCAGGATTTGAATGTGGCCGTGATAGGTGCCCTTCACCGCCGCGATCCCCACCTTGAGTTCGGCGTGAAAACTCCCATCGGAGTTGGGCTTCAGCTTCCCGTCGCCCGGCAAGGAGCGCGACAACACTTCAGGGTCCAGCAGACTCTGCCACACAACATCGCGGTCGGCGGGTATGATGTAGGCGCCTTCGACTCTCATAAAAAAGGCTGTCAGCCGTCAGACATCAGCCGTCAGCAAACAAGGCGCTATCGAGCGCCTGTCAGTCAGAAGATTGATGGCTGAACGCTGAGTGCTGAAAGCTGATGGCTATTTCTTGCCGGCCCTTTCCACTGCCTTCTCGATGGCCCGTTGCGTGTAGACGCTCGCCAGGTGACGCCGATACTCCGCCGAAGCGAACAGATCTGAATTCGCGTCGACCCCGTCGGCAGCGTGTGACGCGGCTTCGGCGATGAGTTTCGTCGCGGCTGGTCTTCCGCGCAGTGTCTCTTCCACTCCACTGGCCCGATAAGCTTTCGAGCCTACTCCGGTGACGCCGACGCTCACTTCTGCAATCTCGCCGCTGGCGTTTAACACCACGCGTGCCGCCACCCCGACCACAGCAAATCCAGACGCGGGCTGATGGAGCTTGGTGTAGGCATCGCCGCCGCCCGCCGGCAGCACCGGGACTTTAACCGCCGTCAGAATCTCATCCGGTTCCAGTGCTGTCGCCAGCATGTCCAAGAAAAAATCCTGGGCGCGAATCCACCGATCGCCGCGCGTGCTCTCGGCATGGATCTCGGCATCGAGCGCCAGAATCGTGGCCGGCCAGTCCGCCGCAGGGTCCGAGTGAGCCAGGGCGCCGCCTAGCGTCCCCTTGTTGCGCACCTGTGGGTCGCCGATCTCTACCGCTGTCTGCGGCAACAGCGGGCACTTTGCCTTGAGCAGTTCCGAGGACTCGATCTGGTAATGCGTGGTGAGCGCGCCGATCTGAATCTTGTCGCCCTCTTCGCGGATGTAGCTCAGCCCGCCGATGCGCCCGATATCGATGATGTGTTCCGGAGCCGCCAGCCGGAACTTCATCAAAGGGATCAGGCTGTGCCCGCCTGCCAACACCTTTCCCTCGTCGCCGAACTCGGCCAGAAGTTGCGAGGCCTCGGCTACCGTCTTCGGAACGTGATACTCAAAGGGTTGTGGAATCATGAGTCTCCAATCTACGGCTCGCTCCTGCGCCGAGCGCAGTGGCTAGGGGCGAGTGGCTAGGGGCGAGAGGCGGTCAGCCGTCAGCGATCAGCAAAAAGCGGATTCTTCTTGCTGAGAGCTGACAGCTGATAGCTAGTCTAGGCACTAGCCCCTAACCACTCGCCACTTGTCGCTTCAGCGCTTTCGCAAACAAATCCGTCAACTTTCCGAAGGCGCGCTCGGCCTGAGCATGGTTATAAACCGGACTATCCGGCACGGTCCAACTGTGGTAGGCGCCCTCGTAGATCTCGCTCTCGTATTCGCCGCCCCAAGCCTTGAGCGCAAGGTTGAGCTTTTCAATCGCCTCTTTCGGCATTCCACGGTCTTCGATGGCGTGACCGAAATAGAGCCGCGCGTTGGTGTTGATGCGCGGCAGGAGGAGATGCGGACTCGAGGGACCATCGGTCACGAGCCTGGCTCCGTGGAACGACGCGGCGGCGGCGATTTCGTCCGGCCTCGCGGCCGCGAAACGCATGGCGACGCTTCCCGTCGCGCAATAACCCACCACGCCCATCGGACCGGCGTTGACGGACTCCTGCGCGCCAAGAAAGTTGACGTAGTCCGCCGCGTCGCGCTCGACGGCCTCCGGCGTCAACGGGCCGGCCAGTTCAGCAAGCCGCTTCGTCGTCCGCTCGTCGGCTCCAAAGCTCGGCTTGAAGTCCCAGATCGGCACGCGGGAGGTGCGGTAGTACACGTTGGGCATCAGCACGTTGTACCCTTCCGCAGCCAGCCGCCGCGCCATTTCGCGCTGGGCCGGACGAATGCCTCCGATGTCGGTGAGGAAGATGACTCCGGGCCACCGGCCGTCGCCTTCCGGCCGAAGAAGGACGCCATCGGAGGTTCCATCCGAGCTGCGAATATCGATGTCTGCTTCAGCCATCTTCACCTAACTTGACTAATTTTGGATTTTGGATTGAAGACGTCTCGTTCCATCGGAACATGTCTACCGCGAACGGTTCTTCAATCCAAAATCCAAAATTCCTATGAAGCCTTCTGCACCGCTCCCTGTTTCAGAATGTTCCAAATCTTCTCCGGCTTGAGCGGCATATCGATATGCTTGACGCCGAACGGAGCCAGCGCATCCACCACCGCGTTGACGATGGCCGGCGTGCAGCCGATGGTCCCGGCCTCGCCCACCCCTTTCACGCCCAGCGGGTTCACCGGCGTTCTGGTTTGGGTGGTCTGGGTATCCAGCCAGGGCACCTGGTGAGCCTTGGGCAGCGCGTAGTCCAAGAGTTCGCCAGTCACCACCTGGCCGTTTTCATCGTAGATGTGCTCCTCATAGAGCGCCTGACCGATGCTCTGCACGATGCCGCCGTGGACCTGCCCGTCTACCAACATGGGATTCAGCACGCGCCCGCAGTCGTCCACGGCGTAGTAATTCCGCAACACGATCTCGCCCGTCTGCGCGTCGACTTCAACCACTGCGATGTGGGCGCCAAAGGGAAACGTGTAGTTGGCCGGTTCAAACACGCACTGCTCGTTGAGGCCGGGCTCGATACCGGGAGGGAGTTGCTTGGCGAAGATAGCCTCTGCCACCACCTCGCCGAAGCCGATCGACTTCTGGCCGTCTTCGGTTTGAATCTTGCCGTCGCGAAATACCAGTTGGCTCGCCTTCACGCCCAGCTTGGCGGCCGCGATGCGGGCCATCTTCTTCCGGATGCGCTCCGTCGCGTTGTAGATCGCGGTGCCCCCAACGGCCGTGGTCCGGCTACCGAAGGTCCCGATCCCCATCGGAACGGAGCCCGTGTCGCCGTGAAACACGGTGACGTCGTCGTAGGGAATTCCCAGCCCGTCCGCCACGATCTGGGCGAAGCTGGTCTCTTCGCCTTGGCCGTGCGGCGAGGTGCCACTCATCACCGTGACCTTGCCGGTAGGGTCCACGCGCACCGAACCGAATTCCCACCCGCCGGCCGGCATGCGGCTGGAGGGTCCCATGGCGCAGATCTCGACGTAGGTGGAAAGCCCGATGCCAAGATACCTCCCTTCCTTCCGCAACCGCTCCTGCTCCCGACGCAGCTTGGCGTAGCCCGCCAGCTTCAGCGCTTTCTTGAGCGACTTCGGATAGTCTGCCGTGTCGTAGGTGACGCCGGTGGGCAGCACGATGTTCTTTTTGGAAGCGGGGAAGTTTTTCACCCGCACATCCACCGGGTCCATCTTCAGCTCCTGCGCCACCAGGTCCATCGCCCGCTCGATAATGTAGGTGGCTTCGGGACGCCCGGCGCCGCGATAGGCGTCGGTGGCCATCTTGTTGGTGAAGACTCCCTTGGTCTCCACAAACACATTCTGAATGTCATAGCAGCCAAGAATCATCAGGGTGGTCAGCGTGGGGATGGCTGGGGTGAGCAGTTGGTGATACGCGCCCAGGTCAGCGATGATCCAGCACTTAAGCGCGACCACCTTGCCATCGGGCTGCACGTAAACTTCGACGTCGTTAATCTGATCGCGGCCGTGGATGGTGCCCAGCATGTTCTCGCGACGGCCCTCGATCCACTTCACCGGCTTGCCGACCCGGCGCGACGCAAAGCACGCCAGCGCTTCCTCGCCGTAGACGTTCAGCTTGCTGCCAAACCCGCCGCCGACCTCCGGCGTGATCACGCGGCACCGCGCTTCGTCGACCCCGCTCATGATGGCGAGTTGCGTCTTGAGGATGTGGGGAATTTGCGTGGAGGACCACACGGTGAGGGTGTCCTCGCCCGGCGAGTACGAGGCGATGACGCCGCGCGTCTCCATCGCCACCGGCGCCAGTCGCTGATTGATGAAGCGCGCCTTGACGACCTTGAGGCTTGCGTCTGCTTCGATCGACTTCCAATCGCCGCTATCCAGCTTGGCCACGAAGGCAAGATTGTCGCCCAGCTTCTCGTGGATCACGGGCGAGCCCGCTTCCAGCGCTTTTTCCGGATTCGTCACCGCAGGGAGAGGCTCGTAATCGACCTCGATCAGGTCCCGAGCGTCGCGCGCCACATAGCGACTGGTGGCGACTACCGCCGCGATGGGCTCGCCCACGTAGCAGACCTTCAGGTCCGCCAGGCACGGGTGATCGGGGACCTTCAGGCCTTCCATGCCCGCCGCGCAAGGAACAAACCCCAGGTGACCCTTGATGTCGCTCCCGGTAATCACGTCCACCACGCCGGGGAGCGCGCGCGCCGCCGAGACGTTGATGCTCAGGATGCGGGCGTGCGCGTGCATGCTCCGCACAAACGCCATGTGGAGCATCCCGTCCAGCTTGAGGTCGTCCACGTAGTGGCCGCGACCCTGAATCAGCCGGGGATCTTCCTTGCGCTTGATGCGTTCACCCAGGAGTTTGGTCATGGTCCACCTCTTCCAACTGGCTCTCAGCTTTCAGCCGTCAGCTCTCAGCAAGAAAGAAGCAAAGCGTGATAGCTGATGGCTGACCGCTGATGGCTGATAGCGGCTCTTCAATCGTCAATGTCCTGCCGCCCATTCCACCGCCTTCACAATGTGCTGGTACCCCGTGCAGCGGCACAAGTTGCCTTCCAGTCCTTTGCGAATCTCATCGCGCGAGGGATGGGGGTTCCGGCTGAGCAATTGGGCCGCCGCCAGGATCATCCCGGGAGTGCAGAACCCGCATTGCAATCCGTGCTCCTCCCAGAAACCCTGCTGGAGTGGGTGCAGTTTACCGTCGACCGCCAGCCCCTCGATGGTGGTGATGGAGCCACCGTCCGCCTGCACGGCAAACATCGTGCACGACTTCACGGCCTCGCCGTTCACCAGGACGGTGCACGCGCCGCAAATGGAAGTCTCGCAGCCGATATGTGTGCCGGTGAGCCCGGCCAGCTCGCGAAGGTAGTGAACCAGCAGGAGCCGAGGCTCCACGTCATCCTCGCGCAGGGTACCATTCACCTTGAGTTGGATCTTCACGGCGTGCTCCTTGAACGATGGTTTCGGCGCCCAGCCGAGGCCCAAGATCGGCTGGTTTGAATACATTCTCAGGGGACAGCATTATATATATGCCGGAATGGCGGCGATGTCAATCTTTGCAGCGCGGCCACCAAGCGGGACTGCCGCTGTGTCCTGCCGCGATCACCGCGGGTGGTGCAGCGGCCAAATCGGCCTCCTTGCCGATGCTAACTCTCGATGGTCCAGCCTATCAGCCATCGCAACCAGCCCCATGAAAGGGAGCCTCGGAATCCGATTCCCAGTTCAGCAATCGGATAAGGGATACGGTAGGTCTTTTTGGCTGAACTCCTTACTTACTCACTGTTCCATCCCGATTTCTTAGGATAGGTTCAGCTTCAACATCGAACGAAAGAGAAAGAAGATCCTGCCGATGAACCACGACCTGATGCGACGTGCGGTGAAGACTCCGGGACTGAAAATTGTCTTCGGCACGGACGCGGTGGCTGGCGCCCACGGGCGCAACGCGGAGGAGTTCATAGACCGCGTGCGCGACGGCGGAGTGGACCCGATGGCGGCGATGGTCTCCGCCAACTCGCTGGGTGCGGAAGCGCTTGGCATGGCCGATCAGATCGGCTCCATCGCGCCCGGCCTCCAAGCGGACATCATTGCACTCGATGGCGATCCGTTGAAAGACATCACGGCCGTTCGGCGCGTCGTGTTTGTGATGAAGGTCGGCGTTGTTTACAAGAACGTAGCGCGCGGCGCGATTCCTGTCTATGCCGGCGTCCAGCCTTGATTCGACCTTTACGCAAGGCATGCTGCCGCACATCTTTGGCAGATCATTCCGAAGCTTCCAGCCGCTCCGCAATCTCCAGCATCTTGGTAACGGTGTTCCAGTTTCTGCCTGTTCCGGGTGACTTCAGCATCTTTGCGATCGCCAACCACGATAGCTTCGGGCGCGCCAAGCCGTTGGCAAAATAGATATAGAGCTCGCGACCGTCGATCCGCAATTCCTCGGGATCAGCCTTGATCTGGAGAACCTTGTGCCGAGCTTCCGGGTCAGGATCGCGGGCGAGGAAGGTGACAAGGAATTTGCTGGGATCGATGCCGCGCCGCCCCGCGAAAGGGTTTCGCGCAATCGCGTCCCTCAGTTCAGAAGACGTGCGAACAATCACATCAGTGCGAAACCCGAAGCTCCGCTCGATCGCGTCCTCGATCCGCTTGGGTAACAGAGGGAGATCCCTCGCCTCAGCCCTGAAGATAACATTGCCGCTCTGGACGTAGGTTTGGACGTCTCGCAGTCCGAGGGACTCATAGAGCCCTCGGAGCGCGTCCATCTTGATCCTGTTGTGGCTCGCCAGGTTGACGCCGCGCAGCATGGAGATCATCACGGTCATAGCTGGGGCTCCAGAAGAAGTCGAGAGTCGAAAGTCGAAAGAAGCTTAACTTTCGACTCTCGACTTTTTTACGGCTGATGGCTCTGCTGGGCGGCGAAGCCGCTGGCCATTACTTGGTGCGCGCCTGGGCCTGCATCTGGGCGAAACGCTCGCGGAATGACGCCAGCGCCTCGGGAGCGCGCGCCGCCATCCACTTTTCATACTTCTCGGACAGCGTCTCGATGTTTGCCCAAAGGTGGGGATTCTTGAACGCCTCGCGGGCCGACCCCAACAAGTGCTTTACCTTGGTCCACAGCCCGTAGAATTCGGTGTTGCTCTCAAAGAAAAACGCCTCGTTGATCAGCCCGTGGTTCACGATGGAAGCGGCCATCTCCCAATAGCCGATCACCATGCGGAAGTAGGCGTTTTCCTGGGTTCCAGGGGGAAAGTTCTTCAAGAAGGCCGGCAGCGACTCGGCCTGAAACTCCTGGCTGAACCACTCCCGTGCCTGCCGCAGCTTCTCTTCCCGCCGCAGATCGTAGAGACGCAGCATCAACTCGGCGTCGTGATGATCGGGGTGCTCTTGCATTCGAACCTCCTTCAGTTTCCTGTGCCAGAGGCTATCGTAGCACGGGAGCAGAGGGCAGGAGGCGGAAAGCAGAAGGCAGAAAGCAGTAGGCAGTCGGCAGTGGGGGGCGAGTTTCGATTTTCGACCCATTCTCACTTCTGAGTACCAGGCCCAACTCCTGGCTCATTCTCCTTCAGGCTGCCCAGGAGTCTCCCGACATCCGCTTCGATCTGGTCTCGGACATTGCGAAAGAACTCCAGCTCCATACCGTAGGGATCGGCGATCTCCCACTCCACCAGCCTGCCTTTGAAGTCCTGGGGAAGAGGGCACGCGACCTCACAGCCCATCGTCACCACAAGGTCCATCGCGGCAAGCGGAACGTCCTTCAGCCCCTTAGACCGATGCCGAACGAGTGAGATTCCCTTCTCCGCCAGAACCGTGTAGGTCTCCTCGATGATGCTGCCAAAGGGGCGCGAGCCGGCGCTCCAAGCCTTCACCCATCCCTCGCCCAGTCGGTTGGCGAACGCCTCTGCCATCTGGCTGCGACAGGCGTTGCCGTAACAGACGAACAAGATGTTCCACAACTTTTCTCCCGGCGGCGAGGATATCACTCAATCTTCCTAAGAAAGTACCGATGGATGGTCTGATCTTCGGTGAGTTCGGGATGAAACGTGGCGGCGAGCACGTTATTCTGCTCAACCAGCACCGGCAACCCGTCGGATCTGCCGAGGACACGGACGCCTTCACCCACGCGGCGGATAATGGGCGCGCGGATAAACACCATCTCCACGGGCTGGTCGGCCAGTTCGGGGCATTCCCCGCGCCGCACCGCGCTGTCGATCTGGCGGCCGTAGGCGTTCCGCTCCACCGTCACGTCCAGCAAACCCAGGTGGTCCTGCGGCGGGTTCAACACCTCTTTCGCCAGCAGAATCGTGCCGGCGCACGTTCCGAACACCGGCTTGCCCGCCGCCGCGAACCTCTGGATGGCATCGCCCAGACCCTCGTCGGCAAACAGGTTGAGCATGGTGGTGCTCTCACCGCCGGGCATGATAAGCGCGCTCGTGCCGTCGAGGTCCGCCGTGTGCTTCACCAGTTTCCAGGGGACGCCCATGCGGTCGAGCATCTTCGCGTGCATGGCGAAGTCACCCTGGACGGCGAGGATACCGACAAGTTTATTGCCGTTGGTCATTTGAGGGAGTAATCAGCAGTCTGGCTTGAGCAGGACGCCTGAGAAACGGCGTCTGCCGACAACCGACAACTGATCACCGATAACGGCATCAGTGCGCTGCTGAAACCAGCTTCGCATCCAGGTTGATCTTGGTGGCCGCAAGTGCCTTCGACACCGGGCAGCCTTTCTTGGCACTCTCCGCCAGTTCCTGAAACTTGGCGGCGTCGATTCCAGGTACGTCAGCCTCCGTGTTCAGATCGATGCTGGTGATGGCAAAGCCGCCTTCCACCTTATCAAAGTGAACGTTCGCCTTGGTATGAACGCTCTTGGGCGGATGGCCCGCGCCGCTGAGTTGAGCCGAGAGCGCCATGGAGAAGCACCCGGCGTGGGCGGCGGCGATCAACTCCTCCGGGTTGGTCCCCGCTCCGTTCTCCATGCGCGACTTGAAGGAGTACGGACCTTCATAAGCTCCCGTGCCCAGCTTCATCCGGCCCGAACCTTCGAAAAGGTTTCCGTTCCATTCCGCTTCCGCAGTTCGAATTGGCATAGCTCTCTCCTTGAAATCCGATGAATTTTGACCCGCTAGCTTATCTGATGCTAGCCCATCCTCAATTGATGCTGTAGACCTCCCAGACCAATGACAAACTCCTCTTGTGGAAGTTTGCCGGGTGGCAAGTCACATGCCGCCCTGACCCGCCCCTAGCCGTCTAGCTGGATCGGCCTTGGCACCATCTTTGAGCCACTCAAGCGCCTCTTCTTCAGGTCTGACGGGGTTTACCCAAACAACCTGCCTCAGCCGATGCGCCGTCTGTGTCGCTCCCTTGAACAATTCGCGGGCGGAATCGTCCATTGAAATGATCGGCGCCTTCGTCTCCAATGCAGCCTCCACGAGATGCATATCCTTCTGGGCTGCCTCCCCCGCCGCGGTCGTAGGAACGCCAATCGCAACCTCTCCGCGCAACTCATCATCCTTGAGCGAACCCAGACGGATGACTTTTTTTCTGGCTTCCATCGAGCGCTGCCATCGTCTCGTAAAAAGGGAAGCGTGAGACCTCCACTCCTCCGAAAGTTCCTCTGTCAACACGAGCTTGTGGCAGATTCGCAGAACTGCGTCCAAGCAAGCCCGACTGGCGCTCGACACGGGATGTCGGCTCTCCCCTGCGGCGTGGGCGATTGAAGCATCAATAACAAGGGGTCTTCCCTCCTTCTTGGCCACTACGCCCTGCTCCTCAATTCCACCGCATCCAGATAGTCATTTTCACTGCGGAGTTCGACTTCGTCGAAGTCCGTTGGCCAATCGCCAAAAGCGCCATTTTCGTCAAGGTCGGCGCTGCGAATCTCGGTTGCCCCGTCCTTCTCGTTTCGCGTAAACCAATGGAGCCTGACAAGCTCAGGAGCCAATTCACCAGCCGCAACGAGAGTCTGAACGCTGCGCAGGAGCAAGGAGCTGTGGGTTTCAGCAATCACCCTCACCCCTCTCGCCGCCGCGTCAGCCAGTATTCGCGCCATCTGACGTTGCGCCCTGGGGTGCAAGTGAATCTCCGGTTCCTCCAGGTAGACAGCTTGTCCTGGCTCCGCAGTCAAAAGTGCAACAAGAACGGGCACCGCCTGAGAAACTCCAAACCCGACATCGGCGATGCTTACCAGATCGTTCTCCAAACCTCGCTTGCCGTGCGCCAAACGACCAACACGTAACTCAAATTGCGTCTCAGCAACCGACACGGCCGTTATCTTCCAGGTGAGACCAAGACCTTCAAGCGCCCTATTCAGCAAGTCGAGCTTGCTGTTGCTTTCGCCCTCCCACTTGCTGATGATACTAGCAACGTAGTTGTCGAATGTTCCGGGGAATGTTACCCCGACCCCAGTAACAGGGTAGGTCCTTAAGGGGCTCCCCCTCCACCCTGGAAGATGAATCAACCTGCTGACCTGTCGTGCGATGTTTTCCGGCGGCACACCGGTGTTCACCGTAACGTCGTAATCTGTGAAGTTAGCACGTACATCCAAGAAGGCTCGGTTGCGGTGGATCGTGTATTGGGCCTTGCCTAGGCTCTCAAGAAACTCTTCGAGATAGTTTGGCCAAGACCCAAGAGCTACCTGTAGTTCTGCGGCAGTCATGTCCGGACGCACGGTCGCGGTTCCCGTCCCATCCGAGCAACTCATCTCTCGGATCTGCACCCCTCGTTCGGGAAGCCGCGTGAAAGTGAGCTTAAGAGAAGCAGAGGGCGCAACGACGATTCCAATCTCAAAATCCCCGCGAGATTCAGGGGTAGCGGTGCGGGATAGGAACTGGTCGGCCGAAGTGAACGTCACGTTGGGTCCGTCGAGTTTCAGCGGCCCTGCTGGATCGAAGCTAGCGTCGAGGGTCTGTTTCAACAGGAGAATCGGCTGAATAATACTGGACTTGCCCGAGCTATTGGCGCCCGCCAGAATCGTCAGCGGCCGGATTTCAATGGACTGAGGCTGAATTATCGACTTATAGCCAGCGACGCTGATACTTGTGATACCGTCCGGCACCGATTCTGGTTTCCGCTCTTCGCTCATTCTCATTCACCGACTATCCCGTACACTGCTCCAATTGCAGACTTATGGCCCATGTGCCGAGCATAATCACACCTGGACGTATTCGGTCGTGGAGACCGGCTCGGGGATCGGGCTACCTTCCTCGCGTAAACTCTCAAGATGAAGTTCGACGGCCTCGCGAATCAGCTTCACCGCCTCATCCCTCGTTTCAGCGACGACTGCACAACCCGGCAGGTCGGGCACGTAGGCGCCGAACCCGTTGGCGCTCCTTTCCACGATCACTGCGTATCTCATTGAGGCTTTCGTCCTTTCAGCCCGGCCTGCTTGAGAATGCTATTCAGCGTACCAGGCGGAACATCGAGGTTTGGCTTACCCGCAACCGTCACCGACCCGTGCTTGGTATGATGCCTGAACTGCCGGTGACTACCAGTTGTCCTGACAAGGCGCCAACCGTCCTGCTCCAGCATTTGGATGACTTCACGGTACTTCACGTACCTAGCATAACGCTCAGCACTCTTCGCCGAAAGCGCAAAGCCGGCCACGATGCAAACTCACCATCCCCGCGTTTGCAGCAACTCCTCCGGCTTGAGCTTCGCCACATCGATCCCCCGCATGGCTTCGCCCAGTTCCTCCGAGCACTCGGCGATCACTTGCGGCTCGTTATAGTGGGTGGTGGCACGGACGATGGCTTTGGCGCGCACGGCCGGGTCGGACGACTTGAAGATGCCAGAGCCCACGAAGACGGCTTCCGCTCCCAGTTGCATCACCAGCGACGCGTCGGCCGGCGTGGCAATGCCGCCGGCGCTGAAGTTGGGCACCGGCAGCTTGCCGTTCTTGGCCACCCACTTCACCAGCTCGAAAGGCGCGCCCAGATCCTTGGCCTTGGCCATCAGTTCTTCGTCGCGGAGCGTGGTGAGCAGGCGGATTTCCCCGGTAATGGCGCGCAGGTGGCGTACCGCCTCCACAATGTCGCCCGAGCCCGCCTCGCCCTTGGTGCGGATCATGGCCGCACCCTCGCCGATACGCCGCAGCGCTTCGCCCAGATTGCGCGCGCCGCACACGAAGGGCGCTTTGTAGGACCACTTATCGATGTGGTGCTCTTCGTCGGCCGGCGTCAGCACCTCGCTCTCGTCGATGTAATCGACGCCGATCGCTTCCAGCACCTGGGCCTCGGCGAAGTGGCCGATGCGTGCCTTAGCCATCACTGGGATGGTCGCGACTTCCATGATAGCTTTGATGATCTTCACCGACGCCATGCGCGCCACACCGCCTTCCTTGCGAATATCCGCCGGTACGCGCTCCAGCGCCATGACGGCGCAAGCGCCCGCGTCTTCCGCGATCTTGGCCTGGTCGGCGGTGGTAACGTCCATGATGACGCCTCCCTTCAGCATTTCGGCCAGACCCACCTTCAACTTCATCCTTTCGTCATATTCAAACATGGCCATTCTCCTCCATCATATTTGCTTGGGCAGAATGAACGGGCATTCGAAAGATAAGAGCTTAACACGGAGACCGCCGAGGACTCGCAGAGGCCACAGAGAAGAGCCTGCAAACGCATTCAGCTCCGGCTCATCCCATAGCCATCACGCTCATTCGCGCTGAACCGGCGGTCAACTAGGCGTACCCAGAGTCGTTCTTCTCGGTGGTCTCCGTAAGCCTCTGCGACCTCCGTGTTGAGCTCTTGTTTTTGGTTGCGGCCACACGCCGCGCTACGTTTTCAAACCTTTCAGCCGGCGGGACGCCGGCGCTACATCTTCAGTTTTGCCGGGCGAAGCGCAGCATCGAGCTCCCGGCCCATCCGCACCACAATCTGCGTTACCGCGCGAACATCCTCCCGCGAGGTCCGAAAGTTCACAATGCAAGCGCGTAGCACAAAGGCTCCTCCGATGACGGCATTGGAGAGAAACGCCTCACCGCTCGCCTGCAATCGATTCACAAGCTGCGTGTTGAGTTGGTTGAGATAGGATTCCACGTTGTTGGGGGACCCTGCCGGGCTGAAGCCCGGCGCCACATTCGGCGCGATAGCGGGCCTGAGATCACGCGGCACGTAGCGAAATGTGGTAATGCTCAAGCCGCGCGGGAACACCTGAAGTTCCGGCTCGTCCGACGCGAACGCGTGCAGCGCCTCGGCCATGCGGATGTCGTCCGCGATCATGCGCGCATAGCCCTCGCGACCCGCGTGCCGCAAGGCCAGCCACACCTTAAGGGCACGGAAGCCGCGCGAATTCTGCATCCCGTATTCGAAGTAGTTGAAGACCTCGCTCCCGTCGCCTTCGAAGTGATAATAGGGTGCGCCGTAACTGAAAGCGTCGCGCAGCGCCTTGCGATCGCGCACCAGCGCGCACCCGGCTTCGAGTGGAGCGTAGAGCCACTTGTGCGGATCGACGGCTACCGAGTCGGCTTCGGCCAGGCCTCGAAGGTCGGCCGACGCGTCAGGAAGCACCGCGGCAACCGCGCCGTAAGCGCCGTCCGCGTGCAGCCACAACCCGTTTTCGTGTGCGATGGCCGCCAGCTCCGGCAACGGGTCGATCGCGCCTGTGCTCACCGACCCGGCGTTGCCGACAATCAGAAACGGCACGTCCCCGCTTTCGACGTCCTCGCGAATCTGCCGGCGCAGCAGCGCTGTCGCGATTCGCATGCGATCATCCACTGGTATCCAACGAATGGATTCGGTCCCCAGACCGAACAGGTCGGTGGCCTTGTGAATCCAGGTGTGAGTCTCATTCGAAACGTAAACACGCAGCCGCCGCGCAGCGCCGGAGAGGCCGGAGAGGCCGGAGAGGGATGTTGGCCTGCCTTTCTCACTTGGGCCCGAAGCCACGTCGACCGCACCCGCCACGCCGGCGGCGCCGATATCCCACTTGGCCTTGGCCCGACGCGCTGCCAAGAAACCGACGAAATTCGCCATGTTGCCGCCGCTCACCAGCAGGCCGCCGCAATCGCTGGGATAGCCGATCAGCTCGGCGATCCATTTCACCGCTTGCGCCTCGATCTCTGTCGCGACGGGGGCGAGGATCCAGGCGCCGCAGTTTGGATTGACGGCCGCCGCCAGCAGTTCGCCCAGAACGCCGATCGGCGCCGGCGGCGACGTGATGTATCCCATGAAGCGGGGATGCCCGTTGAACAGCGAGTGCTCGATCAGGAGGCTCGCCGTTTCATCAAGCAGGTAGTCAGCGGGAGCGCCACTCTCGGGAAGCGAGCCGTTGCCAAGCAATTCGCGAAGCACCTTGGGAGACTCGCCGGGCGTCACCGGCCGCGTCGATAGTGAGCCCAGGAGGTCCGCGATCCGTTCCACCAGGCGATGGCCCACCGCCCGAAATTGTTCCGGGCTCATTTCCAGCGGGGACTCCCGCCGTTCGGTTTCGACGCTGCGTGCTGCCAATTCCATGTGTCCTCGATCCCTCTTCGGCCGACGCCAGACAACGCTTCGCACTAAACCAGCGCCACCGCCGCGGCGCCTGGCGACTTCCGCCTCGCACCGACCTTGCGCACTTCCGTCCTCAGCAGCGAGCCGAGAATCGCAATGCCCTTCTCGATCTGCTCGTTGGGCAGAGTGGTGAAGCACAGCCGGAAGGCGTTGTGTTGCGGCTGCTGGAAGTAAAAGTAGCGCGACGGGGCAAAATTAACCTTTTGGTCCTGAGCTTTCACCAATATTTCGGCCGCATCGAGGGCCGGCGGCAACTCCACCCACACGGCCATGCCGCCTTCCGGAAAAGTGCATTGTGCCTCGGGAGGAAAATGGCGGCCCATCGCCGCCCGTGTAAACTCCAGCTTCATCGCGTAGTGCTTGCGCGTGCGCCGGATCCATTTGTCGAGCCAGCCTCGCCGGCCGAACTCGTTGAGCACCGCCTGTCCTAGCAGATTGGTGTGCAGGTCCGCGCGTTGCTTGGCCCCGCGCAGCCGCTCGATGACGCGCCGCGAAGCCACCATCCAGCCGACGCGCAGCCCCGGAAAGCCGATCTTGGAAAAACTGTTCAGATAGATCACCAGGCCGGTTGCGTCCAGCGCCTTGAGGGACGGCAGATCGCGGCCACGATAACGAAGCGCGCCGTAGATATCGTCCTCCACCACCGGCACTTGAAACCGCGCGGCGAGGTCCAGCAGCCGCTTGCGCGCTTCGAGAGGCATCGTGCGCCCGGTGGGATTCTGGAAGTTAGGGTTAGCCAGAATCAGCTTCACTTTATTCTGTTCGAGCGCGGCGGTAAGGAAATCGAGATCCATACCGTGCGGGCCCACGGGAACGCCGATCAGGCGAACGCCCGGGGAATCAAACACTCGCCACAAACCGGTGTACGTGGGATTGTCGCAAGCAACGGTGTCGCCCGGCGCCACCATCGACCGGCGCACCAGATCAAAAGACTGCTGGCAGCCATTAGTGATGAGGATTTCGTCGAGCTCCACGGAAACGCCGTCGCGGCCGAGACGTCCTTGGAGGTACTTCTTGAGCGGCGGATAGCCGTCGCTCGAACCGTAGTCGAGAAGGTTGGCGCCCTCACGGCGCAGGACGACGTCGGTGGCCCGGCGCACCAAGTCTGCCGGGTTGAGATCAGCGGAACCGTGTGTGGCCGCGAAGGAAATCACACCCGGCTGGAGCGCCGCCGCCATCAAGCGTCCGAGAGAGTCGTCGCGCGGCTCCTCGATGAAGAAGCTGTCCCAGAAGAAATCGTTGCTCGCTTTACGCCGCGACCGGTCGGACGCGGTGACTTCCCTGGCGAGCGGCGACACAAACGTCCCCCTCCCTACCGTGCCCTGGATCAAACCCTCGGCTTCCAGTTCGGCATAAGCGTTGCCGACCGTGGTGCGATGAACACCGAGGCGTTTCGCCAGCTCACGACTCGGTTCCAGGCGGTCGCCGACTTTGAGCCCCCCTCCCACGATCCGTTCGCGAATCTGATTGCGGATCTGGAGGTACAGGGGTTCATGCAAGCTGGAATCGAGCGTCAGCAACACTTGGTCACCTCCTGGCCTACCCTGCCAGTCCAATCTACGCCAGGAGATCCCATCTGTAAAGAGCCAAGTAGTCCAATTCGACATCAGGCCAAGGGAGAATTGACGATTGCAGATTGGAAACAGCCTTCAGCTATCAGCGTTCAGCTCTCAGCACCAAAAGTCCGGTTTCTTGCTGATAGCTGACGGCTGATAGCTGATCGCTTTTGCAATCGTCAATCCCAGGCGCGGGACGAGAGGATGGCACTGATTTGATCGAGGGCAAAGTCAATCTCTTCGTCGCGGTTGTAGAAGTGGGGAGAGAGCCGAACGCCGGCTTTGGGTCGGTAGTCCACCAGGACGTTTCGCGCCAGCAGTCCCTGCATTACCTGGTAGGCGTGCGGGCAATCCACCGAGACCGTGCCGCCACGCTCCGCGGCATCGCGCGGTGTATTTACCTCCCAGCCGCGCTCCAGCGCGCCCTGCACCAGCCTCTCGGTCTGGCGGATGGATTTCTCGCGGATGGACGCGATTCCCACCTTGGCAATAACATCCAGCCCGGGCTGGCAGGCATAGAGGGCGGGCACCGGCGGCGTTCCGTTCAGAAATCGGTAGGATCCCTCGGTGCGATCGATGGGACCCACCTCGAAGTCAAAGGGACGCTTGTGCGCCAGCCAGCCGGTGAGGGTAGGCTGCAACTTAGGCCGCAAGTCCGGGCGAACGTAGAGATAGGCGACGCCGGGACCGCTGCACAGCCACTTCAACACGCCGCCCACGGCAAAATCGGTTCCCAGTTCGCTCAAGTTGAACGGGACGGTACCAGCGGCCTGATAAGCATCGAGGATCACGTGCGCCCCCACGCGACGCGCCCGCTCGAGGATGGCCTTCGCGTCCATGATACAAGCGCTGCGGAACAGCACCAGCGACACGGGCACCAGGAGCGTCTCCTCGTCGATCGCGGCCAGCAACTTTTCCAGCGGGATACGAATGCCGTCTTCGCTCTTCACCATCTCGACGCGCGCCCCGCGCCGCTGCTGCTCCAGGTAGAAATAAACGATGGAGGGGAATTCAAGGTCGACCATCACCACCTTGTTGCGCGGCGGCCGGAAGTCGAAGCACGAAGTGACGACGGCCTGGGTAGTGGTCACGTTCTGGTGCAGCGAGATCGAGCCGGGCTCGGCGCCCACGAGCGCGCCGATCTTGTCGCCCACTTTGGCCGCCAAGTCCCACCACTCCTCTTCCCAGGCGCGAACGCCGCGCGTCGCCCAGATGTCGGCGTAGCCGCGAACCGCATCGTAGACACCGCGGGGCATGGCGCCGAGCGAATTGGAGATCATGTAAGTGGTGTCGGCGAGAATTGGGAATTCGTCTCGCCACTTCAGCAGGTCGTCCATAGGGCAAACCCTTGACACAGCAGCATGCGGGCCTGGCTACTCTTCCTTCTCCCGGTGGCCGTTACGACGCGATTGGCGGTCGACGAAATCAATCAAAGCGTTCAGCTTTTCGTCGGTTTCCGCGTGGCTCACAGCCAGCGCGTCCAAACGTTCGGTAATCACGTCCAAGCGTTCTCCGCCCTGGCCAGCGTCCGGTCGATCCGCCGCACGTCGCTGCGCAAGGAGACACCGTAGCGCGCCAGACGAGCGACGAGCCGGTTGTTCTGGCCCACCAGGCGCTCCATGCGGTCCAGCCGGGCGTCCACTTTGGCGAACTTGGCATCCATGCGGGCGTCCATGCGGACCTGATTCTTCAGCAAGAACTCAATCGTTCGCTCCACGTCCATGTTGTCCTTCTCATCTGGTGTTGCGTGACACCGAATTCTTGACAGTGCTCAGCCGCTATGCCGCCTGGTGCGCGGAAGGACGCCCTGACCCAGGCGCCGGTTCACGCAGCGCCAACTGCGCCGGCAGAGGCCACCGTATTCTGCCCGCCGCCGGCGATAGTCACGAAACCACACCCCAATCTTTCTAGCTTATTGTGCCAACGAATCCCACCGTCTTCCGGCCTGAGGCACAAGATTTCTCCCCTGCTGCTGGCGAAAACGTTGCCGTCTTCAACCACTACGTTCACGAAATCCAAGCCGGGAAGGTCCGTTCTCCATACTTCCTTGCCGGTCGATTTGTCCAGCGCCAGAACCCTACCGTTGATTCCGATGAAAACCAGACCTGCCATCGAAAAACCTCCGTTGTCTGCCGATTCGGATAAAAGTGAGAAACCATCACCGGCGCGCATTACCATCCGCAGCCGACGACTGCGAACCAGCGACGGGCAATCTGTTGGCCCGCGCCCATACAAGATAGCACACGCTGATAAACCCCAACCACGGCACACCGGCGATCAACGTGATCTTCATGCCCGGCACCCACCACGTCGATACGGTGATGGCGGCGAGCGCGGCGAACCCGGCGATGGATGCCCACGGATAAAACGGGGCCCGCAACGCGAGCGCGCCTCGGTAGCGGCGGCGGAAGGCAAGGTGAGTGAGGAAGATCATCATCCAGACGAAGAGGCCGCCCAGGAATGCCGCACCCAGCATCTGCACAAAGGCCGTTTCCTTGAATCGCAAGCTCAGAAAGACGGCCGCGGCCATGCCGGCGCTGGAAATCAGCACCGCCGCCACTGGCGAGCCGTGACGATTGAGCCGCCCAAAAATCTTCGGTGCGTAACCCCCGCGGGACAGCGAGAAGATGGTGCGCGCGCACAGGTAGAGATCGGTGTTGGAACTGGAAAGCGCCGCCGTCAGGACGACGAAATTCATCACGCCAGCCGCGGCCGGAATCCCCACCGTCTGGAACACGCGCACGAATGGACTCTCCGCGAGGCCCGCCTGGTCCCACGCCATCACGCCCACCAGCACGGCAACGCCACCCACATAGAACAGCGCCAGCCTTCCCACCATGGTGCGCAGGGCGTGCGGCACCGCGATCTCCGGATGGCTGGCTTCGCCCGCCGTCACCGCGATGGACTCCGTGCCCAGGTAGCTGAAGATGGCCATAGCGATGCCGAGCCCAACGCCGCGCCAGCCGTGCGGCAAAAAGCCGCCGTGCGCCGTGTAGTTCGCGAGGCCGATCGGTTTGAAGCCGACGCCGAAGAGCAGCGCGCCGCCCAGGATCAGAAAGACGACGATGGTCACCACCTTGATCATCGCGAACCAATATTCGAACCTGCCGAAGTTGCCCACCGCGCTCGCGTTCACGTAGACCAACGCGGCCGAAAACCCGGCAATCCACACCCACGCCGGCACGCCCGGGAACCACAAGCGGCAGTAAATGGCCGCCGCCACCATCTCGCTGCCGATGGCCACCACCTGGCACAACCAGTAGGAGTAGCGCACGGCGAACCCCGCCCACGGGTGCAGGTACATCTCCGCCCAGACGCCGAACGATCCCGCCACCGGATGGGCCACGGCCATCTCCGCCAGGGCCCAGGCCACCAACAGCGCCACCACCGCGCCCGCCGTGTAGCTCAGGATCACGCCCGGACCTGCCACCCGCACGGAGATGGCGCTGCCGAGGAAGAGTCCGGTGCCGATGGCGCCGCCGAGCCCGATCATGGAGAGCTGGC
This sequence comes from Terriglobia bacterium, assembly GCA_035315065.1. Lineage (GTDB taxonomy): Bacteria > Acidobacteriota > Terriglobia > UBA7540 > UBA7540 > DATFYM01. Next base: position 86,791 of record DATFYM010000082.1, read on the forward strand.
GCGACGTCAGTTGGCGGCGCAGACCCACTTCCCGGCCGAGGATCTGGTTCTGGTGGCTGGTCACGGACGCGGTTTGTTGGGGCCCAGACATGCGAACCCCGATTGTGGCATGAACGGCCTGGAAATGGCGGAAAAGCGGAAGGCGGAAGACAGAAGACGGAAGTCGGGCAAGCCCTCAATTTAACCGCGTGGTAGGGGAGGCCTTCGACCTCCCGTCTCAGCAGGTGGGGAAATTGCTTCCGGCCACGGATCAACACGGATTGGCACGGATAAGTCTTTCGTTTTGATCCGTGCGAATCCGTGCTAATCCGCGGCTGCGAATTTTTTCACACGTTCTCAACGCGAGGGCGCGGATCTCTAGCGCGCTTGTTATGGGTTAGGCTGACGCACACCGGCGCCGTCCGAGCACAACCAGCCCCACCAGCAGGGCAGTGCCGAGAAGCATAGACGCCGGCAGCTCAGGAGTAGTCAAATCCTGGTAAGCAAGTTTTGCCACCTGGTAATGACCTTCGGTAGTTGGGTGCACGCCGTCCCAGTAGAGGTACGTGTTGGGATCAACGTTTTGACTCTGCGCCTTGTCGGTTGCGTTGACAAAGCCATATGCGGAAGGATCAGCAAGCATCGAGTCGACCAGCCCGTAAACATCCACGCCCACAATCTTGATGCCGGGGTCGGTTGCTTCAAGCACGCTGATACTCGATGACCAAGCCGCGTTATATGCCTGCGAAGCCAGGTTAAGCTCTCCGCTCACGACCGAACCCAAAGCAAGGCCGTCCGGGGTTTCTCCCAACGGAGGCATATCCAGCCAGAGGAAGTCTCGGCCGCCATCTGCATACAGGGTGTTGATGTTTGCGGCGAGGTTTGTCGCCGCCTGTTGCGGCGTGTTCAGTCCGGTGAAGATATCGTTCGCTCCGGCCCAGAAGACGTAGAGAGCATTGGAGGGAACTCCTAACGGGTGACCTGTCAGGTAGAGATTGAGCTGGTCGCCCACGAAGGGCTCAATGCCAGGGCCGGGAAAGCCCGGGTCATGGCCGGTGAGGGCGCCGCCAAAGGCATAGTCGGTTCCAAGGGCCAGAGAAGGGGTGGGCGAGGGGACGCCTAGCATCCCGGCCAGTTGCTGCACCCACACCCCTTGCGGGCCGGGGGTGGACGGGAAGCTGTCGGGGCCATCGGTGTAAAGTCCTGCCGTGTAGAATGGAGGAGCGGGCGTTGCTCCGCCCGTGCCGATATAGACATTTCCGGTGTCGGAGAGGCTGTCTCCAAAGACCACCAGTTGCGAGATTGAATCAGCCAACGAGCTGACGGGCCAAGCCACCAAAAGGCCGATCGCCAGCGTTAAGGTGAGGGTTCGTCTCATAGCCGGATCCTCCTGCTCGTAGTTGGAATAATTTAGCCCAGAAGGCAAAAGATACTGGCGAGAGGGTTAGAGTGTCAAGAGGGTTGTCGAATTCGTTTTAGTGTCATTTTTACAAACAGAATCCACAGATTACACAGCGCGGCGTGTGGCCGCAACCAAAAAGAGGATCTCAACACAGAGGTCGCAGAGGCTTACGGAGACCACCGAGAAGAAAGACTTGGGTACGCCTCCGTGACCGTCGGTTCAGCGTGAATGAGCTTAATCGGTATTGGTGAGCCGGAGCTGAATGCGTTGGCACGCTGTTCTCTGTGGCCTCGGTGAGCCCTCGGTGATCTCTGTGTTAGGCTCTTATCTTTCCGACGCCCCGGAGAATCTCCACCTTACACGCACCCCAACTTCTTCTCGACTCACGAGGAAGCTCGGGATTTGTACTACAGATTTTCGCAGATTGAGAAGAGAGGCGATGACCACGCGTCGGAGCCGTCAAAAGCGACAGCAAAGCACTTGACGGCTTGTCCACTGAGGAGGCGATTTCTTCTCTTAATCTGCCAAATCTGCGTAATCTGTGGATTGCATTCTTTTCCGAATGACACCACTACCCTCGAATTGAATATCTGGGACACGCGATCAGCCTATCTCTAACAGGGTAGCGGGTTGCCGCTTGCCGAACCCCAGCCCCTCAGACCCTCTCCAGCGCCAGTTCCAGATCGCGGATAATATCGTGCCAATCCTCGAGGCCGATAGACACCCGGATGCCTTCGGGGTGCATGCCGAAGGCGCGCTTCTGCTCATCGGGCAGAGCCGAGTGGGTCATGGAGAAGGGATGCTCGATGAGGGTCTTAATCTGCCCCAGGCTGACGGCCAAGGTGATGGAGTAGGCGTGCTCGGCCAGGTAATCCACGAGCTTCTCGGCTCTTGTTGGCTTGCCATCGGCACCCTTCAACACGAAGTAGAGCATGCTGCCGGGGGCGAACTTGCCTTCGGGGCTCACCATCTGACGGCGGGCAAGCTCCTTCTGCGCGAAGCCCTCGGCGCCGGGATAGCTGACGGACGCAACCCTGGGATGCTTCGAGAGAAACTCGGCCACGCGCAAGGCGGTCTTCTGCATGTTGGCCATGCGTGCCGCGAGGGTGGGAAGGCCGTAGACCAGCACTCCCCAGGCGCTTTGCGGGGCCAGGACCCCTCCGAAATCCTTGCGGTAAAGCATGATGTCGTTGTACCGGTCGGACGAGGTGATCACCGCCCCGCCCATATCCGTGCCGAACCCGCCGATGGCCTTGGTGAGGCTCTCCACCACCATATCCGCGCCCAGCCGGAGCGGCCGCTGGCAGTAAGGTGTGGCGAAGGTGTTGTCGACCATCACCAGCAAGCGATCCTGCTCGCCACGACGCGCATTCACCTCATCGGCCACCGCCCGGAGGGCGGCGATATCGATCAATTCGAGAGTGGGGTTGATGGGTGTCTCAGCGTAGAGTACGCGGGTGGCGGGCGTGATCTGCCCCGGCAGGGACTCCGGCTTCAGAAAATTGGCGAAGCGGGCTTGCATGCCGAAGCGGGGCAGCCAGTTGGTCATCTGGCTGTAGGTGCAGCCGTAAAGGATCTCGTGGGCCAGCACCTCCTGCCCTTGTCGCATCGCCGTGCCCAGTCCCGCGCTGATCGCCGCCATGCCGGTGGCGAAAGTCACGCAGATCTCCCCGCCCTCCGCGTACGCCAAGTTCTCTTCCAGCATGCCGCGCGTCGGCTCATCCAGGCGGTCGTAGATGTAAATCGGGATGTGCCCGCTCAGGGCCTCATCGGCGGAAGCAAACTGAACAAAACCCTTCGCGCCTCGCTCGAGAGAAGTCAGACGGAAGGTGGTGGAGTGCGAAACCGGAGGCACAACGTGATGGGCGTAGTCCCACTTCTTGCTGTCATAGTTTCCGTGAATCAGGTGCGTGCGGAGCTTGTAATCTTCCTTCTTGCGGTGATGCTTGCGCGTCTCCATGGCGGGCCAACCTTTCAGCGTCCACCCCTCTCCGAGGGAAATCGTAGCACCCTTCCGGCCGGAACGAAATGGTGTTGCGACAACCGGGTGGTGGTGTCATTTGACGAAAGAATAGAATCCACAGATTACGCAGATTTCTCAGATTGAGAAAACAGCCACAGGCGAGAACTCGGCGATGTCGCAGGCGCAATGAAACACGCGACGTGCTGGTTACTTTTTGCCCGGGAGACGATTTCTTCCTTTAATCTCCGAATCTGCGTAATATGTGGATTCCATTTTGTTCCAAATGACACCACCACCGACAACCGCCTGGATTTGGCGTTTGGAGGACACGCGCTTATACTGGCAGTACGCGACCCGTAGTCCGGAAAGGACGGTTCCATGGTTTCGATTTCCCGGCGTGATCTTTTGGCTTCATTGCTAGTGCTGCCCGCCGCGTTGCGCGGCGGCGACGACGAAGGCATCCCTCTATTCAACGGCCACTCGCTTGAAGGCTGGAAAGCCGGAGAGCACCACCGGTCTTTCCGAGTTGAGGACAGAAGAATCGTGGCTGCCGGACCCCGCGCGCACCTTTTCTACGCCGGCACCGCAGGGAGCGCGAATTTCAAAAACTTGGATCTTAAGGCGGAAGTGCTGACGCGCCCGGGGGCGTGTTCCGGCATCTATTTTCACACGCAATTTCAATCGCGTGGCCCGCTCAAAACCGGCTTCAAGTTGCAAATCTACAACAAATATGCCGGCGAAGGTGACGAGCGCGATCGCCGCAAGACCGGCTCGCTTTCCGGCATTCGCAACATTTACAAGGCAATGGTGAATGACGACGAGTGGTTCGAGTTGCGCGTCCAAGTGCGCGACAAGCAGGCGCAGGTTTGGCTGAACGGCACGCCGATCGTCGATTACGTTGAGCCAAGCCCGCCCCCGGACGCCACAACGGCAAAGCTCGGCCATGGCACCTTCGCCCTCGAATGCTGTGCCGGGTCACCCCCGGCGTATTTCCGCAACCTGGTGGTCAAGCCCTTGCCCGATGACCTGCGGACGCCCGCGGAGCAACTGCCGCAGGTGGATGACGTTTACCGCCAGTTGCTGCAAATGAACCAGGAGGGCTTTCCCGTTGTGGACTACCACGTTCACCTCAAGGGCGGGCTGACCCTGGAGCAAGCTCTGGCCAACTCGCGCCGTCTGGGGATCATGTATGGAATCGCGGTCAACGGCGGGTTGAAATTCCCCATCACTAATGACGCCGGGGTGCTGGATTTTCTGGCCAGCATGAAAGGCACGCCCGCGTTCATAGGGTTGCAGGGGGAAGGCCGCGAGTGGGTAACCCTCTTTTCCCGGGAAACGATTGCCAAGTTTGACTACATCTTTACCGACTGCATGACCTTCACCGACGACGGCGGCGTGCGCAGGCGTCTGTGGATTCCCGAAGAGGTGGGGGAGATTTCCGACCCCGAGCAATTCATGGAAATGCTGGTCAACCGCATTGTCGGCATTCTCAATCACGAGCCCATCGACATCCACGCCAATCCTACGTTCTTGCCGGACGCCATCGCGCGCGACTACGATCGCCTGTGGACGCCGGAGCGGATGCAGAGGGTGATTGAAGCCGCCAAGGCAAACGACGTGGCAATTGAGATCAACAACCGCTACCGGATTCCCAGCCCTGCGTTCATCCAGCGTGCCAAAAGCACGGGGGTGAAATTCTCTTTTGGCACCAATAACGGCGACCCCAACTTGGGACGCATGGAGTACGCTTTGGCGATGGTCAAGCAGTGCGGACTGACGCGGCAGGACATCTTCATGCCTAAGCCCGAGGGCCAAAAGGCGGCGCAGAGGCGAAAGGCGGCGTGAAGGCAGGCGAGCCCCGGCTCTCTCTGCTGCGCTTAGCGAGCCGACTCGTCCGACTCCCCCGAACCGGGAGCCGTGAGTCCGAGTTCCGCGAAGCAGTCCCGCGAAGCGGGGGCACGGTGAATAGCCGTAGGTGAAACCTGCGGCTGGAGTTTGAGTTTCTACGTTTGTCAGCCCTGCAGGCCGGGAGGCGCCCTTGATCGGCCAGGGCCTGCTCTCCCTTGGAAAGAGGGGTCTGGAGTTTGTACGTTTTTCAGCCATCTCCCTTGGGAAAGGAATCTGAGTTGGTGCGTTTTTCAGCCCTCTCCCTTGGGGAGAGGATGGCGAGCGTAGCGAGCCGGGTGAGGGGTCTGTCCGTCCAGCTAAAGTCTTAGCGCTTGTTGCCTGTGCTGTTATACTCTGCGGATGCGCATCCCGACTCAGCGAGTCCGCGAGCTGCGGCATAACCAGACCGAAGCTGAAAAAGCGGCGTGGCACTTGGTGCGGAGCCGGCGGCTGGGCGCCAAATTTCGACGCCAATGTCGCATCGAGAAGTGGGTGATCGATTTCTATTGCTTCGAACATCGCCTGGCCATCGAGCTTGATGGTGGCGTTCACTCGCAGCCAAGTCAAATGCGGAGAGACGCCGCAAAAGAAGATCACCTCAGAACGATCGGCGTACGCCTGTTGCGGATTCCGAATGGATTGGTGCTGGAGGACCCCGAGGGGTTCGTGCGCCAAGTGCGGGAGCAGATCGCGGCGACTAGGGGCTCGGGTGGGACCCGGTAAATCAATACCCCTCACCCGGCTCGCTACGCTCGCCACCCTCTCCCCAAGAACGTGTGAAAAAATCGGGAAGAGGGAGGACGGGCGGATCGTGGAGCTTAGTTCCGGCGTGGGTGATCGCGCCTGGCCGGGATGCCTTCCAGGTTTGGGGACCACTAGGGGGGAGGGTGCCAC
>DATFYM010000083.1:0-92083 GCA_035315065.1 Terriglobia bacterium
CTAAGCTGGCATTCCTCCAGCGTACTGCCTTGGGGCGAGAGTTTGCGTGAGAGCCGGATGCGGGAAATCTGCACGTCCGGTTCGACGAGGGGGGAGGTAGTCGTGCCGCTCTGCGGGATCGCTTCCTCCCCTACTCTACCTCATCGCCGTCCGCAAGGAGTTCAGGGCTTTCTCCGAGAAGTTGCGCTTACCAGATCTACGCCCCCTCCATCCCCACGGACTCCCTGGTTTATTCGGAAGCTGATTTCGAGAGACTGAGCGGCGATCCCACCAGCCTGCTTGGCCAAAACCTGCCAAGCGCTCTCGAGCTGTAGCGCCGCTTCGCTACGAGTAGCGCGGCACACGCGGTCGGTTGCAGTGCTTATCTTCGAGGAGTCGTCATTAAGTATTATCCATTGAGTATATAGCACCTTTGTGCTATATGGTGGGGGCACCTTTGGGCCATTGACTATCCCACGGTGCTGGGGGAAAATGAGCGCTTGGTGGTTAGGCAGGATCGATTGCAGTTCAGGGAGGGGTCCCTCTGCGTGTCTCTATTGTAATCCCGATGCACAATGCTGGCGACGACCTGAAACAATGTCTGGAGAGCCTGCAACGCTCGGAAGCGCAGCCTTCAGAATGCATTGTGGTCGACGATGGCTCAACCGACGGTTCCGCCAAGCTGGCCGCCGAGTATGGGGCGAAGGTACTCTCGACCCAAGGTCGATACGGTCCGGCACGCGCCCGGAACATTGGGGCGATTGCTGCCGAGGGTGACATCGTGCTTTTCCTCGACGCCGACGTATGCGTCCACCCCGACACTATCCCCAAGGTCATGGCCGCGTTTGCAGACGACCCGGAACTCGATGCCGTCATGGGCTCTTATGACGAGCTGCCATCCGCCACTAATTTTGTATCCCGGTACCGGAATTTGATGCACTCTTTCGTGCACCAGAGCTCCAACCGGGAGGCGACAACGTTCTGGAGTGGCTGTGGGGCTATTCGACGCCAGGTTTTCCTCGACGCCGGCGGCTTCGACGACCAACACTACCATGCTCCGGCCATCGAGGACGTCGAGTTGGGTTATCGGCTGAAAAAGGCGAACCGCAAGCTGGCGCTGGGCCCTGACATCCAGGTGAAACACCTCAAACGCTGGTACCTCCGCGGCATGATCGAAACCGACTTCTTCCGCCGCGCCATTCCCTGGTCTGAGCTGGCCCTCCGTTCGGGCCGGATGCCAAACGATCTGAATCTGCGCATTAGCCAGCGGATCAGTGTGGCCTTGGCTTTCATCATCGTCGCTCTCGGTGCCTACGGTGCCCTGCGCTGGCACGTATACTTCCTGACGCCATTGTTCGCGATATTCTTCATATTGCTTTCTGCTTATTGGATCGATATTTCGGAGAATCGTTCTCGCGTCGTCATGCCCTTGATGTTTGTGGTCATGGGATTGATCGTCGTTTTTTCGTATCGATTTCAGATGTATGCCATCATCCCGCTGGTTCTTGTCGCGTGGCTTGCCTTGTTTACACGCCATCGGTATGCCTACTCCCGCGAGAAGTGGCGACGATGGACGGGGTTATTGGTGGGCGGCTATTGTCTTCTGGTGATTGGATGGATGGCCGTCTATCTTCCGCGGTCGCCGCTGAAGTTCGTGTTTTATGTTCTTCTGATGACTTTAGTGGTGCTGAACAAGCAATTCTACCTGTTTCTGGCAGGAAGAGAGGGCAAGTTCTTTGCCCTGGCCGCGATTCCCTTTCATTTGTTGTATTTTGTTTACAGCGGGGTGGGGTTCATGGTGGCCATGTTCCGTCACGGCCTTTCCAAGTTCTACCCCGCCGAAGCGGTCTTGCCCACGGCGCCGGCAGCCGGGGAAGATAAAGCCAAGGCCGCTGCGCCATGAACCGCGGTGGCTCCGCAATTCTGGCCTATCATTCCCTGGACGATTCGGGATCCGTCATCTCGACTCCCCCCTCATTGTTTCGGCGGCAGATGGAGTTTCTTGCGTCATCGGGCATTCCCGTAGTGGCGCTCGACCAGGTGCTGGAGCGTCCCGGGTCGGTCTCAATCACCTTCGATGATGGCGTTCGCAATCTCCTCGAACACGCGATTCCTGTGCTGGAACGTCATCGCTTAACCGCGACTATCTTCATCGTGAGCGGATTCTGTGGGCGCCTCAACCGATACCCCAGTCAAACCCAAGGCATGGTCCCGGAACTGCCGCTGTTGAGCTGGGAGGAAATCGCGGCACTGCCTCGCCTGATCTCCGTGGGCGCCCATACGATTACTCATCCAAATCTCGCGCGATTGCCGGCCGAGGAGTGTGAGCGCGAGCTGCGCGATTGCCAAGGTGAGATCGAGCAACGCCTGGGAAGACCCGTCCGCTGGCTGGCCTATCCTTATGGAGCCTCTTCGGCCCAGGTGCGGCGACTGGCGGGCCGGCATTTCGATCTCGCGGTTGGCACGTCGCTCCGGTTTGTCTCCGCACGCTCGAGCCGCCTGGATCTGCCGCGGATCGATACCTATTATCTTCGCGGCCGATTTCCCCTGGAGCAGCTCTTCACTGGAGCAGGCAGAGTGTACATCGCTTTCCGGAATCTGCTTCGCGAGTTCCGTCGGTTAGGGAAAGGCTGAGAAGAAACGATGAATTATGAATGATGAATGATGAACGAAGAAAGAGTCTTTTCTCGTTCATAATTCATCATTCATAATTCACCATTCATAATTCATCATTTCTTCAAGGGCTAACGTGCGTATAGGAATCGACGGCGGCTGCTGGAACAATCGGCGCGGTTATGGTCGTGTCCTGCGCGAGCTAATGAAAGCGCTCGGCAAGACCGACGCGTCCAATCGCTACACGGTGTATTTGGACTCTTCGTCGTATCCGCTGTTTGACCTGCAAGAGCCCTTCGTGGCCCGGCGCGTTGGGACCAGCCAAGGCGTGGCGGAATCGGCGACCGCCGATAGCCACCGGTCGGCGCTTGATCTGCTCCGCATGAGCTTGGCCGTGAGGGAGCCGCTGGACCTGTTCTTTTTCCCGTCGGTGTACTCCTATTTTCCCTTGCTGCGGCGGATTCCGGTGGTCGTCGGGATCCACGATACGATTGCCGACCGCAATCCGCAGTTCTCTTTCTCCTCCAAGCAGCAAGAGTTGCTGTGGCGCGCCAAAGTGCGGCTGGCACTCGCCCAAGCCGATACCGTCCTGACGGTCTCCCAGTTCTCGAAGCGGTCGATCGCGGAATGGTTCCACGTTCCGGAGGAGCGGATCGCCGTCATGCTGGAGGCCGCTTCGCCGCAGTTCCGCCGGAAGGACTTCGAGCCCCCGCCCCGCCCTTTCGCGCTGTACGTAGGGGGCATCAGTCCGAATAAGAATCTGGCGATGCTGATTCAAAGCTTCGCCCGGAGCGAGGCACGGCGGCAAGGGGCTCAACTGCTGCTGGTGGGCGACTACTTGTCGGATGGGTTCAAAGGAAACTACGCTGAACTCCAGGCGCTGGTGGCTGAGCTGGAAGTGGGATCCCAGGTCGTGTTCACAGGCTTTGTTCCCGATGAAGAACTTTGCCGGTTGTACAACACGTGTACCGTATTCGTGATGCCGTCCCTGGATGAAGGCTTCGGGCTGCCGGCGATCGAAGCGATGGCTTGCGGCCGGCCGGTGATTGTGAGCTCAGGCAATTCACTGGAAGAGGTGGTTGGTGATGCCGGGCTCATCGTTGATCCGCACGACCGCGAGGCGCTGGCAGCCGCAATGGATCGGGTGTTTTTCGGAGAAGATCTGCGCCGGTCGCTCGGGGAGCGGGCGATCCGGCGGGCGGGAGAGTTTTCCTGGGAGACTGCCGCGCAACGGCTTCTCGCCATCTTCGAGCAAACCCGCGAGCGCGCCGCCCGTTGAGCTGAGCGGCTATGGCCAGGAGGCAGTACCTCCCGCACGCTTCTTGCGCGCTTCAATGGTATTTGTCGCTGCCTTTGAACGGGTCAGACCACCCCGTCGCCAGCCAGCAAAAAAACGCGGTCTCAGGGCGCACCTTCTCGCACCGCCATTCCGCCCGCCGCGTTCGGGAGGCACTGACCGTCGTCCAATGAAGCGTTACGGGACCCTAAGCCTAAGTGGTACATTTCACAAATACGGTGACGATGCACGCGGGGTTCGGGATTGGGGGTTCGGGGTTCGCAGAACAAATTCCCGAACCGCAATCTTCCTCCGCGAATCCCGAACCCCGGAATACGTCACCGTAATTATGAAACACCAGGACTAAGTTAGCTAGAACAGGGTGTAGATGAAAGGCGCGATAGCGGAACTCTGCCCCACGATGATCAACACCGCCATCAACAGCAGCATGATGACAATCGGCAGCAGCCACCAGCGCTTGTTTTGCGCCAAGAACGCAATCAGTTCGCCGGCAATTCCGAAACGGCGCCGGGCGACAGCCACAAAACCCATACTTCCTCCTCAGAAGGTGCGAAAAAATTGGAAAAACAAAAGAGTTTCTCGCCAAGACGCGAAGCTAGCAAACCAAGCAAAGGGTTTGTTCTTTGCGACTCTGCGTGCCTTTGCGCCTTTGCGAGAAACTTCCTTTTTTTTGACAGCTTCTCACTTTCTATTGTATCGACGTCACTTCTTTTCCCGGACCGCCGCTTGACTGGTTCAGGTGCGTCAGAATCCAATCCTGCAATTGCGCGGCGACCAGGCCATTAGCCTTGGCATTCGGATGATCGTCCTGCGGCGTCACCCAGAGCGTGCTTTCCGGCCCGTGGTTACGCAAGCCCTCGATCAGGTCCATCACCGGCACACCCTCCGCCGTCACCACGTCCTTGATCTTCTGGTGCTCGGCCGTGAAGGGGTAGTTTTCGTTGATCTGGTGCAACTCCGGCAGAAGCGCCACCAGAAGTTGCGTTCCCTCACTGCGCGTTGTGCTGGCCAGGCTTTGCAAAGAGGCTTTGCACGCCTGGAAGCCAGGCTGCTGGTCACGGTACAACGACGCGTAGTATTGCTTCCACTCCGGCCGCGAGCCCGTCCGCCTCAGGATTCCGTCGAACCGGTTGGTGGTGAAGGCAATCAGATACGAACGGTCGATCAGGAGCCCTTTCTTCTCGGTGGGCACCGGCTCCGGATCGTTGATGAAATAGACGAGGATCACCATGTCCGGCCGAAAAGCGCGCCCGCGCGTTTTGTAGTAGGTGACTTCCTGCACCGTGTCGTAATTCCCCACCCCGGCGTTGAGCACTTCAAATCTCCGGCCGCTAGCCGCTCCCGACTCATTGAGCTGCCGCTCCAGGATCTTGGCCGCCGTATCCTCCAGGCGAACACCCCATCCCAGAGTCGTGGAATCCCCTAACATCATAATTCGGTACGATCCCGGGGTCCTCTCCAGGGGGTATTCTTGATCCCGCAAGCCCTGGGAATTGATCTTGACATCGACCCCCATCAGGAAGGCCTCGCCGTTGGGCACATGGGCGAAGCTGAGCTGAGGGTCAGCCACGGGGTGCTTAAGCTGCACCGCATACTTCCACATTTCCATGGAGAAGTCCCTGCTGTGAAAGAATGCGAGGCGAAGCCCAATCTCGGCCAACATCGCGAACAAAACGATCGCAAAAGCAAGCAACCCCACCGGTCCCAGAACGCGTCGAACCACCCTGCACTACCCTCCTCAGCCAAGCCTGCTACCGGCTTTTGATCTTTGCCGAGTATAGCACGGCGCCGTCGGCAGCGGCAAGGGAGAAGCATCCCGATACGGGTGTACGCCAGTACCAGCACCCCGGTACTGGCTTGGAATCGATCCACCGGTGGTAGTTTTAGCGGAATAATGGATAATGCCCTACCCCTTCCACTTAACATAGACTTAGCAGACTCCCTGGTTCGGGTGGGCGACATGAAAGTGAGGATCGAGGATAAGGATTGGTTGAGCGCTTCGATACCTAAGAAAGGACTTGACTTTCTATAATAGCATGGTATCCTTCGGTTTGTATGGTCCAGCCACCCAGTTCCGCCTTTGACGCATATTATATCATGTGGGATACAGCTCGAGTGAGTAAGCCACCTGACTTCGCGAGTGGCTCTATGGTGTGCGTGGTTACCTTATATGGTAAAGAGGTCGAAGCGAGTCGAAAGTAAAAGCGGTCGGTTTTGACTTTTCGACTTTCGAATCGATGGACAATAGATGATTGCGAGGTTCCCCATGCCAACGCCGCCTTCAACCGACAGGCGGGCAGTGTGGAGAAGGGCAGTCAGCAGAAGGAGGGACGATCATCGATTTTTTCGGACTGAACCCAAATTGTATTGATACCAAAGAACATCTTGGCTTAGGTTTTTCGGTACGAAGCCAAAAAGCCATGACGTTATTGAAATTACAGAGCTTAATTTACAATAAGCCACCATGTGATTGAAAAATATGAGTATTAGCGAGGATTGTCGATTTCGATGGACGATGGACTATTTGCGAGGTTCCCATGCCAACGCCGCTTTCAACCGACAGGCGGGCAGTTGTGGAGAAGGGCAGTCAGCAGAAGGAGGGACGATCATCGATTTTTTCGGACCGAACCCAAATTGTATTGATATCAAATAACATCTTGGCTTAGGGTTTTCGATACGAAGCCAAAAAGCCATCACGTTATTGAAAATACAAGGGTTAAATTACGGAAAGCCACCATATGCTTGAAAAATATGAGGGTTAGGAGAGAGCAGGCAGAAGGCAGTCGGCAGAAGGGCGGAAGGCGGCGGCGCGACCAATGTTGGAAATTGAAGCCTGATAGGTTTATGGCTGAAAGCTGAGAGCTCCTTAACAATGAAGACTGATGACTGATTGGTTGTGAGTCATGGAGAAGAATCCAAAGCAGGTCTCGGTGGTGATCGCGTCGATTGTCGGCCCGCCGTTCATCGATGAATGCCTGATCTCGCTGGAGCAGCAGGTGAGGGATTGCGGGGCGGAGGTCATCGTCGTGGCCTGCGGCACCGCCGAGTATGCGGACCGGATCGCGCGGGGCTTCCCCTGGGTTCGCGTGATTCATCGCGCCGAGCGGGAAACTGTGCCGGACCTGCGGCGCCGCGGGGTGGAGGAGGCGCGGGGCGATATCGTGGCCATCATCGAGGAGCACTGCCTCGCGGCGCCGGATTGGCTCGCGCGCGCCATGGAAGCTCATGCGGGCGGCGAATACGGAGTCGTCGGCGGTCCGGTGGTGGATTACAACTATAAACGGCTGCGCGACTGGGTGGTGTACTTCTGCGAATACAACAACTACTTTCCTCCCTGGCGGGAGGGAGAGCCGCACGACCTGGGCAGCGCCAACATCGCTTACTCTCGGGCCGTGCTGCTGAAGTACCAGGAACTGCTGAGTGGCGGCTACTGGGAAGCGGGGCTGCATCCGCGCCTCGCGGCCGATGGCGTGAAGTTCCGCCCCGTGCCGGCCATGGTGGTGCATCATCGGGGCCCTTTCAACTACGGCTACTATTTGCAACAGAGATATTGGTTTAGCCGGGCTTTCGCGGGCGCCCGCTCCCGCCATCTGCCGGCATCGCGTAAAGTAGCCTACTCCCTGGCATCGCCGCTGGTGCCGTTTCTGCTGTTGGCCCGCATGGCGCAGCGGGTGTCGCGCCAGCACTGTCACGTTGCGAAGTTCGCGCAGTCGTTGCCGCTGCTCATACCGGTCCTCTTTGTCTACGTCGCAGGAGAACTCGTAGGATATGTGGCGGGTCCGGGCGACGCGCTTTTGAAAGTGGAATAAATGGCTACCGTACCATCGGAGCGTCCGGTTATTTCGGTTGTGGTGGCGATCGTCAGCGACACGACCGACCGACCGGACACAACCCATCTCGAACCGTGCCTGGCCGCACTGGTATTGCATCAGCCCGGCGCACCGTCGACGGAGATCATCGTTCCGTATCATCCCGCCGTAGCCGGAATCGCACGGGTGAGCCAGCAGTATCCCGACGTACGTTTCCTGGAGGTCGCCGACCTGCGGACTGCCGCCGGCTTGGGCGGCGGCAGCCGCGAGCACCACGACGAGTTGCGCGCCCGCGGCTTGGCGGTGGCACGCGGTGACATCGTGGCGTTGATCGAAGACGTCGGGATTCCGGCTCCGGATTGGATCGCCCGCGTGCTGGAAGCCCACCGCCAGCCATTCGCCGGGGTGGGCGGCGCGATTGAAAACGGGATTGATCGCCCGCTCAATTGGGCCGTGTATTTCTGCGATTTCCTCCGCTATCAGAACCCGCTGCCTGAAGGCGAATCCGCGATTGCCAGCGATGCCAACGTATCCTACAAGAGGACGGCATTGGAGTCGATCCGGCCCGTCTGGGAGGAGTTCTTTCACGAATCCTCCGTAAACAACGCACTGCGCTCGCGAGGCGAAAAACTGGCGCTGGCGCCCGGCGTCGTGCTCTACCAGCACCGGCAGGGCTTGCGGCTGGGGGGGGCGCTGAAAGAGCGCTACGTGTGGGGCCGGTCCTACGCTGCCACGCGCGCCAGACTGGCAGGGACACCGAAGCGAGCGTTTTGGGCCGTGTTCACCCCCGCCCTTCCCGCCTTGATGCTCGCGCGCATGACTCTGATGGTTTGGAAGAAACGCCGGACCCGAGGCGCCTTCCTGAAGGCATTGCCGCTGGTCGCGGCCTTGGTGACGAGCTGGTCGGGGGGTGAGTTGGTCGGCTACGTCACCGGACGCGCCAACGCCGCCGGGTCCCAAGCGGCGGAAGCCATCGCTCGCGGCTCGCAGGCAAAATAATAGCCTAGATAAGTAGCAAAGTGGCGGAGAAACCAGAGGAGGAGCGGGAAGTCGGTTCAACTCCCATGAAACATACGCCGATAAGGGTAGATGTTATGACGATCGGCGAATACTATGGGCGACTGTAACGTCGAGTTTCAAGTCACGCGGGATCTGGAGAAGCGCCTGGCTCGCCGTCGCGCGGTTGAGGCGGACATCCGCGCCGGCCGCTGGCGAAAGGCAAACAAGGATTTGTTGCTAGTTCCCGATCGCATCGCCGCACGGATGCTGCGCGCGGCATTGAGAATGACAGGACTTTACTCGCGAGGGATACGGAACGCGCTCGCGCCCGTGGTTCGACACGCGCGACTCGAGTTTGAGAACCTGCCCGAGAGCTTCGATGGGTTCCGCATCTTGCACCTTGCAGACTTGCACATCGACGGGCTGGACGGTCTTGCCGAAGCCGTGGCGGAGCGAGTTGAAGGGTTGGACGCAGATCTCTGTGTGATGACCGGTGACTACCGCTTCGACGTCGGAGGGCCACACGATGCAGTGTACCCGCGCCTTTTGACTATTCTCTCTCGCATCCGGGCCCCCCACGGGGTGGTCGCCATCCTTGGCAATCACGATGAGGCCGACATGGCGATGAAACTGGAAAACCTCGGCGTGCAGTTACTGGTGAACGAGGCACTGGAAATTGCAAATAGGGGTGGGCGCCTGTGGGTGATCGGTGTGGACGACCCGCACTATTACGGCTGTGATGACCTCGACGGCGCTCTGGAAGACGTGCCCGCGGAAGCTTTCAAGGTCTTACTCGCCCACTCACCAGAGATGTTTCGCGAGGCCGCTGTGGCGGGCATTGACCTTTACTTCTGCGGGCATACTCATGCCGGGCAGATTTGCCTGCCCGGGATTGGACCGTTGCGCGTCAATGCCGCCTGTCCGAGGCATTATACCCACGGTCATTGGAAGCACGGAGCCATGCGAGGTCATACTAGCGCAGGCGTCGGCTGTGCGCTCTTGCCCGTCCGCTATAACTGCCCTCCGGAAATCGGCTTGATTGAGCTGGTCAGGAAGGAGACAGGAGACAGAAGTCAGGAGTCAGGAGTCAGAATGAATGGTGAATAGTGAATTGTGAATTGTGAATAGTGAAAGAAGACACCAGTCGGAGTTTCGTCTTCAATTCACTATTCACAATTCACTATTCACATTTCCTTCTGTCTTCTGATTATTGCTTCTCTTCATGGTACTCCTGCTCCGTGTTCAACGCCCAGAGGTTCGCGCGACTGCGCACGCCGCTGACGATGTTGTCCACGGCCGTCATGGCCGCCAGCATCGAGTGATCTTGATTGTTGTAGCGGTGCATGCCGTTGCGGCCCACCAGAAAGAGGTTCTCAAATCCGTCCGTATACCGGCTGATTTCTCCGAACCGCTCGTAGCTGCCGAAGTATGCTGGGTAGGCCTTGGGCACTCGAATCACCGTCGAATCCAGGATGTCTTCCGGGTCCGCCAGCCGCAACTTCGCCAGTTCGTCCTTCGCCAACTGCGCCAGTTCGGGATCGGGCTTCTTCCAGAGATCGTCTGTCTCGTTGCAAAAATACTCGAGGCCGATCCAGACGTTGCCCGAGTCGGCCACCATGTACGGACTCCAGTTGTTGAAGATCTGTAGCCGCCCCACAAGTACGTCGGGCTCCTGAACATAGATCCAGTTGTCTTTGATGCGACCTTGATCCAGTTTCTCACCGATGGTCAGGCGCTTCGAGAGCAGGCCCACCACCATGAAGTCACGGTAGACGAGCCCATCCGATATTTCGCGCACCTCGGCAGGAGCATCGGGTTCGAGCGCGGCGGCGAGATCCCTGACCGGCATCGTGGAAAAGAAGTAGTCCCCCTCAAACCGCCGTCTCTCTCCCGATCCCGGGTGGACCGCCCAAATTGCCGTAATGCGCCGGTGGTCCTGGTGCTCGATGCGGTCCACGCGCCACCCGGTGAGGATTTGGCAGCCTTGGGCTGTGATGCAGCGGGCCACTTCCTCCCACATCTGGCCGGGCCCAAACTTCGGATACAGGAACCTTTCAATGAGCGAGGTCTCCGTACCCTTCTGCGCGATGTCCGACTGGCGCGCGGCAAAGGTGTTCTTCAGAAAGTGAACCAGGGTCTTATACACGGAGAGCCCTTTGACGCGTTGTGCTCCCCATTCGGCGCTGATTTGATTGCACGGCAGGCCCCACACCTTTTCCGTGTAAGACTGGAAAAAGGTGGAGTAGAGCCTTCGCCCGAAGCGGTTAATGAAAAAGTCTTCCAGCGTCTTCTCGGGACGAATCGGGAACAGCACGCTCCGGGCATAGCTCAGACCGATCAGGGCTGTCCTGAGCGGACCCAGCTTCCGGATCGTATCGATGCTCAGCGCAATGGGATAGTTAAAGAATCGGCGCATGAAATAGATGCGGGAGAGCCGATTGCGCAGGAGCATTACGCGGTCCTCGTGGTCGGGGTCCGGCGCGACAGACGAAGGTGCCACCGAGCGATGCTGGTGCTGATACGTGACCTCTGCTCTCGCCTCTCCCAGTTGCTGCAAGGGAAGAAAATTGAGCCACCACTCCATGACGCGGTCCGACTTGGAAAAGAATCGGTGGCCGCCGATATCGATGCGATTCCCTTTGTAGTTCACGGTGCGAGAGAGGCCACCCATAGCGTCGCTCATTTCCAGCACGATCGGCTGGATCTCCGTGCGGGTAAGGAGTTCATAGGCCGCGGTGAGCCCTGCGGGGCCGGCGCCGATGATGATGGCAGTAGGCTTCTTCTTCATGGGTTGCTGGGGAGATGGCACGGTCTCTTATAGCCCCTTGCGGATTGCTGAATGCCGTCTTGTCCTTCTTCTTCGCTTGTGCATGGTCCTTGGCCTTCGTCAGTCATCCTTGGCAAACGAGGGAGGGTCCAAGATACTTATCGTACTGAACTGGCGCGCAGGAATGTAACCTCACTCTGGGAATGGTACCTTCGTACTCCCGACAAGACCGCTTTCGTATTTTGACATAATCGGGCCATCAGATACAATTGGAGGTGATCAACGGCAGTGGTCTACTGGACTGGATGGATCAAAAAGCTTTCGCGGCGCCTCGAAAGTGGAGTATACTTGCCGGAATCGGAGCAGCGCGAAAAGAGCGGAGAAATGGCTGTTGGAGCTTTGATGGGCCAATAGTTTTGACACGGTACCGTGGTATTCGCAGTCAGTACCGGCCGAGGGCGGTCTCTGCTGCCCAAGCCGGCGTTGGAAACTCGAAGCTCGAAACTCGAACCCTGCAAAGGCGGCACCTCGACGTAAGAGGAATCAGCCTCGAGTTTCGCGGTGCAGGAGAGGCCTTATGAATCTTGTTGAGCGTGCCCTTCGCCACACCCGGGTCACGTGGCGGAACTATCAGGATCTGCCGAGCCCGCCATTTCTAATTTTGTTCATAAACTCGATCTGTAACCAGAAGTGCGAGCACTGCTTTTACTGGCGCAACCTGAACCGCAAGGACGATCTCACCACGGAGGAACTGGTCGCCTTGTCACGTTCGCTGGGCCGCATTGAGAATTTGAACCTCTCCGGGGGCGAGCCGTTCCTGCGCCCTGAGTTCGGTGAGATCTGCCGTCAGTTCATACGTCAAAACAAAGTCCGCCAGATTTACGTTCCCACCAACGGATACTTCACCGATCGGACCGTAAAGCAGATTACTGAGACTCTGAAAGAGAAGGACCTGGATCTGTTCGTGGCCGAGATTTCGCTCGATGGTCTCGGCGAATTCCACAACCAGTTCCGGGGCTCGCCGGGCGCGTTCGACAAGGCCATGCAGACTTACGAAGCGCTCGCCCAACTCCAGGAGAGGGACTCTCGCCTGCGGATCCACTCCATCTCTACTGCGACCCACGTCAACATGGACGAGATCCGAAGGCTGACGACCTACCTATTCGAGCGGTGCCCGAAGATGGACCATCATAACCTGGCGCTGATTCGAGGCGATCGGAAGAACCCGTCGTTGCAGGGTCCCGGTCTTGAGCAGTACCGGCAGCTTTATGAATACGTCCGGAGGCTTTGGAGCCCGCGCGAACACGGACGGTACGGCGCCGTGGTCGAACCCATGCTGCAGTGGGCAAAGTCCCGGACGGCCGCGACGCAGACGCAGGTGGTTCCGTGCCGCGCCGGCATACTCAATGCCGTGGTGTACTCGAACGGCGACGTCAGCGTGTGCGAAAACCATCCTCCGCTGGGAAACCTGCGCCAAAAGAGTTTCTGGGAAATCTGGAACTCGCCCGAGGCGCATGCCTTGCGGAAGTCGATTGCCGCCAAAGAGTGCTATTGCACCAACGAGGTCTTTCTCTGGCCCAGCATCACCTATCAGCCGCAACAACTGGTGCGGGCCATCCTCGGCGCCAAGGTGTGGCAGGGCGTCCGGCCCCTCTCGGAAGGCGAAAAGGTCGGCGTTGCTCTGGAAGACAAAACGCCTTCCTCAGATCGAGAAAAACTCGCCGGCATCACGACGGGTGTGCAAGCGTAAGCGTAATGGGAGAACTGGTTTCCATGGGGGGGGTGGCGCGAACTGCTGAACCGACCGCGCCGGTTCGCGCCGCCGAACCGCGGCGCCTAGCCATTAACTATCTCTTCCTCTCGATTGGTGAATTCACTGCCAAGCTGCTGACCTTCGCCAGCTTCAGCTACCTCGCGCGCGTGCTGGGCCCGGTGAACTATGGCTTTCTGGAGTTCACCCTGGCGGTGATGGTGTTCTTCACCTTGCCCGCCGACTTAGGCCTGGGCGCGTACGGCGCCCGGGAAATCGCCCGCCACCCGGAGCGGGCGTCGCACCTGCTGCACGAGATCACCGGACTGCGCATGCTCCTGGGACTCGCCTCGATGCTGGGGCTCGGAATCTTCATTCTCTTTCTCCACAAAACCGCAGACTTGAAGCTGCTGCTGGTGCTCTATGGAGTGAGCCTGTTGGGGGGACCTTTTCTGCTGCAGTGGTTCTTTCAAGCCCACGATCAGATGCACTGGGTGGGAATAGCCTCCATCGTGCGCCAGGCAGGATTTGCCGTCGCGGTGTTTCTGATCTGCCGGCGCGGCACCCCGTTAGTGACCATCGGCTTCATCGAGTGTGGTTCGGTGGCAGCGGTGGCAGCGTTCTGTTTTTATGTCACCCGCCGCAGAATGAGATTCGCCTGGCCCTGGCCCGACCTGCACGTGGGCCGTCTCATGAGCCACGTGCAGGAAGCTGCGCCCATCGGCTTGACCGAGGTTGCCTGGGCCTTTATGTGGTATTTCTGTACGGTCCTGCTCGGCTTCATCTTCACGGACGCCTCGCTCGGCTGGTTCGGTGCCTCCCACCGCGCTTTGATGGCCCTGCACACTTTTGTCTGGCTTTACTTCTTCAACATGCTGCCGTCGATATCGCGCTGTGTGGCCCTGCCGCGCGAGCACCTCCAGGAGCTGATGGACCGCTCTCTGAGATTCACGGCTTGGATCGGCCTGTATGGGGCGGCCCTGCTGACAGCGGTGGCGCCGCAACTGCTTACTCTCATCTACGGTCCGGCCTTTCGGGCCGCGTCACACTCGTTTGCGATCCTGGCCTGGATGCTGCCGGTCGCTATGCTCAGCGGCCATCATCGCTACATCCTCATCGCCTACAACCGCCAGAGACAGTTGCTGGCGTGCACCGTCGTTTCTGCCGTGGCGGCGGTGGTGCTCGGTGTTACCCTGGTGCCCCTCTATGGCGGCCCTGGCGCCGCCTGCGCGCTCGTGATCGCCCTGGTGGTCAACTTCGTGCTGGTCTATGCGGCGGTGCGAAGACTGGTGGTGGAAGTGCCGGTCCACCGCGAGGTCGCCAGGCCGCTGGTGGCGCTCGCGGTTTCGCTGGCTGTCGGCCTGGCTCTGGCGAAGTGGAGCTTCTGGATCGCCGTGGGCGGCGCCTCAGCGGTGTACGTGGCGGGCCTGCTGTGGTCGGATGGCCGCCAGTTCGCTTCCTTCCTTCGCACCATCATCCGCAATCCAGCCACCCGCACGGGCGTGATGGAGGGCGACTTGACCTAAACGACCTCGCATGTCCCCTGGTGCCACAGCCCAGCACCGCTTGACCGATTCTCATCCACCGCATGTCACCAGACACTAGCCTATCTTGCTCTTCGTCCCGAATGGACAGTGGACGGGGAAAACTCGATTGCCACCGCCTCGCTTATAGCTATGCCGCGTGTCAGCTAAGGCTGCTTCTTGCTGGCGCCGCCGGGGCGAGCAGGTTCCGGCATGTAGATGTGGAAGTCGCCGGGGGCGTGGGTATGCTCGAACTGAATCGTGGTGTGATGGATGCCGAACCTGGAGGCCAGCACGTCGCGCAGGCGCTGGGCGATGAGCTCGCTTTCGGAAGTGGGTATATCCAGAATGCGGATGTGGCAGGAGAGCGCCTTGCTCTGAGAGCCGAGGCTCCAGATGTGCACGTCGTGCACTTCGCGAACGCCCTCCACGCCGAGCATGGCGGCCGCTACCTCTTGCAGGTCCATCCCCTTCGGGAGGCTTTCGAGCAGAATGTTGGCAGAATCGCTGATGACGCCGGCTGCCGACCACAGGATCATGCCCGCAATCAGAAAGGCCAGCAGCGAATCAATGAGGGGCTGGCCGGTGACGCGGATGAGCCACGCGCCGCCGATGATGGCCAGATTGGAGAGGGCATCGCCCAGATTGTGGATGAAAACTGCGCGCAAGTTGAGGTCGGGGCGGCCGCGGGCGAGCGAGACCGAAATGGCTCCGTTGATGACAAAGGCGACCACGCCCACCACTAGCATGGTACGGGCGGCGACGTGCTCAGGACGCACCACCCGTTGGTATCCTTCGTAGCAGAGAAAGAGCGCCACCGCCACCAGAATGAGGGAGTTGACGAAAGCGGCCAGCACGCCGGCGCGCTGATAGCCGTAGGTTTTCTGTTCATCGGGCGGCTTGCGCTCGAAGTAGAGCGCGATCCAGGCCAGCACCAGCGTGGGGACGTCCGTGAGGTTGTGCCAGCCGTCACTCACCAGCGCCAGGCTGTGGGAGAGCGCGCCGGTAATGAACTCAGTAGCCACCAACCCCAGCGTGACCACCAGAGCCAGCCGAATCGCCCAGCTCATGGAGCGTGTGTGTCCGTGCACGTGCATCGCCGCCTCGGAAGGGGTCCACAGTTGAAGGAAGGCGGGACCACTGGCGTTCAAACTTCGCCTTCGACTGTCGACTGCATTCTTGAGTTTAGGACAAACTGGAGAAAGGTTAAAGCCAGCGCCGCACGAGGCGAGCGGCCATACGCGCCTTCTGGGCGAGCGGCATTCTTCCAACCACGGCGGACGAGGCGCCCTTGAAGTAGCGCGTCATCTCGCGGTACTCCACTCGCGCATCCACTACCGCGAGGCTGCCCGAGGCCAGTGCTTCCTTCAGCCTCGGCTCGATCTCCCTGTCGTTCGCGATGCGGAAATAGTTGGCGCCGTAGGCCCTCGCCAGGGATTCAAAATCGGGATTGCGCAGCTTGATGGCGCTGGTCCGGCGGAAGATTTTTTCCTGCGCTTCGCGGATGATGCCGAGCTCGCCGTCGTTGAAGATGAGCACGACAGGGTCGAGGCCGAGTCGAGCTGCCGTCACCAGTTCCGCGCCCGTCATCAGGAAGCTACCGTCGCCGACCACACCGATCACCTGGCGCAAGGGACAGGCCAGCTTGGCGGCGATCATGGCCGGCACGGAGTAGCCCATCGACTGATAGTCCGTGGGCGTCAGGTAGCTGCGCCGCTCATAAACCGGAAAGTACTCGGCCACCCAGAATTGGTGCCCGCCGCTATCCGTGGTGATGATGGCGTCGCTGGCCGCGAGCTTGCGCAGCGTCCACAGGAGCTTCGCCGGGTTGACGCTCGATTCCCAGGCCGGCTCGCTCTCCACCTGGGCCGCGAACTCGACCCGCCACGCCTCGATTCGGTTGACAAGCCGGGAATCGCGAGGGCGCGAGCAGACCTCGGGGTCCTGGTCGAACGCTGCCACCAACAATCCGAGTGCGGCCTGGGCGTCGGCAACCAGCCCAATCGTGGCCGGCATGTTTCTTCCCACCACCTCCTCGTTAATATCGATGTGGATTAATTGCTTGGGTCGGGGAAAACCGTAGGCCCCGGTAGCGACCTCGCCGAACTTGCAAGCGACAGCCAACACGAGGTCGCACTCGCCGAAGACTTCCTCGGCAATCGCCGTGCCGGAAGCGCCGAAGCCGAAGCCGACGGAGTAGGCGAAGTCCTCCGGCACGACGCCACGCCCGCCGAGCGTAGTGGCGATCGGTGCCTGCAACAGCTCCGCCAGGCGCATGAGTTTGTCGCGCGAGTCGGAAGCTCCGAAGCCGGCGTAGATGCCCACGCGTTTCGCCGCGCGCAACAGGCAGAGAATCTTCTCGATGGTCTGCCGATCCGGCGGAGCGGGGGCCGGTCGCGACACGGGTTGCCTCAGCTCCGCCCGCCACATGAACAAATTGTAGGGCACCTCCACCACCACCGGACCGGGCTCGCCGCTGGTGGCAATCTCGAAAGCCCGCCGGATTTCGGGATAAATGTCGTCCGCCTTCTCAATGCGAATCGCGGCCTTGGTGATGGGCCGCGCCAGCTCAGCTTGCGGCATCTGGTGGAGCTGATACTTAAGCGTGGTGTCGTTGCGCGGGCCGGGAATAATCACCACCACTGGCGACGAATCCAGCAGCGCCTCGCCGATGCCCGTGAACGCGTTGGTGAGGCCCGGACCCGGCACCGTGAGGGCGCAGCCTGCCTTGCCGGTGACACGCGACGTCGCCTCCGCCATGAAAGCCGCGCACAACTCGTGCGTCACCAGCACGGTCTCGATCCCCGAGTCTTTCAGCGCGTCGAACAGCTCCAGATTCTGCACTCCGGGAATGCCGAAAATCCGGTCCACGCCCTGCGCCTTCAACGCACTCATGATTAGCTCTGCGCCGTTTTGCATGGTTTCTCTCAGAACCTTATTCACAGATTACGCAGATTACTCAGAGTCAAGAACAGAGAATGATTCAACGCGGCGTCAGAAGTCGGCGTCAGTGTCCTATGTCACTTTGCTCTCTTCAGCATGACAAGCTTGACCCTCGTAGAGCACTTATATATCGGCTTTGGTAGCGGAGGTCCGACGTCGCGTTATACTTGCTTCAAGTCTGTGTAATCTGCGTAATCTGTGGATTCTCTTCAGACCCATTGAGAAATGTTCCGCGTCAGATACTCCGCCGTTCGATCAGCCAGGGCCATGACGGAAAGATAAGGATTCACCTTTGCCGACGTGGGAAACACGCTGGCGTCGCACACGAAAACGTTCCGCGCGCCGTGAAGCCGGCCGTAGGAATCCACCACCGAATTCTTGATGGACTTGCCCATGCGGCAGCCACCCTGCGGATGAGCAGAGGCGATCGTCGCCAGGCCGCGACGGAAAAACCGCGGATGGATCTCGTCCTCCAGGTCTGCAGCGCGCGCCGTGGCGCGAATGGCTCCCGTCCGGGAGGCAGGGATCAGCGCCGTCTCCGCGCCGGCAGCGAAAAAGACCTTCGCCGCGCTGCGCATCGAATGAACCAGATTGTTCACCGATCGCTCCGATAGTCGGTAATCGAGCACCGGCGGACCGTCGCGCGGCGCGGTGAGGCGATTGGCTTCATCAGGTTCGTCGAGTTCGAGCACGATCGCCGACATGAAGCGCCGGTAATGCCTCATCCACTCCTTGTGCTGAAGCCCGAAGCCGGGCAGGTTCTTCGCCGTGACGCCGGGAAAATAGAACGCCGTCTCCAGCAGGTAGTGATGCGACTCGGCGAATTCGTCGGTGTAGAAAGTCTTGGGATAACCGCGAAACCCGAGAACTTCGTGCGGCAGGATTCCCGACAGCGTCACCGCCGGATGCAGCGTCATGAATCTGCCGAGCGCGGGGCTCTGCTTCGGAAGCGGCGAGCGTTGTATGATGGCCGGAGTGTGGAGCGCGCCCGCAGCCAGGATCACCAACTTGGCGCGAAACAGCGCCAAACCGGGCGGAGCCTTCCACTGCACGGCCTCCGGAGGTGGTGCGGCAGCCATCGCCACCACGCCCTTCTCCGAAACCTGAAGCGCCGTACAGGTGGGAATCAGCTCCACGCCCTGCTCCAGCGCGCGCGGAATGTGGACCTCGATCGTCGATTTCTTGCTGCCGTTCCAGCAGCCGAGATTGCAGAAGCCGCAGCCGTTGCACTCGAGCGTCGCCGCCAACCGAATCGGCAGGCATTTCCATCCCAGCGCCTGGCATCCGGCGCGAAACAGCCGGTTGTTCTCGTTCACGCGCTCTTCCGGCATCTCGCCCACTTCCAGCTCACGCTCGAGCCGCGCAAACCGGTGGTCGAAATCGGCCGGATCGAGGTCCCCGGCGTAGTTGCGCTGCCAGTTCTCCAGGACCGCGCGCGGCGTCCGAAACGTCACGGCGGTGTACACGGTGGTACTCCCCCCGACGCACCGTCCGGCGGCGATGCTCAGGGAACCGTCGCGAACATAGAAGGCGCCGCGCGACCAGAAGAGCTTCGACATCTCGTCCTCGCGCTGGGTGAAGGATTCACGGGAGTAGTATGGCCCGGCTTCGAGCATAGCGATCCGCGCGCCCTGTTTCGCGAGCGGACTCAGCCTCTCGGCGAGCACGCCGCCTGCCGCGCCACTGCCCACGATGACGATGTCGTAGTCGAGATTGGTCATAAGAGGGTAGACAGTAGATGGTATACGGCAGACAGGGAAGATACCTCACGGTCGTCCTTGTCTTGGCCTCTCATCATGCCTCCGCTTTTTTCGCCCCTGTCTACCGTCTACAGTCTACCCTACCGTCTGCTCCAGGATCGGAAACGTCACCCCGCCCCTCGGGAAAATGGCCACCGTCGCGTGACGCGGCGCCCGTGCGGCAGCGCGCTGGACCATCTCCTCCGGCTTGGCGACGATGCGGAAGGTACCAAGCTTTCGGGCCTGATCGGCGGTCAGCGCCGGAGCGTAGGCCATCACGTCGTTACGCTCCAGAATCTGGAGGCCATAGAGCGCCAGGAATTTCTCCTCCACTTCGAGGTCGCGCCGAAAGCGGTTGAGGAATCTCAGCATCTGGTCGCGGTTCATCATCCGCACTAGTGTCTTCAGCAACGGTCGCGGCAGGCTGCGCCCGGAGATCTTGAAGTCACCGATCCCTTCGCTGCAACGCAGGAAAGCCAGGATGGTCCCGCCCTCTTTCACCGCGCCCAGGAGGTTGCCGATGCACTTGGCACTCTGGCGCAGGTCCGTATCCATAGGCGCAGAATCGGTGATGATCACGTCCGCCGGCTCCGGAATCGCAACGCCATAGATAGCGCGCGCCAGCTTGATCCCCTCGCGATGCGCAAGCTGAGGGTGGCCGGCAAAAATCCGCACGATTTGCTGGCTCGCGTTGAGCACGGTGTTCACCAGGAAGACCTCTTTGCCAAGGAGACGAGCGGCCTCTTCGAGGTCGCGGCGCAGCGGATTGGCTTCCGGGTCGGCGCCCACCGCCGCCGTCTCGCTGCCGGAGGCGCCGCACAGGTGATTGTTGGCGATGGTCTCGGCCCCGGCGCAACCCGGCACCAGCAGCTTCAATCCACCGCCAAAGCCCGCCAGCACGTGCGGTTCGATGGAGCCGATGGCAACGATAAGGTCCGCTTCCACCAGCCTCCGGTTGAGATGGACTTTCGTACTCGCGCGAGTCACCCCAAGAAAGTTGAGATTAGCTGTGTCGTAGGCGTTGTGGTTTTCCCAGCGAATATCCTGCAAGCCGGCGCGACCTACCTTACGCTCCATCTCGGTTGCCGTCATCGGCCGATGAACGCCGAGCGCGGACAGGATCAGCAGGTTCTCGCGCGTCGCTCCCGCGAGTTCCAGTTCGCGCAGCAAATAGGGGAAGAAAAGGTGCGTGGGTGTGGGCCGCGTGAGATCGTCCACCACCATCGCGATTCTCTTGCCGCGGAGGTTGCGGGCCGCGAGGGGCGGGGCGCCGATGGGCTCAGACAGCGCGCGCCAGAACTCGTCTTCAACCGACGCGCAGGCCGGAACACTCTTCGGCTGACCCTCGGCGATTACTCGCCAGTCGGCCGGCAACTCGATTTCGATCTCCCTCTCGCCCCAGGGGAGTTTGGTTTTCATGGCTCTGCGTCCCTAACCGCTTCTCAGAGCAGCGCATGCTGCAACACGTGCACTCTAAGATGAGTGTGATTTCAATTTGAATCACAGCCCCAGCACCAAGCGCATCCCGGCCTCGACTTCATGCATCAGCGTCGTGGGCAAGATTCCAATCCGTTGGGCCAGCCGAGTCTCATTCACCGTGGCCGCCTGGGACACGTTGATCACGGACTCCTTAGCCAGTCCGGTGTCCCTCTTGTGACAAAGGACGTTCCCAGGCGCGCCCGCCAAGCGCAGGTTCGAGGTGATGGTCAGCACGATCACCGTGCGAAGACCGCTCTCATTAAACTCATTGGTCTGAACTACCAAAACCGGCCGACGATAGCCTGGTTCGGAGCCCACCGGTTCCGGTAGCGACGCCCACCAAATCTCCCCGCGCCGGATCACCAGTCCTCCCGGCCGAGCGCCATGGCCTGCAGTTGGGTCATCACAGGGTCAAGTTCGGATGACTCCGTGCTATAGACTTCATCCAGCGCTTCCTTAATCCCTTTTGACCTTTGGCGCTGGAGATATGCTTCCAATGCTCTTGCATAAAGCTGACTGCGCGGGATCCGAAGCCGCTTCGTGAGCCGCTCAGCCTCTTGGAAGAGAGGGTCGGGTATGGAGATCGCAGTTTTCATGTCCGTAGTATGACCGAGGTTATACCAAAGCGCAATTGATAATCCCCGTCTTGCCCTGCCTGGTCTGCGAACCCAGCCGTGCAGCGGTCTACCGTCCTCTCTTGTCCGCCGCTGCTGACTCCAGCACCGGACCCGGATATCCGATCATCGGCCACGACTCGGGCCGCGTGTAGAACGCGAGCAACGCCAGATTGCGCAGGCTGGAGAATCCGAAACGAAAGGTCTGAACCTGGGAATGCTCCCATGCGTGGAGATAGACGTCCTGCTTCGCAGGCGCCAGACGTGTGAAGCGCTTTCCGAAAAAGAACAGCGCGCCCCACTCGAAAACTCTTAGGAGCACCCCAAGCTTGGCCCGAACCGTCTCCTCCTGTCCCTGGAGGAAGTACTCCGCCGCCTGCAAAGTCAACTCCGACCCGGCGCCCAGAGCGCCCTCGCCCTCGCGGGGAGCCACGCGACCGGCCACGGCCAGAAACGTCGCGGCGCGCGAGCCGGTAAAGAAGGCAGATGTCGAAGTCACAGCGTCTTGCATAAGAGCTTCTTGTGCCGCGAATATACCACAACCCTGGCCACTTTGATTCCCGTTCTATGGGCCAGTACCGTTTTCGCTGCCCCAGCAAACGATCCCGACCCGGCGCTCCCGGGTTCTCCGTTCGAACCAGGAATAGGCCCTTGCACGCATGATCGAATTTCATACAGAAAACGGGAGACCTGGGCTTTCTTCCATTCACGCCAGCACGATGCAAGCGGAACGTGAGGGCGCAGCCCGCGCGGGCAGAGCCTGCCCTGAGCATAGCGACGGGGATGCCCGCGACACAGCGGGCGGGCGCCCGCACTACTTCAGAAGCGCTGTCGCGGACCCTCAGGCCGACTTCTTGAGCAAGGCCGTCAGGCTATGACGAATGGGCGGCTGCCCGACCGGGTCGAATCCGGCCTGCGACGCCATCTTCAGCCCCGACTCAAACCGGCGCGGCTTCACGTGTCCGGTAGGCTCGGCAAGCAAGAGGCAGGCGCCCGGTTTCGAGGCCTTAGCCACCTCGGCGAAGAAGCGATCGGGCGCCGGAAGCTCGTGCACCACGGCGAAAGCCAGGGTGAAATCCACTGAGCCAGCGAGATCATCGAGACCCAGGGAATCGCGCGACACAAACCTGACGTCCACTCGCTCGAGAAGACCTGCCTTGGCTAGCCGGCGCTTCAGTCCCCTCAGCATTTTCGGCTGGACCTCGGGAGCGATCACCCGGCCGGAGGGGCCAACCCGGCGGGCCAGTTCCACAGTGAAGAAACCCATGCCCGGCCCGGGTTCGAGCGCCGTCATGCCCTCGCGGACGTACGGCGCCACGATCGCGCCCGGATTGTACTCCAGGCGTCGTAACGGGCTAACCAGGAGATACCCAAGCCACCAGGGGCAAACGTGATGATCTGCCATAGAACTCCTCCCAATATGCACGACTCAGCCTCGCTGCACCTATACACGGCGTCAGAAGTCGGTTCGCATGTCGACGATGTTGTGTGAATTTTTTTGACCCTCACTCTGTTGGTCGACAGCAGGTCCTCAATCATTCTTCGGTCTTGGTGCGCCAACCCGCCCCCGCCCATACCGGCCCCTGGCCCGGTTTGCGCGGCCGCAGCCAGCATGGACGATTTCTATACTCTGCTTTCATTCAGTCGGCGCTCCGCAGTGTTCGCTACGCGAAACCGGAAAGCGGATCGTGTGCAGGGAGGCGAATCTCCATTTCCAGGCCGCCTCCGTCGCGGTTATGGGCAGCGATGCTCCCGCTGTGCAAGAGCACAATGCGCTGAGCGATTGAGGGCTACTCGGTGTGGTCGTATGGCGACACATTCCTTGCCAAGCCGGATTCCCAAAACCGCACGTTAATCAGTGATTCCTGGTCGTTCACAAGCGACCTCAATGCGCAAGGCGGCATTGGAGGCTTTCAGGAACGCCTGGATTCCGTTGGTGCCCCCACCATGATTCTGCCAGAGACCCCAGATGAGCAGGCCTTCAACCAGGCCCACAACGTCAATAATTGCCAGGAACAGCCTTGCGGTGCTCGCTGGGCGCTTTGGCCATCGTCGATCGTCGTAAACCCCAGCGACAACAGCGCCTTGATTTTCTACATGCTGGTTAGTACCCAACCCGGCGATTTCAACTTCCGAGGCATCGGCAATTCTGTCGCTATCTGGCAGAACTTCCGACAGCAGTCGCAAAGGCCAATGCTGAACCCACCCATCGTAGCAGACCATCCTGACCTGCTTTTCACGCAGAACGAGCCCGATTTTGGTTCGGCTGCTTTCATTAGCGACGGAACGCTTTATGCGTATGGTTGTGATTATAATAACGGCTGTAAACTGGGCAAGGTCGACCCATCGAGCGCGCAAGATCGCAGCGCCTGGAGCTTCTACGCCGGCAGCGACAATTGGTCCTCGCAAATTGGCGACGCTATCTCTGAGCGTCTCCTGGAACGACTTCCTTCAGCGATACGTTGCGGTCTATAGCCCACCGTTCTCCCAAAATGTCGTGATGCGGACATCCGTGAACCCCGAAGGTCCCTGGTCCGGGGAGATCGTGGCTTTCACCGCGATTCAGCCCGCAAACGGCAACGTCTACGACGCACATGCGCACGCCGAATATGACTCCAATGGCGGGCAGACCATCTATGTGACCTATTCGCGCTCCACACCCGCCCCCTTCTCGAGTGAAGTGCGGCTGGTTGCGGTGGAAACTTGGACCCCCTAAGACACAACCATAGTGAGATTTTCACGCAAACTAAATATAGTACGCTCGTGATGAGCATGGCCACCTCAAAGAGCTTTCCACAATCAAGGAGGGGGGGCGAGTCAGAATTCCGCGGCGCACGATCATCAGTGCTCCGGTACGGTTTGACTGGCCGCCACCGCACTCCCAATCCCACCAATCCAAATCCAGTAGGCTCTTGACAAACGATTCCTTCCTGACGCACAATTTCCCATAGGCGAATAAAAAGCGAAAGTCTACACGCGCCGGAAGCGATCTGCTCCGAGGCTTTCCGCTCGCCAGGGGGAGAGCAATGCGATGAAGGCCGCTCTGATCCGGGCTCAGGTGGAAGCGGCGCTCGAAGGCCGCGTCCTTTCGCCTTTTACCGATCGCCCGCAGCAGACCATCGAAATTGTTCCCACCGGGATCACCGCCCTGGACGCTCTCACCGGCGGCTTGCCGCGCGGCGGCCTCACGGAAATTTCCGGGCCGGACTCCTCCGGGCGCACCAGCCTGCTGCACGCGATCCTGGGGAGCGCGACCCGGCGGGAGGAAGAGTGCGCGCTGGTGGATGCTAGTGACACGTTTGACCCCTGGTCGGCGCCGGGCGCGGGCGTGGACCTGCGGCGGCTGCTCTGGGTGCGCTGCGTCAACCTCGAGCAGACCCTCAAGGTGACGGACCTGTTGCTGGCCGGCGGCGGGTTCGGTCTGGTGGCCGTGGACTTGGGCAACGTTTCTCCCAAGCTGGGGCGCCGGGTTCCGCTCGCTTCCTGGTTCCGATTCCGGCGCGTAGTGGAGCACACCCCAACCATATTGGTTTTCCTGGAGCGAGAGCCTTACGCCAAAACGTGCGCCACTTTGGTGCTCCGTTTGGAGTCGGGGTTCGAAACTCGAAATTCGAAACTCGAAACTCGAAACTCGAAATTCGAAATGCGCCGCGGCGCTCCTACTGTTTCTCATGCTTGTTTGCTGCGTGGCCTGCGGCCGAAGGTGGAGGTTGTCCGATCACGCTTGCCGGTTATGTCCGTTGTCCGTAGTCAGTTGTCCGTTGCTGAAAACCCGATGGCCGTCCCTGGCACTGGCACCCATTCCCCAGTCCCTATCTTCGGCAACGGACCACGGACAGCGGACCACGGACGTCTTAATTCCAATTTCGAATTTCCCGTTTCGAGTTTCTGATTTCAAATGATTGCCTGCATTTACATCCCCGATTTTCCCGTATGCGCGGTGACGCGCAGCGAGCCGGCG
Organism: Terriglobia bacterium; assembly: GCA_035315065.1. Taxonomy (GTDB): domain Bacteria; phylum Acidobacteriota; class Terriglobia; order UBA7540; family UBA7540; genus DATFYM01. The sequence goes on from DATFYM010000083.1 coordinate 25,474, forward strand.
CTGGCTCCGCGGGCGGTGGCGATTGTCGACGGCACCCCGCCGGCAGCCAACGTGGTGGCGATGAACGAGCGGGCGTACACCGCGGGAGTGAAGCTCGGCATGCCCAAGCTCACGGTGGCCGGGATCGCCTCCGTGGAGGTCCGGCATTGCTCTCCTGCCGCCGAAGCGTCCGCCCATGCCGCGCTGCTCGACCTGGGGCTGGCCTTCTCGCCGCGCGTCGAAGAGACGGCGCTCGATACCGTGGTGCTGGATCTTGCCGGGCTCGATCGACTCATCGGCCCGTCGGAAGAGGCGGCCCACCGGCTGGCGAAACGAGCCTCGGAGCTTGGACTCGCGGCGAACATTACGCTCGCTGCCAATCCGGATGCGGCCGTGCACGCGGCTCGCGGTTTCCCCGGCGTGACTCTGATCCCCGCCGGCGAAGAAAGCGAGAGGTTGGGACCCTTGCCGGTGGAGGTCCTCGCCCCGCCGCCGGAGACCTTGGATACGCTTCGTCGCTGGGGCGTACACACGCTTCGGGCGCTGGCGGCGTTGCCGACGCCCGAGCTCTCGGAGCGGTTGGGGCAACTCGGTGTCGCTTTGCAGGAATTGGCGCGCGGCGCCACTTCGCGCTTGCTGGTTCCCGCTGAGGCCGCACTCCATTTCGAAGAGGCCATGGAGCTGGAATACCCCGTCGAGTTGCTCGAACCGCTTGCTTTCATTCTGGGGCGACTCCTCGATCAGCTTTGCGCGCGATTATCGGCGCGGTCGCTGGCGACCAACGAAATTCGATTGCAACTAGGACTGTCCGTAGTCCGTGGTCCGTGGTCCGTGGCCGAAGACAACGTGCCACAGGACTCGAGAACTGAAATTCAAAATTCAAAATTCAAAATTCAAAATTTGAAAAGCGAAATTCGAAAATCGAGAATCGAAGCTGTAAAATCAGAAAGCGAAAATAGAAACTCGAAATTCGAAACTAAAACCTCGAAATTGGAAACTGGAAGTTCGAAGCCGGACTCTTCGAATTCATCATTCATCATTCATCCTTCATCATTTTCTTCCAGTCCCCAGTCCCCAGTCCCCAGTCCCTCTTCTGAGGACAATCATTCATCGACCATCCGTTTGCCCGTTCCCACGCGCAATTCCAAGCTGCTTTTGAAACTGCTGCTGCTGAACCTGCAATCGGACCCGCCGCCGGCGCCGGTGGTGAAGGTGACGCTGGCGGCCGAACCAGTGAAGCCACGCGTGGCGCAAGGCGGATTGTTTCTTCCCCTCTCGCCTGACCCGGAAAAGCTAGAGCTGACGCTGGCGCGCATTGCCGGCGTGGTAGGAAAGGGAAATGTCGGCTCGCCGGAGTTGGTGGATACCCATCGGCCGGGCGCGTTTCGGATGAAGCGATTCCAGGTCGAGAAGTATGGGGGTTTGGGGACGGGGTTCGGGATTCGGGGTTCGGGGTTCGCAAACAAAGATCGGGGCTCGGGACTCGGGGTTGGGGACTCGCAGAAAACCGCCGCTGGTCGGCCGTCTTCGTCTGCGAACCCCGAACCCCGAACTCCGAATCCCGACTTTTCTTGCGAGTCCCGAGCCCCGAGTCCCGAGTCCCGGATTCCCGCGCTGCGCCTGTTTCGCCCGCCGCTCCAGGCAAAGGTGGAAGTGCGGGACGGCCGTCCGGTACAGGTGGACGCCTTCGGGGTGCGAGGCGACGTGGTCCTGGCGGCTGGCCCCTGGCACACTTCGGGCGACTGGTGGACGGACGAACCGTGGGATCGGGAAGAGTGGGACATTGCGCTCAGCAAGACGTCCGTGGTCCGTGGTCCGTGGTCTGTGGCCGGACATTGGGATTTGGGGTCCGGGGTTCGGGGTTCGCAGACGACGCAGGACGGGCAACGGACAACTTTGTATCGCATTCATCGCGATCTCAAAAGTGGAGGTTGGTTTGTTGAAGGAATATATGACTAAGGTCCGTTGTCCGTCGTCCGCGGCCCGTTGCCGAAGACAACGGACAACTGGCGACTGACCACGAACGTCTTTATGTATGTTGAACTCCATGCCCGTTCTGCCTTCAGCTTTCTCGATGGCGCCTCGTCGCCGGAGGGTCTGGTGGAGGCGTGTGCGGAGCGGAACCTCCCGGCGATGGCGCTCCTCGACCGTGACGGTGTCTATGGCGCGCCGCGTTTCCATCTCGCCGCACAGAAGGCCGGCATCCGGGCCCACATCGGGGCCGAAGTCACCGCGACGGACGGCAGCCGTTACCCGTTGCTGGTGGCGACGCGCGCCGGATACCGGAATCTTTGCCGGCTCATCACGCGCATGAAGCTGCGCGCTGCGAAGGGTGAAGGCGCGGTGACGGAAGACGAGCTGGCCGAGCACGCGGCGGGGCTGATTTGCCTCGTCGGCGGTATGGATGTGGGGATTCGGGGTTCGGGGTTCGCAGAAGAAGATCGGGACTCGGGATTGGGGATCCCCGGTCTTCTCTGCGAATCCCGAATCCCGAACCCCGAACCCCGGTCTTCTCAACCCCGAACCCCGAATCCCGTCCCAAATCCCGAATCCCGAATTGATCGCCTCATGGGAATCTTTGGCCGTGACAACGTCTACGTCGAGCTGCAGCGCCATTTCCACCGCGACGAAGAGGCGAACAATCAGGCTGCGATGGAGATGGCCCGGCGGCTGCACCTTCCTTTGCTGGCCACCAACGGTGTGTGCTATGCGAGCCCCGATCGGCGCCAGGTTCTGGATGTCTTCACCTGCATCCGGAACCACCGCCGGCTCGAGAACGCAGGACGCCTCCTGGCTCGCAACTCCGAGCGCTACGTGAAATCGGCGGAGGAGATGGCGCGCCTCTTTGCCGACCTGCCGGAAGCGCTTGCCCACACCGTGGAGCTTTCCTCGCGCCTCGAGTTCACGCTCAACGACCTGGGATACGAGTTCCCGCGCTATCCGACGCCGAACGGCGAAACGGAAAACCAGTTCCTGCGCCAGCGGACCGAAGAAGGCATGATCTGGCGCTACGGTCCTCAAAACGAGCGCGCACGAAGGCAGATCGAGCGCGAACTGGCGCTGATCGAAAAGCTGAGACTGGCCGGCTATTTCCTGATCGTCTGGGACATCGTCCAGTACTGCCGCCGGCAGAATATCCTGGCGCAGGGGCGCGGCTCGGCGGCCAACAGCGCCGTCTGCTATTCGCTCGGCATCACCGCCGTCGATCCGGTGGGCATGGACCTGCTGTTCGAGCGCTTTCTTTCCGAGGAGCGCGGCGAGTGGCCGGACATCGATATTGACCTGCCTTCGGGCGATCAGCGCGAGCGCGTGATTCAATACGTTTACCAGCATTATGGCGAGCGCGGCGCAGCGATGACCGCCAATGTCATCACCTACCGCGGCCGCTCGGCGGCGCGCGAGGTGGGCAAAGCGCTGGGGTTCGACGGCGAGACGCTCGACCGCCTCTCCAGCCTGGTCGGCGCCTGGGAATATCGCGACCCCGGCGACACGCTGGAGCGTCACTTCCGCGACGCCGGCCTGGACCTCACGCATCCGCGCATCGGCAAGTTCTGCGAGTTGTGTCACGCGGTGCGCGATCTGCCGCGCCACCTCGGCCAGCACTCGGGCGGAATGGTGGTGTGCCAGGGGCGGCTCGATTCCGTGGTGCCGCTGGAGCCGGCCACCATGCCCGGCCGGGTGGTGGTGCAGTGGGATAAAGAAGACTGCGCCGACATGAAGATCATTAAGATCGATCTGCTGGGCCTCGGCATGATGGCGGTGCTGGAAGAGTCGCTGCAACTGATCCGCGAGCATTACGGCGAGGAAGTGGACCTGGCGCACCTGCCCCAGGATGATGCGGCGGTGTACGACGCGCTGCAGCGGGCGGATACGGTGGGCATGTTCCAGGTGGAGAGCCGCGCGCAGATGTCGTCGCTGCCGCGCCTGCGGCCGAAGCGTTTCTACGACTTGGTGGTGCAGGTGGCGATCATCCGGCCGGGGCCGATCGTCGGCAACATGGTGCATCCCTACTTGAAACGGCGGCAGGGCCGCGAACCGGTGAAGTATCCGCACCCGTCGCTCGAGCCGGTGCTGGCGCGCACGCTGGGCGTGCCGCTTTTCCAGGAACAGTTGCTGCGCATGGCCATGATCGCCGCCGGCTTCACGGGCGGCGAGGCCGAGGATCTGCGCCGCGCCATGGGCTTCAAGCGGTCGGAGATGCGCATGAAGGAAATCGAAAAGAAGCTGCGGCGAGGCATGGACGAGAAGGGAATCATCGGCAAAGCGCAGGACGAAATCGTGCAGTCGATCGCCGCCTTCGCCCTTTACGGTTTTCCGGAGTCGCACGCCGCCAGCTTCGCCCTCATTGCCTACGCCAGCGCCTATCTCAAATGTCATTACCCGGCCGCGTTCACCGCTGCCCTGCTGAATAATCAACCGATGGGCTTTTACAGTCCAGCGGTGATCGTGAAGGACGCGCAACGTCATGGGCTCAGGGTGAGGCCGATTGACGTGACGCGCTCCGGCTGGCGATGCACCTTGGAAAGGGAGTCGGGATTCGGGAGTCGTGACTCGGGAAAAACAGGGTTCGGGATTCGGGGTCCGGGGTTCGCAGAAGAAGATCGGGACTCGGGGCTCGGGACTCGTGACTCGCAGAGAACCGCTCCCGACTCCCGACTCCCGACTCCCGTCTTCCTGCGGCTGGGAATGAACTATGTGAAAGGATTGAGGCAGGAGGCTGCCGAAGCCATTGTCCGCGAGCGCGGCGCCGGTCCTTTGTCCGCGATTGACGATCTGGCGCAGCGCGTGCTCGAGTTGCGAAAGGCGGAACTGGTGACCCTGGCGGAGGTGGGCGCGCTGAATTTTATGGGGGCTCGGGGGAGGGAGTCGGGAGTAGGGAGTCGGGAGTCGGGACCTACGGCGGCAGACGACGCTCGACTCCCAACTGCCCACAGCGAGCTTCCCGATTCCCGACTCCCGACTCCCGAGCCCCGAGCCCCGAGTCCCCGCCATCGGCGGGATGCTTTGTGGCAGGTGGAGCGAGCAGCACGGCCGGCGGGAGAGCTGTTTGAAGATTCGGGACGAACGGAGCCGGCGGAAGATCGGGCGGCGGCATCCCGCCAGGCGGGATCGCCCCTTGCCATCATGACTCCCGAGGAGCGCCTGGTGGCGGACTTCTCGGGCACGGGGCTCACCCTCGGCCCGCATCCCATGGCCTATCGCCGCGCGGAGATGAAGGCCTTGGGCGTCCGCCCGGCGGCGGAGTTGAAGCGCATTCCCAACGGCAAGCAGGTTCGAATCGCCGGCGCCGTAATCGCGCGCCAGCGGCCCGGCACCGCCAAGGGCTTCATCTTCCTCAGCCTCGAAGATGAGACTGGCATCGCCAATGCCATCATCACTCCAGATCTGTTTGCGGAGAACCGTTTGGTGATTGTCGGTGAGCAGTTCCTGTTCATTGAAGGAAAGTTGCAGAATCAGGACAATGTGATTTCCGTGAAAGCCGAGCGCGTCCTGCCGCTCAGCGTCACCAAGGCCCCGACCCGATCGCATGATTTTTATTGAACAGTAGACAGCATACGGTAGACGGGATAAGGGTCCCGTATCCTGTCTACCGTATACCATCTACTGTTTGATCGCTGACTGCTCAGTTCAGAAGCGCCACCGCCTTCTGCGCGATCAACCCGAACCCCTTGGCGGCCGCGTCCTGTCCGAGCGCGTGCAAGCGAGCCCGGTTTTGGGAAGACTTGGTAGAACTGATCTCCGCCTGCGCGAGCCGGGCCTCGAACTGGAGTGCCACCAAACCGATTTGCGTGGCCTCGTCGGCGGCTGACCGCAGCTCCTTGCTCGCCTTTGCGCGATCGGCGCGGTCGCCCGACGCTGCCCGCACCGTCGCGGCCGTGATAGCCAGCCGCAGACGCTCGTAGTGAATACCGCTCCGCTGCGCCGCGGAATTGGCCCGGCCTATGACGCCTTGCGAATCGGACAGCTTGCCTTCTCCAAGCAACGCGCGCGCCAGAAACGTGCAGGCGCGGGCCTCGTTCTCCGCCGATTTTTCGCCGGCGAAGCCGTCGGCGGCCTGGCGTGCCTGGTTCTCGGCCTCCGGGAAGGAACCTCTCGCCAAGGCAAGCTCGCCCAGCCCGAGATGGGCGTCGGCGGCGGCGAACTTGGTGCCTATCCCTCCGGCCATCGTCGCCGCTTCCTCCATTTTTTGCCGGGCTCCCTCCAGGTCCCCCTGCTGCAACAGAACGCGGCCGAGGCGCACCAACACCTGAGCTGCGCCGTCCCGATCCCCGAACTGCCGGAAGAGGGCCAGGGATTCTTCCTCCTGTTTTCGCGCCGTAGCCAGATCGCCCTGCGCGATGAGCATCTCCCCGCTGTTGTAGAGAGCAGCGGCAGTGCCTTTGTCGTTCCCGATCTCGCGGAAGATGCGTAGCGCTTCATCCAGCCGCGCGCGCCCGCCGGCCAGGTCGTCCTGCTGCCAGAGCAGGAACCCGAGATCATTCAGCACGCGCGCGGTTCCTTCCCGGTTGCCGGTTTGGAGTATGGTGGCCAACGCCTCCGAGTACATCTTCCTGGCGCCGGCAAGATCGCCTTGCTGCCATTGCACGATGCCGATGTTGTTCAGGACCCCGGCTGCTCCCTTCTGGTCGCCAATGGCCCGATAAGTGGCGAGCGCCTGGTGGTACATTTGCAGGGCGCGTTCGCGGTCGCCCTGCTGCCCCTGCACCAAGGCGAGGTCGTTGAGTACGGCGGCGGCGTTGGCGCGATCGCCTGCCGCCGAGAATATCTTCTCCGCTTCCAGGTAGGCCGCGGTCGCCTGGTCGAGTTGGCCCAGATCTTGGTAGGCCAATCCCTGCGCGCGCCGCCCCCTCGCGACCGAGAGCCGGGCGCCCTCGGCCGATCCTTTCTCGATCGCCTGGGCGGCGGCAGCCAGTTCCAGCTTGAAGTCTGAGAGTGACTCCGCGGCTTGCGCCTCGGCCAGGTCGATGCGGCGATCATCGCGGGCGGGTGGCGGCAGTTTTCTCAATCGGGCCACCGTCGCCAGGGCATCCTTGCCCTGGCCGCCGGCGGTTTGTGCGTTGGCCAGCGCCAGGCCGTAGTCGATGTTGTCGGGGAAAAAGTCGAAGAGCGAGGTGTAGGTCCGAACGGCCTGGTTCCAATCGTGCGACATTTCCCAGTAGCGGCCCACCACTATCAGACGGTCCTGCTGGGGGAGGTCCGCCGGTTGCGAGAGATCGGTGGCTAGTTGATAGGACTTGCTGGCCTCCGCTTTCGCTTCCCTTTCGTAGCCTAGCGCCGCCCAGGCCGCCGCCAGCGCGGAGTGGGCGAGCGCGTGTCTGGGATCGAGGTCGACGGCCTTTTGGAGCGAATCGCGCGCTGCCAGGGCATCGAAGCGGCGCAACTCGGCCAAGCCCTCGGAGTAGAGGCGTGCCGCCTCGGGATTGGAGGGAATGGTAGCGCGGATGCCGATAGCCTCGTCCGCCGAAAGCTGGCCTACTCCGAGCTTCTCCCGTACCGCGCGCCCCCCGCGCTCGACAAGGTCGAAGAGCTTGTCCGTGGCGCCCGTTTCCGAGACCGTCGCGATGGTGTCGCCGCTGGAAGTATCCTGAAGCCGCAGATCGACACGCAACTGGCCGGCCTCACCCTTGCCGAGAATGACGTAGGAACCCACCACGACGAGATTGGCGCCGAGATTCCTTCGCAAGCGGTCCAGAGTATCTTTGGCGAAGCTATCGGCATCCGGCAACGAGAGCGCGATTTTGACCCGTGCGACGTCTTCCCCGGTGATGGTGCGAAGCTGCCCGTCGGTCGCCAAGTCGGTGCTGAGCATTTCCGAGATCGCGGTGGAGAGCCACGCCGCATTCGGCTCACCGGAAAGATTCTTGAAGCCCAGAACGGCTATGGCCGGCCGCGCCTTCACCGGACTGACGGCGGCACCCGTCGTGGTCGCCAGCGGCGTTTTGCGCAGAACGCGTGGACCATAAATCGCGCCGAGCACCAGCAGGACCAGCCCCGCGCCGGCGAGGATCGCCTGCTGGATCCGGTAGTGCCTTCCTTTTTTGGCGCGCCCTCCGGTAAGCGCCTTCACCACGTCGGAAGCGCTCGCGAAGCGATCTCGGGGATCCCGCTTGAGGCAGCGCAGAATGGCTTTTTCCCATTTGCGGTCGAGGTCGGGAACGTAAATGCGAGGCGGGGGCGGTGGTTCTTTCAAACGTTTCATCGCGGTGGCGAGAGGTGTATCGCCCACGAACGGATGCCGGCCGACCACCATCTCATACATCACCACGCCCAGAGCGTAGAGATCGGCCGCGGGCCCCACCTCGCCGCCTTCCACTTGCTCCGGCGCCATGTAGGGTGGGCTGCCCACGAAGTCGCTGATGCCAGTGGCCGAAGCCGCGAACTTGTCGACCTCAGCATCCCGCGCCAGCCCAAAGTCAGTAACGACGGCCCGAAGCTCTTGCGCCGGGTCGCCGGAGGGCACCAGGATGACGTTCTGGCTTTTGAAATCCCGATGGACGATCCCTTCTTTGTGCGCGGCCGCAAGCGCCGCGGCCATTTGGCACACAAGCGGAAGCGCTGCCGTCGTGGTCATGGGGCCTTTTCGGGAAAGCCGCTCCGCCAGTGTTTCGCCGGACAGCAACTCCATGCTGAGAAAAATCATCTCCCCGGTCGATGCCCCATCGGGCGCGGTGATCGGATGCCGGAACACATCGAAGATCCGGCAGACGTTGCGATGGGTCACCTTGCGGGCGAGGTGAATTTCACGCTTGAAGCGCTCGATCGACCGCGGGTCCTGAGCGATTTCGGGGCGAATGGCTTTCAGAGCCACATGCTCGCGCAGTTCAATGTCTTCGGCCTCGTAGACCTGTCCCATGCCGCCCTTGCCGAGGGAGCGAATCAGGCGGAATCGCCCGGCGAGGAGATCGCTGGGGGGAATGTTAGTGCGAACCGGCTCGCTGAGTTCGCCGGGAGTCGGTAGGCTACTGCCCGGGGCAGGCGAATCCAGCCCGGGCGGCGTCTCCAGAGCAGTCGCTGGAATAGGACGTTGGGCCAAGCGAACGGTGGGAGTTGTGGACTCGGCCTCAAGGCCGGGTGCAGCGGTGTCGGTGGAAGAGACCGGCACGGTACCGGGACGCGCATTGTCTTCATCGCGGATCATTTTAGCAGCTCACTGGAGCCGAAAACTTGAGGTTTCCAAGCCTCATCCCCGCCGCCTTTCCTCAGAGGGGCCGAAACCGAGATCAGGGCATTCCGCTGACCCTTTGCCGAGCTCTCGCGGTCTGCCTCGGGCCTGGTCCGCGACGTGTTGCCCGGTAGCCCGAAGACTCGCCGACGTAACTTGCTCTCCATCTCTACATGCAGTGACGTCTTTCCTCGCCTCTCGCCAGTCGTCAACGACCCTATCAACCTCTCCTTACTCCCACTCTTCTTTCTTTGCACCCAGTAGACCAGCGCGATCCGGCCCCCAGGCAACTGCATTCGGACTTGGAATAGCGGCTTGCCGGGCCGTCCCGGGGTCGATGGAAGAACAGGGGATTCAGGCTTTCTTCCCAAGACTCCCGCCCGCCGCGCCATCACCCAAACCTGGGCCGCCAACTGATCCACTTGGCGCTCAGCGAGTGGTTGCCACGCCGCGAAGGCGTCGGCGATCTCGCGGCGCACGCGCTGGTATAATTCCGCGCTTCCCCGGTGTCCGGTCGACAGTAGTTTTTCCGGTAACCGCAGAGCGTAGCCGCCGTGCTTCAAGGCATTGAGGGCCGAGACGGCCTTACCCTCCTGGGTGCGCGGGCCCGTGGATTTCTTCGCATTCCTGCGGTTAGCCGCCAGAAACTCAGGCGTCCGCGTGGGCGGTTTTCGCAACGGCATGAAGACCTTCCTTTCCCCCAAGCACGCAATCCGCCTCCGTGATCGGATTAGCGAGTCAAGTCAAACATATTTTAATAACGTGACGGGTATTGTGTCAATAGTTTTATCTTTGACTCGCCCGAAATCTGCCGATTGCGGAGTCAAGGCTGCAAGATCAGTCTGTGGACCGCGTGTTCCGCGGGCTACAGGCGCTAGGCCCGGGCCTGCGTTTTCATACTCGGGTAAAAGCCGCGAACCCACCCCCGGTGGTCCCGATTGTGGTATAAGTGAACGAAGGGAGTATCAAATGGCTACCGGAACCTTGCTCAGTGTGGAAGACTATCTCGCCTTGGAAGAGCCGGAGTGCGTGCGCTACGAACTCAGCGAGGGGGAACTCATCGTGGCACCTTCTTCGAGCGCGTTCCACAATGAAGTACGCGACGGCTTCAATGCCCGCCTCCGGGCCTTTGTCAAAAGCCACAGACTCGGCCTCCTGACCAGCGAGACCGATGTGAAGTTAGTCGGCGAAACCGTCCGCCGACCCGATGTGGCCTTCATCCGCGCGGACCGTCTGCTAGGCATCGATCTCGATCGTGTTCCGTTGCCCGTCGCTCCGGATCTGGTGATCGAAATAGTCTCCAGGAACGACCGCGCCGACGACCTGTTGTTGAAGGTCCCGCAGTACCTTGCCGCCGGAACCATGGCAGTGTGGCTTTTCTACCCGAAGGCACGACTCGCCTATCGCTACGTTTCTGGTAAGCTCGAACCCGAAGTACGAAGTGCGGACGCAGGACACACTTTTGAAGAACCCGAGCTGTTGCCCGGATTCTCGATTCCGCTCGGGGAGGTCTTTGGATAATCCACCACGCCGAAGAATTGACAATTGCCGATTGCTGATTGCCGATTGAAAGAGAAGAGTAGAGAAGCTGCGCGGCCCTTTCAATAGGCCATCCACAATCGTCAATGAGCCTCTCTTCCAATCGGCAATCGGCAATCGTCAATCGGCAATTCTTCTGAGGGCCAATGGTGTGGTTATCGCTGGCCATTGTTACCCGCACACTTACACTGCATCACCCTAACCATCACACTTCGAGCTTCCACGGCGTGCGGTACTCGCGACCCAGCAACTCCTTGGCTTTGGTGCTTCCCTGAATAAGCCTCTCGTTGGCCACGTCCCAAACCAGGCGTTCCTTGCTGCGATAAGCGACGTTGCCCAGCAGGCAGACGCTGGTGGAACGGTGGCCGATCTCGATATCGCTCACCGGTCGCTGCCGCGACTTCACGCAATCGAGGAAGTTGCGCACGTGGTCGAAGTGGGAATTGTTGACCTCCTCCATTTTCATGTCCGGCGTGCGCGCCACCTCGCCAACGCTTTCGCGCTGGCGCTTTTCCGGGTACACCTGGAAACCGCCGCGGTCGAGGAACATGGTGCCGTCGGTGCCGTGGTACTCAATTCCGTAGCCGTGGCCGTACATGGAATTGCCATTGTCCCAGCGGTTCTCGTAGGTGCAGACGAATCCCGGGTATTCGTAGGTCACCTGCAAAGTGTCGGGACAATCGGCGTTGTCCTGAAGGTAGAACTTGCCGCCCGACGCACTGATGGCGCTGGGCCCATCCACCTTCATCGCCCACTGCACGATGTCGAGCAGGTGAACGCCCCAATCGGTCATGAAACCACCGGCGTAATCCCAGAAATAGCGGAACGTGGACCAGCGATCGCCCACGCCGAAGCGGTTCCAATTGAACGGGCGCTTGGGCGCTGGGCCCAGCCACATGTCCCAATCGAGGCCGGCGGGCGGATCGGAGTCGGCGGGGTTGCCGATGCCCGCGGGATATTCGTTGGAGTAGTTCCACGTACGCACGACGCTGATCTTGCCCAGCAGGCCTCCCTGCACCAACTCCACCGCTTTCTGGAAATGGATGCCGGAGCGCTGCTGCGTTCCCACCTGCACCACGCGATTGTACTTGCGCGCTGCCTGCACCATCTTCTTGCCTTCCTCGATCACGGTGCAGATCGGCTTCTCAACGTAAACGTCCTTGCCGGCCTTGCACGCTTCCACGGTGGGCAAGGCGTGCCAGTGGTCGGGCGCGCCAACGATTACCACGTCGATATCCTTGCGGTCGAGAACCTGGCGAAAGTCCTTATAGATGTCGGGCTTCGTGGCGCTAACCTTCGCCGCCTCGCTGCCAAGGTCTAAGTGCTGCAGCGATTCCACCGATCGCAGCGATACCTGGGCTTTGTCGAGACTAGGCTGATAGACGTCGCAGAGCGCCACGATCTCCGCGTCCGGTTGGCGCGCCATGTCTTCGAAGTCATCACGCCCTTGGCGACCGGTTCCGATCACACCCACCCGCACCCGGTCGTTGGCCCCGAGCACGCTTCGGCTGGGCACCAGGCCCGCCGCGGCCATGCTCACGCTTACCGTAGTCAAGCTTGCGCGACGAATAAAGTCGCGCCGGTTGATTTCGTCGGTCATGTTTCCCTCCTTGGTAGATGGTAGATGGTAGATGGTAGACGGTATATGGAATATGGGGAAGAACCCCGTCAGCCGTCTATCATTCTTCCCCTTATTTCGTCGACCGTCTACCGTGCACCGATTCTTCCCATTATTCCGTCTACCGCCTACCGTCTACCTATCATAAATCTCTCGCAGCCGTGCCGTGAACTGGGCGGCGGATTCGCCAGGCTCAATGTTGACGGGATCGAGAATCGTTACCCGGGCTCGTCCACGCTTCGGACCGCGCGCTGTCGCCGCCCAGATTTCGTACAAACCCTCCAGCCGGAGCGGCACAACCGCCAAGTGTAAGCGCTCCGCCATCACGCCCACGCCCGGTCGGAATCGACCCACTCGCCCGGTCGGAGTGCGGACCCCTTCCGGGAAGATCAGCGTCGAGAAGCCTTCATCAGCGAGGAGCCCAGCCTGTCGAAGCGCGCCCTGCACGGCACTCGCGTCTTCGGTTAGAGAATACACATTAAAGAAAAGTCGCGCCAGGAACGTCAGCGCTTTTGAGAATTGTGGCTCGGCACCCTGGGGCGCTCTTCGCTGACGCGAGAAGTGGAGCCAAGCCTCCGATTTCGAGGTGTCGGGCACCGGACCGACCCGCAACGCTTCGATCCCCATCGCCGGAGCGACACGGCAACGCAAGCTGGCCGGCAGCGCGCTGAGGATCACGGGCACATCGAGCAGGCTTTGGTGGTTTGAGACCCAAAGCACCGGCCCGGTGAGATGCTCCAGTTTCTCAGCGCCCGCGACTTCAGTCCGCACATAAGTACGCAAGAGAGGGAACATCAGCAATCGTTCGGCGGCCAGGCGGAAAGCGCGCGCGGGCCAGGATCGCGGCCAGCGAGGTTCGGGGTTTGCAAAGCCAGGATTCGGGGTTCGGGGTTCGGGGTTCGCAGAAGAAGGCGTCCAATCAGCGGCAGCTTTCTGCGAGTCCCGAGTCCCAAGCCCCGAGTCCCGATCTTCCTCAGCGAACCCCGAATCCCGAATCCCCAACCCTGTCGCTGATTCCACCTCCGCCACTGTGCGCGCCCGAGTGAAACGTTCCCCATCTACGACCGCACCTTGCGTTTCAAGCCAAGTAAGTAGCTCTACGCGATCGAGCGACGAAAGTCCCAGATCCTCGCTGAGGCGCGCCTCGGGCTTGATGCGGTCGCGCGCCACGCCTAGTCGCGCGAGGAAGTCGGCCACGGGGTTCGGGGACAAGAAGCGGGACTCGGGACTCGAGACTCGGGATTCGCAGAAAACCACCCCTGGTTGGCCGCCTTCTTCTGCGAACCCCGAATCCCGAATCCCGAACCCCGGGTTTTCTTGCGAGTTCCGAGTCCCGAGCGCCAGGTCCCGATCTTCGTCTGCGAATCCCGAACCCCGAATCCCGAACTCCTCTTCTCCTCGATTCACCCATGCGGCCACCGCGGCCCGCTGCACCTTGTGGGTGGAAACGGTCCGGGGAAGGGTCGGTTGCGGCCACGCTGAATAACCGCGAATGCGCTGGTGCGGCTCGAGTCGCTCATTGGCGCGCGCCACCGCCGCTTCCAGTTCAACCGGACTCACGCCTGTCTCCGGCACCACTACTGCGTGAACCAGGGTCCGGCGTCCAGTCAAGGCGGGACCGGTTTCACGCCCCACCGCGGCTGCCTCCTTAACGCCAGGCTCGGCGGTGAGAGCTCGCTCCACGTCCTCGGGATAGACGTTCAGCCCGCCGGCGGTTACGATAACGTCTTTCTTGCGGCCGACGAAAATGAGGTTGCCTTCAGCGTCGAATCTGCCAAGATCACCGGTGTACAGCCAGCCGTCCGCGGTGAAGCTCTGTAGCGTTGCCTGCTGGTTGCGGTAGTAGCCGGGTGAGACATTCGCTCCCCGCACCAGGATTTCGCCGTCGGGAGCGAGCCGGATTTCGGCGCCCGGCAGCGGCTGTCCCACCGAGCCCTGGCGGATCTTGAACGGATGGGTAATGGTGATGGCGGGCGCGGTCTCGGTGAGTCCGTATCCCTGGATCACCGCGTAACCGAATTCATTCCACAGCGACTCGACGCGCGGCGGCAATGCCGCGCCGCCCACCACGAATGCCCACATTTTCCAGCCGAGGGCGCGATGCAGCCGCCGGAATCTCCAGAACCGCTCCGGAATCGACAATCTCTGCGGCTCGGAAATATCGGCTTCTTTCTTCTGCTTTCTGCTTTCTGCTTTCTGATTTATCGCCAGCGCCCAATCTCCCAGCGTCTCCAACTGCTGCGGCACCGACACCATCACCGATACGCGGCGTTTCTTGATAATCCGTGCCAACTCCGAGGGCGCCTGGCTCTCTGGAAACACGACCACGCCCTGGAGGAACTGCGGGATGAACAATCCCGTGATCTGGCCGAAAAGGTGGCTGAGCGGGATCAGGTGGAGGAAGCGAAGTGGGCGGAACGGAGCGGCCAGCCATCGGCGCTTATGTATCTCCCGCGCGACGGGTTCAAGGTTTGCCAGCAGGTTTCCGTGGGTGATCATAACACCGCGCGGTTCCGCCGTGGTTCCCGAAGTGTAGATGATTTCGGCCAATGCGTCGCGACTGCAGCGGCGGTCCATGACCGCCCCCCGCCGGCTGACGGTCCCAGCCGCAGAGAGGGCATCGAGATTGGCCAGAGGGAAAAAGGGCCCGAGGCTCCGCTCCCCTACGTCGATCCGAGACGAGTCCCGAGCCCCGGGTCCCGAGTCCCGCGGCACATCGACTTGTGTCCCTATCACGATCAGCGACGCCTGTGTCTGTGTCGCGACGCGCTTGACAAAATCAAATGAGAACCCGGCGTCCAGCGGCACCACTACGCGGCCCGCCAGCAAGCAGCCGTAGAAAGCCATGGCCCAGCGGGCCGAGGGTGGGGCCCAGATCACCACGTGTGGGGCTTCGCTGCCATCGACCACCGCCGATTTCGACGACTCCTGCTCGCGCAGCCAATCAGCGAAGGCCAGGGCGCGATCCAATACCTGGGCGTAGGTGTAAGCACGGGCGCGATAGGGTCCTTCCTCGATGAAGGCCGTTCGGTTGCCGACTTTGGCCATGCGCAGAATGTACGAGGACAACATAAAAGCAGTGACAAGTGACAAGTGACGAGCAAGAGCACACCGAGCCGTTAGCACTCAGCTCCACACATAATTCTGCCACAGCCGGAGGTGGAATTGCCGATTGCCGATTGGAAACAGCCTTCAGCTATCAGCGGTCAGCTTTCAGCACGAAAGTCCGGTTCTTGCTGATAGCTGATGGCTGATGGCTTTTCCAATCGTCAATCGTCAATCGTCAATTCTTCTGACGGGCTACGCGATCTTACGGAGCAACTGCTGGAGGCCGGTTACGGCCAAGGCGGCGGCGTGCCGCGAGGCGGAGGGCAGGCCGCCCATTCCTGCTTCAATCTCGGCGGGACTCACGCCGCCAAGCTCAGCGGGCGACCTTCCCATTATCATCTCTGTGAGCCACGACCCGCACGCCACCGCCGGAATGCAACCCTCGACCTTGAACCGCGCGTCCACGATCCGACCGTCGCGCACCGACACCCAGAGCTTCAGCAGATCGCCGCAGACCGGGTTGGTGGCTTCGACGGCGGCGGTAGCGTTCGGGATTTCCCCGCGGTTGCGTGGGTGACGGTAGTGGTCGAGCACGGTTTGGGAGTACATGGAAACGATGAATTCTGAATGAAGAAGGAGTCAGGAGACAGGAGTCAGAATGAAGAGAAGAGAGTGCGATTGTAAATGGTGAACGACGGATCGCAAATGCCCTTCCATTACGGTTCACCATTCAACCATTCATCATTCGAAGTTTCACTCTCTTTTCTTCATTCTGACTCCTGACTCCTGTCTTCTGACTCCTTCTTCACGGCATCTGTCCAAAAAAAAGCGCCCTGAGCAAGACCACCAATCCCACGCCGGCGGCGACGGTGAGTGCGATGCGCCGGCTTGGTTTCTTGTTGACTTCTGGGATCAGGTCGGAGGCGGCCACATACAAAGTGACGCCGGCCGAAAGTGCAAGGCCGTACTTCACCGCGCGATGAGCGGCGGCCATGCCGAGCACGCCCACGATTCGGGAAACGCCGAGAGCGGCGGCGGCCGCGAGTCCCGCGCTGCGTCGCTTCCCGGCCGCCGACATGATGGAGGCAATGGTAAAGCCCTCGGGAATATTGTGCACGATGACGGCGCCGGAAATCACGATGCCGAGCCAGGTGGAGACAATGAAGCCCGCCGTGATCGCGACCCCGTCGAAGAACGTGTGGATCAGCAGCCCGCCCAGCGCGGTGTAAGCGACGCGCGGATCGAGAAATTCGCTGGCGTGAGTTTCCTCGCCGAAGTGGAAGTGAGCGGGCAGGGAATGCTCGAAAAAGTGGACGATCAGATATCCGATCAGGATCAAGACCGGCGCCGCATAAGGCGCGAGATGCAGGCTCTCCGGGATCATCTCCGTCAGGACGGTGGCGAGCATGAAGCCCGCGCCCAAGGCGATGAAGGTGGAAAGGAAGGCGCGGCTCCAGGGACGGGCCGCGACGATGGCGGCGCCGAAGACATTAGCAAGGCCCGCCAAGACTGCCAGGACGAGGCTGATTCCTAAGTAGGACATTGTTCCTGGTCTGTAATCGAGAAGGAGTCAGGAGTCAGAAGTCAGGAGACAGAATGAAGAGAAGAATTGCCGATTGCTGATTGCCGATTGACGATTGAAAGAGGAAGAGGGCGTGTTTGGGCGCTCGTCTTCCAATTTGTCAAGCAGGCATCTGGTCGGGACGCCCCAGGGTCAAGTCAGGCATAGAAGCGTCTCTTTTCAATCGGCAATCGTCAATTCTTCTTCTCATTTTGACTCCTGACTCCTGACTCCTGACTCCTGCTCTTCGATCACCCCGAATGCCGGAAATGCACCACTTCGCCGTCCTCGACCACATACTCCTTGCCTTCGAGGCGCAGCGTGCCACGAGCACGCGCTTCCGCTAGGCTGCCGGCCGCGACCAGGTCCTCGTACCGGACGACCTCGGCGCGAATGAAGCCGCGCTGGATGTCGCTGTGGATCTCGCCCGCCGCCTCGAGGGCGGTGGAACCGGCGCGGATGGTCCAAGCCCGGCATTCGTCCTCGCCGACGGTGAAGAACGAGATGAGGCCGAGCAGGCCATAGCTCGATCGAATGAGCCGCGAGATGGGCGACTCCTTAAGGCCGTAGCTCGCCATGAACTCCGCCGCCTCGGCCTCACTGACTTCGGCGAGTTCGGCCAGCTCCGCCTCAACCTTGCCACAAATGGCCGTCACCGTGGTGTGGCGCCGCTGCTTCAGCCCCGCCGCAGAGGCAAATCCCTCGGCCGCATCGGCGCGGGATGAGTCGGCCTCGCTAAGGTTCAGGACGTAGAGTACCGGCTTCTGCGAGAGAAAGGTGAAGCCGCGAATGGCGCGCTCGTCGTCGGCGCTCAGTTCCAGTTCGCGCAACGGCGTTTGCTTTTCCAGCGCTGTCTTCGCCGCCTGGAGAACCTGGAATTCCTTCTCCAAGGCAGGGTTCTTCTGTTTCTTGATGTCTTTCTCCAGGCGCTCGATCCGCTTTTCCACCACCGCGAGGTCGGAGAGGATAAACTCCAGCTCCACATTCTCAATGTCGCGTTTCGGATCAACCGATCCGGCCTCAGCCACGATGGTCTCGTCTTCGAAGGCGCGGACCACGTGGGCGAGCGCGCTCACTTCGCGCAGGCTCTGCGCCTGCGATCCTGTCCGCGCCACCTCGATCACGCTGCCCGGCGTATCCACGTATTCGACGCTGGCATGAATAGTTTTCTTCGGCTGGTACATCGCCGTCAGGTGGTCCAGCCGCGCGTCAGGGACGTGCACCACGCCGACGTGAGCTTCTGCCCTGCCCGCGCCCGGCCCGCTTCCGTGGGCGTGAGTTAAAATGCGGAACAGAGTTGTCTTACCGCTTTGGGCAAGACCCACAATACCGATTCTCAGCAAAGTTTCGCTCCTTAAGAAGCGGTTAGCTATCAGCCGTCAGCTATCAGCCAGCAGCCGTGAGCTTTCGGTCCGGATTCTCCAACATTCGACCTTCAGCTATTGTCCCCAATCACCCACCGAATTGTAGTCTGTTTCCTGTGAATTGGTCCCAGGAAAAGAATTCTGTTGACTCAGAGATCATCTATGCTATAGTTAGATCTGGGCCGGAGACTTTACGCTTCTGCCCCGGCGAGGAATGTGTCTTTCGCTTGCGCAGGAACGGAGGGTCGCACGTCGCTTTCTAGGGGAACGAAGGAATCAGGGGGAGTCGTTAAGGGCTGAAGGAATGAAGAATGCCTCGCCGAGACCAAAAGGTCGAGTCCGTTTTTACGTTGCTCTGCCGCCGACCGGTGCCCTTGCAGGGCAGGGCTCGGAGCGCCTTTACCGCCAGGGAGAGTCGAGCGATACATACTCAATATGAAGGAACATCCCACGATGTTGATGAAAACAAAGGATATGAAAAATAGGATGCAGGGAAATCCCACGATATTCATGAAAACAAAGAGACTTATTTTTGTTATCCCACGATGTCGATGAAAACAAACATGTTATTAGCTATTATAAATTGTAACGTTCTGAGGCCAAGCGGGCAGGGCCGCCTGACATGGTAGCCGCGCTTTCGATTCCTTGTTGGACGGAGACCTATGGTAATAACACAAGAAGATAATCCACAGATTTCGCAGATTACACAGACATCAGGATAAGATCAGCACAATTCGTTCCGTTGTCTTCTTGTCATGAAGTCTGTGAAATCTGCGTAATCTGTGGATTCCTTCCTCTCAGTTCGAAGACGTGGATCTTGCATCCAATTCGCGCCTGCCTACTTCAAGTTAAATATAGCGAGCCAAAGGAAGCCGGTTAGATAACTAGCCCCACCTTTTTGCAACCGGCAACCGGTATCTTCGGTCGGCAATCGACCACGCTTTAACTTGAGTGAGCAGCGCCCGGATGCCCTTACTCGCGTTCAGATCGCCCCGGCCGCCTTTTTGGGCTTGACACTGATTCGCGAGCGGGCTACCGTGAAATCAGCCGAGGTCAATGCGTGGTGACGCTCGGCCTTTGGAAATGAGGTGCGTACGATGAGCGCCCGAAAGTTCCTCTCGTGGCAGTTAGCTCTTGCTACTTTGGGGCTGGCTTTCTTCCTGTTGTATCTGCCGATTGAGGCGGCCGCGCAGCGCGGTGGCCATGGCGGCTTTGGGGGCGGAGGCTTTCGCGGGGGCGCGAGCTTTGGCGGTGCAAGGGTGGCCGCGCCAGCGAGCACGTTCCGACCTTCTTCCTTGGGTTCCCGGCCCATGACCTATGTCGCCCGCGCTCCGCAGGCTTATCGGGGCGTTCAAGGCCGCTCGCGACCCGGCGGCGCTCCCCGAAGCTCGTACTACCGACCCGTTATGAGGGCGCCCAGGGTAGCGGGGCCGCGCAACTCCGGGCCGGTCGGAGCCAATCGTTTCGCCCGACCGGGGCCGGGCAGCCGCAGATCGGGTTCT
This sequence comes from Terriglobia bacterium, assembly GCA_035315065.1. Classification (GTDB taxonomy): domain Bacteria; phylum Acidobacteriota; class Terriglobia; order UBA7540; family UBA7540; genus DATFYM01. The sequence continues at coordinate 45,248 of DATFYM010000083.1, forward strand.
CGGGCTTCGACGTGGGTTCCCCGCTCGGGTCAAGGCTGGCACCGGTTCGGCGGCGGTCATCATCACCGGTTTCTCTCCACCAACTTTTGGTTCAACCCATTCTACAACCCTTATTTCTTGACTCCCTTTTTCTGGGCGCCCTATCCGTTCTATTCGGCCTGCACTCCTTATTACTCCGACTACGGAGACGATTCGGGCCCCGCTTATACGAACGGCACCTGGCCGGCGGAAGAAAACGAGGCCGAAGCCCCTGCCGAGGAGAACGCCACGCCGGAGCCGGGGGCGATGAGCGGTCAAGAGTCCGAGTCGCAGTTGGCCCCGTCGCCATCGGAGCAGACGGTCGTGGTGGAATTGGCCGACGGCCGGACGAAGACGTTCACTTGGAAAGGCGATAAGATGATCGTCACGGAGTCCCCTGCCCCGAGTAAGGCAACGCCCGCGGCGCCGGCTCCCCAGAGCCCACCGGCCACCTTGCAGCCCTGACTTCTGAGGTCGAAATTCGAAACTCGAAATTCGAAACTCCCGACTGGCGAGGAGCCTCAGAAGGCGTGAAGAATTAAACACAGAGGCACGGAGACGCAGAGAAGAGAAAAGAGAATCACACGAAGCTGTCATTTCTTTCCCGAGGTTTCCCATTCTACTCTGTGCCTCTGTCTCTCTGTGTTGGAAGCTCCTTCGCAATTACTTCACACCTTGTCAGTTCCCAGATTTGACAAGATCTCGAATCCTAGATTCCTGGCCTCCCCGAAGCAGGCTATTCCCTTGCACAGCAGCTCGGTTTCGCATGCTTGGCTGGCAACTGATTGAAAGGGCCGAGCCTTCGAATTTCGATTTTCGAATCTCGGGTTTCGATTTTCAATTGCAACATTGGATTGTTTCAGGCTATGATGCCTGCTCGCTGAGATGATGCGGTCCTGCGCGGCGAGTCCTCGGGAAGGCCACGAGTTCTTGACCGAGGTGCGGTCGGGACGGAGTAAAGCCGGAATTTGTGATTGATTTTGGCAAACGGAAGAAAACCCTTCCAGTACTCCGCTCATCAAAACCCCCTTAGTCCAAAGTGGGACGCGACAAAGCTGCGGGCCGACGGGTGGCACGAGGACGTTAGGTGTGTCAAGGGGGCAGTTGCTCGGGTTGCCGGTGAGTCTTGCAGCGGTCACAAGTTGCTTGTCTGCCATCCTGTTTACCACGCGCCTCTCCGGGCACGGGGGAACGCGATGAGACTGACAGGATAAACACACAGGATATCGACTATGGTTCTATGCCCGCGTAGGCAAGGTCTAGCTGCAGCAGTTGGTCTGAAGAAGGACACAATCCAAAGGAAGCCCAATTGGCGAAGCGCTTTCCACCGAGGACGCAGGCCGGACGGCCCGGCAGCCGTGGGCGGCGCCGAGCAAGCCTGCCGCGGACTACGCGGATTAACGGGAGCTTCTTTGTTGGTTCGCCGGCGGGACGCCGGCGCTCCCCGGTCGGGCCGGCGCAAAACCGGCGGTGCGCTCGCAGCTCTCTTTCTTGCGGCACTCTTGCTGTCGAGTTCAGCCTGTTCTCATCTCCACCTGCCTTTCAGACACGCTAAACAAGGTCCACCGGCGCCCGCAGCGGATCAATCAAAAACCGAGGGGACGAAGGCCGAGGGGACCTCCACCTCCAAAAATGTATCCAAGCCTGAAGAATCCACCGAACAGCCCGCAGCGCCGGAGGCTTCGCCCACCGGATTCATCGGATTCGAGCAGTTTCAATTCAGCCACAGCCACGTGGGATCGGTAATCATCGCGGACACAGATGTCGGCTACGCTTTCAATGAGCACATCTCCGGCGATTTCGGCCTTCCCATCCTCTTTTCGCGCAGCAAGTTTTCTCCGGTTTCGACCAAGGATTACCAGTGGTACGCTTTGTTCGGCGCTCCGTATATAGATATCAGGTACACCGGCACTTACGGCGGCTGGAAATATACCTCGGTGCTCACGGGTACCATACCGGTTTCCAACGAGGACCAAATTTACACGACGGGCCGGCCCGGGGTTGATTTGTACACTCACGCCGAGCGAGGAAAAATCGGAGGGGTGACGCCGTTTATCAACTTCGGTGCGTCGAACGGAGCTATCGACCGCTTCATCATGCCGCGACCCTACTCGGAGGCGCGGCCTTACGAGACCTTGGGCGCCCTGGCGGACGGTGAGGTGGGAGCTGAATACAAGGTTGACTATGGTCCGGCGAAGGGCGTCGGAATCGGAGCGTCGGTGTACGGGCTCGAGCCCGTCGGGCCGCAGAAGGTGTTCAGCCGCCTCGTCGTGCCTTATTCGTCGCTGGCGTCTACTGACTTCCGGTTCGGCGAGCACTACCGATATTGGGATACCCTTTTTGAGACTAACATGCCCATCCAGGCTATAGGGGCTCAGGAACTGACAGGTCTGCAGACGGGCTCGTATGACGGTTGCAAGGTCACTAACACCGTCATAACCTGTAATGCCCTTTCGAGCATCTCGCGCGACAACGGCTATTCGATATGGATTGACGCATCGCCGCCGCGCTGGAGTTTCGCCACCTTGCAGTTGGGCTACGTTCGCAGCAACCACTATCATCTGGATACCTACACGATAACGCTCAGTTTCGATGCTAAGAAGCTGGCCCGGACACTGCTGTCGCCGCGGTGACCTTGCGTCAGTGTTGTAGAGCTGTTTGGATTTTGGATAATTTTGGATTTTGGATTTTGGATTTTGGATTGAAGAGCAAGGGCTTCTGCAACGGGGTTCTTCGATCCAAAATCCAAAATCCAAGATCCAAAATAAACTGGGGGACTTCCGCGAGAATGTGGGCTTTGCTTTGTTGGGCAACGCTGTTGGGACATCAGAGTAGGGTGCTGAAAGGGGCCGCCCCGCTGATATCGCCGGCCAATTCCCGTGCCGCCGCTTCCGCCGGCGTCAGGACCTCCTATTCGTTATTGCCCCTGAGTTTCGAGTTGAATCAGGGGCAGACGGACGCCAGCGTCCGTTTCCTGGCGCGCGGGCAGGGCTATAGCCTGTTCCTGACGGCGGATGGGGCGGTGCTGGCGCTCCAAAGTAGTGGTGGCACCAGGTTCCCGGCGACAGCCGTGGACCACGGACCGCGGACCACGGACATAGTCCGCGTGAGATTCCTGGGAGCGAACCCTAACGCCGTGATCGCCGGGCGGGAGGAGTTGCCGGGCAAGAGCAATTACTTCATCGGCCGCGACCCGCGCGGGTGGCATACGGACGTGCCCACTTACGCCCAGGTCCACTATCAGGAGTTTTATCAGGGCGTGGACGCGATTTACTACGGGCGGAAGGGGGAGCTGGAATACGATTTGGTTGTCGGACCGCGTATGGACGCGGGACAAGTGCGGTTTCAGGTTGAGGGAGCCCAGACAGCTAGGCTGAATGGGGCGGGGGACTTGGTGTTGGCGACGAGGGGCCAAGAGATCGTGCTGCGGAGGCCCAAGGCGTACCAGGGGACCGGAGCAGATCAGCGCGAGGTCGCAGTGCGGTATGTGAGTCGAGGGAAGAATGAGTATGGGTTCGAAGTGGGCCCGTACCAGCGCAACGAGCGGCTGACCATCGACCCGGTTCTGAGCTACGCGACGTATCTCGGCGGGAGCGGCGGCGACGTGGCCTACGGGCTCGCGCTCGATCCCTCCGGCGACGCCTATGTTACCGGCTCCACGGCCTCCATTAACTTCCCGGTGAGGTCCGCGGAGCAAGGAACGTTGGCCGGAAGCAGCGATGCGTTCGTCGCCGAACTGAATGCCGCGGGCACGGGCTTGGTTTATTCAACGTATATCGGCGGCACGCAAGCCGATGTGGGGAGCGCGATCGCAATTGACACCTCGGGGAGTGCCTACATTGTGGGAACCACGTACTCCACGAACTTTCCGGTCACTACTGGCGCCTTCCAAACTCTTTACGGTGGGAACGGCGACGAGAACGGGAACGGCGACGCATTTGTTGCTAAACTGGGCCCGAATGGTTCATCGCTGGTCTATGCCTCATATCTCGGCGGCACTGGGCCGGATTTCGGGCAGGGAATTGCCGTCGATGCGGCAGGGAATGCCTATGTGACGGGATCGACCCAGTCTTTTGATTTTCCCACGGCGTCTCCGCCCGGCAGCAGTCCGCTTCAGATTGGGAATGACAACTGCACCGTTGTCAACCAGATTGAGACCTGCACGGCAGACGCCTTTGTGACCAAAGTCAATCCCACCGGGACCGCGCTGGTGTATTCGACTTACCTCGGCGGATCTGCCGCTAACTCGGGGCAAGCCATCGCCGTCGATGCCCAAGGAGACGCTTACGTTACCGGATACACCAATTCCACTAATTTCCCCACCCAGAGCGCCCTGCAGAGCGCCAACGCCGGAGGTAGCGACGCCTTCGTGTCCGAATTGAGCCCCGGCGGCTCCAGCCTGGTGTTCTCCACTTATCTGGGAGGCTCCGGACAGGACCAGGCTTTCGGGCTGGCGCTGGGCCCCTCGGGGGATATCTATATCACCGGCGCCACCCAATCGGCGAACTTCCCCACCACTCCCAACTCGTTTCAGACGACTTATGGCTTAAACGGCGACGCATTCGTCACGAGGCTGGCGCCCGGCGGAACGAGTATTGTCTTCTCCACGTTCATCGGCGGCAGCCAAGCCGACCAAGGGAATGCCATCGCGGTGGATTCGGCCGGGAACTCCGTGGTGGTCGGCGTTACCCAGTCCAGCGACTTCCCGACGCTGGACGCTTCTCAGAACATCATAGGACTCTTTGGCGCGGGAACCTGCAGCAGCAGCAGCGGGGTAGGCACCCAGATTTGCTCGGATGCGTTCGTCGCTCGGCTTAATCCTTCGGGAGGAGGTCTCTACTCGACCTATCTCGGCGGGAGCCAGAACGACTTTGCGCAGGCGGTGGCGCTTGACTCCACCGGAACACCATACCTCGCGGGCGGCACCACTTCGTCGAACTTCCCCGCAATCGTCGGGGCGCTCCAGGGCGCCTTTACCGGCGGCGGCACACTCGGCAACGCCTTCGTCGCCAAAATGAGCGCGACCAACGCCCCGGCGGTGGCCTTGGTTCCTCAGGAAATCAATTTTGGCAACCAGACGCTGAATCAGGCCAGCACCATCCAGACGGTCACCCTGATCAATGCGGGCAGCGCCCTTTTGGAAATCAGCGACCTTACCGTAGGCGCCGACTTTACCGAAACCAACAATTGCGGCACCACGGTTCCGGCGGGGAGCGGGACTTGCAATATCAATATTACCTATACGCCGACCAGCCCAGGCCCCACTACCCAGCAAGTGGAGATCACGGACAACGCGGCGGGCGGCCCGCACACCATTACGCTGACGGGAAACGGGGTCGCTCAGGGCGCTCCCGCGTTGACCTTCATTCCGAACAAATTGACCTTCTCCAGTCAGGCCGTGGGGACGACGAGTCCGGTGCAGACAGTGGTGATGGAGAATACGAGCCTTGTGGCGATCACCATTAGCAGCATCAATATCAGCGGTGACTTCGCCCAGACCAATAACTGTGGCGTGCTGCCGAACGTGATCAACCCGGGCGGCTCCTGTACATTCAACGTCAGCTTCACGCCGAGCCTGGGCGGGTCGCGGCCGGGTGGTATTACCGTGACCGACACTGCGACCGGCAGCCCGCAATCCGTTTCGCTGACTGGCACCGGGGCTAGCCCCTTCACCCTTTCCGCCAACAGCCGCACCAGCACCCTTCTGGTGGGGACCACCATGACCACATTCACGATTACCCTATCCGCCCCGAACAGTTTCACTTCCACCGTTAGCTTCGCATGCGCGGGTAGCGCGACGTGCTCATTCTTCCCCCCGACCATAACACCCGGCCAGAGCCCCAGCCTGACCACCACCCTCACGGTGAGCAGTCTTTCTTACACTACCGCGAATCCCCTGAATTTTTCAGTAACCGGGACTGCCGGTTCCTTCACGTCCAGCGTGGCGCTTTCCATTTTCTTGCAGGACTTTTCCCTCACCGCAATACCGACTCTGAACTCGGTGCAGGCGGGGCTGACGTCATCTCCTTACACGGTGACGGTGACGCCGTCGAACGGTTTCAATGGCATCGTTCTGTTAAGTTGCAATCTTCCCGGCGGGCTCCTTGCGCCTCCTACTTCGACATCGCCTGCCGGCACGCACAACACCACCTGCAACTGGTCTCCTTCGGGGCTGACTTTCAACACTTCCGTGCCGCAGACGGCCAGGCTCACGTTGACGACGTCCTCGCAGATATCAACAACCTCGCACGGGTGGCCACGCAGGCGGTGGCCGGGCGGTCCAGGGCGCGGCCCGACTACAGATCTCCGGCGCTGGCTGCTGGTAGCGGGGATGATCGCGCTGCTGGCGGGAGGGGTGGTGGCGAAGCGCCGGTTCCGCGGATTGCACCCGCAGCAGGCGCGCTGGCTGCTGGTGGTGGTGGGAGTCCTGCTGTTGACGTTGACTGCGATGAGTTGCCAAGACTATGGTTACAACAGTGTGTTTCCGGGGCCGACGACGGGAACACCGACCGGCAACTACAGCATCCCCATTACGGGCACGCTCGGCAATCCCCCGTCGCCCTGCGGATGCGGTCCCAATAACGATATAACGCGGAGCATCATCATCAACCTGACGGTCTCGCCCACGGTCTAGGGATGAGTGGTGAGTGCAGAACGACGCGACGGATGAGTTTGAAGACAGAGAATCGGCGAGGGTCGAATGACGAATGATGAATTCAAGACGAGGAGGGCCGTCGTTCATCATTCATCATTCGTCGTTCATCGTTAAGAGTCCCCTTCTTGAGGTTGGTCAGACTATGCGTACTTTGCGGTTATTTTTGGCATCGCTGTTGCTGTCAGTCGTCCCGGCGCTGAGCGCTGGGTCGCCTCGCGGAAGCTCACCGGCGGCCCCTCCTCCTTCTTCGGGCGACCCCCGTGTGGCCTACGCCAATCTACCTTTGAGCTTCGAGGTGAACCAGGGGCAGACGGACCCTCGGGTCCGATTTCTGGCGCGCGGGCAGGGCTATACCCTGTTCCTGACGGCGGCGGAGGCGGTCCTGGCGCTTGGGAAAGGCGGTCCGTCCGTCGTCCGTGGTCAGTTGCAGGGGCCGACGGGTGCTGGACACCAGACAGACGTTCTCCGACTGAGGTTCGTTAGGACGAATCCCGGTGTCGTCATTGCTGGCGCGGAGGAGTTGGAGGGCAAGAGCAACTACTTTATCGGCCAAGATCCTCAGAGTTGGCATACCGACGTGCCGATGTACGCCCGAGTCCGCTACCAGGGGATTTATCCGGGAGTGGACTTGGTCTATTACGGGCGGCAGGGAGAGTTGGAATACGATTTGGTGGTCGGACCCGGCCGGGACCCGGGGCAGGCTCGCTTCCGGATTGAAGGAGCGGAAAAGGCGACGCTGAACGGGGCGGGAGAGTTGGTGTTGGAGGCGAAGGGTGGAGAGGTGGTGCTGCGGCGGCCACAGGCGTACCAGGGGACTGGTGTGAGTAGGCGGACGGTAGCGGTTCGGTACCTCAAGCGAGGCCCGAGCGAGTGGGGCTTCGAACTAGGGGCTTACCGGCGTGGCGAGTCACTGACGATTGACCCCTTCCTGAACTACGCCACTTACCTGGGCGGGAGCGGAGGCGACGTGGCCAACGCCATCGCTGTGGATACCGTCAACAACGCTTACGTTGCGGGAACAACCCTTTCGACGAACTTTCCCGAAGTCAACGCCTACCAGACGGGAAGTGGCGGTAATGGCGACGCCTTCGTCTCAAAGCTCAATAGTACGGGCACGAAACTGCTCTACTCCACCTATATCGGGGGCTCAGGACAGGACGTTGCGTTCGCCTTGGCGATTGACGCCGGCGGCGACGCCTATATCACCGGTCAGACTTCCTCCTCTAACTACCCCATCTCCCCCCCTGCCAAAACTACCACCCAATCACCGACGCCGGCCTTCCAGACGGTTTATGGCGGTGCCGGCGACGCTTTTGTGACCGTTTTGCTGAGCACGGGAAACGAACTGGTTTACTCCACCTACCTGGGCGGCAGCGGCGCGGACTGGGGCTATGCGATCGCCGTGGATTCTTCCAACAATGCCTACGTCACCGGTGCTACCCAATCCGGCAATTTTCCCACGCAATCCCCGCTTCAAGCCAACCGAGGTGCCGGGTCGACCCAGAATGCGTTTGTGGCCAAGCTGAATTCGACGGGCACGGCGCTGGTGTATTCAACCTATCTGGGTGGCTCGCAACAGGACACGGGACAAGGCATCAAGGTGGATAGTTCCGGCAACGCCTACGTCGCCGGCTACACCTTTTCGCCCGACTTCCCGACCCAGAATCCGATTCAGGGCGTGTTCGGTGGAGTTGCTGACGCTTTTGTGAGCGAGTTGAACGCCGGAGGCTCCGCCCTGGTGTTCTCCACTTTCCTGGGAGGCAACCAGCAAGACCGCGCCTGGGGGCTGGCCCTGGATTCCTCCGCCAACATCTATGTGGTGGGTGACACCCAGTCGTCGGACTTTCCCGTCACCTCCGGGGATTTTCAGGATACTTACAAGGGGGACCAGGACGCGTTTGTGAGCAAGCTGAGCCCGAGCGGAGCTTCGCTCGTGTATTCCACCTATATCGGCGGCAGCAACGTAGACGGAGGGAAAGGCATTGCCGTGGACTCATCGGGAAACGCGACGGCGGTGGGCTTGACCCAATCGAGCGACTTCCCGACCTTCGACGCCCTGCAGTCTATCCTCGGTCTCACCGGGGGGAGCGCTTGCTCGGCTCCTCCTTGTGCGGACGCCTTCGTGACCAAGCTGAATTCGTCGGGCACCCAGGCTTCGTATTCCACTTTTCTCGGTGGAAGCGGTAACGATTTTGCCCAGGCGGTTGCCCTCGATTCCTCTGGGAACGCATACCTGGCAGGCAGCACCACCTCCAACAACTTTCCTGCCGTCACCGGCTCTTACCAGGGTACCCTGGGCGGGGTGGCGGGTAACGCGTTCGTGGCCATGATCGAGCCCGCTGATGAAGCGTCTATTGCGGTGGCGCCGGCCACCGTCAATTTCGGAAATGAGACGGTTAGTGTGGCCAGCGCGGTTCAGTCAGTGACCGTAGTGGACGAGGGCAGCAGCCCGTTAGAGATCACCTCTGTCGTTGCCCCGGCTACCGACTTCACTCAAACCAACGACTGCGTTGGCACGGTGGCGGCGCGAGGGGGAACCTGCACCATCAATATCATCTTCACTCCCACAACCACCGGTCCGGTAACCGACCAGATCACGATCAATGACAACGCCTTCGGGAACAGCAGCATCTCCCAAAACATCACCGTCACCGGCGACGGGGTGAACGCGCTCACCCAGGTGACAGTCGCCCCGACCACCATCACGTTTCCCAATACGTACGTGACTGGAACCAGCGCAGTGCAAACCGTGACCATCACCAATACCGGTACAGCCGTGCTGACCTTCATCAACCCCAGTGCTGCTAACCCCATCGCCATCACCAGTGGCAGCACCGACTTCATCCTCGGGTCCGGGACCAACACCTGTGCCACCCTAGGGTATGTCCTCAGCGTTAATCAGAGTTGCTCGGTAACGGTTCTCTTTCAACCCACCCAAAGCGGTGCGCGCGCCGGTACGTTGAGCATCTATGACACTGCCACCGGCAGCCCCCAGAGCGTCTCCCTTTCGGGAAACGGCCTTGCGGAGTTTCAGCTTACAGCCGTCAACACGACGATTTTCCCGCTGATTGGAGCCACCTCGACGACGTGCCCGAACCCTTCCAATCAGATAACGTGCTTCACCCTTGGGGCGACGGCGGTGGTGCCTGGTTTCAACGGTGTGATCACGCCTGCTTGTCCGTCCAACGTTACTTGCACCTTTACTCCCGGCACTTTCTTTCCGGGGACAACTTCGACGCTGGTGCTGAGCAATCTTACCCTGACAACTCCGAATCCTCTGAACTTCATCATCACGGGCGCCAGTGGTAGCCAAACCGCCACCCTGAACTTGACGGTGGCGTTCCAGACCTTTACGCTTTCGGCGAGTCCGGGGTATGCCAGCGTGGTGGCCGGATCTTCGGCGACCTACAAGATCCTCGCCACACCCCAAAACGGGTTCAACCAGCAGGTTAATTTCACCTGCAGCGGGAATGGCGGCGCTCCCTTGCCGCTGGGCGTTGCCTGCAACTTCAACCCCGATACGCCCACGCTGAACGGTGCCGCGACTCAGACCGTCACGCTCACGATCTCCACCACGCAGTCCGCCCCGACGACCTCCTGGCTGTGGAAGCTGTGGCGAGGCCGGAGACCGCCCCCGAGAACCAGGTTGTTGCTGGGCGTCTTCTGGCTGGCTCTGGCGCTGCTGTTGTTCTTGATGGGCAGTCGCTGGGCTCGGCTGGGCATCAATCCTTCGCGCCGGCTCATCGCTTCGCGCGCGTTCATCTTCGGCACCCTGCTCTCGTTCCTGGTGCTTCTCGCGAGTTGCCGGGGAGCGATCTCGAATGGCGGCGCCACGCCTTGCGGCACTTACGTCATCAATGTTAACGCCACGCTTCAATCCAACAGCGCGGTGTCGATCACTCAACCCGTGGACCTGGCCGTGACCTCTTTGAGCTGCCCGACAACCTAGCGCGTAGGGGTGCGGCTTGCCGTACCCCCTTTGAGAAGTTACGCTCAGGGCACCGCTCGTTTGGACGCTGGCGCGGTCGGCGAAACCAACGTGGTCCGCGGATGCGCCGGCAAAGTCAGCGGCGCCCTTGCCGGCTGGTCGAAATCGAAGTCGCGTCGCAGATCGCCCAGTTGCGGGGCTTCCTCGCGCACCATCGGGCGCGGATCGGGCCGGCCATCTTGCTTCGGGTCCAGCCGCTGGCCACCCAGGAAATCGTCCTCGATGAACTTCACGTAGGCGTCGAAACTCAAGGTCTGATGATCGATAAAACCCTTCCTCGCAAACGGCGAAATCACTATTCCTGGTACCCGCAAGCCGTAGCCGTTTTCGTCCACACGCACGGGAACGACATGGTCGTAGAAGCCGCCCCAGTCATCCCATGCCAGGAAGATCGCGCAGTCCTTCCAGTCGGGTCCGGACATCACGGCGTTCACCAGACTCGTAACGAACGTCTGGCCGCGGCTCACCAGGTCCGGCGGATGCTCGCTCACGTCACCCGAAGGCACCACCCACGACACGGCCGGTAAAGTCCCGGCTTTGGCTTGTTGCATGAACACTTGAACGGATTGGATGTTCCCCAGCTCGCCATCATTCTTGACGGTATCGAAATACGGCAGAGGATTCCAGATTCCGGGAGTCTTGGCATTCTGCTTGACGGGCAGACAGTCGCGTTCCTCATCGTCCTCGCAATCGGGTTCGGTGCCTTCAAGGACGTAATAGCCCCAACTGACGTGATTCTTGTGCAGGAGATACGTCAGGTCCGTCCAGGCATAGATGGGAGCTGGTCGCGACTTCCGCTGCCGCTCGCCGGCGAAGTCCGGAGGCAGCCCGGGGAGTTCCAGAGCATTCGTGCAACTGAACGGATCGTCGTGCTTCGTGCAGCGAGCCGACCATTCCGAAACCTGGAAGAGATGTTCCGGCAGGCTCCATGAAGCGTTGGGCTCGAACAGCCGGTCCTGCAAAACAAAACTCTGCGCATACTTCCAATAGTTGGGAATATCTCCTCCGTCGTGGTAGCCCATCACGTCCGGGATGGCGCTGTTGACGCAGGCAGGATTGTCCGGATCGAGGCAGCCCATGCGGCCTTGTTCGGCTAGCTTGATAAACCCGTCCATCTTGCCCCCATCCACATCCGCGACGGCGGCGGCTCCCCCGTGCGGGCCTCCGCCGTTCCGGTCATGGGAATCGTGATAGGGTTTGACGCACGCTCCGCTGGCTGGGTCAGGAATGCAAACCGCAGGTTCGCCGTTGCGCATGGGGATTCCATCGGCTCCCGGAAAGGTGCCGAAGTAGCTGTCGAACGAGCGGTTTTCCTGCATGATGACAATCACGTGCCGGATGTGGCGAATGGCGTCTTCGGGGTTTACTCGTTCCTGGGGCCGCGTGCTGGTGCCAACGATGTGCAGCGCCCAAAGGCCCAACGCCACCAGTAACGTCGCGCCCGCGCCTCCGTAAAGACCGTGCGTAGATCTCCTGCCTCTCATACCCACGCCAAAGAGGTGCGCCCGCTTCCCCTGCTTCCAGCGGTAGCGATTAACTAGCCTACAATGCACGTCGGGTTTCCACGCTTCCTCGATCTCCACGAGTGGACCCAAGGGAAAGGCCCCAGTCTTTGGACTCGATTCCGCCAGCCGATTTCGCCCAATTTCGTACTAGGGAGATTCTCACCATTGGTAGCAGCTTGACGGAAATCCGCTCGCCACCAGATCAGATGGCCACTCCTGAGACCAGAGCGCTGGGAAGTTTCAAGAGCCGAGGATATTGCGGCTGATCTTCGTATAGCCCTGGTCGTCTGCCCACAGGGTGAGAGGGATGGCGGCGAGTTCATCCACTTCGGGGATCGCCAGGCCGTTCTTCGTGAGATCGACGGTTTTGATGTACGTCTTGCAGGTTTCGCAAGCTTCCACCCGGACGAGCTCAAACTTCGAAGCCGTATAGACGCACATTTTCTCGTCGCGGGACTCTTCGCACGCCGGGCACGCAATGCGAAGATAGTCCCACTCGGTGTAGCAAAACGAGCAGACGAGCGACCGCTTGGCGCCCTCGCCTTCCGGCCGCAGAACACCGGCCAAGGGCTTCGACCCGCAGAAGGGGCAGACGGGCCGCCGGACGACGGGCGCAGGCATTTCGGCGCGGTGGGCCAGGTACTCCGCGTATGGTTGTAGAATAGCCAAAGCGGTGAACCTCCTGAGGTCCTCAACGGAAGACCCTTCTGCCATTTCCGACCGCACCGGCTCCGCCCGTCCCTGGCCTACTCCGCCGGGCTCCTTGCGTTCGCGCTCATTCCGACGCCAGAACCGCTTCAGAAGCTGCGCCCACTCGACGGGATCGCTTTTTTCGAGTCGGGCAGCAAAACAGGCCATAGCCGATGGCCCTTCGCGCCCCAGGAACGAGAGAAAGGGCCGGAACCGCGCCATGAGAGCTTCGAGAACTTCGTCATTATAGGCGTTCAGCTCGGGCGAGAGCGGTCCGTTTGTTGTAGCGGCGGGCTTCAGCCCGGCACCTGACGCAGGCGGCCTCTCCGGTCTGGGGCGGAAGATGCCGGGCTGAAGCCCGCCGCTACAACCTAATGCGGATTGGAGGCGAGAACTGAAGCCCTTTTGGAACGCCGCCAGCTTCGAGTAGAAGGTGAGAACTTCCGTGGCAAAAGGATATTGGCCGGCCAGCTCACCGGCGCGTTCGATTCGCTGGTCCCATTTTCGTAAAAGGTCAGCGAGGGGCTTCGTCATTTTTCCCGGGAGGACGTGTCCTTCACCTGTTCGTACCAGAGGCGATGATGCATCCGGGCCCAGGCGGCGGAGACTTCACCGCGGATGATCGAGGTGAAACCGCCTCGCACCATGGCGGTGCCCATGTAAACGTGGATGATAAAGCCGCCAATGGTAAGGAGCGCCGTTACGGCATGCACCAGGACCGCCGTGTAGCGCAGCCAGCGCCAGCTCCAGGGAATATCATTCACAAACCAAAGGGCTACGCCGGAGAGCAGGAGGGCGATGCCGCCAAAAAGCATCAACCAGAAGAATTGCTTCTGGCCGATGTTGAAGCGGCCGATGGGCGGCAGATTCTCGTCCTGGTTGCGAATGTAGTCACCCACGTGCTTCGCCCACTCACGATCGGCGGGCGTGGCGCGCATGTCGCCGCGCCAAAGGCGGTACATCCAGACCATGGAAGCCGTGAAGATCAATCCCACCCAAGGGTGCCAGAAGCGCGCCGTGGGTCCGCCTCCGAAAAACATCGCCAGCCAGAAAAGGTACGGTGACCAGAAAGCAAGGCCCGTGAGGAGCACATAGATATACGTGAGCGCCGACGCCCAGTGAAGCACGCGCTCGCCGAAGGCGTAGCGGAGGATTCGACCTTCCGAACCGCTCTGGGCACGAGGGTGAGGAAGGACGGTAGTCGTACTCATGGGCGCTCCTCCTCTTCAGCAGTTGTGAAAAATTCAAACATAGCGCTGTGTCGGGCCGCAACCGAAAAGAAGACCTCAACACAGAGTTCACTGAGGCTTCACAGAGGGCACGGAGAAGAAAGCTAAGCATAAGGCGCCTTGCTCTTCGTCTTCTCCGTGACCTCTGTGACTCCTCCGCGAACTCTGTGTTAAACTCCTATTCTTTGCGCGCCTCTGCGTCTCTGCGTTGGAAGCTTTTTTCGCAATTTCTTCACACCTTCTTACTGTCGTGAACCGTCTTGGGGCCGAACCGCAGGTAATGAAGCGTAACGCCCACCAGACCTCCCAACATGGCGAGATTACCTAACCACTTGAGGGGTGTCTTCCACAGCTTCACCGCCCACGGAATGGAAGGGTTGGCCGGCAATCCGCCGTATGCCTCGGGATTGGTCGCATCATGCAGAACGTAGATGACGCCGGTGCCTCCGACGCCCGGTGGATCATAAACGCCCGCCTTCTCGAAGCCGGAGTACATGCGAAGCTGGCGAGCGCGCTTCTCGGCGAGATCCTTCATGTCGTCCTTGGAGCCGAAGTGGAGGCAGCCGGTCGGACACGCCTTGATGCACGCCGGTTCCAGGCTCTGGCTCACGCGGTCCGCGCAGAGCGTGCACTTGTGCACCTTCTTGGTAGTGGGATGGAACTTCGGAATGTCGAAGGGACAGCCGGTGATGCAGTAGCCGCAGCCGATGCAGTGGTCCTGCTGGAAATCGACAATGCCGTTCGTGTACTGCACGATGGCGCCGTCGGCGGGGCAGGCCGCGAGGCACCCGGGGTCGGCGCAATGCATGCACTGATCCTTGCGCATCAGCCACATCATCGTGCCGTCTTCTTTGGGGTGCTCGTTGAACTTGATCAGGTTCCAGAAGTTCCAGGCCGTATCGGGCATAGTCTGGTAAGTATTGTCAAATGTCGTCGTCGCAAAAGGAAGGTCATTCCATTCCTGGCAGGCCACCTCACAGGCTTTGCAGCCGATGCAGGTGGTGGTGTCCACCAGCTTGCAGACCTGAAGCTCGCGCTGGGTACCAGCGCCGGGAACGGGTCCGGCGTGCCCTGAGGTTTTTTGAATCCGCAGTGTGGCCTGACTCATAAATTTGCCATCTCCCGCTGTCTCATCTGCCCCGCCGCTTGCGGCGTCCGGAGGTACGCGGGCGACTCGCCACGATTTCCCGGTCCAGGCGCTCGGCGAGATACACTTTAAGAAGGGACTGGTAGGGGATATCGCGTTTGTTGGCCAGCAGCTTCAAGTGCCCGATCATGGTCGTGGGCAGGCGCAGTGAGATCGTTCGCGTCGAGGGCTTCAAATTAGGGAATACTACGCGCTCGGCTTGAGTCCAGTCGACGTAGTCGGTCGAATCCTCATGCGCCCAGAAATCCCTTTCCTCACATTCGGACTCAAACGCCGGAATGGTCTTCAGTTTCTTCGTGCCTTTCATGGTCGTCATAGAGCGCCGCTACAACTTATTGATGAGCATCTTTTTCGGTGCTATATATAGAAGTGAGGAATTTCCAATGCTCGATATCAGTAAAGACATCCAATCGCTGACCACGTTCCGCCGCAATTCCGGACAGTTCATCAAGCACCTCAGGAAGAGCAAGAGACCTATGGTGCTGACCGTGAGAGGCAGAGCGCAAGCTGTAGTTCAGGACGCCGAGGCATACCAGCGATTGCTCGATGCCGCCGCTCGGTCCGACGTATACGAGGCGATCCGGCAGGGCCTGGACGACGTTGCCCATGGCCGCACCCGCCCGGCCCGGGAGGTGCTCGACGACCTCCGCCGCCGACATTCCATACCGCGTTGAATTGACGCTCCGGTCCGCGCTTCCTCTTCATTTCCAAAACTGCCACCGCTTTGGTGTGCTCTTTTCGGTGGGCCCCAGCAAATCCTCGAACTGACGAATTGCTTGGACCATTGTCTTTCGCATGTCATACCGAAGCTGTTCTCTACCACCAGGCCCCTCACGAACGCCGGGCAGGATGCCCTGCGATTTTACCCACATGGTGCGAAACCAACTATCGTCAGGGCCAGCTCCCGCGATTCGCCTTGCCTCGATGAGCTTTTCCAGCGTTAGTTCGCCACAGCCGTCCAAATACTTAACGGCCGCTTTGTACGCATTTACGTTCTTTGTCATCTGTTCGCGGGCCTGCTTGTTCTCCAAACCCATATTGCCTCCTAGGGGTGAGTGACGCTCCTCATCGCGGGAGCCTCTAATGCCCAATCCCTGTCTTACGCCCTCTCCAACTTCACAAGAAACCCCTTGAACTCCGGCGTGAAGGCGTTTGGGTCAACGACCGTGGGCGAGAGCAGATTGGTCGGGGTATGCGCCGTCCGGCCCGCATCCTCGGCAATGCCGCGATAGCCCCAATGAATGGGGATGCCGATCTGGTACGTCTTCTTGCCATCGATCATCATTGGTTTGATCCGCCGCGTCACCATCGCCTTGGCGATGAATTCGCCGCGAGCGCTGCTTACTTTTACCTTCTCGCCTCCCTTGATTCCCATTTCGTCCCCGAGCTCAGCGGGAATCTCCACGAAGGGTTCGGGCACCAGCTCCACGTTCGCCGGATTGTTCTTGGTCCAGTAGTGATAGTGTTCAGTAAGCCGGTAGGTGGTGCAGACTATGTTGAAGCCCTCCGCCACGGTGCCGAATTTATCCAAGGGCGTTTTCAGCTTCTTGACGATGGGATTGTGCGTCTGGCCGGGATGAAGGAGATTCTCCACCGGACTCTCGATGGGCTCGTAGTGCTCCGGGAAGGGTCCGTCGGCGACGGCGCCGATAGGAACGAAGAGCCGGCCCACGCCCTCGGGATTCATGATGAAGGGACCCATGTGGTCCTTGGGATTCGAGTCGGGCTTGAAGTCGGGCACGTCGTGGCCCGTCCACTTTTGGGCGGCCTCATTCCACCAGATCTGCCGGCGTTCGGGGTCCCACGGCTTGCCGTCCGGATCGCAGGAAGCGCGGTTGTATAGCACGCGGCGATTCACCGGCCAGGACCACGCCCAATTGGGGTAGATGCCGAGCCCGGAAGGATCTTCCGTGCCGCGGCGTGCGAGCTGGGGTCCGGCGTCGGTCCAGGAACCGGAATAGATCCAGTTGCCGCAACTCGTGGTGCCGTCGTCGCGCAGAAAAGCAAAGGAAGGAAGCTGCTGTCCGGACTTCAGGGCCGTCTTCGTCTTGTCATCGGTGATATCCGCCAGCGCTTTGCCGTTGATCTCCTGGGCGACTTCGGCCAGAGAAGGATTCGCAGGGTCGGTATAGGACCACGTGACGTTCAGAATCGGGTCGGGAAACTTGCCGCCCTCATTCTTATAGAGTTCGCGCACTTTGAGGAAGATTTGGGCCAGGATGGCCTGATCGAGCCTGGCGTCGCCCGGCGGAGGCAACGCCGCGTTCTTCCATTGCAGCCAGCGCGCGGAGTTGGTGAACGAGCCGTCCTTTTCGGCAAAGCCCGCGCAAGGCAGCCGGTAGACCGTGGTCTGGATGTTCTTCATCTCGTCGTCGGTGATGCCAGGCGCCTTCCAGAATTCGCTGGTCTCGTCCGGATAGATTTCACCCACTACCAGCCAATCCGCCTTCTTGAGGGCCTCGATGTTCTTCCTGGAATCAGGACCGATCATCACGCCGTTCATCCCGAAGGCGAAGAGGCCCTTGACGCTGCCCCGGTACATGTTGTCCCAAATTTCGGTCCAGGAGTAATTGCGATCAACCTTCGGCAGATAGTCGAAAGCCCAGTTGTTTTCTTTCGTGGCCGCGTTGCCATACATGGCCTTGAGGAATGACACGGCGAATTTCGGCGTGTTCGACCAGTAGTTCATCGACTGCCACGGGCCCGGCTTGGAGGGATTCGGTGTGATGCGCTTCAGCCACGCTTCAAAGCTGGTGTCGTTCGGGTTGGGCACTTTCAGGTAGCCCGGGAGATTATCGAAGATTCCGGCCATGTCGGTGGCGCCTTGAATATTGGAGTGGCCACGTAACGCATTGACGCCGCCCCCGGCACGTCCAACGTTGCCCAGTAGGAGCTGTAGCATCGCCGCGGCGCGGATGGTCTGCGTGCCGGAGGTATGCTGAGTCCATCCCACGGCGTAGATAATGGTCGCGGCCTTCGTCATGTCGCCATCCTTGCGGATGGAGGTGAACAGATCGGCGGCCTTCAGGAATTGTTGCTGTGGGATACCCGTGATCCGCTCTACCATCTCCGGAGTGTAGCGCGAATACTGCTGCCGGAGCAGTTGGAAGACACACCTGGGATGCTGGAGCGTGAGATCGTAAGCCACATGCTCGGGCAGCAAAGGAGGCGTGGGCGCGGTGGGCTTGGCGCCGCTCGCGGAGATTTCCGCCTTGGCGTGAACAGCCTGCGGCATCTCCACCGAGCCGCCTTTACCGCTCACGTCACCGCCTTCGGCGTAATTCCAGGTCGCCTTGTCGTAAGTCTGGGCGGCGGCGTCGAATCCGGAATAGAGCCCGTCTTCGGGAAGCGTAAAGCCGTCTTTGATGATGAAAGCGGCGTTGGTGAAGTTGACGAGATAATCCCTGGCGATGCGGTTGTTTTCGACGGCGTAGCGGATCAACCCGCCGAGGAAGGCGATGTCCGTACCGGCACGGATCTGGAGGAAAAGGTCCGCCGTCGCCGCCGTCCGCGTGAAACGCGGATCGACCACGATCATCTTGGCGTTGCGCTCGCGCTTGGCCTCAATGGCCCACTTGAAACCGCAAGGATGATTCTCGGCAGGATTCCCGCCCTCGATCAACATCATGTCGGTGTTCTTGATGTCGATCCAGCCATTGGTCATCGCCCCGCGCCCGAAGGTAGGCCCCAAACTTGAGACCGTGGGGCCGTGTCAAACCCTGGCCTGGTTTTCGATGTAGCACAGGCCTAGGCTCCGCATGGATTTGACGACCAGGTAGTTGAACTCGTTGGTGTCGGTGCAGCCTCCCGTCCAGGCAATGCCTTCGCAGCGATTCACGGTGCGGCCCTGCGCATCCTTCTCGATGAACGTCTCATCCCGCGATTTCTTCACCCAGCGGCCGATTTCGTTGGTAGCGTCATCCCAGGAAATGTCGTCCCAGTGGTCGGAGCCGGGACGCCGCACCTGCGGCTTCAGCAGTCGCCGGTCATTGAGGATGTCCTGTTGCAGTGACGAACCCTTAGGGCAGAGCGTCCCGCGGTTGATGGGATGGTCCGGGTCGCCCTCGACGTGCACCACCTGCGGAGTTACGTTCTTGGCGCGATCGCCAATAGTGTAGATGATGACGCCGCAGCTCACCGAACAGTACGGGCAGGTGGATCGCGTCTCCGAGGCGCGCCCGATCTTGAGCGCCCGCATCTCGGCGTAAGCCGGCGCCAGGTCGAAGCCCAGCATCGTCGTCACCACGCCGCCAACCGTACTGATCTTGAGAAGGTCCCTGCGAGTGGGAGTCATGGCCCGCCTCCTACAGCCTCCGGGAAACTAAGAGGCTTCATCGTCTACCAAGACCGTAAAAACATATGCGTTCTTCCTAGGATTGTCAAGTGATACGCGGACCATCGGCCAGTGACAGCGCTTGGTTATTTTCGGTCCCCACTCGTCAGGGCTTCCGTCCCCAGTTTGTCCTGAGAAGAGTGGTGACGGGAACAACCCCACCTGCCTGTTGACAAACAACAGAAGCTAACCTAAACTCATGTTGGTAGTCTAAAGGAGATACTATGGAACCGAAATCGGACATCTTTCCCGGCACGCTGGACCTGTTGGTTCTCAAAACGCTCGAGACCATGGGCCCGCTGCACGGCTACGGTATCGCGCGCCGCATCGAGCAGGTGTCGGAGAACCTTCTGCACATGAACCAGGGCACGCTTTACCCCGCGCTCTTGCGCCTCGAGCAGAAGGGCTGGATCGCATCGAAGTGGGGAACCTCGGATAACAATCGGCGCGCCAGGTTCTATTCCATCACCACCAGGGGCCGCAAGCAGCTCGCCGCCGAGGCTGAGAACTGGGAGCGGATGTCGGCGGTCATCGCCCGGATGCTGGCAGGAGCCGAGAAGCCGGCGTGAAGAATTGACGATTGACGATTGCAGATTGACGATTGAAAGAAGCCGCCAGCCTTCCAACGTCAGCCCCCGAGACGGATCGGGTTGTTTGCTGAAAGCTGATGGCTGACCGCTGAGAGCTTGCCTATGACTTGGCTGCGAGAAACCGCGTCACGCTTGGTGACGCTGTTCCGGAAGCGGAGGCTGGAACAGGAGTTGGACGCACGAGGAACACGATCAAGGAAGGAGTTCAAAGGCAGGGATATGCTTAGGGCGAACACGCCGGAAATCACGGCGGTCCGTAGTGACCAGAGCTTTGAGCTTCAGCCGCTCTGCCACGGCCACCAGCGAGGCATCGACCAGGCCCAGAAATTGGTACTCGCCGACCAATTGTGCGCATCGGGCGAAGTCAGCTTGACTGAGATTTTCCACTGTGATTTCTCCGGCGGCCAGCGAGTCGACGAACTTCTTTTCAATGTGCGGGCCGAGTCGGCTTCGGATCAGATAGGCGGCTTCAGGGATGACGGTGGAGGGTGTCAGCGGCGTCTGACGCTCCCGCTCGAGAAAATCGCGCATGCGCCGGTGCCAGGCGTCGTCGGCATCCGCCAGCGCATAAAGGGCGCCGGTATCGAGCAGAAGCGGCATCAGCCCCGCCTTCGGCGCCGGCTCTTGGCTCCGTGGGGGAGCAAGTCGTGCCAGAGGAGATTCTCGTGATGTTCCGAGATGCCTTTCTGTCCACTGTGGCCTCGACCGAGGAACCCCAGCGCGGGATAGCCCTCGCTTTTCTGCTGTTGCAAATAGAGTGCGAAGGACTCCCGCATCAACGCGGAAAGAGGGACTCCTTTGCGACGCGCCAGGGTGTGAAGCTCGTGGTCGAGCTCTTCGTCGATGAAGACTGTGGTTCGTTTCATATGACATATTCTAGCATACATCCGGCACGGCACAAGCGGCTGACTGCAAGCTGACTGGGGAACGGACGATCGGCTAGCTGAAATGACATGTCTGAGAACAGTGGCCTCACGCTTCGTCGCGCTGTTCCGGAAGGGGCGGCTGGAAGAGGAGTTGGACGAAGAATTGGGCACCCACCTGGAGATGCTGGCGGAGGAGAACGTGCGCCGGGGCATGTCGCCAGAAGAGGCGCGGTAGGCCGCGCGGCGGAGTTTTGGCGGCGTCGAGCAGGTGAAGGAAGAATATCGCGAGAAAAGGGGATTGCCCATGATGGACACATTGACTCAGGATTTTCGCTCTGGCCTCAGCCAGTTGCGCCGGAATCCCGTATTCGCGGCGGTGGCTATTCTGACCCTGGCCCTGGGCATCGGCGCGAATACAGCCATATTCAGCGCGGTGTACGCCGTGCTTTTGAAGCCGCTGCCCTTTGCCAGTCCGGGTCAATTGCTCAGGGTTTTCGAAGCGAACCAGGCGGCGGGCATAGGGGGGAATGGCTGCTCCTACTCTGAGTTCCTGGAGTGGCGGAGGCAGAATCACGTCTTCAGTGGAATGGCCGCGGTTAACGGGCACGAACTCACGCTGACCGGCCAGGGCGAACCCATGGCGGTACGGGTAGGAGACGTGACGGCAGACTTTTTCTCGGTTCTGGGCGTTGCGTCTCTGCTGGGCCGCACCTTCTTGCCCGAGGACGGCGAGCAGGGTGCCGCCCCGGTCGCGGTGATCAGCGAGGGATTGTGGCGGAGCCGTTTCGGCGCGGACCCTGACCTGATCGGGACGACCATCGAGCTGGACAAGCGGTCTTTCACGGTGGTGGGAGTGATGCCACGCAATTTTCGATTCGAGCTCGACGGCCGTGGGGGGGAGCTTTGGATCCAGCTTGCTCAAGACCCTCTGTTCGGCCCCTTCACCAGGCGCCCGGGCGGCCATTTCTTTACCGCCATCGCGCGGCTGAAGCCGGGAGTATCCGCGGCGCAGGCCCAGGCGGAAATGGATGCACTCGGCCCCCGGCTGGCCCAACAGTATCGGCCAGGGGATGACGGGTGGGCGATCCGTACTGCATCTCTTAGAGAGGCCATGACCGGCGACGCTTCGGCCCCGCTCCTCGTGTTGCTGGCCGCGGTCGGGCTGGTGCTCTTGATCGCGTGCGCCAATGTGGCCAATCTCCTTCTGGCACGCGCAACTTCCCGCGCCAAAGAGTTCGCCGTAAGGGCGGCCCTGGGCGCAGGACGGACCCGAATCCTGCGCCAATTGCTCACCGAGAGCGCTGTGCTCGGTCTGCTCGGTGCTGCCGTTGGCATCGCTCTGGCTTTCTGGGGCGTTCGAGGGCTGAGCGGGCTGCTGCCGCCGACCTTTCCTCGCGGGGAGTCCATTCGAGTGGATGGGTCGGTGCTGGCATTTGCCCTACTGCTTTCACTCGGGGCCAGCCTGCTGTTCGGAGTGGCTCCGGCGCTATTCGCCGCCGATCCCCGTCTTCAGACCACCCTCCAGGAAAGCGCCGGGCGCCCGGGCGAAGGAAGGGGACGCCGGCGGGCGCGGAATTTTCTGGTCGTAACGGAAGTGGCGCTGGCGATGGTGCTGCTGGTGGGCGCGGGCTTGCTCATGCGCAGCTTCGCGGCGCTCATGTCGGTCAATCCCGGCTTCGAGACCCGGCGGATGTTGAAAGCCGAAGTGTCACTGCCCCAATTTCAATATTCGATGCCGCAGCAGTGGGTCGACTTTTCGAACGAACTCCTGTCACGAATCCAGGCCCAGCCTGACTTGCGGGATGCGGCCGTGGCTGTTCCGTTGCCGCTGGCTGACCAAAGCGCGAATCTGGCTTTCCGGATTGCAAACGCCCCTGCCTTGCCCGCCGGCAGGATCAGCACCGCCGACTACGTTTCGGTAAGTCCGAACTACTTCCACGTGGTGGGCATTCCCCTCCTGCGCGGGCGCTACTTCAGCCGGCAGGACGCCATGTCAACGCCGCGAGTTGCGATCATCAGCGAAGCGCTGGCGCGGCGTTACTTCCCCCATCAAGATCCGCTCGGCCGGCAGCTCATCTTCGGGTTTCCGCCGGATAGTAACGTGAAACGCGAGATCGTCGGGATCGTCGGGGACGTGCGGGACACGGCGCTCAATCAGATGCCTGGCCCGATGATGTACGTACCGTTTGCGCAAGCTCCATTTTGGGGCGTAGTCCTGGTGGTCAAGACCTCGTCGAGCGCCGACGCGGTGGCCCACGCGATCCGGCAAAAGGCCCACGAGGTTGATCGAGACCTGCCCGTGACCGACATCCAGTGGATGTCGGAGGCCGTCGACGCCTCGCTTGGCCAGGCCCGCCTTCGTACCTGGCTGCTCGGTCTCTTCGGCGCCATGGCGTTGACCCTGGCCGCAGCGGGAATATTCGGCGTGATCTCGTATTCGGTCTCGCGCCGGACTCACGAATTTGGCATCCGCGCGGCGCTCGGAGCGAGCGAGCAAGAGATCTTGCGGCTCGTGCTGGGAGAAGCGCTAGGTCTTGCCCTCGCCGGCGTGGGAGCTGGAATCGTCGCGGCGCTGGGCCTGACTCGACTGATCTCGAGCCTGCTGTACGGCGTTCGCCCCAGTGATCCGGCGACCCTGATTGTGTTGCCCCTCCTGCTCACGGGCACCGCATTGCTTGCAGCGTATCTTCCCGCGCGCCGGGCCACCCAGGTGGATCCCATGGCGGCGTTGCGGCATGAGTAGCAGTGACGAGTGACAAGTGGCGAGTGACGAGACATGAGTCGCATTCGAGTTTTGGCATCGCGGCTTGCCGGCCTGCTCAAGAAACACCGGCTCGACGAAGAACTGGACGAAGAACTGTGCTCCCACATCGAGATGCTGGCGGAGGAGAACGCACGCCGGGGGATGACGCCCGACGAGGCTCGTTATGCGGCCTTGCGCGAGTTTGGCGGAGTGGAGCAAGCAAAGGAGCTTTACCGCGAGCAAAGGGGGTTACCCATGATCGAGACCACTCTTCAAGATCTGTATTACGGAGTTCGGCAATTGCGGGGGAACCCGGGATTCACGGCGGTGGTAGTTCTCACGCTGGCGCTGGGCATCGGGGCCAATACGGCAATTTTCAGCGTGGTGAACGCCGTCTTCCTGCGACCGCTGCCTTATCCGCAAAGCAGTCGGCTGCTATGGATCGCCGAAGCGAACCCGGCACTGAAAGCGGAAATCGCGGGAGGGGGAGACTACGTTGACTGGAAGGATTACAACCAAACCCTGGAGCAAATCACAGCGTACGACGAGTCAGGCAGCTTCAACCTGACCGGGCGGGGCACGCCGGCGCGCCTTCACGCGGCGCAGGTCAGCGCCAGCTTCTTCGCGACCCTCGGCGTAGACCCTCAACTGGGGCGCCGCTTCACGCTCCAAGAAGACCAGCCGAACGGCCCGCACGCCGTCATTTTGATGCATCCCTTCTGGCAGCAATATTTCGGCTCTGATCCTCAAGTACTGGGGAAAACTGTCACCTTAGACGGGACCCCCTACTCGGTGGTGGGTGTGATGCCGGACAGTTTTCGCTTTCCCGGCAGGTCCGAGCTCCAAATGCTTCTCCCCCTGGCGCTAAATGAGGCCAGCGAACGGCTGCGCGTGCAGCAGCAATTGGTGCGAATCATCGGCCGACTGAAGCCCGGCGTACCGATGGAGCGCGCTTTCGCGGACCTCGACGCCATCCGGAAGCGGGCGCAACCCCCTGTTTTCGGCGGCCCGACCTTCGGGCGCGGACCGGGCGGCGCAGGCCTTGGGCCCGGGCCAGTGCCAGCCGCAGGTGCAGGCCAGCGTTCCATCGTGCGGATCGAAACCTCGGGCCCGGGGACTCTGCCAGGCGGCGGGCCGCCAAACGGTCCCGTCCCAGTCCAGGCTCCTGGCGCGACCGGCGAAGCGCCAAATCAGGCTTTTGGGGCTACAGCAGGAGCGGTCAAGGAAACCGAAACGAAGTCCGCGCTGCGCTTGCATTCACAACGGCCGCCCACGGCGTTGAAGCCATCGCCCGGCGAGGGCCCCCGCGTCGCCCTGGGTCCTCCCAAGCAGTTGCCAGAAAACGAGCTGAAGGTAGTGGGTCTCGCGGAGCACCTCGCCGGGAATCTGCGTCCCGCCATGCTGACCTTGCTCGGCGTGGTGGGACTGGTCTTGCTGATTGCCTGCGCCAACGTCGCGAATTTGGTCCTGACCCGAGCTTCAACGCGCACCCGGGAGGTGGCCGTACGCGCCGTTCTGGGGGCGGGACGCTGGCGACTGGTGCGTCAACTACTCTCGGAGAGTGTGATCCTGGGGCTGGCCGGGGGATTGGTGGGAGTGCTGCTGGCGGCCTGGGGCGCGGACGTGATGAGCCGCCTCATTCCTGCCAGCGCCGGCGGCGACATCCTGAGCATGGTGCGCGTCCGGGTGGATTCCCATGTGCTGCTGTTTGCGCTGGCAGTCTCAACCGTAACCGGGATTCTCTTCGGGCTG
The DNA here is from genome assembly GCA_035315065.1 of Terriglobia bacterium. Lineage (GTDB taxonomy): Bacteria > Acidobacteriota > Terriglobia > UBA7540 > UBA7540 > DATFYM01. Next base: position 70,764 of record DATFYM010000083.1, read on the forward strand.
GCTCCTGCTCTCTCCGCCACCCAGTTGGGCTCGGGTTTAGCGGAGCGATTGAAGGAAGGCGCTCCGGTGGCGAGCGCGGGCCCGCGTCGCGGCCTGCTGCGGGGAGCGCTGGCCGTAGCGGAACTCTCCCTGGCGTTGGTGCTGCTCATCAGCGCTGGGCTCCTGATCAAGAGCTTTTATCGCCTGCTGTCGGTCGACCCCGGATTTGCGCCGGAGCGCGTGTTGACGATGAATATCAGCCTTACGGATTCACGCTATCCGGAGCCGACGCAGAGGCGCGCGTTTTTCTCGGACGTTCTGCGCCGAGTCGAGTCCCTGCCCGGTGTGCGATCGGCCGCGATCTCGGATTCTTTGCCGCTCAGTCCTTACCGCGCGCGGCTGATGATTCGCCGCGAGATCGCTACTCCGGGGGGAGCCGGCCCGAGCTCCAGTGCCGTGCTGATGTCCCGGCTGAGTGTGAGCCCCGGCTATTTCTACACTCTCGGGATACCGGTCCTCAAAGGACGCACATTCACCGACGGAGACAATGAGCAGACGCCGAAGGTGGCGGTGGTGAATGAAACCTTGGCCCGGCATTTGTGGCCCGGCGGGGACCCCGTCGGCCAGCGACTGCCCTTGCTCCGCGACGAGCTCACTGTGATCGGAGTGGTGGGAAACACGCGGCACGAAGGCTTGGGCGAAGACCCAGCCTCCGAAATCTACGCCCCTTACCTTCAGCAGCCGGATGATTCCATGCAGCTCGCCGTGCGCACGGCGCAGGACCCGACCAGCCTTGCCTCTGCCGTCCGCGGCGAGATCGCGGCCATCGATTCGGAGCAGCCCATTTATAACGTCACAACCCTCGAGCAGACCCTTTCGTACTCCGTCGCTCCCCGTCGTTTCAACATGCTGCTGCTCGGTATCTTTGCCGCCATTGCGCTGGCTCTGGCCACGGTGGGCATCTACGGCGTTATGGCATTTTCGGTAACGCAACGCACCCACGAAATCGGCATCCGCATGGCGCTCGGCGCGGAGCGCCGCGACGTGCTGGGCCTCGTGGTCCGGCACGGCCTGCGGCTGACGGTCGTAGGGGTTGCCTTGGGGGTGGCGGGCGCCTTGGGTCTAACGCGCTTCCTTACCGGCTTTCTCTACGGAGTCGGGCCGACGGACCCCGCAACTTTCGTGCTGGTTTCGCTCGCGCTGATCAGCGTATCAGTTCTGGCCAGCTACATCCCCGCACGCCGCGCGACGAAAGTCGATCCCATGGTGGCGCTGCGGCATGAGTAGCAGTGACGAGTGACAAGTGACGAGTGACGAGACATGAGTCGCATTCGAGTTTTGGCATCGCGGCTTGCCGGCCTGTTCAAAAAACACCGGCTCGACGAAGAAGTGGACGAAGAACTGCGCGCCCACCTGGAGATGCTGGCGGAGGAGAACGTGCGCAAAGGGATGTCGCCCGATGAGGCGCGGTACGCCGCGCGACGCGAATTTGGTGGGGTGGAGCAGACCAAGGAAGCTTATCGCGATCGACGGGGGTGGCCGATGCTGGATGCTCTCTTTCAGGACGTGCGTTATGGCCTGCGCATGCTGGCAAAGAATCCGGGATTCACCCTGGTGGCGGTATTGACGCTGGCGCTTGGGATTGGCGCCAACTCGACGATGTTCAGCTTGGTCGACGTGGTGCTGCTGCGGATGCTGCCGGTCGAGAGGCCTCACGAACTTGTGCTGCTCGATACCCTCGACGAGCACAACCAGTCCTACGGCTTCTCCTATCCGCTCTTCGAGTCTGCCCGCGATCACAACCAGACCCTGGCCGGAATCTTCGCGTTCGCCGACGGTGCCATGAATGTGAGCGTGGACGGCGAGGCGGAGCTCGCACCGGGCGGCGGCCAGTATGTGTCCGCCGGTTATTTTTCGACCCTGGGGGTGCGAGCGTTGGTAGGGCGGACCTTTACCGCCGAGGATGACCAGGTTTCGGCGCCGCACGCCGTGGCAGTGATCAGCTACGGTTATTGGAAGCGCCGCTTCGGACGTGATCCCGCCGCAGTGGGAAAAACGATCTACCTCAACGGTTATCCGTTCACCGTCATCGGCGTAACTCCTGCGCGCTTCTCCGGTATCTCGGCTGGCCATGCTTCTGATGTAACCGTGCCGCTCACGATGTTTCCACAACTCAACCGGGGCTATGAGAACACTTGGCTCAGGAGTCGTGGCGCCTGGTGGCTCGCCGTCATGGCACGAGTCAAGCCGGGGGTGAGTAGGGCACAAGCGACAGCCGACTTGAACGTTGCTCTTCAGCAGTACCTGGCGGAAGACAACTCGCAGAAAGGCTGGAGCATGAGATTCGAATTGGAGCCCGGCGCCTGGGGATCCTCGCCCCGGAGCAAACCGGAAGCCTGGAAGAGGTTGAGCATCTTGATGGCGCTGGTAGGACTCGTGTTGCTGATCGCCTGCGCCAACATCGCCAACCTGCTGCTGGCGCGCGGCGCGGCGCGGCAGAAGGAAATCGCGCTCAGGCTGTCCATTGGAGCGGGGCGCTGCCGGCTCATCCGGCAATTGCTCACCGAGAGTCTGCTGCTCGCCGTGTTCGGAGGCGCAGCCGGCCTGCTTTTGGCGCTTTGGGGGACACAGGTGCTAGTCAAGCTCCTGGCCCAGAGTGGGGGGCCCGATATTGGACCTGTCCCCGGATGCTCGGGTCCTTGGGTTCACTGCCGCTGTTTCGCTCAGCACTGGCGTGCTGTTCGGCCTGTTGCCGGCCTTTCGAGCGACGCGAATCGAGCTGACGGCTGCGCTCAAAGAAGGCGGCCGACAATGGAACGTGAATCCCATACGGAATCGGTTGCGTAGCGCGCTTGTCGTGTCGCAGATCGCGCTGTCGCTGGTCCTACTGGCGGTCGCGGCTCTGTTCACGCGGAGTCTCGAGATTCTGCTCAGGGTAGACCCCGGATTCCGCCCGGAGCGCGTGCTGGTGCTGTCGGTCGACCCCACATTGATCGGCTACGAAGGCGCGCGCCTGAACAAACTCTACAGCAGCCTGCTGGAAAGGCTGGAAGCTACCCCCGGAGTTCTTTCGGCCAGCGCGTCGCACTGGGGCCTGCTGCAGCGCGGCGGTTGGCAGAATCACGTCGAGGTTCCCGGCTATATTCCCCGGCCAGGAGAGGAGGTGGAAGCCAACTTCAACCCGGTCGGCGCGCACTTCTTCGGGACCGCCGGCATCCCGATTCTGCTTGGGCGTGATTTCGGCTCGCGGGATGGCGAGAGTGCTCCGAAGGTCGCCATCGTTAACGAAGCCTTCGCGCGAGGTTTCTTCAGTGGAGCGAACCCGCTGGGCCGAACCATCGGCCTCGGGGTAAATCACTACCTGGGGCAGTTCGAAATCGTCGGCGTGGTCAAGGACTCAAAGCAGAACCGGTTGAACGAGCGTTCGGTGCGCGTCGTGTACTTCCCTTTCCTTCAGATGCCGCCGACGCTGATGGGCCCGATGTCGCTGGAGGTCCGCACGGCTGCTGATCCCGCCGCGATCACCCGCACGGTCCGAAAGGAACTCCTGGTGGTTGAAAAGAACCTTCCCATCTACGGCGTCAAACCACTGACCCAGCAGGTGCGGGATTCGCTGGTCGATCAGCGGATGGCGGCGGGCTCACCACGTTGTTCGGCTTGCTCGCGCTGCTCCTTGCGGCCGTAGGCCTTTACGGGGTGATGTCTTACTCCGTGGCGCGCAGAACCAATGAGATCGGAGTTCGCATGGCTTTGGGAGCGCAGCGCGGCGATGTGACTCGGCTCGTGCTGCGAGACACGATGGCTCTTGTCTCAGTCGGGATAGTCTTTGGTTTGGCCGGGGCGCTGGCAGCCGGACGCGTGGTTTCAAGTCTTCTCTACGGGCTGGCGCCCGCAGACCACGTCGCCATGTTGACCGCGACCCTGGTTTTGGCTGCCGTCGCCGCTCTCGCGGGCTACCTTCCGGCGCGACAGGCCACGAAAGTCGATCCCATGGTGGCGCTGCGATACGAGTGAAGGCTTCAGTGGCTACCCGCTTCCGTACGCCTACCCCCCAAGCCCGTTATTGGGGTGCACATAATGGGCTTCGCCAAAGAGGGGAACGGGGGTAGAATTAATAGGGTCGCAACCTTAGAAGGAGCCGCCTCATGAGCGAAATTGAGCAACTCGCGCAAAGGATCGAGAACCTGTCGCCGCAGGATCTCGCGAAGTTCCGGGCCTGGTTTGTGGAGTTCGATGGACGCCTTTGGGACGCCCAGATCGAGGCAGACGCCAAGGCGGGCAAGTTGGATGGCCTCATCAACGAAGCTCTTGCCGACTACAAGGCTGGAAAGGCTCGGGAGCTCTGACCTGGGCTCGGGTCGCGAAAAAGATTGACAAACCGGCCTACTAAAGACAGATTATACCGCTCCACGACGTCGAGCAACTGCTTAACTTGTTGGTAGGGCTTCGCCTTCTCACACGTCCTGCAGATTCGCGAGCTGCCGTACGCCTGGGTGAGCGAAGATGTGATGGCTCCCGCTCACCCTGGAAAGATGAAATCCGAAGGCGCCCGCCAGCGCTCAGGTCTCTCCTAGGTTTTCAAGAATTCGGAAACGTCAATGCCGGCTTCGCGCAAGACGGCGCACTGTGCCCTCTGCCATATCGCGCGCGTGGTGGGGAAGGGTGACCTTGCGGCCCGTGACAGTGTTCCGCCAGATTTCGTGACTACCTGGACCGGGGCGGTCAAAGGCGAAGCCCAAGGCGCGCAGCTTGCGGGCCACCTCGCGATACTTGAACCCCGCGAGGCGACCCATTAGCTGACGCCCACAGGCACCACGAAGTCGCGCCGGATGGGGTGCGGTTTTTTGAATGCGGGAGGAAGGGGGTCACCGTGATCGAGGCAGGACTCAACGATTCTCCGCGCCAGTCCCTGGGCAATCTCCACCGCTTCCGTGACGCTTCGCCCCTCGGCGACCAAGCCGGGAACATCGGGGCTCGTGGCCACGTAGCCGCCTTCCTCGAGCGATTCAATGCGCAACCGAATCGGAACTTCGTCCACCGGCGCGACCCTTTCCTGACGCTTTGCCTTTGGCATGGTTTGGCTCCTCACCGACGGCTCCAATTCTAACACACGCCGGCACCGCCACCGGCCACCGGACGATTGATCTCGGTGAATGTTCGCGTAAGACGTGACCCCGACGTCCGCGAGGCCTCGCGCCGTAGACCGTTACAAAAGCAGCGATCGTGGCTACCGGCTCGCTCGTCCACGGGCAGGAGTAAGAAGACCGCAGTCCGTAGGGGTACAATAGGGTCGGAGGTTGTGAAGCGATGCGGGGTTACGAATTCACGGCGGTGATCGAAAGGGACGAGGATGGCCGGTTTGTGGCCATTTGTCCTGTCCTCCAGGGTTGCTACACCGAGGGGGAGACCGAGGAAGAGGCACGCCAACTCATCGAGGACGCCATCCGGCTGCATGTCGAGAGCCGAATTGCGCGGGATGAGCCAAGTGGGCTCCCATAAGGTGCGGGTCGCGGTATGACCCCGAAGCCTCCTTCGTTCAATTCCCGGCGGTGATTTCCATCCTGAAGAGGCCGGCTTCAGAACTTGTAAGATTCGAAACTGTACCCGGTGGGTGGAGGGAATGGAGTTTGAGCTTGCTGGCCCCCGTAGCTGGCGTGGAAGTCATCGTCGCGGGGTGTTTGGTCGCATTGCGGGTTGAGGGTCACCTATCCGACCCGTGGTCCTTCGTTTGTTGGCAGCCGGTTCTCGAAACGCGTGCTTGCATGTAGATACAAAAAGCGATACGATTACGGATGAGATACGGATGGGACAAAGCGAAGAACCGTAGCAACTTCGCCAAGCACGGTCTGGCTTTTGAGGACGCCGAACAGGTATTTGCCGGACCTTGTGTCACCTTCGAGGACGACCGTTTCGATTATGGAGAGGAACGGCTGATCACTTTGGGCTTCCTCGCCGGACGCCTGGTCATGATAGCCCATGCGCCGCGCGGCGAGACCACCCGCATCATCTCCATGAGGAAGGCGAACGGACGTGAGCAGGAAATCTATCAAAAGCGACTTGGCACGGATTGACCGGATGACCGATGCCGACATCAACTATTCCGACATTCCGCCTCTCGGCAAAGCCTTCTTTAGGAAGGCAACGACGGCTTGGCCTCCAGCCAAAAAGCAACTCAGCATTCGCCTCGACGCAGACGTGCTGGAATGGCTCAGGGCCCAAGGCAGGGGTTACCAGACGCGTATCAACCGCATTTTGCGTGCTGCCATGGAAGGCCAGCCCCCGCGCCGCCCACGTCCTGCAACACGCTAGCCAAAGGGACATGAAAATCAAGCGCTACCTGGACGAATCATGAAAACACCAACTAAACCATTCGCGCTTTGCGTAGACAATACCGACTATCAGGTGTCGCTCATTCCTGGCAAGGTTTACCGGATTCTTCCCGACCCGGTGGCGGCCAAGGATGATCTGCTGCGAATTGTCGACGAGAGTGGCGAGGATTATCTCTATCACAAAGATTATTTCTTGTTTGTGGACTTTCCGCCGAGGGTGGAGAAAAGGATTCTCGCATTGCAGGACGTTGCCTAATGAGCCGATTCCCTTGCGCGGTGAAAGGGCCGTTAACGACGCCTTTGACTTTAGTGATCAGGTGCGCGAGGTGGGAAGCCACGAGCGCAGAGATTCCGGTTCGAAAGGCGCCTGAGCTTCTGTGACCAGGAGGTAGCCACGGTCAATTCGTCTCGGGAATTGGCCGTGGGTTCGTCATCGAAGGAAAAGGCCGCGTTCACGAGAGCGCTGACAGTGGCTCGTCGCTTCCTGCTCGCCGCAGAATACCACTACCTCTTTACCCCGGCGGATATGGACTTCTCGGGAGCGATTGTCTTATTCACGAAAGCCTTTGAGCACTCACTGAAAGGCGCCCTACGTCCTCTGGAAAAACGCATTCAAAACGTGATAAAAAGTGACAACGCGCCAGGCCAAAAGCCCTTCGCGAAGTACACGCTGGGACAGGTCCATGGGCTCCTAAAGGCTCACCCCACGGAACTGAAAAGCATGCTCGGTGAAATCGGGCTAGACTATGATCGTGTCAGCAGCTCGGTTCGCCAGATCAACGAGGAGGCTCCGGCGAAACATTTGGCCTCTAAATCGAAAGCCGACGCCACCAGATTTAGATCCTTGATCCTGGGCAGCTCCTCGGTTATCTCTGCGCTGTTCCGCCCGGAGCAAGCGTAGTGCAGACCTTCTTCCCAAGGTCTGCGGTTCTTTCCTGGAGATTGTTGTGCCCGCGATTTGGCCCCGTCTACAGGCCGTCTGAGGTTGACGCAAAGCGGAACGTAGCGACAGTGCTCGTGCCTCGGACTTTGGGAAAAAGGTCTGCGCTACGTTTGCTTGACAACGGCCCCGTTTCAACCAGTCTCAGACTAGGAGGAAGACTCCCTATGGATACGGTAGGCTTGTTCGATGCCAAGACCCATCTCTCAGCCTTGCTGGAGCGCGTCGCCCAGGGGGAAGAGATCACCATCACCAAGCACGGCACTCCCGTGGCGATCCTGGTCCCACCCGCCAATCGTCGCAAAAAAGATCCTCGTGAAGTTGCGGAACGGATTCGCGCCTTGCGCAAAGGAGCGAGACTGGAAGGCCTGACCGTTCGTCAACTCATCGAAGAGGGACGCCGCCGTTGACTTTCTGAGCTTCCCACTGGGCGCTTCGTCCTCGACGCCTCGGCCAAACCGGCCTCAGCCGCTGCGACACAGCTTCAAATAGCTTTGAAATCCCTTGACAGCCCAGAAGAATTATGACATTTTATGACATAATGGAGCGCGCGGGCTCCCGACGGATAAGCAAGAGTAGCGCGGAGCCGCTCCTTCAGTCCGCAGCTTTTCGGTTTCAAATTCTCAAGGCTCCCGGCGGGGCAACGCCGCTCGATCAACCACCAGCCATTTCCCCTTCTAGACGAAGCTTGATACCTCGCCCGATAGTTACTTGGTCGGATAAGCTACTCGAGTTGTCGACAAGAGTCGCCCAGAAATTGTGAATGGGGGTTAAGGATAAAAGAGTGAAGGATTGACGGTCTGCGATTCGAAGAGGCGTCAGTTGTCATAAAATAAATCCGCCAATTGAACTCCGGCAGTCGATGGGCTATCTTAAAGCTTGGCTTTATCACGCACCCGAGGAGGGGACTTAGGACGCCGAAGCTCGTGCTGAAGAAGACTGCCGGTGAGGGATGAACTGGAAGGGGACAGAATAAGACGGGGACCGCCATGCAAATCACCATAGAAGTACCCGACGAAATTGCCCAGGGCCTCGGCGCCAAGGACCTGCCGCGCGCGTTGTTGGAGAGCTTCGCGCTCGAAGGCTACCGGTCCGGCACCCTCACCGAGGAGCAGGTGCGAAAGATTCTGGGTTACGGGACACGAATCCAGGTTGATGGCTTCCTGAAGGAGCACGGCGTGTACTTTGACTACACCCTGGAGGACCTGGACCGGGATACTGAAACCAGCCGCGAGTTCAGCAGCCGATGATCGTTATCGCCGACACTTCCCCCCTCAATTATCTGGTGCTCATCGGCGAAGCGGAAATTCTGAAACGGCTTTATGGCCGTGTGGTGGTCCCCGAAGCTGTTCTGCGCGAACTGCAGCATCCTGAAGCTCCTGCGGCCGTGACGGAGTGGATCGCCCGCCGCCCGGCTTGGCTTGAGGTCGAGCAAACTAAGATCCCACCCGACGCCGGCCTGCGTTTGCTGGGGGAGGGCGAGCGTGAGGCCATCATCCTGGCGCAGCAGCACCGGCCCGAAGCGTTGCTGCTTATGGACGAAGGGAAAGGGCGCCGGGAAGCGCAGCGTCGCAACCTCCCCATCACCGGCACGCTGGGTGTATTGAACGACGCGGCCTCTCGCGGTTGGGTGGATCTTCCTTCGGCTTTCCAACGCCTGCGACAAACCACGTTCCGCGCCTCCCCGAGCCTGTTGCAAAGCTTTCTGGACCGGGACCGAGAGAGAAGAGAACGACCTTGAAGAGGAACGGCTGGATTCACCTCTGAAACGATTTATGCCGTGCGCTCTCCGGTTCCGGGCAGCGAGCATCGGCTCAAGTATTCGCTATTCTACGGCAAGGACGGAAAGCGGCTTATTGGCTACGACAAAGAAAAACCCAAAGGGGACCATCGCCACTTACGGGAGCCGCGAGATGCCCTACAAGTTTTCAACGGTTGAGCGGTATCTTCGAGAGTGTCGCCTACGTGAACTTCCAATCTTTCTTTCATATGGGCCTCTTTCCTTCCCTGATAGACGCAACGTCTGCCAGGAAATCCGCAATCAATCGGTCGTCGCTTCATCGACGCCTGGCACCGTTTGGAGAACGGCAAAAGGGTTCGCGAGCGGCATTTGTCTTTCGAAAGCCTGGAAGGCCTCTTGTCGCTCCTGACCCCCAAAAGATGGGAGCTTCTCAAATATGTCCACAGTCATCAAGTGCGGAGCGTGCGGGCGCTTTCCGTGCAGCTCAAGCGCGACTACCGCCGGGTCCACGACGATGTCGAAGCTTTGGCGACGGCGGGCTTGCTGGAACGTAATGGCCGAGACGTGCGAGCAAACTATGATGCCATCAACTCCACATTCCGGTTTGATCGTCCTTCTTGACGCCTCCGCTAGCCTCGATTTATTTTCTTGACTGCTACTCGCCGGTTTAATATACTAACCATAACCGTGCCGCTGCCGTGTTGTCTGAATCGGCGCGCTCGGGATGAAGGGCTTTTTTTATGTTGCGCAAGTCACCGACTCGGACCGAGGCGTTCCTGGCCGCCAACCGCCGCAACGCTCAGAAGTGTACCGGACCACGCACCCCGGAAGGCAAGGCTCGCGTGTCCCTCAACGCCCTGAAGCACGGCCGCTACGACCATCGCCTCCCGGAAAAGTTGGAGGCCGCCGGATACCCGGTCGGCCGCCGCCCTTTACGCCCAGATTCGGTCGGAAATCATCACCACTTTCGAGGTGGGGGACCCGGTGGAAATGAAGCGAATGGATCGGGCGACGGCGCTGGTTTGGTGCATGGCGTCGCGGGACCGTATAATCTTCTAGGCTCGCCTTGGACCGGTAAGCCGCGGTTCGGGATTCGGGTTTTGGGGTTTGAAAAGAAAAACGGGGACGAGACTCGCAGAGAAGAGACGGCGTCAGGGTCTCGGGGATGGAACTGGAAGGAACACTACGCGGTGCGGACGGTCCGTGAAAGCCGGAGCCCGCGCCAAAACGGACCAACGGTTCGAGCGGGGAGAGCAGGGAGTGCGCGTGAGAGATGCCAATAGCCGGAACTCGGGGTATCGGGAGTCGCGAAGAGAAGCGGGCCTGAACCGGCGCCGTTGGGGCAAAAATGAAAAAATGGGTCAATCAAACCTGACAAGTCCATCAGAATCATTGACATAACCCTAAAAACAAACCTGGAACAGACCTGGTAAGTCCTTTAGAATTGAAGGGTCACAAAAAACAAACCTGGAACAAACCTGGTAAGTGCTTGAGAGCGGCAGAGGCCCCAGAAAACAAACCCGGGAACGAACCCGGCATTATGACCGACGAAAGAGGAAAGTCAGTCCAAGCTACCATGAGCGAGATGCTGGACCAAGTAGCGGCGGAGGCTGGCACCGGTATCAGTTGGAACCTTGAGCCTGGTCTGGGGCCTGAGTCTGGGGAAGGAAAGGGAGGCAGAAACGAACCCAATCGAAGCCACTCGAATCAAGGCCCGCATTATCAGTAACTTGAGAAGAAATCGATACGAACGAAGCCACTATGATTAAGTACTTTATAATAATTGAGTTATGGGGATTTTGAGGCTGATTCTCCATAAGGCAGGTCCAGTGAAAGGTTCCTCTCGATTGCCGATTCACGGTTACCGGTTTATTTTCAATATGATGAGCGATTTGACGACGGATGGTGGAACTCGGCCAGGAGATCCGAGCACTCCGGCCGGGCGAAATCAGGATCGCCCAGCAGGTTGTCGGCGGGCGGGGTGTTGGGGTAAGCCGCAAAGGCCGCCGGCTGCTACCATTGACGCTGGGTGCGCGTCATAGGAATGACGAGCAACAGCGTATCTCTACTTGCCTGGGCCGAGACTACTTGAGGAGGAGCGTATGGGAGACCTTTGGCAGGACCTGCGTTATGGGCTGCGCATGCTGGTGAAGAACCCCGGGTTTACCTGCACGGCTATCCTCATGCTGGCCCTCGGGGTCGGCGCCACGGTGACGATCTACGCTTTTGTGGATGCCGCGCTGATCAAGCCGTTGCCCTACCCGAATCCCACCCGCCTGGTTGGCGTGTATGAGAGTGTCCGGCTGTTTCCGCAATCCAACCTTTCGTATCAGGACTACCTCGACTGGAAGAAGCTCAACAAAGTTTTCACCTCGCTTGACGTCTACAACATGGGCGGCTATCTGCTGAACACTCCAGCCGGCGCAGAACCGGTCCCTGCGGCACGCGTGAGTGATGGGTTCTTTCGCACCCTGGGCATCACTCCTCTTGTGGGCCGTGACTTTTATGCGGGCGAGGATTTGCCGGGCGCACCCGGCACCGTCATACTGAGCTACGCGACATGGCAGAAACGGTTCAGCGGAAGGAAGGACGTCATCGGGCAGACCGTTACGCTCAGCGGCACCGCCAACACCATCATCGGAGTGCTGCCACGGGACTTTCAATTCGCTCTCACAGGGAATACAGAGTTCTGGGCGACGCTTCACACTCCCAACGGGTGTGAACTCCGGCGAAGCTGCCACAATCTCTACGGCGTGGCGCGGCTCAAGGACGGCGTCTCTGTCTCGACCGCCTTGGCGGACATGAAGTCTATTGCGCAACAGTTGGAAAGGGAGTACCCCGATTCCAACCGCGGTCAGGGGGCGAGCGTGGTGCCGCTGTCGGAAGCAATCGTGGGCGACATCCGTCCCATCTTGGTGGTACTGCTCGGCGGGGCCGGGCTGCTGTTGCTGATCGCTTGCGTTAACGTCACCAGCCTGCTGCTGGCGCGCTCCGAGAGCCGCAAGCGCGAGATCGCCGTCCGCAGTGCGCTGGGCGCGTCGTCCGCGAGACTGGTCCGCCAATTCGCGACGGAAGGGCTGGTGCTGGTAGCGATCAGCGCCATGGTGGGCCTGCTTTCTGCCGAGTGGCTCATGCGACTCCTTACACGGCTGGTTCCGCCGTCCATGATGGCCGGAATGCCGTATCTCCAAGGCCTCGATTTGAATTTCCGTGTGTTGCTCTTCGCCGGCACGATATCGCTTCTCACCGCCGTGCTCTACTCCATCACTCCCACCTTGCGCTTGTCTTTATCGGAAATGCGAGAAGGCCTGGCAGAAGGCGGCCGCGGCGCTGCGGGAACCATGTGGCGCCGCTTCGGTTCCAATCTGGTGGCGGTGGAGTTGGCCATAGCGATGGTGCTGTTGGCAGGCGCCGGGCTGCTCGGCAAAAGCTTCTACCGTCTGCTCCATGTGGAGCTGGGGTTCCAGCCGGATCACCTGGCCACGCTGCAGGTCGCGGTGCCCGAGAAGATCTATGGAAAGGACGAGCAGGTGGTCGCGCTGGGGCGGCAGATCGCAAGCCGCATCGCGAGCCTGCCGGGCGTGAAATCTGTGAGCATCGGGAACCGGCTACCCCTGAGCGGCAATGGAAATACGGACTGGATCAGGTTTGTGGGTCGGCCGTACAACGGAGAGCACAATGAAGTGAACGAGCGGGATGTGAGCTCCGCCTATTTCACCACCCTGCAGGCGAAGCTGCTGCGCGGCCGTTATTTTACCGACGCGGAGGATGCGTCGAAGCCTCACGTGGTCATCATTAACCAGGCGCTGGCCAGACGCTACTTCCCCGGTGAGGATCCTATCGGCAAGAAGATCGGCGACACCGAGCTGACGCCGAAGTCGATTAAGCAGATTATCGGTGTCGTGGACGATATTAAGGAAGGCTCGCTCGATTCGGAGAACTGGCCCACCGAATATGAGCCCTTTAACCAGAACCCCGACACCTATTTCGCGGTCGTCGTTCGCACGTCGCAGGCCGAGCAGTCGGTGCTTCCGACGCTTGGCGCCACCATCCATCAGATCGACCCCGACATCGGTACAGCCGGCGAAGAGACCATGACCGAAAGAGCCGACAACTCGCAGACGGCCTATCTGCACCGCTCCTCCGCCTGGCTGGTGGGAGGCTTTGCCGCCTTAGCGTTGCTGCTGGGCGTGGTCGGACTCTACGGAGTAATAGCCTACTCTGTTAGCCAGAGAACGCGTGAGATCGGAGTCCGCATGGCGCTCGGCGCCCAGCGCAGCTCCGTTTATAAACTCATCCTGAAAGAGGCGGGGTGGTTGACCGGCATCGGCATCACCGCGGGCCTGGTTGGCTCGGTGGCCGCGGCAACGCTGATGCGCGGGCTGCTCTTCGGCACTCAGGCATGGGACGTGCCGACCCTAGCCGCTGTCGCGATGCTGCTGGCCGCCTCGGCGCTGCTGGCCAGCTACATCCCGGCGCGACGAGCCACGAAAATCGATCCCATCGTGGCGCTCCGCTACGAGTGACGAGTTCGGACAACAGTAGCCAGAACTCATGGCGCCTTGCGCGTGAAATGATAGGTCTCTTCTACAAAGGAACAGGCGTCGACTCCACGATTTCCCGCAGAATCGCTTCCGCCTGGTCGCCCCGCTTCAGCGTGGAGACGTAGCGCGTGCTCACCACCATGCGGTGGGCGAACACCGGCAGCACGAGGCGCTTGAAGTCGTCGGGGATGGAGTAGTCGCGGCCTTCGAGGAAGGCCAAGGCCTGGGCGGCGCGATAGAGCGACATCGATCCGCGCGGGCTCACGCCGAGGCTCAAGTACTCGTGCCGGCGGGTCTTTTCGACGATGGCCAACGCGTAGTCCACCAGCGCGTCGTCCACCGCCACGCGCCGCACCGCTTGCTGCGCCCGCAGGACCTGTTCCGCCTCCATCACCGGCCTGACCTGGTCGAGCGGCTCGGAGTCGGCGAAGTTGCGCAGGATCTCCTTCTCGCTAGCGGCCGCCGGGTAACCGATCTTGACGCGCATCAGGAAGCGATCGAGCTGCGATTCGGGAAGCGGGTAGGTGCCGTGGTGCTCGATGGGGTTCTGGGTGGCGATCACCATGAACGGCTGGGGCAGCGGGTGGGTGTGATTGTCGACCGTCACCTGGCTTTCGTTCATGGCCTCGAGCAGCGCGCTCTGCGTCTTGGGCGTAGTGCGGTTGATCTCGTCCGCCAGGACAACGTTGGCAAAGATGGGGCCGGGCCGAAACTCGAAGTGTCCGTTTTCGCGGCTGTAAATGCTGATGCCGATCACGTCCGAGGGCAGCAGGTCGGAGGTGAACTGGATGCGCTGGAACGAGCAGTTGAAGGAACGAGCGAGAGAGTGGGCGAGGGTGGTTTTGCCGACGCCGGGAACATCCTCGATCAGCAGGTGGCCGCGCGCCAGCAGCGCTACCAGAGCGAACTGGATAACTTCATCCTTGCCGCGAATCACGCTCTGAATCGAGCGCTCTAGCCGCGCCAGAGGCTCGGTGGGGGCTTCCGAAGCGAAGACTTCCTGGCGCTGGTCTCCCGTGGCCGCGGTCACCGCCTTCAGCTTCAGGGGCTTGGTAGACATTTGACGAAATACCTGCTATTTTTATACTCCGCGTGGGGCGATTAACTCAGCGGTAGAGTGCCACCTTCACACGGTGGAAGTCAGAGGTTCGAGTCCTCTATCGCCCACCATATCTTTCATGGACTTACGGGGTAATAGAAACACACCACAGCCCGCTCCGCCCGCGGCTTCGCCGGGGTTACTTCTCCTGAATCGACTTCAAGTATGCCGTCAGGTTGACCTGACGCAAGTGCCCCAAATTCCGGTCGGGCCCCATGCGGCGAAAAACCGGGCCCCAAACCGGCATGTCTTTGGAGCCGTGAGCCGCGAGATCCGTCCCGTTCTCCAGGATGTGCATGACCTTGAGATCCGGGAACTTCCCACCGTTGTTCTTGGCCATCATCGTCAGGCCAGGTGGCGCGGTCTTCAGGGCTGGCGCGGCGGGACCGTTGCCTTTGCCCGCCATCCCGTGGCAGGTGGCGCAGTAGTTACGATAAAGCAGCGCCCCTTGGACCATATTGTTCTGGTGCACTGGAACCTTCTTTACTTCTGGACTCGGGTTTGGTTGCTCCTGCCCTCCTACAGCCGGCGGGACCACGATCGCAAAACCTGCCACCACCAAAACTGCCAGCCAAGCCCTGGCTGGCTGAACTGGGGTTCGATCGATCATTTCTAACCTCCGCGCATCGCTGCAATTTTGGGACGGCGCGCTCGATGGTCGGGGGGCGACTGCCAACGTGTCAGAAAAGTGTTACTAGAGCCTCTACCAATTATATAGATGCCGTTATCGGCCCACCGGGGGTCAGCCGAAATGAGACCAGTGCCTTCCCGAAGAGAAGAATTGCCGATTGACGATTTTCGATTGACGATTGGAAAACTGAAACGGCTTGCGTCTTCCCTTTCAATCGTCAATCGTCAATCGGCAATTCTTCAGTCTCTCGCGCTTTTCGGATAGCATGTTAAGCTGAAGGATATTCCAGAAACGAGGATGAAGATGATGACTGAGCTGAGGGACAAGGTCGCTGTGGTCACAGGCGGCACGCGCGGGATCGGTTATGCAATCGCCGAGGCGCTGCTCAAGGAGGGTGCGCGGGTCTTCATCTGCGGCCGTGATGAAGCCTTCTTGCGGAAAGCGTTGGAGACCCTCGGCCAGGGCCACGGCGACGCTGGCAATCCGATGGTCGATGGCGCGGTGGCGGACGTCCGCCGGTACGAGGATTGCCGGCGCGTGATCCGGGCGGCAGCCGAGCGTTTCGGCGGGCTCGACATTCTGGTGAACAACGCGGGCATAGGGATCTTCAAGCCCGTGGACCAGATTACTCCGGAGGAATGGGCCTCGGTTGTCGAGACCAACCTCTCTGGGGTGTTCTACTGCTGCCGCGAAGCGATCCCTCTGATGCGGAAGCGGGGCGGCGGTTACATCTTCAACATCTCCAGCTTGGCGGGCATCAATCCCTTTGCCGGCGGCAGCGCCTACAACGCCTCCAAGTTCGGGTTGAACGGCTTCAGCGAGGCCATGATGCAGGATGTTCGCCACGACGGTATTCGCGTCAGCTACATCATGCCGGGCAGCGTGGCCACGGATTTCGCGGCCGCGCCCGGCGCGAAGGCAAGAGAAACCTGGAAGCTCACTCCCGAAGACATTGCCAAAGCGGTGGTCGATCTGTACCGGTTTCCGTCCCGATCGCTCGCCAGCCGCATTGAGCTACGGCCCTCGCGGCCGCCGAAGAAGTAGTTCTCAGTTTTCAGTTCTCAGTAGCTATCAGCTTTCAGCGATCAGCTATCAGCAAGAACGAAGAAATGATGAATTATGAATGATGAATGATGAACAAAAGAGAAGACTTCCCTTGTCAATTGTCCGTAGCTGGGGATGATTTTCTGCCACGGATAAATGACTACGGACGACGGACGTCTTCTCCTGTTGTTCATAATTCATTCATCATTTCTTCGTTCTTGCTGATAGCTGAGTGCTGATGGCTGACGGCTAAGACTGAAGACTGAGAACCGAAAACTGAGAACTGAAAACCAACTGAGAACTAAATGAAAGCTAGCTAGCTATGTTTTCCAATCGTCAATCGCCAATCGTCAATCGTCAATTCCTTCTCTGTGTCTCTGCGCCTCTGTGTTTGATCTTCATGCTTTCCGACCTGGCCGCCCCGGCGAGCACGCCGGCAAAGCCGCCCGACACTGCAAAAAAGCTCATCGCTCTCACCTTTGATGACGGTCCGCGCCCCTGGGTGCTGAAAGGGAACTCGCAGCCGGGTTTCGCGTCGCCCAGCTTGCTCGACCTCCTCGATCGCGAGGGCGTTAAAGCCACTTTCTTCGTGATGGCGTGGCGACTGGCTCCGGCGGCAGACAGGGAGTGCCGAAAGATCGATGCCGGCATCACCTGCCGCCAGGCGGCGGAAGAGGAGCATCGCCGGGGCCACGAGATCGAAAATCACACCTACGGACACGGCGACTTCCGCCGCATGAACAAACGCTACGGCGAGGAATGGATCCTGAACGACATCGACCGCGCTTCCCGGACCATCGAGCCCATCACGGGCGTCAGGCCGAAGTACCTCCGGCCGCCGGACTGGGATATCTGGCCCGAGCTCGCGCAACGCATCGAGGGGCGAGGCTACCACGTGATGACCAAGTCCACCTCCGTCCCTCCAGTCCTGCGCGACGTCGATTCCGAGGACTATTTCTGCTACGGCAAGAACCAGTCCAAGTGCCCCCAGCCCTCGCTCTACGACTACGTCCTGCGCAACATCGAGCAGCGCGAACGCAAGGGCGTCGACGGCCAGATTCTTGTCTTCCACGAGCTGCCCAACTCAGTGGAAGTGCTTTCCAAGCTGATCCCGGAACTCAAGAAGCGGGGCTATACGTTTGTGACACTCCAAAAATACATGGAAGCCGTAGCGAATTGAGCGACCTCGCTCTAACTTACGGCCGTTACACAGGGTCTATCTTGGCCGGCGGCCATTTTCCGGGGAGCCGACCATACAGGCTGAGTCCCCAACAGCGCCGGAACTGCTTGAGCGGCCGCCGCCCGAGGGTGGATTGGTCCCTCCCCTACTTTCCTCGCAAAAAAGTTGTTCCGCTGTAATAATCAGGGCAGTCTGTCGTCTTTACCTGTGAAGGTAGCGATCAGGAGGCGACCTTGGCACCGGCGACAGCGGAGGAAGCGATTCCCGATCTCCTTGATGAACTGGAAGGTCTCTTTCAAGCGCACCACCGCTCGGTGTTTGGCACCGCATATCGCATTACCGGCAACGCCGCTGACGCGGAAGACGTGCTGCAAACCGTTTTCCTGCGTCTGGCGGGGCGTGACCGGGCGGCTCCGCGGCTGGTGAATTCCGCCAGCTATCTTCGCCGGGCGGCGATCAACGCTGCGTTGGACGTGCTGCGTGCGCGCCGGACCGCGGACAGCGTACCGCTCGACGATTCCCAGCCCGATCCCGGCCAGCCTGAGCGTAGCGACCTGCGTGACTTCCTGAGGCGCTCGCTTGCCCGGCTGAGTCCGGAGGCGGCTGAGGTCTTCGCGCTGCGCTTTTTCGAGGGCCACAGCAACCGTGAGATCGCGCGCCTGCTTGGCATGTCGCAAGTCAGGGTCGCGGTCACGGTGCACCGTGCCCGACGGCGGCTGCAAAAAGAGATCAGTTCGTACCTTGGAGGCAAGTCATGAAGAGCGAAAAGATGGGTGGCGAGCGTGGGTTGGATCGAATTATCGCCGAAGTCCGCACCGAGGACGTGGACGAGAAGGTTGTAGAACAGGCTGCGCGTCGCGTTTGGGCCCAGTTGGGCCAAGTGGCCCAACTCTCTCCCTCGACGGCGGCCACGGCGCCTGCGCATGTCGATAAGATCCGGAGTTGCGCCGATTTCCAGGCGCTCATGCCGGCTTACCTGGCCAAGACTCTCTCCGAGTCGCGTGCCTTGCTGCTCGAAGACCATGTTCACGAGTGCGTTAGCTGCCGGCGCGTGCTCGACGCGGCGCGCTCCCGGGCGCGGCAAGAGCCAGCCCTGACTTGGGAGCAACCGCCAAGGCCGCTGCGGCACGGTTGGCGACTGGCGTGGGCGATGGCCGTGGTGCTGGTGCTAGGAGTCGGCTTGGGTGTGATGGGCGTTGGCCGTCTGATCCTCGAAAGCGGCACGCGCGGCATGGTCCAGACCGTGGATGGCGCGCTCTACCACGTTTCCGATCGCGTCAGCGCCGCGCTGGCGGCCGGCCGCCCGATCCTGGATAGCCAGGAAATCCGTACCGCCAATGGCTCATCGGCCGTGATTCGCCTGGTGGACGAATCCTCGATCGAAATGAGCCAGCGGACTGACCTTTGGGTTTCTCGTGGGTGGCGCGGCACCACCATCCACCTCGACCGCGGAAAGATCATTGTTCGGGCAGCCCAGCAGCGCCACGGGCGCCTCTACGTTGCCACGCGCGATTGCCTGATTTCGGTGAAGGGCACGGTGTTCGCGGTGGACGAAGGCATGAAGGGCTCGCGGGTGTCAGTGATCCAGGGAGAGGTTGAGGTCGAGCAGGGCTCGAACGTGCAATTACTGCAGCCGGGCGATCAGATCTCAACCCAGGCCAGCCTCACGCCGGTCTCCCTCACCCGTGACATCTCCTGGAGCCGGAATTCCGGGGAATACCTGGCGCTGCTCGGCGAGTTCGCCGGCCTGCACAAGCAGTTGGAAGCAATCCCCGGCCCCACTCCGCGTTACGACTCTACCCTGCTGAAGATAGTGCCGGCCGATACCACGCTCTACGTCGCCATCCCCAACATCGGCAGCACGCTAAGCCAGGCGGACCAACTGCTTAAGGCACGCATCGGCGAGAGCGAGGTGCTGCAGCAATGGTGGAGCCAGCAGCAGGCCTCGGGCAAGGCTCAGAAAGTGGAGGAGATGATCAATAGGATCCACACTTTCGGCGGTTACCTGGGGGATGAAGTCGTCATCGCCCTGCCGTCAGGCCAGCATGCGCCGCTAATCCTGGCGGAGGTGAAGAGGCCGGGATTTCGCGAATTCCTCCAGCAGCAGATCAGCGAACTCAACGCTCAAGGCGAGTCCAAGGCAACGTTGATCGACGATCCGTTTTCGGCTGAGCTTCCGCCCGCCGCTAAAGACCGGCCTTTGGTCTTCCTGAAGAACAACATTCTCGTGATGACCGGCGACACGAGCCAGTTGCAGCATGCCGCCACGCTCATCGGGCAGTCTGCTTCCAGTGACTTTGTCTCAACTCCGTTCTACGCGGCGATCCAGAGGGCGTATCAGTCCGGCGCCGGCTGGCTACTTTGCGCCGACATGGAACAAATCATCTCCCAATCCGTAGGTAATAAGGAAGGGTCGGGGAAAGGTATGAATTTCCTGAACGACCCCAAGACCGGCCTCGCGGACATGAGATACCTGATCATGGAGAGCAAGGACGTGAGCGGAAAGACGGAGAACCGGGCCACGCTCTCCTTCTCTCAGGACCGCCAAGGCATAGCGGCCTGGCTGGCGCCGCCCAGCCCGATGGGCACGCTGGACTTTGTGTCGCCCGCCGCCAGTTTTGCGATCTCGTTCGTCGTCAAAGACCCGGGCGACATCGTGCAGGAGATTATCACCTTCGGCGAGAACTCTAATCCCAATTTCGGCGAGGAGCTGCAGGAGTTTGAATCGCAGACCGGCGTGAACTTGTCGGATGATCTGGCCGGCGTGCTGGGCGGCGAGGCTACGTTCACCCTGGACGGCCCCGTACTACCCACCCCGAGCTGGAAGCTGGTGCTGGAAGTGAACGATCCGGCGCGCTTGGAAAACACCATCGAGAAGCTGGTGGCGGGTATCGGAGAGCAAGCGGGCAACAAGGTCCAGTTCAACCTGACCAAGGAGGATACGGGTGGCCAGACCTATTACACATTGGATAGAATCCCGCCGTCGTCTACACCGGGCGCCGTGAACCAGATCGACTACGTTTTCGCGGATGGCTATCTTGTCGCTGCGCCCAACCGCAGCCTGCTGGTGAGTTCTCTTCAGAACCGCGAGACCGGGTATTCACTCACCCGCTCCAACGATTTCACCAGCCGCCTGCCGCGCGACGGGAACACCAACTACTCCGCCGTCGTTTATCAAAACCTGGGGGCGATGCTGGGACCGGTGACCGACCTGTTGAAGTCGACCACCGTGCTTACTCCGGCTCAACGCCAGTCCATTGACGCCTTGAGCCAGAATAGTGTTCCGAGCCTGATTTGCGCCTATGGTGAGCCGCAGCAGATTGTGGTGGCCGGTACGGGCAGCTTCTTTAGCTTGGGGTTCGATTCGCTGCTCGGCGTTGGCCACGACGGGCCGCTTGAGCTTTTGCCGATGATTGAGAAGGCAGCACAGAAGAAGTAGGTAGAAAGCAGAAGGCGGAAAGCAGAAGGCAGAAGGCAGAAAGCAGAAGGCAGTAGGCAGAAAGCAGTAGGCAGAAGGCAGTAGGCAGTAGGCAGAAGGCAGTTGACAGAAGCAGAAGTCAGAACGTGGAAAACAGAAGACAGTTGCCTTTCTCCTCCTGGAAGGCGAGGTTAGTAGTTTAGTGCTGCCTACCGCCTTCTGCCTTCTGCCTTCTGCCTACTGCCTTCCGCCTACTGCCTACTGCGTTCTGCCTACTGCCAACTGCCGACTGCCTACTGTTACCCCATGGCTCCCGTCATCGAACTCGAAGGACTGGGCGTTCGCTTCTGGCAGCGGATTATTCTGGAAGACCTGCGTTGCACTCTTTCGGGCCGGGCCATCGGATTGCTCGGCC
>DATFYM010000084.1:0-21786 GCA_035315065.1 Terriglobia bacterium
CGCATAGAGAGGCCACCAGGCGGGCCGTTTGCTGGCCATCACCATCAGCGCCAGATCATTCAGGACGGGAAACGGAATCAGCGAGGAGTCCAGAAACGACATCGCGAACAGTCCCCACGCACCGTAGAGGACCAGTACGTGGCCGAGTTTTGCACTCAAGGACTTCAGCATAGTCCGCGCTCGCTCCTTTGGTGAAGTCGCTCATTCTATGCGGTCCTGCCACATAGCGCAATGCGCGAAGGGACTCCCCGTTTGGTCATGCCACGCGGGATGAAACCGACGGAGGGGTGATCTGCGCGCAGGCGTTTGACCCCCTCACCCCCACGACCCGCAAAACGTGGGGCCCCCTCCGTCTTGCGGCCCCCCCCTCCCCCAAGGAGGTGAGGGAAAAGGAATTCTTGATTTTGGCGCTGAATTCAAGGGTCGCTCTGCACCACAAGGAGTTGGTGCTGATAACGGAGAACTAACAACTGAAGATTACTCCCCTCGCCCCCTTGGGGGAGAGGGTGGACCGCAACCGGCGCTTTCTCCAGCCGGGGCGGGACGGGTGAGGGGGTCACCCTGAGAGCAGTTGAGAAATAATTTCCCGAGACCCCTTATGTGAACAGCATTGAGGTTAACCCAGATTTCTCATTATGAATAGGGATTGGTAAGCGGCAAGGAACTGAGCCGAACGACTCGCCGATACACTTGATCGTTGGGCCCACTGATACGTAAGAAGGGACTTGACTCTCATGCAATATCACGGTATGCTGATTTGTATGACCCAGATAACGGTCCGAGCAACGGGTCATCATGGTTACTGGTATTGTGGGATTTCTTAAGTAAACAAGTTCATGATGTCCATGGGAGAAGTGGCTTGAATAGTTACTGATATGGTACAACTTATAGTGTTAATTATAATGTGACTTCTGCCTTTAGCCGACCGTTCGTAGAGTTGCGCGGTTGTGATCGGACGGCGAAGACGGGCTTTTAGCGTACAACGCGGGCATCAGCCCCACCTAGATTTGCCGACGAGCCATCTTTTTTTCAGGACCGAAGCCATCAATGTATTGAAACAAAAGGAAGGGACCTTGGACCGAACCCATTACGAACCCATTTTAGGAAAAGTGAGAAAACGGCGGCCAGAATGATGCACCCCGACGGCGTTACACAACGTTACAGCAAGCTCGCCTACCGTTACACCAGTGAGGTTGGCCGGAAGGAACCTGCGGGTACAAACGTTCGGCCCCATGATTTTTCAGGACCGAAGCCATCAACATATTGAAACAAAAAGAAGTCACCCGGGACCGAACCCATTACGAACCCATTTGTAAGGGTGGGAAATGGAGGCCATGGGGATTAGAAGCAGTTTTGGCTGTTTGGCTCTTTTTGACCCTCGGCTGTGGGCTTTTTCCAATGACGCGACCTTTTCGCTTTACGGAGTACTCCATCCGACCCTGTGAAACTCTGGAAGAGTTTGAGGCGTGTGTCAAGCTCCAAAAGCAAGTGTTTGGATATGCTGAAGGCGAGGCGTATCCACAAAGGCTCTTCGTCAACTTGACGCACATCGGCGGCCACATTCTGGGCGCGTTTGCGTCCACAGGCGAGTTGGTGGGCTTCGTAGCGTCCATGCCCGCATGGCACCGCGACCGCCGCTATTACCACTCGCTCTCCCTGGGAGTGCTGCCGGGGCATGAGAACCGAGGGTTGGGCCGGGCGCTGAAGCTGGCCCAGCGCAGGGCCGCGCTCGACGCGCGAATCGATTGCATCCAGTGGACCTTCGATCCCCTACGGCCGAAAAACGCCTTTCTCAACATCGAGCGCCTGGGGGCTATCGCTCGCCGCTATCTGCCGAATTATTACGGTCGGGTCGAGAGCCGGTTGCAGCAGGGGCTGCCCAGCGATCGCCTGCTGGCCGAGTGGCAGTTGAGGTCGACGCGAATGAAGCGCGCCCTCGCGGGCAACTCGCCCCGCAGTTCGAGGAGGAAGCCGGCCGCGGCGGTGGCGATTCCCAACGACTTTGCTGCGCTCGCCGACAACGATCCGGCGGCGGCCCTGGCCCAGCAGTCGTTGGTGCGCGAGCAGCTTCAAGAATGCTTCGCCCGTGGGCTGGCCATTACGGGCGTGTCGCGCGACGGAGAGACGTATTGCTATCTATTGGATGAGTCCAGTGGCTAGTGGCCAGTCACACTCGGTTATGTCGCCGAACGACCGCCAGCGAAGAATTGCAGATTGACGATTGCAGATTGACGATTGAAAGAAAACTGTGGCTTATGTCTTCTCTTCCAATCGTCAATCATCAATCTGCAACCGGCAATTCTTCTGCTAGCCACTCGTCACTTGTCACTGGTCACCGGTCACTGCCTATGAAGCTGAATCGCGTCGAGATTCGGGAAATCAGATTACCGCTGGTCCACTTTTTCGAGACCAGTTTCGGCCGGACCACGGAACGCCGAATTGTTCTGGTCCGCGCCGAGGCGGATGGAGTCACGGGCTGGGGTGAGGTCACGTGCGGCGAAGAGCCGTTTTACAGCTACGAAACGCCGGAGACGGCTTGGCACATTCTGCGCGACTTTCTGATCCCGTGGACGCTGGGCCGTGATTTTGGGGCCGCCGCGGACGTGGCCCCGCTCTTCCAGCGCATCCGCGGTCATAACATGGCCAAGGCGGCGCTGGAGAATGCGCTGTGGGTGATCGAGGCCGAGCAAAAGGGCTTGCCGCTCGCGCAATGCATCGGCGGAACGCTGGGTGAGATCAACTGCGGAGTCTCGATCGGAATCCAGAACACCATTGACGCCTTGTTGGAGAAAATCGCGACGGAGGTTGCGGCCGGCTACCAGCGGATCAAGGTGAAAGTTAAACCGGGGTGGGACGTGAATGTGTTCGAGCGGATCCGCAGCCGCTTTCCCGACATCGTGCTCTCGTGCGACGCCAATAGCGCCTACACCCTGGCCGATCTCGGCCACTTGAAGCAGTTCGATCAGTTTCGCCTGCTGATGATCGAGCAGCCGCTGCATTGGGAGGACATCATCGACCATGCCCGGCTTCAGCGCGAAATGGAAACCGCGATCTGCCTGGACGAGTCGATCCACAGCGCCGATGACGCCCGCAAGGCGATCGACGCCGGCGCCTGCCGGATCATTAACATTAAGCTGGGCCGCGTCGGCGGCTTCACTTCCGCGCGGCAGATTCACGACGTTTGCCGTGCCCGTAACATTTCCGTGTGGTGCGGCGGAATGCTGGAATCCGGCATCGGGCGCGCGCACAACATTGCTATGTCCACGCTGCCCGGGTTCACGCTTCCCGGAGACGTTTCGGCCAGCCGCCGCTACTGGGCGGAAGATATCATCGATCCCGAGGTCGCGGTGAGCCCGCAAGGGACGATTCGCGTTCCGCAGACCGCCGGCCTGGGCTTCACGCCGAAGCTGGAACGGATTGAAAAGATCACCGTGCGGAAGGACTTGTTTACCTAGCGAGGTCCTGTAGCGGACCTCATCAAATTGGAGCGAGGGGCGATAGAATGGGGTCGCAGGGTGTTGAAGCCATGCTGGAAACCGTGGGTGACGACCGCGGTTTCTTCGAGGCTCTTTATGGGGACGGGCGCCCCCTCCTCGCTTTCACTGGGCTTAGCCTGGTGCTTTGCGGCGGCTTCGCTTTGTTTCTCTCCGCCACCGGTCAGTTCTTGCCGCACGACGTGCAGTTCCTGGGCATGACGGCGAGCCAACTCTGCGCAGTTCAGGGTTGTCGCGTCGTTCATTTCATGTTTCATGATCGGACGGCGTTCGGCGGCGCGTTGATCGCCGTCGGGATACTCTACCTGTGGCTCTCTGAGTTTCCTCTTCGGCGGGGCGAGGCCTGGGCTTGGTGGCTGCTCTTGGTGAGCGGCGCTCTCGGCTTCGGTAGCTTTCTAGCCTATCTAGGTTATGGTTATCTCGATAGCTGGCATGGAGTCGCAACTCTTCTCCTGCTGCCGGTGTTTGTACTCGGGCTAGTGCGGTCATTCCGAACTTTGCGTCAGCCGAGAGACTTACGCTGCCTTCTGAGGCAAGCGGTCAGCGTCCCCTGGACATCGTCGTTCGGCATCGGGCGCACACTTCTCCTGGTGACGGCTCTCGGGATGATCGCTGGGGGGCTCACAATTCTCCTGGTGGGGACGACCCACGTCTTCGTGCCCCAGGACCTCATGTACATGGGTTTGACGCCGGCGAACCTGCAAGCCATCAACCCGCGCCTTGTTTCGCTGATTGCACACGACCGCGCCGGTTTTGGGGGCGGTATCTGCGCGTGCGGAGTCACGGTGCTTTTTTCGGTCTGGTGCGGGCCCGCCTGTCGCAGTCTGTGGCAGGCGCTGTGTTGTTCCGGCTTCGCCGGATTCACGACGGCGATCGGGGTGCACTTCGCCATCGGTTATCTGAATCCGACCCATCTGGCGCCGGCGTTCGTGGGAGCTGCACTTTTCCTTGCTGGGTTGTTGCTTTGCTTCAAACCCATGCATTCGCACACCTGAGGTCCATTTCCCGAAGATCCTTGGGCGTTCTGATCCCTGGAGCCGAGCACGACGATGGATAAGCGTATCGCCCTCATCCCCGGAGACGGTATCGGCGTCGACGTGACCGTCGAGGCGACCAAGGTCCTGAATACCCTGATTGCGTCGCGCGGCCTGCCGCTCGAGCTGGTCACTTTCGACTGGGGCGCGGAGAAGTATTTGCGCGAGGGCGTCACTCTGCCCAAGGGCGCGCTGGATATGTTCCGGCGCGAGTTCGACGCCATCTTCATCGGGGCCCTAGGTGACCCTCGCATTCCCGACATGCGGCACGGGGCGGACATCCTGCTTGGGACGCGCTTTGGGCTAGATCTCTACGTTAATCAGCGGCCGGTGAAGCTTTTCGACGCCCGCCTTTGTCCCCTGAAGGATCGCACCGAGAAGGACGTCGACTTCGTCGTCTTTCGCGAGAACACGGAAGGGGCTTACGTCGGCATGGGCGGCAACTTCAAGCGCGATACGCCAGACGAGATCGCCGTGCAGGAGGACGTCAACACACGCAAGGGCGTGGAGCGCATCCTCGTCTACGCCTTTGAATACGCGCGGCAGCACAGCCTCAAGAAAGTCTGCATGAGCGACAAGTCCAACGCGTTGCCCTACGGGCACGGCCTGTGGCAGCGAACGTTTGCCGAAGTGCGCGAACGATATCCCGAGATCGAATCGTGGCACCTCTTCGTCGATGTGCTGGCCATGCAGTTGGTGAAGAACCCGGCGCAGTTCCAGGTGATCGTCACCTGCAACATGTTCGGCGACATCATCAGTGACCTGGGCGCTCAGCTTCAGGGCGGCTTGGGTGTGGCGCCCTCGGCTAATCTCAATCCCGGACACGTCTCCATGTTCGAACCGGTCCACGGCTCGGCGCCCAAGTATGCCGGCAAGAACGTGGCCAACCCGCTGGCCGCGATCCTCACCGTGGGCATGATGCTCGACACGCTTGGATTCACGCAGTCTGCGGCAGACATCGAGAGCGTGGTGAGAGAAGCGATCCGTCAGGACATGACGACGTCGGATCTGGGCGGCACGCTGGGTACGCGCGAGGTTGGCGACTGGATCTGTGCACACTTGTGAGCCGGAGGGCGCTGTCAGCTATCAGCCATTAGCCATCAGCCAAAAGAAGGCTGCTTGGTCATGTTCGCTGAACGCTGATAGCTGACGGCTGAAAGCTTCATCATTCTCACCAGTTCACAACTTCCACCACCGGCCTTCGTTCCCGTGGACTGAAGGAGGCAGCCAGGATCATTCCGACGATGAATCCTCCCACGTGCGCCCAGAACGCTACCCCGCCGCTGCTGGCGGATTCTATCCGGATCTCCGTATACCCCGAAAGGAACTGGATCAAGAACCAGTAACCCAGCACCAGCAGCGCCGGGAGGGAAAAAGTCCAGAACCAGATCGGCAAGATCATCAGCTTGATGCGCGCCCGGGGGAAGCTGACGAAGTATGCCCCCAGAACTCCGGCGATCGCGCCGCTTGCGCCGATGCTGGGCACGGTCGAGCCGAGATTGAGAAGGATGTGCAGCATTGCCCCACCGAACCCGCCGACAAAATAGATCAACAGGTATTTCAGGTGACCGAAGCGGTCCTCGACGCTACGGCCGAAGACATAAAGGAAGAGCATATTGCCGAGCAGATGGAGCCAGCCACCGTGCAGGAACATCGAGACGAAGATGGGCTTCAGCAGACCTTCCGGGGTGGGAGCCACGATGGCGCTGGTGGGGAGGTAGCGAGCAGGGACGACACCATACAGGAAAACGAGCCGATTTAGATGCCGGCCCAGCGATAGCTCATAAAAGAACATCCACACGTTAGCCGCGATAAGCGCCAGCGTGGAAAACCAGAAGCTCGTGCGGCGGACATTGTCGTCGAGTGGGACTGGAACCATGCTGCAAGCATTTTACCTTGTGCGCCGCTTGTCTCTCCACGCAAAAAAAGAGCCGCTCGTGTTCACGAGCGGCTCAAGGCTTGCTTGGGGATTTGGAGTGCGGAACCTCGGCCCCGAATCTAGCCCGGTTGGGAGGACGGACCCGGACGCGGTTGGGTAAGCTCCGCACCCCAAAACTGATACCGGTGCGAGGGTCAACTTGAACGCGTGACCCAAGCTTAATGGCCGCCGGCCGTGCCTTCAGTGCCTGAGCCGCTCTCCCCGAAAACGAGGACTTGGTCAGAACCGGCGAATCGAATCTCCTGAATGGAGCGTGATCCATCGGGGTTCTGAGTGTACACCACTCCGCTGCGGTCGTACGCTGCATCGCGCTTGACCAACTTGCCTTGGGCGGTAGCGATCACCTTCTTGCCTTGCATGAAAGTCACCGCCGAATCCGATGCTCCGGCTTCCCACGTCACCTTATAGCTCCCGGCATCAAATTTGGTGCTGCCCAACATCGCTGGAGACGAAAGGGTCATCTTCTGAGAATCCTTCGCATATAAAGACGAGCCTGCCACCAGCACGATTACGAGCGCCATCGCCAGTTTTCCCACGTGTTTTCTCACTGACATGTTTCACCCTCTCCTCTCTGGTTCAATACCGGGCCGTGAGCCTCCCGCTCGCTCCGGGCGGTCTCGACCGGCCGATATGATTGGGGCGCGTAGGGCTCGCGAACTTTTATCTTTTTTACCGCTTGCATTTCAAGCCGAGCGACCCTACAATCACGTGGGGTTAAATGAAAAGCGGCACCTCCGCACACGCGGATGGCCCTTCTCCTCGGGATCGTCGTCGCCCCGGCCGCCGAACCGTCAGCGGCGACAATCCATTTAACCCCGCTTGCTCTTCTTTACGCCTCTTAGACGCGCGCTACGTGCTTCGAGTTAGCCTGCGCGTCAGTAATTCGTGTCAAGGTTTTGTAAATTCATCCCTTCTTAGTGACCCAGAATCCCACACCGGCAGATACGTTTCGTTCCTAAGGATTGTTTCAACATTCTTTCCACGGCGCATCCTGTCGTACTCTAGACGCCGCCGCTCGATGATCCGTTCGCACGTCGTGGTGCCACAATTAGTGCTTTCTGCTGGCCCAATGAGTAGACTGGCAATTATGGTGCCATTGCGAGCGCCTGGGCTTACTCCTGTGATTAGCTTACTTTTAGCGCTTGCCCGCGCGGCGGATAACCCCGTAGGCTCCGTCCGTTTTTGGGAAGGCGGTGTCCGAAATCGGTCGCTGTTGCTCGAAAATTGACACTGGAAACTCGAAAGGGAGCCATAGCCACTGGGGGATGATCGCATCGTGTTGGTAGCTTCGGGCTGTGGCGACAGTGTCCCCACCGCCGCGTTTCGGCGCCCAGAGAGCGCCGTTACGGCGCTAATCGCAGATTGTCAATGCGTTGACCCGCCTCTCCCGCGTCGGTATACTCAAACCTCGTGAAGCCGGGCTCGGCCCGGACCTGCGGGAACGGGACGCTCCCGCCACAGCGGGCGAGACGCCCGCGCTACAAGTGGCGGTGGTCTTACGAAGTCTTGCGGGAGCGAGACGCTCCCGCCACAGCGGGCGAGACGCCCGCGCTGCAAATGGCGGTGATCTTACGAAGTCTTGCGGGAGCGAGACGCTCCCGCCACAGCGGGCGAGACGCCCGCGCTGCAAGTTCCGATGATCTTATGAAGCCTGTTTCACTGGCCAAGAGCGCAATCCGAATCCTGGGTGCCGATGCGGTTCTCTGGCGTCCGGAGGACGTGATGCTCTACGAGTACGACGCCCTCTCCAGCCTTCGAGCGCCGGACGCCGTCGTTTTCCCTTCCACCACCGCGCACGTCGTCGAACTGGTGAAGCTGGCTGCGCGCGAAGGGGTACCCGTGGTGGCGCGCGGCGCCGGCACCGGGTTGAGCGGCGGCGCGGTCATCACCGAGGGCGGGATGGTGGTGTCCTTGGCGCGCATGAAGCGAATTCTGGAAATCGATTTCGAGAACCAGCGGGCGCGTGTCCAGCCGGGATTGGTGAACCTTGACCTTTCGCTGGCAGTCTCCGATGACGGCTATTATTTCGCGCCCGATCCCTCCAGCCAGAAAGCTTGCACCATCGGCGGCAACGTGGCAGAGAACTCCGGCGGCCCACACACGCTGGCCTATGGCGTTACCACGAACCATGTGCTGGGCCTGGAAGTGGTGCTGCCGGACGGTCGCGTGATTCACACCGGCGGCAAAGCGTGGGAGCACCCGGGCTACGATCTCACTGGTTTTCTGGTGGGCTCGGAAGGAACGTTGGGCATCGTTACGGAAGTGATCGTCCGGTTGTGCCGCAAGCCGGAAGCGGTGAAAACGCTGCTTGCCATCTATGATCGCATCGTCGATGCGACGCGAACCGTGGCCGAGATTACCGCCGAGGGCATCACCCCGGCAGCGCTCGAAATGATGGATGGCTTCACCCTGCGTGCCATCGAGGAGGCCACGCACGCGGGTTACCCGATGGATTCGGCGGCGGTCTTGCTGATCGAGATTGAAGGCTTGCGTGAGGGCGTGGAAGATCAGGCAGACCAGATCGAAGCGGTATGCCGCCGGAACGCCGCCCGCGACGTGCGCCGTGCCAAGACTGCCGAGGAGCGTGATCTGCTCTGGCGCGGGCGCAAGAACGCCTTCGGGGCCATGGGCCGCATCAGCCCTAGCTTTTACGTTCAGGACGGTGTGATCCCGCGCACGCGTCTGCCGGAAATGCTGGAGTTTATCGGACAGGTATCCGACAAACACCAGCTTGTGGTGGGCAACATCTTCCATGCCGGCGACGGGAACCTCCATCCGCTAATCATGTTCGACAATCGCGACCGCGAGCAATCGCGGCGTGTAAAGGAGGCCGCCGCCGAGATCATCGCCCAGTGCGCGGCGATGGGCGGATCGATCACCGGTGAGCATGGCGTCGGCATCGAGAAAAATGAGTTGATGCCGCTGATTTTTTCGAGTGACGACTTGGAAATGATGCAGAAGCTGAAGAGCGCATTTAATCCTACCGGCATGTTTAATCCTGGCAAACTGCTGCCCAGCGGGAAGATGTGCGGGGAGCTGCGGATTCAGGTGAGCACCGTCGGCGCCGGCTCGCTGGCGTAGGCTTCGCTCTGCCAGAGATTGAGAAGGTGTGAAGAATTTAGCGCGGAGGCACAGAGGCGCAGAGATGCAAAGAAGAGAAATGGAATCACCTGAACCGGCCGTTTATCTCCAGGCTTTTCCCCTTTTTCTCTGCACCTCTGCGTCTCTGTGTTGGAAAGTCTTTCGCTCGAGGCTAGAGTGATCACCGCTGTGGAATCAAGTCGTTCTGAGCTCGCCGCTCTGGTCGGCGATGCGCGCGTCGTTTCGGACCCGATGGCCTGCGCCGCCTTCGCCGTCGACGGTAAGGTTCCCACCTACGTTGTCTACCCGCCGTCCGCCGAGCAGGTGGCAGCGGTGTTGAGGCACTGCGCAGACCGGGCGCTGGCGGTGATTCCTTGCCGCAACGGAACGAAGCTTGGCATTGGCAATCCGCCTGCTCGCTATGACGTGGCGCTCTCGCTCAAAGACTTGAACCAAGTCTGGTATTACGAGCCCGCGGATCTCACCGTGAGTGTGGAGCCGGGAATGAAGCTGGCAGATTTCCAGCACTTCGTAGGCCGGCACAAGCTGTGGCTGCCACTCGATCCCCCCGGCGCCGAGCGCGCCAGCCTGGGTGGAATCCTGGCCGCCAACGCCAGCGGCCCTCTGCGCGTCGCGTACGGCGGGCCGCGCGACATGGTGATTGGGATGAAGATCGCCACGACTGAAGGAAAGATCGTGAAGACGGGCGGTCGCGTGGTGAAGAATGTCGCCGGATATGACATGGGCAAGCTGCTGATCGGGTCGTATGGGACCTTGGGCGTGATTGTGGAGGCGAGCTTCAAGCTCTACCCGCTGCCGGCCGCCAGCGCCACGTTCGTCTTTGCCGTGGATACGCTCCATCGCGCGCGCGAGCTACGCCGCAGCATTCAGCGTTCACACTTGCAGCCGATGCGCCTGCTGTTGATTGATGCCGAGGCAGCGCGGCTACTCCGGAAGGACCCGACGGGCCAGCCCGACCAGATTGGGTCCGCCGCTTCGCTTCTTCCCGCCACTCGCGGTGGGGCGGAGGTCTGGTTCGAAGCGGCCGGGTCGCCGCGCTTGCTCGAACGCAACGAGCGCGACGCCCGAGAGTTGGCGCGCGCCGTCGAGGCGCCGATCGAGGGCGTGGATGCCTCGGTGGCAGAATCCGCTTGGTCGCGTCTCGCTGGATTCCACACTTGGCTCGCCGAGGATGATCCTAGCCTTGTTGTCCTGAAGGTGACGATGCCGATCGCAGCGCTGGAAGACTTTCTGGGCCGCGCCCGCCAGGAAGCGGATCGTGAATCGTTGCGGCTGGCCATCTTTGCTCAACCGGGGGTTGGAATTGCTCTTCTCTGCTTGCTAGAAGTGAAGCAAGGGGACGCCTTGCGGGGCCTTATCGACCGCGTTCGCAAGCTGGCCGCGGAGATTGGAGGCGCGCTGGTGGTCGAGCGCTGCTCTACCCAACTCAAGAGCGCCATCGACGTGTGGGGTCCGGTGGGCGATGACTTTGAAATGATGCGCAAGGTGAAGTTGGCGTGGGACCCGAAAGGGATTCTCTCGCCGGGGCGGTTTGTGAGCCGGATCTAGCTAGTCGGCTATCAGCAATCAGTGATCAGCTATCAGCCGTCAGCTATCAGCCATCAGCGCGTCAGCTTTTCTTTGCTGAGAGCTGACGGCTGAAAGCTGAGAGCTCGCTGAAAGACAGCAGGTTTGAGTCGATGAATAACAGTTCGACTGTCGCGTTTCCATCGGAGAAGGAGGCTGCGTCGATTTGCAGCAACTACGGTCCAGGCGAAGCTCCGCGTTGGGAGGTGTACTCGCGCTGTATTCACTGCGGCCTCTGCCTGAACAGTTGCCCGACGTACCGTGAGTTGGGGCTGGAAATGGATTCGCCGCGCGGGCGCATCTACCAGATGATTCAGGTGGAGAGCGGGCGTTTGCCGCTGACGGAGAGTTTCGTCAAGCACATCGACTTGTGTCTCGATTGCCGAGCCTGCGAGACGGCCTGCCCTTCGGGCGTCGAATACGGCCGACTGGTGGAAACGGCGCGGGGGCAGATCGATCGCTACGGCAAGCGCCCGCTCATGCAACGGCTGTTTCGCAACGCCTTCCTCTACGCGTTGTTGCCCCATCGTAGCCGGCTCGAACTGGTGGGCAGGCTGCTTCGCTTCTATCAAAACTCTGGGGCGGAGAAGTTGGTGCTTGGTTCCGGCTTTCTCCACCTGTTTCCCGGACGCCTCGCGGAGGTTGCGCGACTGGCCCCGCGAATGGAGAAGCCGTTCTTTACCGAGCGGCTTGGCACCGTGATCCCCTCCGTGGGTGAGCGCCGCCATCGCGTGGCATTTTTCGCCGGTTGCATCGCCAACCTCGCCTTTGCGCGCTTGAATGACGCCACGGTGCGAGTGCTGGCGCGCAACGGCTGCGAAGTCGTGATCCCGGCGGCGCAGGGTTGTTGCGGCGCGCTTCACGTTCATGCCGGCGCTCGCGACGCGGCGCGTGATCTTGCGAAGCGGAACATTGAGACTTTCATGGTGGCGCAGCCCAACGGTTTCGACGCCATCATCACCAACGCCGCGGGTTGCGGGTCCGTTTTGAAGGAGTATCCGCTGCTCTTCGAAGAAGTGGACCGAGAGTGGCACGAGCGTGCCGTCGCGTTCCAGCGGAAGATGCAGGACGTGACGGAGTTTTTGGCCTCGATCGATCTTAACCGCGACTTGGCGCCCGTAAAGGCGCGTGCCACCTACCAGGACCCGTGCCATCTGGGCCACGCACAGCGCATTCGCACGGCGCCGCGACGGTTGCTAGCGGCGGTCCCGGGACTGGAATTTGTCGAGTTGAAGGAGACTGAGGTGTGCTGCGGCAGCGCCGGAATATATAATGTCGTTCACAACGAGATGGCGGAGCGGCTGCTTGCGGCGAAAATGCGACGCATCGATGAGACGGGAGCGGACTTGATCTTGACCGCGAACCCCGGCTGCCTGCTTCAGCTTCGGGCCGGCGTCGCGCGGTCAGGAAACGGCAAGCGGCGGCGCGTGATGCACGTGGTTGAGCTCTTGGATGAGGCGTATCAGGGGGTAGGGAACAGGGGATAGGTTACAGGTTACAGGGAACAGGGAACAGAGAAGGCAGAAGGCGGAAGGCCCTGAGAGGCCAAGGAGGCTGGGTAGGTGAAAAAGCCATGCGAGATGAAACCCAAAACATCGAAGTTCTCCTCGCGCACCAGTTGGCGCGAAAAGCTCGAGAAAGAGTGCGGGCCGAAAGTCGTCGATGTGCCTCCGTCAATGGAGCGGCAGCTTGGTAGCGGAAAGATGGTGATTCCGCGGCCGCTGGACGTGGATGCGTTGATTCGCACCGTTCCGCGCGGAAGACTGGTGACTGTGAATCAGATTCGTGGACGGCTGGCGGCGGAGTATGCGGCTGACGTCACTTGTCCGCTCACCACGGGCATCTTCATACGGATTGCTTCCGAGGCGGCCGAAGAAGACCGGCGGGCAGGGAAGAGCCAGGTGACGCCGTATTGGCGCGTGCTCCGTGAAGGTGGGCGTCTGAATGAGAAGTTTCCCGGCGGCGTCGAGGCTCAGGCGGCAAAGCTCGGGCTCGAAGGTCACGTGATCGAGGAAGGGAAGAGTGTCGCCCGGGTGAAAGACTTCGAGCACCGATTGGTCAAGTGGGGGACTCAGAAGACAGAAGTCAGAAGACGGAAGTCAGAATGAAGACGATTCGGCGTCGCGAGGTATCAACAACGCTGGTTCCCTGCGGCCCTCATTCCGACTTCTGTCTTCTGACTTCTTCATCGTTCCTGCCCCTATCAAGGAGAGAAGATCATGACGGATGAGCGGTTCGATGCGCTTCTACAGGAGAAACGGACCTTCCCACCCTCGGAGGCGTTCTGGCGGCAAGCCAACGTCTCTGACCCGGCGATTTACGCGCGCGCGCGCGGGGACCTGGAAGCGTTCTGGGCCGAGGAGGCGAAGTTTCTCGACTGGTTCGAGCCCTGGACGAAAACCCTTGATTGGAATGTTCCGTGGGCCAAGTGGTTTGTGGGCGGCAAGCTGAACGTGGCCCATAACTGCGTGGACCGGCACGCAGCTTCGTCGCGCCGCAACAAGGCGGCAATCATCTGGGAAGGCGAGCCAGGCGATTCGCGCGTGCTCACGTTCGGCATGCTGCACTGCGAGGTGAACAAGTTCGCCAACGTCCTGAAGTCGCTGGGGGTGAGGAAAGGCGATCGGGTGGCGATCTATATGGGCATGGTGCCGGAGCTGGCCATAGCCATGCTCGCTTGCGCCAAGATCGGCGCGCCCCACAGTATCGTCTTCGGGGGGTTTTCCGCGGAAGCGCTGCGCGAGCGCATCAACGACGCTCAGGCCAAAGTACTCGTGACCGGCGATGGCGCGTGGCGGCGCGGCCACATCGTCCCGCTCAAGGCCAGCGCCGACCAGGCGCTGCACGGCACGCCGACCATCGAGAAGGTGGTGGTGGTGGAGCGCATCGGTCCCAAGGCGGAGGCCGGGATGCACGCCGGCCGCGATTTCTGGTGGCATCACCTGATGGAGAACGCCAGTGATAAGTGCGAAGCGGAGCCGATGGACGCCGAGGACATGTTCTATATCCTCTACACCAGCGGCACCACCGGCAAGCCCAAGGGCATCGTGCACACGACGGGCGGCTACCTGGTGGGCACCTCGGCCACGCACCGCATGATTTTCGATATCAAAGAAAACGACGTCTATTGGTGCACGGCGGACATCGGCTGGGTCACCGGGCATTCCTACATCGTCTACGGACCGCTGGCCAACGGCTGCACCAGCCTGATGTACGAAGGCTCCCCCGACTACCCGGACCGCGGACGCTTTTGGCGGATCGTCGAGAAATACGGCGTCAATATCTTCTACACGGCGCCCACCGCCATCCGCACTTTTATGCGCTGGGGCACCGAGTGGCCTCAGAAGCACGACCTCTCATCGCTGCGATTGATCGGCACCGTGGGCGAGCCGATCAATCCCGAAGCCTGGATCTGGTACCACTTGAACATCGGGCACGAGCGGTGCCCGATCGTCGACACGTGGTGGCAGACCGAGACCGGAATGATCCTGATCTCGCCGCTGCCGGGCATCACTGCCACCAAGCCCGGCTCGGCTACCAAGCCGTTCCCCGGCGTCGCCGCCGAAGTGCTGGATGCTAACGGCCAGCAGGTGGGTCCGGGCGCCGGCGGGTATCTGGTGCTCACCCAGCCGTGGCCCGCCATGTTCCGCACCATTTACGGCGACCCCGACCGCTACGTGCGCCAATACTGGTCCCGGTACGAGGGCAAGTACCTCACCGGCGACGGCGCCAAGGTGGATGAGGACGGCTACTTCTGGTTGCTCGGCCGTGTGGACGACGTGATGAACGTGGCCGGACATCGCATTTCGACCTATGAAGTCGAGAGCGCGCTGGTGGATCACGAGGCGGTGGCGGAGGCGGCGGTCATCGGCAAGACGCATGAAGTAAAAGGGCAGGGAATCGCCGCTTTTGTCACTTTGAAAGAAGACCGGGAGCCAAGCGATGCCTTAAAGGAAGAACTGAAGCAGCACGTGGCGCACAAGATCGGCCCCATCGCGCGCCCCGACGACATCTTCTTCACGGCGGAGTTGCCCAAGACCCGCAGCGCCAAAATCATGCGGCGCCTGCTGCGCGACATCGCGGAAGGCCGCGTGTTAGGCGACACTACCACGCTCGCCGATCCTGGTGTGGTGGCGAAGCTGAAGCATCAGTACGAGGACTCGGGCGAGTGAGTTGAGGATCAGCTAGGGATGTAGCTGGTCGCCCTGGTCTAGTTAGAGGGATAATTCACCTGCACGGTCACGATCTCGTAAGGATGAATTGGCACTGTCACTCTGTCATCAACAATCGTCAACGCCGCCCCCTCCGGCTTTTCCATCAGGTTGGTGAGGGTGGCTCCGGTGGCACCCTTCGGCACGTGGATTTGGACGTCGCCTGATTTCCCGCCCCATTCATACACCCGGAAAATCAGCCCGTTATCGTCTTCAGCCTTCTTGAGGGCCGTCAGCACCACATTTTCGGGCTTCACGGAGACATACGCATGCTCTGCCGGCAGGCTGCCCGTGTGCGCTTCCACCTGCATCGCCTGGAGCTGGTAGTTGTATTCGTAGCCATGCCGCACCGTCAGCGCCTGCCTCCAGTCACCACCGTGCGGATACAGAGCGTAACGGAAGTGATGGTGTCCGCGGTCAGCCTCCGGATCGGGCCAGGTCGGCGAGCGCAGCAACGAGATGCGCAGCACATTGTCCTTGTCGTCGTACCCGTACTTCGATTCATTCAAAAGGCTGAAGCCATGCTGTCCATCGCCCAAGTCGGCCCAGCGCAACGCCGGCACTTCGAACTGCGCTTGTTCCCAGCCATTGTTGCGCGTCGTCGGCCGCTGAATGCTGCCATAAGGAACCTCGTAGGTTGCCTTGTCGCTCATCGCAGCGAGCGGAAACGCGGCTTTCAGGAGTACATGCGTCTCATGCCAGTCGATGTCATTCACCACATCCACTTGGTCCGCGCCCTCATCGAGCGTTATGTCCTGCACGAATTTCGAGCTCTGCCAGGTGCGCGTCACTCGAATGACCCCACGCAGCGGCCCTTTCCCGATCAGCTCCACCGAATCAGCGTTCTCAATCGGAGTGACGCGATCGAGCGTGCCTGGATCAATGTTCCACGCGTCGTAATCTTTCGGCAGATCCTTGAAAGTCTGTAACTGATTGCCGCAAGCGCCCGGCGCCAGCGTCTCGAAATTCGTCTTCTTGTCGTAGAGGCTGGTGATGCAGCCGGTTTGCTTGTCCACCGTGACCTTCAGGGCAGAGTTCTCAAGGGTCAGCCCGTCCGCCTTCAGATCGCTGGCAAAGGGCTTTGTACCGGGGACGACGTGCAGCACCTTGTAGCCCAGGGACGGCATGTTGCTAACCGCGACCAGCAGCCGATAGCTGTTGGTTTTCGCGTCGCTCTCGAGGACCTCCGACGGCAGCACGCGATTCGCTGCGTCCAGTACGGTCACGCCGCCCGCCGCGGGCGCCGGCATCTGCACATTCACCGTTACCGTTCCCGAGCGCTCCCAGGCCAGAGGGTTGAAGACCAGCACGGGCACGCCGCCGGCAACCTGCGTGTTGACGCCTGCCGCCAGCGTCTTCAGCGCCTTTTGCGAAATCTCGTTCGTCGCCCAGCGCACCTGGTCATAATCCTGCTGAGCCTCCTTATAGATGATTCCGATTCCTGAGCCGGCCGCCAGGTCATGGAAATCATTGAAGGTGATTTTCTTCCATGCTTCCGTCAGTTCCTCGGCTGGATACGGCTTGCCTTCCAGCCACGCCAGAGATGCGTATTTCTCGGCATTCAGCGCCCATTCTTCGCTCTCGCGCATGTTGCGCTTGTGGTTGGCCTGCGTGGTCATCACGCCGCGGTGGTACTCGAAGTACATCTCGCTCTTCCACGTCGGAATCGCCACCTGGCCGTCTGGGGGCACCGCCGGAGCCTTGTATCCTTTGGCAATCGAGGCGTAATCCCACACCGGCGAATCCGCCGCCAGCTTGCTCTCGATCCCCGTGAAGTAGCTCTGCGCGGTCCCGAACTGCATCTTGGGCACAACCTTGTCCGGTTGCATCCAGTGCGTGCCCTCATCCAGAACCGCGCGTGTCGGCCCGCCGCCGTGGTCGCCGATACCATAAAGGTCCATCATTTCCGTCATGCCTGGAGCACGCTTTTGCGCTGTGGCCAGATCATCGGAGAGACGCACCGGATTCAGGTTGTCATTGGCATAATCATGCGGGAAATACGTCAGCACCTTGCTGCCGTCCGGTGACTGCCACCAGAAGAGCTTGAACGGAAGCTGGTTGGTGTCGTTCCACGTCATCTTCTGGGTTACGAAGTAATCGATGCCGGATTTCTTGTAGATCTGGGGTAATTGCCATGTGTACCCAAAGGAATCCGGGTTCCACCCAATCCGCACATCCACGCCGTAGGCTTTTTGGAACCAGCGCTTGCCCACCAGCAGTGACCGAACCTGAGACTCGCCGTCGGGCATGTTCAGGTCCGGTTCCACCCACATGCCACCCACAATTTCCCAGCGCCCATCCTTGATGCGCTGCTTGATCTCCTCGTTGATCTGGGGGTATTTCTCAGCCAGCCAGTCGTTGTATTGCGCTGCCGACTGGGTGAACGTGTAATCCGGATATTCATTCATCAATTGCAGCGCGGTGCTAAAGGTTCGTTTGACGGTGTCCACCGTCTCGGTCCACGGCCAGAGCCATGCCGCGTCGATGTGCGAGTTCCCGGTTAAGTGCGCTGTCGTTTGCTGCAGCATCGGCTTCAGGCCTTCGATCGTTGCCTGAGCCTGCTTCAACGACGCATCAATTTTCGCCTGATCCTTCGCGTCCAGTGCTGCCAGATCGACTGCGCCAATGGCCTTCTCCAGAGTCGCCGTGTCCGCTGCCACATCCTTGGAGAAACCAGGAATCAGCAGCGCCGTCGATAGGATCTCCAACCTTAGGTCCTCCGGATTCGGTCGGTTCTCGGCGAAATCGATCTTCAGATCGGTTCCGGCAAATGTCTTCTTGTCCACCGTGTGCAGCAGCTTGACGGCCACCAGCACCTTGGCGCCGGGCTTCGCCTTGTCGAAGAGAACGATCGGTTCCAGGTCATCGCCCATCGCCACGCGCCGCCCGTTGAAATAGATGATCTCCGGCATCGGGCCATTGGCGTCGGCAGAGAAGCTAAACCATATCCGGGCGTCAGTCAGATCGTACCCGTCCAGACTTTGCGGGACTTCGATCCACCGCCGGAACCACACCGCGTCCTGCGGTGCTTCCATGCGCGGCTTCACCGCCTGCCACGATGAGTCGTCCAGATCCGGCGATTCTCCATGCGCCAGATCGCCTGCGTGAAACCGCCATTCTTCCGCCGAAAGCCGGTTGAGCCTGGTGAGGCGCTCAACGACCGCATGCGAAGGGCCGCTGAGAGACTTGACGATCTCCGCCGCCTGTGCCGCTGTCTGCGCCTTTGCCTGCACGCCTTCGAACACGCCAATGATTGGCAAGGACACCGCCATGGTCACCATAATGATATTCAAAGCACGCTTCCCGACACTGAGAACTCGCTTGCTTGTCAAAGCTTTCATTCGAGGGTCCCCCGCCTTCTCGCCCAAGCCGCTACGATCTGAGATTATGTCATCATTTCTTCTCTTCTGCTCTTCCGCTCTCAGTCGGATGGTAAGGATTGCCAGGTGGTGATGGGCTTCCAGTCATGGATCCCTCCCGTCATTCGTGATATCCACGATGTTGGGCGCCGAGACGCCCGTCTGAATGTAGCCCTCGCCCTTCTGGTTGCGCCACTGACCGAGCCCCACGAGTTGTCGGGGATTGGGATACGGCAAGGGGCGAATAATCACCGCATTCACCAAGCTGAAGATGGTCGTGTTGGCGCCAATCCCCAGCGCCAAGGTGAGGACGGCCACTGCCGTGAAACCCGGGTTCTTTGCCAGCACCCGAGCGCCGTAACGCAGGTCGTGCCACAAGTTTCCCATAGTTGCACCCCAACCCGTCATTGGAATAACACTATGACGCTCCAAACGGCGCTGGGGTTAACTCGAAATCGGCCACCAAAATCCCGGTTCTCTGCCAGATTCTGCCACGTTTTTGCCAGAAAATGGCTGAATTTGGCGCGATTGTGCGCAAAAACGAGGCTTCAAGACGGGCTGGTCTTCAAATAAGCCTCTGAGCCCTGGCGGAAACAGGGTTGGCAAGTCCTTTAGATTCAGCAACCCTTCTCGCTTCTTTCTCAGCGAATTCGCCGACAACCCTCGCATAATCAACAGATCGGCCTCACCGCGTTTCGGTCGTCCCACAAGACCTGAAGAGCGCGCCCGCGAGTTCGACAAAAAGCCGGCCAGGAAGTCCTTTAGATTCAGCGCTCTCTCTCGCACTTTCCTCAGCAAATTCACCATCAACCCTTGCGCAATCAACAGATCGGCGCGCCACATCTCACTGCTCCGGCAAAGCGCGAAAGGGCCTCCGACCGCTCGATGGAGTCCAGGCTGGGAAGTCCTTTAGATTCAGCAGGACCTCTCGCGCTTTTCTCAGCAAATTCACCAGCAACCCTCGCGTAATCAATAGATCGGCTACACCACATCTCGCTGGCCGGCAAAGCGCGAAAGGGTCTCCGACCCGCTCGATGCAGTCCCGGTTAGCAAGTCCTTTAGATTGAGCAAGCCTTCGCACGTTCTCCTGGACAAACCTGCCAGCAAGCACTGCGAAATCAATAGATTACCCATCGCCATGATTCGGTTCCTCAGCCCCTTCACGGGCGAACGGTAGCCCAAGGCGTGAGAAGGTGTGAAATAATTGCGAAGGAGCTTCCAACACAGAGACACAGAGGCACGGAGAAGAATGACAAGTGTCTGGGAATAGATGACATCTCATGCGATCTTCTCACTCTTTCTCTGTCGCTCTGTGCCTCTGTGTTTAATTCTTTCACGTCTTCTGAGCCTTGGGTGATGGACCCCACCCGGCTTCGTCGCTCTTCCCTACGGCTTCGGAAGAAGTGATCTCCGATTACAGCTTGACACGCCCCCTGGGACTTGACACGATTTAAATAAACCGATTCCCAAAACCCCTCGTTATCTGCCCTTATCGGCCCCTTTCCTGCCGGTTCGCTGCACACTTTTGGTCGAAATTGGTAAAATTTGGTAAAATTTGGTAAGACTTGGTAGGCCCAAAAACGCCCGAAAACGGACACTCGTTCCAATAACTCATTTGTTTGCAATACAGGTTTCGTGGCAAGGTGGCGCGAGGGTGGGGGAAATTGGCACTTAACGGCCCCTATTGATTTTCTCGATTTTACCATAAGTGTATCCATGAAGCGGTTCACAAGCTGAGTCCCTCCAAATCGATGGCGGTCGTCCCCGGCACCCCAGGAAG
The DNA here is from genome assembly GCA_035315065.1 of Terriglobia bacterium. Lineage (GTDB taxonomy): Bacteria > Acidobacteriota > Terriglobia > UBA7540 > UBA7540 > DATFYM01. The sequence continues at coordinate 20,486 of DATFYM010000084.1, forward strand.
CTGTGAAAGGTTTAAACACAGAGGCGCAGAGACACAGAGAAAGAGTGAGAAGATTACATGAGATGTCATTTATTTCCAGACGCTTCGTCATTTTTCTCCGCGCCTCTGTGTCTCTGTGTTGGAAGCTCCTTAGCACAATTATTTCACACCTTCTTTGCGGTGGGCTGGAATTGGTTTCCCGATCTCCGTTCTCTGGTCCTTGGTCTCCGGCGACTCGACGCTGGTGGTTTTCCGCCGTCGCTGCGGCGGTTTCACTTTCGATTCCAATCATAAGTCTCTGTCTCCTTGTTTCCAGAAACCATAGCCAGTATACCATGAGTAAAGGTCAATCCACTAGGCCAGACCTCGCCACAGAAGCAGGGCGTCACCTCTTTCAAAGAAGCTCATTTGCGAGGGGGATCGGATTGCTTCCGGGTGCCTGATGGCTCGGGCTGAATCAGTAATCGCCCACAGCTCCATCGGTAAACACTTGCCGACATAACCGGCCAATCTCTGCCCATTCTCAGGGTGTGCCGAGTTTGCGCGCCTCGGCGGCGATCTTGGTGAGGCGGTTGGAGAGCCGGTCGAGACAACGGCGTGCAGCTCCGATCGGCAATGTCCGCCGGAACATCTCCAGCGCATGTTGAGCGGCCTGCACGGAATCAACGACCCCGTCGAGGCCCGTTCGGGTGAAGGCGAAAGAGGTTTTCGGCTGAGGAACCAGATGCCGAGGTTTGGAACGAGCCTGTTGGAATTCTCGCTGGAGACCATTCAACGCTACCTCGACGTAGAGGATCGTCATCTCGGGAGAAGTATGGCCGAGTATTTTCATCAGAGCGGGGAAACTGACCCCGGCGCGAAGCATCTCGGTGGCAAAAGTGTGCCTCAACTGGTGCGGGACGATGCGGGTGGAGAGGCCCAAGGAATAACAGACTTGGTGCAGGTAATCGCGCAGTTGACTAACGAGAGCTTGCCTGGAGCTGGGACGGGCCAGGAGCCGGCCATCGGGAGGCAGCGGATCGAGGGAGCGAAAGAAGCGTAAGCGTTGGATGAGCGTCACCACCCACGAATCCACCGGCACCATCCGCTCCGTCTTGAGTTTGCCGAGCGGCACGTGAATCGCCCATTGATCGGGGCCGGTGGAGTGGAGGCAATCGAAGGACAAGTCGACGCACTCCCCGATGCGCATGCCGGTGTGGCGGATCAGCAGAAAGGCATTACCCCCCAGATCGTTGCGGTGGACGAACTCCTGCTGCAGGAGCTGATCCTGCTCGGCGGGGAGCGGGCGTGGGAGCCTTTGCGGGGGGTGGGGAATGTCCTGG
>DATFYM010000085.1:0-9926 GCA_035315065.1 Terriglobia bacterium
CACCCACGCTACAACCTGGTAGCGCGTATGCAAATCACATCCGATAATGTTCATGGCTCGGCTCCTTTCCCGGCGAACCTTGGTCCCAACACAACCAAGTTTACCGGCGATCTGGAGCCGACGCCGTTATACAATCAGACCGGTTCCTCAACGTCCGCGCGCTTCGCTCGCACATTGTAAATTATCAGGCGTGATGGAAACCGGTTGGGGGGCGACGGACGGGGACGGCCAGGCAGAGGAATGAGCAAGGCGCAGGGCTAGCCTGCGGCCCATGACGACGCTCGCTTCTGCGGACTCAGTCCGTGTCAGGCAAACACGTCAATGTGGCCGTTGGTTGGAGCTGACGCCGTCCGGTCGATGGCCTGGGCCATTTCCTGCCCGACGTTGGCCTGGATGTCGTTGGCTTTGCTGGCGGCGTAAGTCTGACTCGCCCCGAGTGCCTGATCGGCCTGTCCAGCCAACAAACCCGTAACGGCGCTGCTTATGCTAGCTCCCATTTTTCTCCATTCCCCCTCGTCGTTCTATATCGGCAGATCTATGGAAAACTTCAGTCGAATATGAAGGGTTCTCTGTCGGTCTAACGGTAGGCTGCTTATTGCCCTGATACCTCCGGATTCGTCTCCCACATCACCCCGCCTGGTTGCTTGGTAGTCTCCTAACTCGGCCTGGAGCGCGGGCCTCTCGCTCTTGCCCGCTCTTCTTTTCCTTCCCGGCGGGACCGGCTCTTCTGCCCCCTCATTTGAAGTTGCGGACAAGAGTGGGCGAGCCCACGCTCCCAACCACGTTAGGACACTATCAGTTGCTTCTTTTGCTTTCTTCCTGGGCCTGCGAGGTGTAAGCTCACAGCTTGCAAGGCTCGGGCCGGGCGGTTCGGCGCCTGCTAGCGGCGGGTTTACCCCGCCAAATGGCGGCGTAAAGCCGCCTCTACATCAAATCGGACGGATTGAAAAGGGAGGTTCCATGGCACTTCCGCCCGCGCTAACTGAAGAGGAGCTTGACGCTCTAAGGCAGCTCGACACGTGCGCCATCGAGGACGCCATCGAGACGTTTGGCCTGAGAGCCCGGAACACCGGCTTCACGAACTCCACCATTCGATGCCTGTTTGAGGACTTCCCACCTATGGTGGGCTATGCTGCAACCGCCCGCCTGCGCAGCGGCGACCGGCCGATGTCAGGCCACAGTTTCCAGGACCGCACGGATTGGTGGATCAGTATCCTCAAGGTGCCGGAGCCGCGCATCGTCGTGCTGGAGGATATCGACGAGCCGCCCGGCGTGGGGGCCTTTCTGGGCGACGTGCATGCGGCGATGCTCCAGGCCCTGGGATGCATCGGCTACGTCACCAACGGCGGGGTTCGCGAGGTCCCGGCGCTGCGCCAGATGGGAATGCACGTGTTTGCGCGCAACCTTGCGGTGTCGCACGCTTATGCGCGCATCATCGAATTTGGATGCCCCATCGTCGTGGGCGGCATGCCGGTGGGCCCGGGCGACCTGCTGCACGGCGACCGCCACGGGGTGCTTTCCATTCCCCGCCAGATCGCGGGAGAGATTCCTCGCGTAGCCGAGGAGTTGAAGGAGAGGGACCGGCGCATGATCGAAATTTGCCGCTCCCCCGGCTTTTCCGTGGAGAAGCTCCAGCAGACAATCAAAGGCTTATAATACTATTGCCATCCTTCAACAGATAGGAGATGTCCCGTGAAGAAAGCGCATCGTTTTGGACGCGTCTTGGCTTTGATCTTCGCTTACGCTGCCGCATCGTTTCTCGGCCTACTCGACCCGGCCGGCCCAGCAGCGCGGGTGAGAGGTCACGTGGCTTTTGCCCGCTCCCTTGGCCCTCCGGCGGCAGTCGATCAGGCTGTGGCTCCTGCCCTGCGTCCCGCCCTGTACCACCACGTTGCCCGCGTGGTCTGGGTGGTCGGCGACCTAGACCAAGTCGTCGGCTATTGGCAGAAGTTGGGAGTCCACGATCTTCATGACGACGGAGTAGTAACTTTCCCGAATTTGACTTACCACGGCAAGCCCGACCCGGCGAGTGTCAGGCAGATGATCGGGCACATCGGTGGCCTCGAGATCGAATGGCTTCAACTAATAAAGGGAGGCGAGTTTTGGAGCAGCGGCTTGCGCGAGCACGGTGACGGCATTCGAGCCCTCGGTTACAACACTAGGACCCCACAGGAGTTCGACGACCAGATACGCTATTTCGCCTCCAAAGGGGTGGGAGTAGTGGCCAAGGGCGACTGGCAGGGGCAAAAGGGGCGGGGCCGGTTCGCATACCTCGAGACGGCGGTGAGGGGTGGCGGCAATACGGTGGCGCTATTCGATGACCCTGACACGTCCTCCCCGGCGTCCGTTGTCGCCACCCACAACGACTATCCCCTCACCAAGATCGGCCACTACGCCTGGGTGGTGCGCGACGTGAGGGAGGTTGACGCTTACTATGCCGGCCTCGGCTTCAAGCCATTTGCGAACATCGATCACAATATCAGCCTCGACCGCGTTTATCGCGGACAGCCGGGCACCTATGAGATGTGGCTCGGCTGGGACCGGTCAGGCGACGCGCCTTTCGAGTGGGTGCAGCAGATTACCGGGCCTGACATCTATGTGGAATACTTCCAGAAGCACGGCGAGGGCTTCCACCACCTGGGCGTGACCGTCACCGATATGGACCAGGCGATCACATCGATGACCGCCCGTGGCGCTCCCCCGTCGCAAACCGCCGCCTGGAACACGCCCAAAGGCAAAGGGCGCGCCGTCTATCTCGATACCGAACCGTACGGTGGGGTGACTCTGGAACTGATCTACGATCCGCACTAGAAGAATTGACGATTGACGATTCGAAGAGGGCAGAAGGATCCACCGATTACGCAGATTTCATAGATTCATGATAAGAGAGCCACTGTTCAGCTCTTATCCAAGTATCTGTGTAATCTGCGAAATCTGTGGATTGCCTTCTTTTCCTCGCGCCGCTTGCGGATTTCACCTGGAATGCCGGAAAGGAAGCTGATAGCATCTCGTCATGGTCAAACTGATTTGTCTGTTCGCTTTTGTGGCGGCCGCGGAAGCCGCCGATCTACCCGTCAAGAAGTCTTTGAACCTGGCTACCATCAAGACGATGGTGGCGGCGGCGGAAGCCGAAGCCGCGAAGCGCAACGTCCAAGTGACGCTCTGCATCGTCGACGAAAGCGGCAATCTGCTCTTTCTCGAAAAGGCCGACGGCGCGTCGCTGATCACCATCCAATTCGCTCAGAAGAAAGCCAGGCACGCCGCGTTCTACGGCAGCCCTTCGAAGGATGGAGCCGATGAGGTGAAAAAGGGCAATCTCGACGTCCTCGCCTTTCCGGAGTTCTTCCCCAACCAGGGTGGACTGCCCATTAAGGTCGACGGCCTAACTATCGGCGGCATCGCCGCCAGCGGCGCCAAATCTGAAGTCGACGAAGCGATCGCCCAGGCCGCGCTGGACGCTTTCTTGAAGAAGGGGTTGTAGGCGGTGGACGGAATAAGGGACTATCCTCCCCGTATGCCGTATGCCCTACCATATACCGCCTACGGCGTGAGACACTGTTGACCACCTCAGGAACCCCCACCAAAACGATCGGCCTGCTGATCATCTGCGTCGTCGTGGGATCTGTCACGCACCGCGGCCGCATCTTGGCGTCCCCGCAGACTCAATCCAAAGCCGCCGAGAGGATCGCGGTCGGACCAACGCGCGAGGAGCCTGCCGTCCCTCTCGGGTTCTCACCGCAAAGCTACGCGGCGGAGCGAAAGTGGGAGCAACTCTACCTGGCGCAGCCCGATCCGTCCCGCTGCGGGCGCTACCTTCGGCGACTTACGTCCGAACCGCACGTGGCAGGTACGCCGGGCGATCGGCGCGTCACGGACTTCATCTACGACGAGTTCAAGCGCGACGGCCTCAATCCCGAGATCGTGGAGTACCGCGTGCTGCTTTCTTACCCCAAGCGAATCTCGGTGGAGTTGCTGAAGAAAGGAAAGAAGCAGCCCCTTCAGCTCACCAGCCCGGAGCCGGAGATCCGCGGCGATCCGGACACGCGGGTTTCCGACCCGTTGGCGCGCGTTCCCTGGAACGCCTATTCTCCGTCGGGCAATGTGACGGCGCCCGTGGTCTATGCGAACTACGGCACCCAGGAGGATTACGACCAACTCGAACAACTTGGCGCCAGCGTGCGCGGCAAGATTGTGCTGGTCCGCTATTTCCACGGATACCGCGGCGGCAAGAGCCAGGAAGCGGAGAAGCACGGCGCGGCCGGTGTGATCGTATATTCCGATCCGGCGGAGGACGGCGCGGCCAAGGGGCGCGTGTACCCGAAGGGCCCCTGGGGACCGCCGGGACATTTCCAACGCGGCGCCGTGGTGTACGACTTCCTGGCGCCGGGCGATCCGCTGACGCCGGGGTGGGCGTCCACAGATTCGGCGCCGCGCATTCCGCAAACGGACTCGAAGATTCTTCCCAAGATTCCGATGGTTCCGCTTTCAGCTCTGGAGGCGCGACAGATCCTGAAGCGACTGAAGGGCCATGCCGCTCCCGGAAGCTGGCAAGGCGGGCTTCAGTTTACCTATCGCGTTGGAGACGACACGCTGAAGGTTCATCTGGCGCTGGAAATGGAAAACCGCGTGACGCCAATCTGGGACGTGATCGCGAGAATCCCGGGCAGCGAAGAGCCGGAGAAGTTGGTAATCCTCTCCAACCACCACGACGCTTGGGTCTATGGTGCGGTCGATCCGTCCAGCGGCACGGCCTCGATGCTCGAAGCCGCGCGAGCCTTCGGCGAGCTCCTGAAGGAGGGATTCAGGCCGCGGCGAACCATCATCTTCGGCAGTTGGGACGCGGAGGAGTACACCTTGACCGGCTCCACCGAGTGGGGAGAGCAATTTGAGCGGGAGCTCAAGCAGAACGGCGTCGTCTGTCTGAACGTCGACTCCGCCACCAGCGGCCGGGACTTCACCGTCAGCGCGGTTCCGGCGCTGATCCCCGCCTTGATGGATGCCACGGCTGCGGTAGTCGACCCGGACACCGGCGCCACCGTCTACGAGCGGTGGAAGGGGTCACGCACCGTGGGTGACATCCGCAGCTACGCGCTGCCTGGCGCCGGCGGCCCCGTGCCCTTCGGCATCCTGGGCGGCGGGTCCGACTTCATGGTGTTCTTGCAACACAATGGAGTCCCTTCCTTAGACATGATCTTCGACGGCCCCTATGGCGTTTACCATTCGCTCTACGATGACTACGGTTGGATGGAGCGCTTCGGCGATCCGGATTTTCGCTATCACGCTGCCATGAGCTGCCTGTGGGGACTGCTGGCGATGCGGTTTGCCGACGCGGACGTCCTGCCGTTCGACTACTCCATGTACGCGAGGGAAATTATCGCCTATCTCGAGAGCCTCGACAAGCTGGCGGCGGCGGACTTCTATGCCGGCGAGGTTCAGCCGCTCATCGACAAGGCCCGCGCGTGGGAACAGGTGGCTTCGCGCATGACGGGTGAACTCGAAAGCTTGCGGAAGGGCGGGAACGCTTCCTCTGAAGGCCACGCGGCCGCGGTCACGGCGAACGCGGCGCTGATGGCACAGGAAAGAGCGCTGCTCGATGCTGACGGCATCCCCAACCGGCCCTGGTTCCGCCACCTGATCTATGCTCCCTTGCCCAGCTACGATGCGGAAACTCTCCCCGGCCTGCGCGAAGCGCTCCAGGCCAAAGACCTTGAACGAGCCCGTGCTCAAGCTGACGCGCTCGGGCGAGCCCTCGACCGGGCGGCGGCGGCACTGCTGGGACAGTAGCCGGAAGGCAGAAGGCAGAAGAATTGCCGATTGTCGATTGACGATTGACGATTGCTCCGAACCCGGAAGGAGAGATTCGCAACTCGAAACTGCATTCGACGGGCGAGTTTCGACTTTCGAGCTTCGTCCCGCGGGCAATCGCCAATCGACAATCAGCAATTGGCAATTCTTCGCTCACTGCGTTCCCGTGCGACGAGGGAGGCCCTGGCGGTGGCGCTCCAACTTGAGAGCGTACATGCGGATGTCGGCCTCGGCCACGTCTTTCTCTGGTGTTTGGCCCGCGACATGAAGGTAGATTCCGGCGCTGACCGAGATGGGAGTGTCGCCAAAACGGTTGTTACGGTCCCACTCCTGAAGTTTCTGCTGGATGCGCTCCCGAACGGTCTCCGCACCGGCTTCGTCGGTCTCGGGAAGGACCACCAGGAATTCGTCGCCCCCGTACCGGATCACGTGATCGGAGCCGCGCGCACACGACTTGATGATGCCGGCAATCTGGGCCAACACGAAATCGCCGGTCAGGTGGCCGTAACGATCGTTAACCTGCTTGAAGCCATCCACGTCGCACATCACCAGCGTCAGCGGCCGGTTGTTGCGTTCGCTGCGCTGGATCTCGCCTTGCAGGATCTCGTGCAGAAACGCCCGGTTGAGGACGTTGGTCACGGTATCGATGAGGCCGGAGGACTGGGAGTTGCGCGCGGTCAGCATGCTCTCGAGGTTGGCGAGGCGCAACTTCTTGAGTTCCAGTTCGCGCCGCGCCGCGAACAACGCCACCAAGAGCCCGAACATCATGATCGCGAAAAGCACTTGGGGAGACAGCTTGATGTCGACCGTCGGAACCAGCCAGAAGTTCCGGGGAAAGAAAAAAGAAAGAATCCCGAGCAGGAAGACCCCGATGGCGAAAGCCACCAGCAGCCAGATTTCGAAGTCACGCGATTCCAGGCGGCGCAACTCGGCCAACAGGCGGGGCTGCGGTCCAACCTGTTCGATAAAGCTCACCCGCTGATCGGCGTGTTCCGCCATTCGCTTACCAATTCGCCAGCCACTCGCATACATCCGTTGGCCGCGGCGCAGGCCCCTCGCGACTACATGGCGACCTTCTCGGCCAGCGTCTTTCCCTGCATGAACAACAGCAGGTAGTCGTGACCGCCGGCCTTCGAATCGGTGCCGGACATGTTGAAGCCGCCAAACGGATGGGCGCCGACCATCGCCCCCGTGCACTTGCGATTAAAGTAGAGGTTGCCGACGTGGAACTGTTCGGCGGCCTTCTCGAGCTTATGACGGTTCTTGGTGTAGACCGCGCCGGTCAGGCCGTACTCGGTGTTGTTGGCGATCTCCAGCGCCTTGTCGAAGTTCTGGGCTTTGATAACCGCCAAAACGGGCCCGAAGATTTCCTCCTGGGCAATGGTGGCATCGGGCGCAACGTCGGCGATGACGGTGGGTGTGACGAAGTATCCGGACCCGGAGCCCTCATCCCCTCCTGTCACCAACCGGCCTTCCTTCTTGCCTTGCTCGATGTAAGCCAGAATTTGCTTTCGGGCGCTAGAGTTGATCACCGGGCCCATGTACGTATCCGGCTCGACAGGTTGCCCCACCTTGATCTGCTCGACGCGCTGCTTCAGCATCTCCAGGAACGCGTCGTAAACCTTCTGCACCACAATCGCGCGCGAGCAAGCGGAGCACTTCTGGCCCTGGAAGCCGAACGCCGAGGCGACGACGCCTTCGACGGCGGCGCCGAGGTCGGTTTCGGCGTCGATCACGATCGAGTCCTTGCCACCCATCTCCGCCACCACACGCTTCACCCAAACCTGACCGGGGGCGCGCTTGGCGGCCAGTTCGTTGATCCGCAGGCCGACCTCCTTCGAACCGGTGAAGGCGACGTAACGCGTGCGCGGGTGCGTTACTAGGACATCTCCCACCACTGATCCCGAGCCGGGGACGTAGTTCGCCACGCCGGCAGGCAGGCCGGCGCGCTCCAGGGCTTCGAAGAACTTGTAACCAATCACCGGCGAGTCGCTCGAGGGTTTCAACACGACCGTATTGCCGGTTACGATCGACGCCGCGGTCATGCCAACCAGGATAGCCAAGGGGAAGTTCCAGGGTGGAATCACCACGCCTACGCCGAGCGGGATATAGCGCAGATAGTTCCTCTCGCCCTGTACCGGCGTCAGCGGTTGCGGCTTCGCCAGGCGCAGCATGTCACGAGCGTAGAATTCGCAGAAGTCAATCGCCTCCGCCACGTCCGCGTCAGCCTCAGCCCACGATTTCCCCACTTCGTAGACCATCCAGGCGGCGTAGTAATACTTTCGCTCGCGGATGATTCTGGCAGTTTCCACCACCAGTGCGATGCGGTCCTCGGCGGCCGTCCGGCTCCAACTCTTGAAGGCTCCGTCCGCAGTCAGAATGGCTTGTTCCGCCAGTCCCTTGTCGGCCTTAGAGAACACTCCTACCGCCTGATCCTTCTGCGCCGGATTGTACGACGTCAGCTTGTCGTCGGTCTTGATTCGCTTGCCCCCGATTACGAGGTCGTATTCCCGTCCCAGTTCCTTTTTGACTTCCTCCAGCGCTTCCTTCATGCGCCGGCGGTGCTCCGGGTTGCCCCTGAAATCGCTGGAGGGCTCGTTCCTGAAATCAGACAGTACCATTAAGCCTCCATCAACATTTGGGAAGGTTCATTATACCTGTTATTCTGCCGTCCTGATAGAGTACGAAAGGGCTATTGACTGTCGCTGGATGACAGGAGTCAGGAGTCAGAATAAAGGAGGTGATTCTGGCAGTGGACAAGGAAACGTCGTCTTCATTCTGGCTTCTGACTCCTATCTTTCTGACTCCTCTGCTTCTAATCAGCAATCGGCGATGAACTCAAGCCTTCCGCCTCTTCTCCTGCTGGCAGAAAGAGGCTGGCAGCGCCAAACACGCCGACTTGTTTCTGCAACTTGGCATAAAGAATGGGAGTCTTCACTGCAAGGCTCCGATTGATGGTGTACTGAGGGATGGTTTCGTGAATCTTGTCGAAGAGAGGCTTGCCGATTTGCGAAACCCCGCCGCCGATAACGATGGCCTCGGGGTCGAGGAGCGTGATCATCCCCGCCAGCCAGACGCCCAGATAGAAACCCGTTTCTTCGATGATGGACTTCGCTACCTCATCTCCCTTGCGAGCCGCCTCCTCGATCATTTGGGGCGTAATCCTGCTGAGGTGTCCACGCGTCACCTCTCGCAGCCGGCTGGGTACGGTGTGCTGCTGCTCGAGGAAGACGCGAGTCCGCCGGACGATGCCCGGACCTGCCGCCAGGGCTTCAATGCACCCCAAGGTTCCGCACCCACAGCGGTAGGGACTTTTATAGTCGATGCTGACGTGCCCGCCTTCGCCTGCCACGCCGTTCTTGCCATGGTAGATCTTGCGGTCGATGATGATCCCCGTACCGATTCCCGTGGAAACGGTCACATAAAAAATATGACGGTAACCGGTCGCGGCGCCGAACAAAACTTCCGCCAGCCCCGCGGCGTTGGCGTCGTTTTCAAGCTTGGCGGGGACGCCAAAACGCTCGTAAATCGTCTTTGCTAAAGGCACGTTTTTCCACCCCGGCAGGTTGGGAGGATTGATCACCACCCCGGTCTGGGGGTTGAGGGGCCCCGGCGCGCAGGCACCGATACCTTTAATTTTCTGCTGGCCCCCCGCTTCGTCGATCAATCGTTCAATCAGATGCAGGACCTGCCGCAGGCTGGTCTTGTAGCCCTCCTGTGCCAGCGTGGGCTCCACCGTTGACTTCACTAGGCGTCCGGCGTGCGTCATCAGGCCGCCGGCTACCTTTGTTCCTCCAATATCGATCCCCATGATGAGTTGCGGCATTGCTGGCTGATCTCCGTTATGGCGTTCCGAAGACCCTTGAGTATACCGCAGGCTTGGATTTCCGGATCAAATTGAAAAAATCAATAGTAGCCGTCCCTCAGGCCGTTGCCGACAGCCTCCAACCGATCTGCCCAAACAGATAGCCCAGAACTGTCTAGTATATCGTTTCATTAAACTGTAACCGTATTACTGGTGGTTAATGCGTCAAACTTTTTCCAGCGGTGAACTACCGGCTGGGCGTTGATTTCGGCGACGCCTAGCAGAATGCGCTGTCGGAGCTCGTCCCAGGACTGAA
>DATFYM010000086.1:0-33117 GCA_035315065.1 Terriglobia bacterium
CGATGGACACCCTGCCCTCCGGAGAACAACAGATTTCTCCCCGGCCAGCGAGGCATTACCCCCGCTTTCGGATATGGCGCTCCTCATCCGAGCGCCAGAGGGACTCTAACCCTCCTGAACAACGTGCTGCTCAGCACACACTATACGACCGTCCGACTCCCCAGCAACGTGCATGTTAGACGTCTGGCTCATGGCCTTCTCCAACCGGCCCGCCCCTTGTCGGCTACGGCCAGTTCCCATAAGTGCTCACGGGCATGGTAGAGGTCGACAATCTCCACCGCTCCCGGGAAGTGCTCCGCCGCCAAGTTCCAGATCCAGGGGGCCCCATCGCCGATCACCACTTTCTTTTTGGCTCGGTTCCAGCCCCGCTGGCAAGCTTCCACGTAGATCCGCCGCCCAAACTCTTCCGCCGTTTCGATGCCTCCGGTGTAGGTGGTGGAGGCTTCGTCCCGCACGGGTCGGCCTTTCACCGTGGTTTGGGTAAAGACGCAGCCTAACTTGGCATCCCGCGTCCGCGCCTGGTCACCTTCTTTCCCCGGCCGACCCTCGGTCTCGGAAGCGACCACCGGCACCCCCGTGGCATCCATCTCGATATAGAGCACGGGAATCTCCGGCCCAGGCACTTCCGGCAACTCCAATTGCACGCCCTGCCGGATCTCTGCTTGCTCCTGAGCGGCGATCTCGGCTCCGATGGCCTCTGCCTGCCGTTCGATGGCCTTGGTGCTGACCTTGACTCCCGCCAGCAGTTCCAGTTGTTGGCGGCCGCGTTCAAACGAAGTCTCGCTCCCCACCGCCGCCATCATCCGCTGCACTCCCGGAGAATATTGCACGCCCTCCACCTGCAATTCCTGGTCGCGCGGACTCTGACCGTGATGGCAGTGCGGACACAAGTAGTAGGGACGCTCCGTCTCCACCCGCCCCAGCACCGTCACCAGTTGCTTGCGGCGCATCTCCTGGTACCGCGCCGCGTGGCCACAACCGCAGGGAACCTGGGGCGGAAACGCTTCTGGGAGGGCCAGCAGTTCTTCCACCACCTCCGCCCCGGCTCGCTGCAGCGCCGCTCGGGTGGCCATCTCCAGGGCTTCCAAGTCTCCCTTCCCCGACTTCCGCCGCCCCGCGAAGTAAACGGCCAGGAGCGTCTCTACCTCCCGAGCGACCTCCTGCTGGATGACGGCGGCCGTTTTTTTTCCTCCGCCGTCCGCTCCCCTCCTTCCGCCACCGGACGCCGACGGCAGATCTCGGTATTGACTTCGACGAAGGCTCGGCTCAGTTGCTGATACTGGTGGAACTCGGCCAATTCGCGCTCCGCCTTGCGTTGCGCGGCCAAGGTGGGGAAGTTTCGGTGATGGTTTTACCCTCCCGCTTGTAGGTGAGGCGCAGATTGGGACCATGGCCCGCCTCTCCCGCGCGGTGACAATGACAGTGAGGGTTACCGCAACGTCCGCTCGTGGCGGTGATGGAGCCGGGTCGAAAATCACCCAATTCCCCGAACTGCTGCAATAACGATCGACGTTCTGCTTCCAGCGAAGAAAGTGTCTCTGGCATAGGGCCTCCTCTGCCTAGCGTACCATATACGCTCGGTTTATAGTGCCCAAAAAACGAAGCCAAGGACCGTCACAATTATGTCGCACACCGCATTCATGCTGGGTCTCCTGAGCCTGGGCTCAGGAGAAGGATGACATGCGCAAGTCGGTCTGTCAACTAAATAATACGAGGACAGACCTGTTTATGGAAGCGGGAACCCACGCCGGAGAGGATTGGATTGAGACATCTCACGCTGAAAATGTAGAAACTCCAGGGGAGTGCCAACGGCACTCCTTCTGCTTTGGTCGCCATGCGGCCCAAACATTTCAGTAAGCCCGCCTTGAAGTACGCGGCACGATCGTCGAGGGCTTCGAAGGTTTGCACGAGGGATCGTCCGACCGACAACGGTTTCCGAGCAGCTACGGTACCGAGAGCCTCCATTGTAGCGTCGAGTGCGCTGCGGAGTAGTTGCCGTCGCGTTGCCGTTTCGATGGTTTTCAGTGAGTTTGGCCTAACATCTAAGTCTAAGAGGGGACTTGATGGGGCATCCAAATCGCTCGCGATAAGGGCGGCGGCCCCGAGCAGCTTCTCGCTAGAGCGGTCTAGCATGTCGGGAAAGCCATTTGCTTCATCTCTCAGGTACGAGATTAGCGTGAGCAATCGCTCATTGTCGGGAGGTTGCGCAAGTAACTCAAGCATGCGTTCATGTGCCGATTCGTGTCCGCGCGTTAACGGTTCTTTGAGCTCACGCGCCGAACGAAGAACTTGCTCATATACGTCAAATAGGGCGGACCGTATATCTTCAGAGGTCCTCGAAGTCTCTCGTTGGAGCATGGCATCAATTTCATCGGGATAGTCCAGCAGGATTTCGGCGAGAGTACTTTGTACCCACCCTTCAGCCGATCCCTCTTCTCCGTAGTGGTCGTCCGGTAATTCGAGGGATTTGATCAGTTCCTCGGCGACTCCAGGTCCGAAGCTAGCATCGAACCGCGTTATGACCGCGATGCTGTTGCAGGCCCTGATCCGAACGTATTTCTCAGGGTTCCGCAGTTGGTCGAAGATTGTCGCCTTGACCAAATCTGGAAAGAGACGATATGCAGCTTCTAACGATTTGGAATTTCCCGGCGAGCCCCGCTCGACGAGGAATCCCCGCACCGGGTGAGCTAGCCTGATGAGCGCTGGCAAAGCCGCACACACCAACGAACGATGGGCTTCGCTCAAGCTACCTGCGACTATTGAGCCTGCAACCTCATGACCATCGCCGCGCGCGAGTGCACGCAAGGCCGATTCGCATAGCCGGTTTCTTTCAGCGCCGACACTGCGCAGTACTTCCAAGGCCGCCTCGGTTCGGGCGAAGCCACCGGCGTCAGCGAGTTCGAACAAAGCGTCTTGGACTTGAGAATTAAATCTGGACGGCGCCGCAGCGGCAGTTTCTAGGAGCACCCGCCGGGTCCGGTCGCCAGGCTGAAGGTCGAGCTCGTCAATCTGTGAGAAAATGCCCGCAGTGGGTGGATCGGTATTGCGCGAGAGCTCCTTGCGTCGATCAGTCCTGACACCTAAGGCTTTCGCTGCGTTCTCAGCGGCCTCCCGTCCCGCTTCCTCGCCGCGCAGGCGGTTAGCGTCTCGCTCGGAGACCAGGGTCGTGGACATGTTCGGGAATCGAACGGGCGACCGTTTGTCGCAGCCCACACAGTTACGGTCGTAAAAGTCGAGCGCTACAAACTTGAGATCCACCCCCGCGCAGCCAGCAGCCCGTGCATGCGGGCACCTGAAATACCTAGCGCCAATGGGCAGCCCGGTCTCTACTTCGACGATTCCAGTGCCACCCCACCTTTCTATTGTAAGGTGCGCACACCAGTTTTGCGCGAGCTCGATGATCTGCTTATTGGACTCGCCAATTTGGACCACCTCTTGAATTCTTCTGTCTAGCTGCAAGGATTCCACCGGTCAGACGTTACCCGGAATCTCCGCTATCCACTTTCGGCGCACAAAAAGATACTCCTAACCGCCGCCCAATGCAACCGTGAGTCGAGTTTGTATTGCGAGGCGCCCTCGCGGGCCACGGAAGGTGCCACTCGTGCCCCTCGCGAGAGCCCCCAAAAAAAGCGCACCCGACCCTCTTTCAGCATTTGTTTCCGGCGAGATGGCCCGGTTTTCGACGGATTTCATCCCTGTAAAATAAATTGCATTGACACGTACCCCAACATATACTATACTACACAGTATCACTTGGCCCGTGGCTGATCCTCATTAAGCTGAGCCTCGCGATGAAGGAGAGTCTTATGCTGCGCAAGTCACCTACTCGGACCGAAGCGTTCCTGGCGGCCAACCGCCGCAACGCCCTTAAATCGACCGGACCGCGCACCGCTCGAGGCAAGGCGTGGAGCTGTATGAACAACCTGAAGCACGGCCGCTACGCCAAGAGGCTCCCGGAAACCCTGGCGGCGGCGGGCAACCACGGCGGGGCGGCTCTCTACCAAAAAGTCCGTGGGGAGATTGGGAAGACGTTCCAGGCGCAGCCGGACGAGCCTCGCGAGATGCGGCAATTGGATCGGATGACGGCGGCGGTCTGGTGCGTGGCGCGCCGCGTTGGCATAAACGGTCTAAAGCCGCGATCCTCTTTTTTTTCCAAGCGGAGCGAGCCACCGCAGCTCTCTGTATTGCCGATTCGAATGGTGGACGAACGGCGGAGGATGGGAATTACCTACTGGGTGCAGCGAAAACGCTACTGGACGCCGGAACGGGTGGTATGCGCGGCGTTAAACCAATATCCGGCAGGGGTTCCGACACTGGGAGAGGCGCTGGAGGGGAAGTTGCGGCATCGAGTGTTCCGGCCGGGGCGGCCGGGCTTGTGGGAACGCCTGCGTTACGGCCTGAACGAACACGGGAATCGGGCCCCGGGTGAACCGGAGGGCGGCCGGCCCCACCGGACCGAGGCCTCGCGAGACCAAGCTAATAGCGCTAGCGTCGCGGTCGCCTCAAGGGACTTAAACCCCACGCAAGCCGGCGCGCGGTCCATTTTGGCGAGCTCCCTGGCCAAGCTCTTTGGCGGTCGGTAAGGGGAGAATTGCCGATTACCGATGAGCAATTGGAAAGAGAGACTGAAGGGAATTACGGACGTTAGCTGGGAAGGATTGCCACAAAAAGGGCAGGCATCTCATCTATACTTAGGAGTGACTGAAAGTCCGAAATGAGAATCCTGATTTACGCCCTTTTGTGGTTCACCCTTGCTTTGCCGGCCAACGCGGTATCGTCTGCCACCTCGGACCACGGCAAATCGACCTCGACGCCCCCCGATCCACTCGCGGTGGCGGCGGAAAAGTTCAAGACCCTGACCCACGATTGGGGAATGCGCCCTGATAGCCCGCCCACCGCGCAGCAGCAGCATAGCCGGAAATGGCTTTGGCACGGCCGGCTTTATGAGAACTTCCGCAACGACGTTCTGGATGCCATCCCGCACGAAGTGAAGCAGAACGGCGAGATCGCGTCCCCCTTGCGACGCAATCAGTTCGGCTTCAATGTCGCCGGCCCGATATTCATCCCGCACCTGACCGAGAATCCGAAGAACACTTTCTTCATGCTGTCCTACGAAGGCGTGCGCGAGCGCATTTCCCGCGCTTCGCTGCATACCGTGCCCACGGTGCTCCAGCGCAGCGGCGACTTCTCGCAAACCGTGGACCAGGCCGGCAACCCGCTGCCCGTCTACGATCCGGCCACCACCGCTCTGAATCCTGCTTACGACCCGAGCCAGCCCGTCTCCACCAGCAACCTTCAGTACCTGCGGTCCACCTTTCCCGGGAATCGCGTCCCGTCGGGCCGCCTGGCCGCGAATATTCAACAGGCGCTGTCCCTTTATCCTTTGCCGAACACAGCGATAGGCCCCTTTTTCCAGAACAACTACTTTGTCAACGCGCCGGAGACCGACCTTGCCGACGGGGTCATTGCCAAGGTCGAGCACGCGTTCGGCGAGCGCCATCGACTGACCTCGGTCACCACCGTTTCCAGCGGTTTCCTGGGCGCGGCCAAGTACTTCCCGAATCTCGCCAGTCCGACCTCGCCGGACCAGCACTTCTCCACGCAACGCACCGAGCTCGACTACGTTTTTACAGCCAGCTCCAACACCGTGAACTCCGCCAGCTTGATTCTGGACTCCGAGGTCGCCCGGGCCGGCGATAGCTCGAGTACCCCCTTCCCCTTCTACCAACTCCTGGGGAACTACCTTTCGATGGGCACTGCTTATCCCAACTCGCGAACCGCTCGCAACACGTTTGAGGGTCGCGACGGGGTCACGTCTCAGAAAGGCAAACACTCTCTGCGATTGACGCTTCAGGCGGACCGCTACCAGGTGAACTCGTTCGATCCAGCGTATCCCTCTGGCGTGTTCCAGTTCTCCTCGGACATCACCAGCCTGCCGGGGATTATCGATACCGGCGATCCGTTCGCCAGCTTCCTGCTCGGGCTGCCGGCCGGCGGCGAACGCACCATTACCACGTCGCCCTCTTATTTCCGCGACTCCTACCTGTCCGTCGCCGCCGGTGACAAGGTCGAGATCACGAAAAGCCTCACCCTCAACGCCGGTCTCAACCTCAGCCGCCGGACGCCGCGGGTGGAGAAGTACAATCGCGAGAGCACCGTCGATCCGGCCGCCATCGACCCATCGAACGGCTTCGGCGGCGCACTGGTGTTTGCCGGTCTCGGCGGGGTTACTCGCGGGATGCGTTCCGCCAACCTCGATCTCGATCCGAGCGTGGGCATCGTCTGGACCCCGCGCGCCACCACTGTCGTTCGCGCCTCGTTCAGCCGCGCGCACGGTCAGATTCCGATTTACAACGGCCAATGGGGCACCCAGGGATTCAACGCCCGCCAGACCTTCACTTCACCGAATACGCAACTGAGCCCGGCGCTCGACCTGTCGGTGGGCGTACCGCCGTTCACTACGCCGCTGCCCGACCTCAGCCCCTCGGCAGCCGATAACACCGTGGCGGACTTCGTCGATCTGAGCGGGCGGGAGCCCGTCTATCAATCGGCTTCGCTTTCGGTGGAGCGCGACGTGCCGTTCTCCATGGTGATTTCCGTGGGCACGAACTACAGCGAGGGCCGGGATATCCTGGTGGGCGACGGAGGCGCCAATCCCAACGCCATCGAACCTCGCTTTCTCAGCTACGGCGATGCCCTTTACAATCTGGCGTTCCGGAATACGCTGCAACCGTATCCGCAATACCAGGGCTTCGAGCTTTATGGTCTCTACCCGGCGGCCCGCTACCAGCGAAACGCGGCCTTCGTACGGCTGGAAAAGCACGCGTCGTTCGGCTTGTCGTTTGTAGCCTACTACGAGTTCTCCAAGCAGATGGACGATTATTCGGGACCTTACGGGGAGCAGGACTTCTTCAACCGGCGCAACGACTGGGCGCTCACGTCCTATAACACGCCCCAATACCTGCAACTCAGTTACATCTACGAACTGCCCTTTGGCGCCGACAAGCCGCTGCTGCAGCTCTCCGGCTGGGGCGGGTTGCTGGTCAGCGGCTGGTCGATGAACGGCGCCGCCTACTGGAACGACGGCACGCCGCTCGCGCTCCATCCCGAATTCAACAACACCGGCGGCGTACTCTCCACCCTCAATATCAACGTGGTGCCCGGCGTGGACCCGCGCGTCGCCCAGCCGGGGCCGTCGCAGTGGTACAACCCTGACGCCTTCGATCAGCCGGCGGACTTCACCCCTGGCGACGGCCCCCCGACCCAGCCGAACCTCTTAGGCCCGGGTTACAACTCGATGGACCTCAGCGTGAATAAGCGCCTGCCGCTCGGCTCTGACCGCGCGCTCGAGTTCAGCGCCACGGCGTTTGACGTCTTCAATCACGCGAACTGGAACTATCCCGACCCCAACATTGGCCCCGCCAGCGCGCCCAATGTCGACGCGGGCAAAATCATCGGCTCGCATGGCGGACGCGTGGTCCAACTCGGATTGAAGTTGAGCTTCTAATGCTACGACCGCGCTCCTTGCTGATGGCCGTTCTCCTCACCGTTTCCGCGCTCACCGGCGTTCATGCGCAAACGGCCAGCGTCTCGATTCCCGCGTGGATTGAGACCAGCGCGTGCGAAGCCGCGCCGAAGTTCGAAGCCGCCCTCAACGGCAAACCCGTGCCCGTCACCGCGCAGTCAGGCCCCACCACCGACCAGTTCATCCTTGTCGTCCTGGACCTCACCGGCGACCTGTCGCTGATCGAGGCGGCCAAGCCGGCCCTGATCGCCGCCATTTCCAAACTGCCGCCGAACGCGTGGGTCGGGCTGCTGCGCGACCAGGACGGCCTGCACGTTCTGGCCGACCCCAGCGCCCAACGCCAGCCGGTGATTGATGCCATCCGCTCCCTTTCCAACAGCGGGGAGCCGGGACTGCTCGAGAGCGTCGGTTCGGCCCTGACGCTGGCGGACGCCATTATGCGCGAGTCGCCGGTGCGCGTCTCCGTGTTGTATCTCACCGACGGCAGCATCTACCGTTACCGGGAGGACTACACGAACCCGGTCATCAACCAGAGCGATCCGCACGATCTCAGCCGGCGTTTTCCCGAGGCGCTGATTCAGGAGAAGATCTCCAAACTGGTGGAGGATGCGGGGTCGTTGCAGGCGCCCCTGTTTGTGGTCCATCTCAACTATCAGCCGGACCGGCTCAACCGAGCGTATCAGAATGGCCTGGAGACGCTCGCCGCGGCGACCGGCGGCAAGAGCGCCATTTGCCGCTCGGCCGCCGAGGTCCCGGACGCAATCTCCGGTCTGCTGGCCCGGATTTCGAGCGCCTGGAGAGTAACCCTGGCCGTCCCGGCCAGGATTCGCACCAACGTCCAGATTCAGTTGAGTGCTCCGTGCCGCGATGGAGGCCAGCGGATCTCGTGGCGCACGCACTTTCACCCGAAAGAGGGATGAAATGATACGGCTGCAGCGTTTGGAAACCGCTCTCGTGCTCGCCCTTGCCGTTGCTCTGGCGGGTTCGGTGGCTGCGATCGTCCGCCAGTCCCGGCGGCTAGCCGTCTCCGAGCGCCAGCGGATTGCCGGCCTCGAAACCATTCGTCAGCTTCAGGAAGCTCTTCGCCAGCGCGACCTCGAGAAGGCTCCCGCAGAAGCCGAAGCTCCGGCCCCGGTGGTTGGAGATCAAGCCGCACTCGCCAAACGCGACGCCGCCGTCCAGCGGCTGGAGCAGGAGCTGACCGACGCTCATGCCACCATCAAGGACCTGCAGGCACAGATCGCGCGCGCCGGCGATGAACACCTAAAGGCGCTGGCCAGCCTCAACGAAAGCCATCAGAAAGACGAAGCGGACTGGCAGAGCCGGCTCGAGGCCTTGAAACAGGAACTCGATTCCGCCCAAGCCGAGTCCGAGGCTTCGCGCCAACGGTCGGCCGCGCTGGAAGCGGAGAGCGCCAAGTTGCGAAGCGCCGCGAGCGAAAGCGCCGCCCGCGCCGCCGAACAAGGGCGCGTGCTCGCCGAACTCGACGATCTGGGCCGCCGCCAAGATTCCTATTTGACGGCGATCATGCGGCGCTACCGCGATGTCACCAGTCAATTCCGGGCCATGACCGGCATGCTGGCGTCCAGCCCCAACTCCGGCACTCTCAACGGCGCCGAACTCACTCGCATCCAAAACGCGATATCCCAGGCCGACGATGATCTCCGCCAGTTGAACGAGCTGAACGCCCAGGAGCGCCAGTTGGAAAAGAAGCTGGTGAAGAAGTAGGCTAGAAGGTAGACGGTAGACGGCATGAGGCATAAAGGGGGAAGACCGAGTTGCACGCCGGTGTATCACTAAACGAGGCCGGCAGCGGGATCGAACCTGCGCCGGGCTTCGTCGAGCATCGCTGCCGTCGCCGTAGCACCAACGCGGGTCACGCCGAGGTCGCGCACGCGAAGCAGGTCGTCCAGCGTGCGCACGCCGCCGGCCGCCTTGATCTGAACCCGCGGCGGGCAGTGCTCGCGCATCAGCCGAAGGTGATGGTCGGTGGCCCCGCGATAGTTGTAGGACCCGTCGGGCTGCTTCACGAACCCGTAGCCGGTCGACGTCTTGACGAACGCCACCCCCACTTCCGAGCAGATCTCGCACAACCGGATGATGTGCGAATCCTCGAGGTAATCGTTCTCGAAGATCACCTTCAGGATGGCGCCGTGCGCGGTGACCGCTTCGTTGATGGCGCGAACCTCTTCGCGAACGTAAGCCCAGTCGCCACCCAGCGCCTTGCCCACGTTGATGACGGCGTCGATTTCCGTGCCTCCATCCTGCGCCGCCGCCACCGCCTCCTGCACCTTGATGACGGTGGAACTGTTGCCGTGTGGGAAAGCGATCACCGGGCACACGCCGACATTCGAGCCGGCGAGGACCTCCCGTGCCAAGGCGATGGCGTAGGGTTTGACGCAGGCCGTGGCCACATCGTAACGCCGGGCCAGCCGGCAGCCGTCGGCGATCTGCGCGTCCGTCATCGTCGGATGCAGCAGCGAGTGGTCGATCATTTTAGCGAGTTCATGGGTTGTGATCATAGCTGTCATTCCCGCTGTCGGAAATTTTGGATTTTGGATTTTGGATTGAAGACCAAGACCTGATTTTGTCAGCTCTTGGCTTTCAATCCAAGATATTCAAAATATCCAAAATATCCGAAATTCGAAATTCCGACTGGCGAGGCAGGTGGCTTGCTTCCTCTTCTTCCAATCGTCAATCGTCAATCTGCAATCGTCAATTCTCTCCCCGCAGTCGGCGCAAGGCAAAGGCACAAGCCCCGATCGCCACGGCCTCACTCGTTCCCAGACGGGAGAGTCCCACGGCCGTGCGCTGCATGGGGTCGTACTGAATCTTGCGCGTCGAGCCCGGCACGGTGATCTCGCGGACTTCACCGCGCAGGAAAGTATCACGTTCCTCCGGCACCTCCAGGTTGAACGCCCGCTGCACCAACCGGCGCCTCCCGCTGGTCCCCGGGAAGGTCGAGTTCATGGCGGCGACCAGAGGAGGAAGGAACAGTGGCCACGCTCCTGCAATGCCGCCGCCGATCACCACCAGGCCATCCACCAAGGTGAGCGCTTGCGCGAGCACGTCGCCGGCCACCTCGCCCAGCCGGCGGAACGCCTCGATGGCCGCCTCCCGGTTACCCGCCGCGGAACCCATGCCGATGTCGAAAATCACCTTGGGCTCGGGGGCCTGTTCCAGCGGGATGCCGCATTCGCCGGCATACGCGCGCCGCACGGCACGAATCGAGGCACCTTCCTCGGCGTTGATGGTGGGGTCGAGTATGTTCCGCAGCAACCAGGCCTCACCCGCGTTCGAGTTGTCGCCCATCAGCAATTCGCCGTCGCGCACGATCCCACCGCCCAGCCCTGTCCCGAGCGTGAGGCCGAAAAGGTTGCGATACCGTTTGGGGCTGCCTGCCTGGTGAAGCAATTGATTCACATACGGCAGGAGCCCCGCGATGGCCTCCCCGTAAGCGAACAGATCGCCGTCATTGTTGATGAACACCGGGATGCCGAACTTCGCTTCCAGGAAGGGTCCCAGGGCGACGCCGCCCCGAAACGCCGGGAGGTTCCCAATGTTGCTGACGATGCCGGCGGGATAGTCGGCGGGCCCGGGGAACGCGAAGCTGATCGCCGCCGGTGGCTCGGGCAGCAGGCTCCTCACGGCTTCAAAGCCGTCCACCATGTTGCGCAGGCAGCGGTCGAGATTGTCGGCTTCCGATGGAAGCGACGTCGGGCCCACCAGCAGTTGATTGCCGCGGATGGCCGAGAACTTCAGTCCTGTGCCTCCCGCGTCCAGGGTCATCACGATGCGTTTGTCTTCGCTGGTTTCCATAATGTACTTCACCGCCCGCGAATCTGTGAAGAATTCAACACGGAGGCACGGAGACACAGAGAAGAGAGAGTGTCAGAATGAAGGCCGTCTTTCTTTGCCGATGCTTCCCATTCTTCTCTATGCCTCGGTGTCTCTGTGTTGGAAGCGCTCTTGCAATGAATTCATACCTTATGAACCGCGGGAGTGCTCTTGAGATTCGCGACTGCCACCCACGTGATGTAGAGAATGGCCGCCAGCGGCACCAGGAAACCGAGCCGTACCGAGTGCACCGTGTCCGCGAGCAGACCCATCGCCGGCGGCAGAAAAGCCGCGCCCACTATCGCCGTGACCATGAGGCCCGAGAGGGTATTCGAGTGTTCGGGCATGCGGTCGATAGTGATTGAGAAGACGAGCGGGAAAATATTGGCAAATCCCAGCCCCACCAGGAAGAAGCTGACGACGACGGCCGCTTCCATGGGGACGAAGAGTCCCATCAAGCCCAAGATAGAGACCACGGAGGTGATGAGGAAAAACGTTCGCGGCTTGATCCAGTTCAAGACCACGCCGCCCGAGAAGCGGCCGAGCGTGAGAGCAGCGAAAAACAGCATGGTGCCGAGCAACCCGTTCCGGGTAATGTCGAGGTTGAACCGGTCTTTCAGCAGTACCGGGATCCCGGAACTGATGCAGACCTCCGCTCCCACGTAAAGGAAAATGGCCAGGACCATCATAGCTACGTAACCGTTCTTCAACAATGCCAGGCAGGAGCGAAAGGTGGCGGTTCCGGGCCCCCCCCTCGCGGCGCTGGGGACGCGCAAGTTTGCGTTTGCCAGCAGGGTCAGGAAAATCGCCGCGCTGTAGACGGGGAAGATCACCCGCCAACTCAGACCGAAGGCGCGGGCGGCGACCCACGGGATCATCGGTCCCGAAAACGATCCGATCGCCTTCACGAATTGGGCCAAGGAGAGATTTCGCGAGTACTTTCCTTCGTCGGAGACGTCGCGCATCAGCGGATTCCCTGCCACCTGAAGCGTCGTCGCCCCGGCCCCCAAAAGCAGAACCGTCAGTAGGAACAGCGGAAACGTGGAGAAGCCAAAAACCGTGGGAATCAGGACGCCGGCCAGCATGATGCTCAATCCCAGCATCAGGACGAACTTCTTGCCGCGCCGGTCCTGGAAGATGCCCATGGGCACGGAAAGCAGGCCGAACATGACGAAGCCTGTGAACGCGATCAACTGCGCGGCGAAGTTGGAAAGGACGAACTGTTGCTTGCCCAGGCTGACAAAGGGTCCCGTCGCGTCACCGAAGCCCATGGCCAGGAAGGCGAGGAAGACGGGCGCCGCATAATAGAGAGAAGGCTTGGCGGCCCGTCTTAGAGAAACTTGAGCGTCGCCACTTCTGGACACGGTGATTTCCTCCGGGAGCTAAGATACTGCGAAGAGAGTCGAAAGTCGAAAGCAAAAGCCGACGAATCCACAGATTTCGCAGATTGTACACAGATTACGAAAAGGAAGAGTCGAAAGTAAGAAAGTCAGAAAGCAAGACCGGCCCTCCTCCAATTCCGATTCTCCTTTTCATGATCTGTGTAAATCTGCGAAATCTGTGGATTCTTTCTTCTCGACGCGTGCGCAGTGGCATGTCCGTCCTGATGATAATATACTATGAGGGTTGGAGTGAGAGGCGGCGCCGCGCATCGGAATCGGACGCCATACGCTACTCCTGCCGAAGGCATCCAAGAAAGGAGGGTGTGAAAGAGTTGGCAAGGACCTTTTCAAGAAGAATCACGGGGCACACTGTGGCCGCAACTCTAAAGGGCGGTTGGCTGACGCTGCTGGCGTACGCGCTTTTTGCCGCGACGCCGCTGCTCGCCCAGGCGCCTGCCGAGGACGACGCCGGTCTGCGCAATCGCGCCCTGGAACTATGCAAGCAAGGGAATCAGGCGAAGGCCCTGCCCTTGCTCGAAAAGGTGGCCGCCGTCCGTCCCACCGATACCGTGGTGCTGGAGAGCCTGGGCGACGCCTTGTTAAAAGAAGGCAGGACCGAGGAAGCAAAGGCCAAGTTCATGGATGCGATCGTTGCCGAGCCCTACCTGCGGACGTCCTGGGTCGGCCTCCAGCAGTGGGCGAAAGCCACCCGCGCGACGCTCGAGCAGCCTAAGATCGAACTTCCTGCCTCGGTGAACGCAGAAGGGGACGGCAAAATCAACATTAAGATCGATCCTAAGTCGCTCGACAAGAAGAACGGCGACCAGGTTTGGATGGCCTACGCCAAGACCCGCTCTTTGTGGCGCACCGAGAAGTTCAAGAAGGAATTCCCCAACGCGACCACCTACCGGCACACTTTGGCCGAAGAAGTGGATGCCCTCCAGAGCGTTGCGGAGTCGGTGATGGCGGCCAGGAATGAGAAGAAGCACCATAAGATCGATCCAGCCCTGCTCACGCTGGTGGAACTGCACAACCAGGGTTTGCTGGAGCCGTATGTGCTCTTCGCGCGTTCCGACGAGGGGATCGTCAAGGACTATCTGGCATATCGCGATGCCCACCCCGACAAACTCCGCCTCTATCTCTTGAACTGGGTGATCTCGACGGCGGAGGGCAATCAATAGCGTTAAATGGGGGGACTGACACAGCCAAAGGACGGTTCACGGTGGCGCTTTCCGGCGGCTCCGTGCCTCGGGGCCTCTATTTCCTGCTGGCCACCAACCCGGCCCGGCGCGAGCAGGCGCCGTGGGAGAACGCTTGTTTCTTCTGCGGCGACGAGGGCCATGTTCCACCCGATCACCCGAAGAGCAACTTCACATGGCGAATGAAACCCTGCTCTCCCGGGTGCCTGCGCCCGCCGGCCACGTCTTCCGCATCAAAGGAGAGGACGAAGATGTGGCGCGGGCGGCCGACGAATATGCACGAGTCTCAGTGACTTCTTCAGGCTGAACAACGGCGAGTTCCCACGCTTCGACCTAGTCCTGCTAGGGATGGGGCCGGACGGCCACACCGCATCGCTCTTTCCGGGTACCAAGGCGCTGCGAGAAGATAGTCATAGTCGTATGGCAGTTTCCAACCGGGTTGGTAAGTCGTATACTATTCGGGTGGCCTTGACGGCGCCAGTGCTGAAGCCAGAATTGTGAATTGTGAATTGCAGACGGCCTTCGATTCACTGTTCACTCTTCACTACTGATTTCTGAGTCCTTTGTTAAGGAACCGGGAGGCGGCAACCGTCCATCAAAGAAACAGGAGGCATGAATAATGGCAACTATGACGACGATGTCGAGCGTTGAGCAGTACCTTGGCGACAAGGCCGAGTACCTGCTCGGTTTCAGTTCACCCAAAATATCCAAAGAGCGCCTGCACTTGCCCGGACCCGACAGCGTGGACCGGCTGTACGCGGTGACGGATCGCAACAACCGGGTGTTGGTGAACCTGCAGCGCATCTTCAATCAAGGCCGCCTCGGCGGCACTGGCTATCTCTCGATTCTGCCGGTCGATCAGGGCATCGAGCACTCGGCCGGCGCCAGCTTCGCCAAGAATCCCGATTACTTCGACGGCGAGAACATCGTGAAGCTGGCGTTGGAGGGCGGATGCAACGCGGTGGCTTCCACCTTCGGCGTGCTGGGATCGGTGGCGCGCCAATACGCGCATAAGATTCCCTTCATCGTCAAGATCAACCACAACGAACTGCTGACCTATCCCAACCGGTTCGATCAGGTGCTGTTTGGCACCGTGAAGCAGGCGCTGGATATGGGCGCGGCCGCCGTCGGCGCCACCATCTATTTCGGCTCCGAGGAAAGTTCGCGGCAGATTGTGGAAATCAGCCAGGCCTTCGCCCTCGCGCACGAATTGGGGCTGGCCACCGTGCTCTGGTGCTACCTGCGCAACGACGCCTTCAAGAAGGGCAAGGATTACAGCGTCTCCGCCGACCTCACCGGCCAGGCCAACCACCTTGGCGTCACCATCCAGGCGGACATCATCAAGCAGAAACTGCCGGAGAACAACGGGGGCTACCTGGCTCTGAACACGGGCGGTGTGAGTTACGGCAAGTTCGACAAGCGCATTTACAGCGAGCTGACCAGCGACCATCCGATCGACCTTTGCCGTTACCAGGTGGCGAGCTGCTACATGGGCCGCATCGGGCTCATCAACAGCGGCGGCGCTTCCGGCGCCAACGACTTCTCCGACGCCGTAGCCACGGCGGTGATCAACAAGCGCGCCGGCGGCATGGGCCTCATCTCCGGGCGCAAGGCGTTCCAGCGTCCGCGCCAGGATGGGATCGCGCTGCTCAACGCCATTCAGGACGTCTATCTCAGCCCCGAGGTCACCGTGGCCTGATCTACATACGGTGGCGGAGTGGGGCCGCATCCGAAGCCATCAGCCGTCAGCTATCAGCAGTCAGCAAGAAAAGCGGACGCTTGCTGAGAGCGGATGGCTGAAAGCTGAGGGCTGTGAACATGCCGGACGCGAAAATCGTCTTCCTGTTCGACGTCGACAATACGCTGCTCGATAATGACCGGGTCACGGCCGACCTCAAGCGCCACCTGGAGACCGAAATGGGACCGGGCCGGGCCCGGCATTATTGGGAGGCGTTCGAGGAGCTACGTACTGAGCTAGGCTACGCGGATTACCTGGGGGCGCTCCAGCGCTATCGCCTCCAGTACCCGCACGACGCTCGCCTGCTGGAGGTCTCTTACTTCCTCATCAGCTATCCCTTCGCCAACCGCCTCTTCCCGGGCTCCATCGACGCGGTGGAGCACGCACAGCAAACGGGCCCGGCGGTGATCCTCTCCGACGGCGACGTGGTGTTCCAGCCGCACAAGGTGTACCGCTCGGGCCTTTATGAGGTGTTCCAGGGCAAGGTGCTGATTTACATCCATAAGGAGCAGGAGCTGGGTCACATCGAGGAGCTCTATCCCGCGGAACACTACGTGGTGGTGGACGATAAGCTGCGTATCTTGACCGCCATCAAGGACGTTTGGCAGTCGTGCGTCACCACCGTCTTCGTGCGGCAGGGACACTACGCGCACGACGAGCAGGCGATCGCGAAGTATCCTCCGGCTGACGTGACGATGGAACGGATCGGAGAGTTCGTCGGGTTCGACGCGTGCGCGCGGCTTTAGCAGGCGGGTGAAAGAATCGGCTTTCGGGCGTCGGGGGGCTTCAGCCCAGCCGTACCCGCCCTCAAGATGACTTCCTGAAAATGTTGGGCGCCCGGTGGCGGGGCTGAAGCCCCGGCCTTCCGAGTTGAGCGGAGCATTCTTTCGTCGCCGCCCAGGATGATCTCCCTCTGGTCCTGAAAAAAGTGGGCGCGTGTGCAATCGGCGACGACCTGGTGCCGCTTTGATATCGAAGCTCCGGTAGTTGGGGATTCCGAATCTAAGAGAACCCGCTTGACGAAATTTCGAGGAGTAGTATAGGGTTGTACTTCTGAGAAGGCTTAAGCGATTAAGCACAACGGCAACCTCATGGGCTGATAGGTTTGCGGCTGCCCGGTCCGTTAAGCGCACCGTCCGCGATCTTCTTATTGGTTCCTGGCCACCCGACCGTGGCAAAGAAGGGGAATGAAGATGTCCAAACTTGCCCGAAGACAGTTTCTGACCCATGCCGCGGTGGGTGCCGCCGCCTTTGCCGGCGCGCCGTGGATCGGCCGCGCCCAGGATAGCGCCCTCGCTCCCACACGGGTGGTGATCGACCCCACTCGGACCCTCATTCCGCTAGACCGCCGGCTTTTCGGCTCTTTCTTGGAGCATCTCGGCCGGGCTATTTATCAGGGCGTCTACGAGCCGGGATCGAAGCTTGCCGACGCCGACGGTTTCCGCACCGACGTGAAGCAGGAAATCAAAGAATTGGGTGTGCCCATTATTCGCTATCCCGGGGGCAACTTCGTCTCCGGTTACCACTGGCTGGACGGCGTGGGACCGAAGAAGGACCGGCCGCGCGTCCTGGATCGGGCGTGGAATACGCTAGAGACCAACCAGTTTGGCACCAACGATTTCATCACCTGGGCGCACGAGGTCGGGACCGAGCCGCTGCTGGGACTCAACTTCGGCACTGGCACGGTGGAAATGGCCGTGGCCCTGGTGGAATACTGTAACGTGGACGGGGGCACGCGCTGGAGCGACCTGCGGCAGCAGCACGGCTACCGGGCTCCTCACAATGTGAAGTATTGGTGCCTCGGAAACGAAATGGACGGCCCCTGGCAAATCGGGCACATGTCGGCCGTGGACTACGGACGCAAGGCCGCCGATGCGGCCCGGCAGATGCGGGTGATCGACCCTTCGCTGAAGCTCATCGCCTGCGGATCGAGCGGGCCGTTCATGCCCACCTATCTGCAGTGGGACCGCGAGGTGCTGGACGAGTGCTACAACGAGGTGGACGGAATTTCGCTGCATCGCTATTTCGGCAATGCCGAAGAGACCGGGGGCGACAGCTCCAAGTACCTTGCCTTGAACCTGGCCATGGACCGGCAGATCCAGGACATCGTGGACGTGAGCGACCTGGTGCGGGGCCAAAAGCGTTCACGCAAGCAGCTCTGGCTTTCCTTCGATGAGTGGAATGTCTGGTACCGCGCCCGCAGCGGCGACGCGGCGAATGGCCACCGTACGGAAGCACCTCACCTGCTGGAGGAAGTCTATAACCTGGAGGATGCACTGCTAGTGGGTGGGTTGATCAATTCGTTGCTGCGGCATTCGGATCGCGTCCGGCTGGCGTGCCTGGCCCAATTGGTAAACGTAATCGCACCGCTCATGACCAACGACACGTCGGTGTTGCGGCAGACGATCTACTATCCGTACGCCTGGGCGCTTCAGCACGCGAGCGGCGCCGCCTTGAGCCTGTCTCCCGAAGGACCGACTTACCCAATTCCTAGTCTCGGCCGGCCTATCGAGGCGGGCGGGGTCGCCATGACTGGGTTGGGCGACGTCGGTTACCTCGACATCGCGGGCACCTTGGACGCCACCAACAAGAGTGCCACCTTGTTTATTCTGAACCGCGATCTCGAGAAGCCGCGCGACCTGGAGGTGGTCTGGAACGGGATCGAGCCCACCAAGGTCACGGCTTGTGCGGTCCTGACCGGGTCCGACCTGAAAGCTGCTAACACCTTCGATGCACCTCGACGCGTGACGCCGCAAACCCTGGAATCGCCCAAGGTGGCGGCCCGCATGAGTTTGCAAGTCCCGGCCCGATCGTATACCGTGCTAGCCGTGACGACAGGTTAGTGTCGCTGGCTTGGGAGCAATGCCAGCGATGTAGTGATGGGAGGAATTTCCATGGCCACAGCCTGTTTTGGAGTGATCATCGGCGATCGTGGTTTTTTCCCCGCCGTGCTGGCGCGCGACGGCCGGGTTGAAATCCTGCGCCAACTGGAGCAGCAAGGCTACCAGACGGTGTGTCTGACCCCCGAGGAAACCAAGTTCGGCGCGGTGGAAACCCTGCAGGACGCGCGCCGATGCGCCGACCTTTTCGCGCAGCACCGCGACGAGATCGACGGCATTTTGGTTAGCCTGCCCAACTTCGGCGACGAGCGCGGTGTGGCCAACACCATCCGCATGTCGGGGCTGGACGTCCCGGTGCTGGTACACGCTTTTCCCGACGAGCCCGACAAGATGCTGATGGGCAAGCGGCGCGACAGCTTCTGCGGCAAGATTTCGGTGTGCAACAACCTGTGGCAGTACGGCATCCGTTACTCGCTCACCGCGAACCACACGGTGGCGCCCTCCTCCGAGGCTTTCCAGGCGGACCTGAAATCGTTTGCCGCCACCTGCCGCGTAGTGAAAGGACTGCGGCGCGTGCGGGTGGGAGTGCTGGGGGCGCGGCCCGCCGCCTTCAACACCGTGCGCTTCAGCGAGAAGCTGATGGAGCGGCACGGCATCTCGGTGGAGACGCTGGACCTCTCGGAGGTGTTCGGGCGCGTCGACCGGATGGCTGACGATGACCCGAAGGTGAAGGCGAAGCTGGAGCATATCGACGCTTATGTTTCGACCCGCGGGGTGCCTCCAGCCTCGCTGATCAAGATGGCGAAGTTTGGCGTGGTTGTGGACGAGTGGATGCAGGCCAACGAACTGGCGGGCTCGTCGGTGCAGTGCTGGACGTCGATGGAGGAGTTTTTCGGGGTGGTGCCCTGCACGCTGATGAGCATGATGTCGAACACGCTGCTGCCCAGCGCCTGCGAGACGGACATGATCGGCATGATCGGCATGTACATCCTGCAACTGGCGTCGGGGACGCCGAGCGCCATCGTCGACTGGAACAACAACTACGGCGAGGATCCGGACAAGGCGGTGATCTTCCACTGCTCGAACCTGCCCAAGGAGTTCTTCGAAGACTTCAAGATGGACTTTCAGGAAATCATCGCCGGGTCAGTGGGCAAGGAGAACACGTTTGGCACGGTGGTAGGCAAGCTGAAGAGCGGGCCTATCACCTTTTGCCGGGCTTCCACCGACGACCTGCACGGGCAGATGCGGGCATACGTAGGTGAGGGCGAGACCACCGACGACCGGCCGCAGAGCTTCGGCGGCTACGGGGTGGTGAAGATCGGGGGCTTGCAGAAGCTGCTACAGTACGTGTGCAAGAACGGCTACGAGCACCACGTCGCCGTCAACCGCAGCCGGTACGGGGCCGCGATCGCCGAAGCGTTGGCCAATTACAAGGGGTGGGAAGTGTATCACCATCGGCATTAATCAGGCATCAGGCCTTAGCTTTCAGCCCTCAGCTCAACAAGAAGATTTACAACGTTGCGCTTGCTGACGGCTGATGGCTGATGGCTGACGGCTGACAGCTAGTCGATCACACCCGGTACAGCAGATCCATGTACCGCTTCAGCAGGTCGCTGACCATCCCGCGCAATGGAATGGTGGCGGCCATCCCATAGACGGGAGCCATCCCTCCTTTTTCGTCCGGGTGGCTCCGGACGTGATCCACCGCCGCTTTCAGGTCGTCAATAAACCGCCGGGCCACTCCGGGTTGGGTATGACGCAGCGTCACGCTGAGGTGAACCGCCGACGGTTTGTGCAAGCCACTCAGGCTCCAGTGGCGCTTGCTCATGAAGTCGAGCACCTTGTAGATGTCGAGCGTGTCCGAGGCGAAGGAGATGATCCACAGCGGGTCACCCAGGATTCGCAAGTCGGGAATTTCTGCTAAGCCCTTCTTGATCTCCGCCGCTGTCTCCAGGATGCGACGCGTCGCGTCCAGATACCCCTGCTCGCCGATGGTGACCAGCGCCGCCCAGCACGCCGCGCTCAGCGCCCCGGGACGACTGCCGGCAAACGTCGGCGAAAAGTAGAGGCCGCCCGGCCACTCCGTGGCGGTGTAATACTGATAGTGTCGCAAGTCCTGCCCGCGATAGAGGACCACCGACGTGCCCTTGGCCGCGTAACCGTACTTGTGGGTATCGGCGGACATCGAGGTGACGCCGGGCAGCCGGAAGTCGAACCCCGCCACCGCGTATCCCAGCTTCTCCGCCCACGGCAGCACGAAGCCTCCGAGGCACGCATCGGTGTGGAAGCCGAGGCCGTGCTGGCGGGCCAGTTCCGACAACTCGCGAATCGGGTCGATGGCGCCGTGCGGGAACGTCGGTGCCGAGCCCACGAGCAGGATGGTGTTGCGAGTGATCGCCCGGCGCGTGGCGTCAACGTCCGCTCGGCAGTCCGCGGTGGCGGGAATGCGCAGCAATCTGATGTTGAAGTACTGCGCCGCCTTGTCGAACGCGGCGTGGGCAGTGGCCGGTGCGATCATCTCCGGCGACGTGATGCCTTTCGTGTCTCGCGCCCAGTCACGATGCGTCTTCACCGCCAGCAGAATGCTCTCGGTGCCACCCGAGGTCACGGTACCGCAGACATCGTTCTCCAGTGTAGCTCCCAGCAAGTTCGCGGTCATGGCCACGATTTCCGCTTCGAACTTCGTCGTGCTCGGCCACAAATCCGAGTGCAGGGGATTGCTCTGCGAGTTGATCGCATACACGCGGTTGAGGAAGTCGATGTGGCCCTCGTCGCCGTGATAGACACCGCCGGAAACAAATCCGTCCTTCCACCGGGCCTGCTCGCGCTCCTGGAGAGCTTCCATCTCGCGGATCACGTCTTCGCGCGAGCGACCGGCCCTCGGAATCTCCGAGCAGGATGGGAAGTCGTTCTGGTACGGTTTCGCCGCCGGCTCCATTTCCGCGATAAGCTTTTCGTACTCCTGCTGGACCTTGGCGTCCACGAACGGGATGCTCTTGAGCGACTTCTCCGCGGCGGCCCTAATGCGCGGGTCCACCCGGCTAAGCCGCTCCATCACAAAACTCTTCAAGCCCATCACGCCCCTCCGGCAGTGCCAGGGCAAAAGTTGT
Organism: Terriglobia bacterium; assembly: GCA_035315065.1. Classification (GTDB taxonomy): domain Bacteria; phylum Acidobacteriota; class Terriglobia; order UBA7540; family UBA7540; genus DATFYM01. The sequence goes on from DATFYM010000086.1 coordinate 21,632, forward strand.
ACTGTACATAAGTAGGCTCTCAATCTAACCACCCTTCAGCCACGTCGGAAGACCATTCGGATTCGGGCTTGCGCCCGCCCCTCCCTGCCGCTCGGCTTTTCGACAACGCGTCAGACCCGGAACAGATCCTTCAGGTCCAAAGAAAAGCTTGGGACGGTTTGAATCGTCAGGACCTGATCTCCCCGATAGTATTGCAGTGGCCGGTCAGGGTAGATCAGTTCCACCAGCCGCCTCTCCAAGTCGAACCAGACCTGGATGACGCCACTCTGCTGGTAGTCGAGGCGCTTCCTCTGAATCTGGCTCGCACTATCGCTCGGGGAAAGAATCTCGAAAGCCACGTCCGGCGGGAAGTCAGCCTTGAGGGGAATCTCCCCTCCCAGGCGCTCCCGACGGACTAGCGAGGCGTCAGGCATCCGCCAATTCCTCGACTTCATGGTGAAAACCGCGTTGGAGCCAAAAGAAGTCCATTGGCGGTGCGCGCGGCAAAACCCGGCCAGCCGCCGGAGAGCAAAATGATGAACTGTTCGTGCCTAAGAATGGCGGGGGACATGAACTCAACCTCGCCGTCGACCCACTCCCACCGCTGATCTTCTTCGCCAGCGGCCAGAAACTCTTCCCAAGTGATCGCAGTTCGGACCTGCATAGGATCTTCCTAGGCCACGATTATCTCACCGTCTCCCGCAAGATGACAAGAGTCGGAAGTGTCGGGTCGTGTCCTGATTTGACGTGTGGAGTGCGGCAGCTTGCTGCCGCTTTGTTCTCGCCGCTAGTCGCAACGCTGCTGCGGTAGAAAGCGGCAGCAAGCTGCCGCACTCCATACAACAGAACCCAATCAATAACCTCCGTTCAGCCGCGCATAGATCGCCTTATTCCGTTTGTAAATGTTCACGAACTCTCCAAAAAGCTCGTCATAGATCCGGCGATGGGACGGGTCTGGCTCGTAGATGTTCGCGATCTGGACGCGCGACGGGATATCGGCGAAAGTGAGATGACCCAGCGCCACGGAGGCGAGGAAGGCCGCGCCCCGGGCGTTGGCCTGCACGGGATCTTTCACTTGCCGAATCGTACGCCCCAGAACGTCAGCGTGAATCTGGCACCAGAGGTCTGACTGGGCGCCGCCGCCGATCATGCGGATGGAGTCGAGGCGGCGCTTGACGAAATTCTCCACCGCGCCCAGCAGCCAGCGTGAATTGTAGGCGACGCCTTCCAACACTGCGCGGACCAAGTGGGCGCGCGTGGTCCGCAGCGATTGGTTAAAGAACCCGCTGCGCACCGTGCGGTCCTCCACCGGTGTTCGCTCGCCGTAGAGCCAGGGGGTGAAGATCAACTTGTCGCTGCCGGCGGGAACGCCCTCTGCGATGCGATCGAAAAGCTGATACGCGTTCGGCGGCTTGGAACCAGCGGCTAACCCATCCTGCGGGAAGAACACGTTGTCGCGCAGGAAAGTGAGGCAGATCCCCGCGGACTCCTGCTCGTTGGCGACGAAATACCGGTCGGGAATCGGCGAGGGAAGGGACGCCATGTTGTGAAAAAGGTCGGTCTTCTTGTAAGGCACATGGCAGATCAGGAACGACGATGTCCCGATGTAAAGGTGCGGGTCGAAATAGCGGACCGCGCCCGCCCCGAGGGTTGCGGCTTGCACGTCGGCGGTCCCCACCACCACCTGAACACTCTCACTCAATCCCAACTCGCGAGCCACCTCAGGCTTGATGGGACCCAGCACGTCGACGGCGCGCCGGAGGTCGGGCAACTTGTCGCGCTCGATACCAGCCAGCTTCAGCAGGCTGTCGTCGTAAGCAATCCGGGAGAGGTTGCGATTGTCGGTCACCCAATGCAGGATGATGGAATCGTATGAGGCGGCGAAGCGGCCGGTCAGGCGCAGGTTGAGATAGTCCTTGGGCTCGAGAAACTTGTAGGTGCGAGCGTAAATTTCGGGGCGCTCGTGCTTGAGGAAGAGAATGTGGGCGATGGGATCCTTGCCCGCGTGGCCGGGGGCGCCGCCGGTGAGCCGCACCCACCTCCAGAGCCGGGTGAGGCCGTAGCCTTCGATTTCGATCCAGCCTCCGGTGATTCGCTTCACGTAGGGCCCGCCGCGCGAGTCCATCCAGATCACCGCCGGCGCCACATGGTTCCCGTCGCGGTCGACGGCCACCGTTCCTGACCACTGCGCACTCGACGACACCGCCACCACGTCGCCGGCGAGTTCGGGGTTTTTCGCGAGTACCGACCGCGAAGTCCGCACGATGGCATTCCACCATTCGTCCGGATCCTGTTCTGCGCCCCCTCCCGCGAGCAGCGTGACGCGCATCGGTTCGGTTGCCGACGCCACGATCTCGCCGTCGAGGCTCACCAGCGCCACCTTCAGCGCCGAGGTGCCGAGGTCGATCGCGAGGATGTACCTCTCCGGCATGCTTACGAAGCGACTAGGGAAGAGAATGATGAATGCTGAATGATGAATGCTGAACAAAGAAGAAGACGGTCGGCTGCCTTGTTTCTTGTTCATCATTCATCATTCATCGTTCATCGTTTCTTCCCTGGTCCCCAGCCCCTAGTCCCTAGTGCGACCCTCCCGTCAGCTCGCGCACGATGTTGCCGACGAAAGCCTTGGCATCGCCGAAGAGCATCAACGTCTTGTCGAGATAATAGAGATCGTTGTCGATGCCTGCGAAGCCGGGGCTCATGCTGCGCTTGATCACCATCACCGTTCGCGCTTTATCCACGTCCAGGATGGGCATGCCGTAAATCGGGCTCGACGGATCGCTGCGCGCCGCGGGGTTGGTGACGTCGTTGGCGCCAATGATCAGCGCCACATCCACCTGCGGAAACTCAGGGTTGATGGTGTCCATATCCAGCAGCCGGTCGTAAGGAATGTCGGCCTCCGCCAGCAGCACGTTCATGTGTCCGGGCATGCGGCCCGCCACCGGATGGATGGCGAACTTCACGTCGACGCCGCGCTTGGTGAGCGCGTCGAACAGTTCGCGCACCTTGTGCTGGGCCTGCGCCACCGCCATGCCGTAGCCCGGCACGATCACCACCGTGTTGGCCGCTCCCAGAATGGCGGCAGCCTCCTCCGCCGTGGCGGTGCGGACGGTCCGGGCTTCGTGGCCAGCGGCGGCCGACGCCTGCACCTGGCCGAACGCTCCGAACAAGACGTTGGTAAACGACCGATTCATCGCCTTCGACATGATCACCGAGAGGATGAACCCGGAGGAGCCGTCGAGCGCGCCGGCAATGATCAACAGCTTGCTGTCCAGCACGAAGCCCATCGCCGCCGCTGAAAGGCCGGCGTAGGAGTTCAGCAGCGAGATCACCGTGGGCATGTCGGCCCCGCCGATGGGCACGATCATCATCACTCCGAACATCAGCCCGATGATGAGCATGACAGGGAACAACTGACTGGCGGCGGGATGGACCACCAGGTAGACCGCGATGCCTACCGCAACCGCCAGCAGCGACAGGTTGACGAAATTTTGCCCCTTGTAGGTAATGGGCCGCTGCGGCAGCACTTCCTGGAGCTTGCCGGCGGCCATCAGACTGCCGGTGAAGGTGAGCGAGCCGAGGATCACCTCCATGGAAAGCACGGCCATCGTGAAGCGGGGCACTTCCGGCGTGCGGAGATAAAACTCCGCCGTGCCCACCAGGGTGACGCAGAAGGCGCCGAAAGCGTGGCTCAGCGCCGTCCGCTGTGGGACGGCCGTCATGTGGACCATGCCCAGCGGCACGCCGATGATCGAGCCCAGCACCAGGGCGATGGCGATCCACTTATAGTCAACGATACCGCGGTTGAGCAACGTGCCGGCAATAGCCAGAAGCATGCCCAACTCTCCGGCCCGCACTCCGCGGCGCGCCGTGGTGGGCGCGCTGAGCCACTTCAGCGAGAGGATGAACAGTACGGAGGCGACGAGGTAGGTGACCTCGATGACGGTTTGGGTGGCGAATGGTTGGGTCATTGTCGTATGGCTTTAGGGCTTTTTGGGATTGCTAACCTTGAACATTTTCAACATGCGGTCGGTAATGAGAAAGCCGCCCACCACATTGCTGGTAGCGGCAATAATAGCGAGGGTTCCGAGGATGGTCGCGAGCTTCGACTTCGCCCCGGGCACGCCAGAATTCTCACCCACCAGGACGATGGCGCCCACCACGGCGATGGCGTCCAGGGCGTTGGTGAGCGACATCAGGGGCGTGTGCAGCAAGGGCGAGACGCGCCGGATCACCTCGAATCCGATGAAGCCCGCGAGCACGAAAACGTAGAGGTTGTTAATCAGATCTGAATTCACTTTCTCCTCCTAGCGTTGCAAACAACCGGGGTTCGGGATTCGGGGTTCGCAGAAGAAGGACCCGCTCGCGCTGCCTCCCCGCCCACTACGAAAGCCACCTTGTCGAAGATTCGCGCAAGCGGGGTGCCGTGTTGTAGGTCGCGAAAGGCACCCGAGCCGAATCTCCCATCAAATTCCTGGATCTCCCTCTGTGCGAGTTCCAGGCACTTCACGTATTTTTTGGCAGAGTATCCAGGTTGTGTTGGCTCCTTAAACGCTGTGGGGTACTCAACCCGAAAAGCGCTTGCGACTTTGCTGTCGATCATGATGAACAGTTCGGGTGCTAGCCAGTGGAGAATCTTCGTCGCCCCCACGTGAACTTCCTGTCGTTTAGTCCAAATGTCGAGAAGAGAATCGTAGGCTTTACCGATCTGCTCTGAGACGGAGGGCAGAGGGCACGTTTCTATAGAGTAGCTCGATATTCCCTTTAGGCAGTTCTCTAGGGATGCCATCTTTGCGTGGAGCTTTGAAGCAAATACAGTGTACCTGTCCTCGGCGACACCCATCTTACGCCCTATGTCGAATCCTACGAGGCCGGCGACAACGTACGGCACAAAGCCCTCGTCAAAAGGGTTATCTTGAAATTCTTCGTGTCTGGCGCGGTAAACGCCCTCCGCGATGAGGTTGTAATGCACGCATGTCTTGTCGTACCTAGCGAGCGTAGCGGCAACATCTTTTTCGTTGGTCAGGATTCCCACGGTTCCTCCTCTGAGGCCTCATCTGGTTGGCTGCATTCCTTCCCCAACCTGATAGCTTGGGTCATGACCTTCTCCATCGCTTCCACGCCGAAAAGCGCGGCCAGGAAGAGGCAGAATTGCAAGGGCCGCGGATGAACAAGGCTGGCGACTTTCTCAAGAGCTTCGGGCGAGAGAGTCTCTAAGTCGGCTCTGATGCTCGAACTGTCGAAATCCGCGAATGCCAATTCCAGGGCGGAGGCGACTCGCCACAAGTATCGCTGCTCAAGAGGCAGCTCGGAAAGTTCCTTCGCGGCTGCTTCCGGGTCTCCCCCGGCCGCTACGGCTTGAGCAAGTCGAATATACGGCTGCACCGCCGGCGACTTTAGAAGTTCCTCAGCTCCTTCTTCCATCCGTAACGCGTCGAGCGGGACATTCTCTTCTTTCATGGCGCTCCTTCTTGTGGCCGCAATGTGTACGCCACAGGCCCGTTCGCATGTCATTCTGAGCGCCAGCGAAGAATCCCTCTTCCCTTCGAGGCCCACCACGAAGAGAGATTCTTCGCTTCGCTGCGCTCCGCTCAGAATGACAAGCCGCCAAAGCGCTTGCCACTCACTGCCACTCACCACTCATTACTCTTCACTCGTCACTCGCCACTAGCCACTGTGTACGAGCGCCGGCAGCCCAAAGAACTCCCGCACCCGCGCGTTCACCACCTCGCCGCCCCGCGTCAGCAGCGTGTCGCGGACGATCTCGTCCGTCAGGTTAAGTTGGAGCTTCCCATCCTTGAACAAGTGGAGGAGGAAGGCCGAGACGTTGCGCGCGTACATCTGGCTGGCGTGGTAGGGGACGCGGCTCGCCAGGTTGATGGTGCCGATCACGGTGACACCGCTCTCCACGATCGTTTCGCCCGGCCGCGTCAGCTCGCAGTTGCCGCCGCGCTCCGCCGCCAGGTCCACGATCACCGAGCCGGGCGCCATGCCGGCCACCTGCTCCCGCGTCACCAGCACCGGCGGCTTCTTGCCCGGCACCACGGCGGCGGCGATCACCACGTCGCTCTCGGCAATCACGCGCCCCAGCAATTCGCGCTGGCGCTGGTAGAAGCTCTCATCCTGCGCTTTGCCGTATCCGCGCTCGTCCTGGGCGTCCTTGGCCTCGATCGGCAATTCGACGAAGCGCCCGCCCAGGCTCTGCACCTGCTCCTTCGCCGCCGGCCGCAGATCGTAGGCCGAGGTAACAGCCCCCAGCCTGCGCGCCGTGGCAATGGCCTGAAGCCCGGCCACGCCTGCCCCGATGATGAAGACGCGCGCCGGCGTGATGGTCCCCGCCGCCGTGGTGAGCATGGGAAACATCCGCGGCAGCGTCGCCGCCGCCAGCACCACGGCTTTGTAGCCGCAGATGGTCCCCATGGAAGAGAGCGCGTCCATGCTCTGGGCGCGGGTGGTGCGCGGCATCAGCTCGACGGCGAAGCTCGCTACACCAGCACTGGCGAGTTCTTGCAGAGTCCGGATGCCACCCAGGGGACGGAGGAATCCCACCACGACGTGGTCGCGGCGCAGGAGCGGGAGGTCGGCTTCGCCCGTCTGATCGTTCGAGCCGATACCCAGCACTTGGACGATCACGTCGGCGGTGCGGAAAACTTCGGCCCGCTCAGCGACGATTTTGGCGCCCTTGGCCGTATACTCGGCGTCGGGATAGCAAGCGCCGACTCCCGCCCCGGCCTCGACCATCACTTCCAAGCCTGCTTTGGCCAGGTTGGGAATCACCGACGGCACCAGCGCCACGCGCCGCTCGCCCGGAAAGGTTTCTTTGGGAACACCAACGATCATGCCGGACCTCCGGTCCTCACGAAGATTACCAATCTACCATGGAAAGGGTTGAGAAGAGGAAGCCAGAAGCCCGAAGTCAGAAGTCAGAAGCCAGAATGAAGACTGTCCCTAAAGCCTTGGTTCGGTTCCTCAGTCTGTGCCTACTAAGCGGAAGAGGGCACTGCCAACCTCAACCGCCTTGGCGTGATAGCCGCGGCTGTTAAAGAAGGTCACCACTTCATCGAGCACATACGAGGTCGTGATGAGAGCAGGGAGCGATCGGGAGGCACGCCGCCAGTGGGTCAACGCCGCCAGGTGGTTCTGGTCGTTCTTCAGCTCGAGAGCTAAGAGATAGCTGGTGTCAAGAAAGGCTGAACTCATGTCCCGTAGAGATAGCGATCATGATTGGTGGAGGCGTCGTCGATTTCACCAGAGACGGGTTGTGCACCGAGCTGAAGAATCGGATCCGCGCTGCGGAGCGGGACGATCAGAACTTGACCGTCTTCCTTTAAGATCTCCACCTCGTCAAAGCCTTCGAGGAACTCCTTGGGAATGAGCAGTCCTTCTTCGGTTATCTTCGTTTTTATAATAACACCCAAAGTGCTCCCAGCCCACGTCCTCCATTATACCCCTTTAGTCCAACCGGCAGGGACGGGCCTTGCGTCCGACCTCTTCATTCTGACTTCTGACTTCTGGCTTCTGTCTTCTCGGCCGAGAGTCACTCCATGAGCTGCCGAATAGTGCTGCACACGGAAAGGAGTTGAGGGTTATCCATGCCGCCGATCATGTTACGGATGACGGCTGCCAATACCCGGGTTGTAGCGGCCATGCCGAGGTTGGCTGATTGCTGGGTGAAAAAGCCCACCTGGGCAAGCTTGAGCGGTCTCAGGAAGTAGTATTCCATGCCGGCGTCGGTCAGTTCCACGATGATGTCTGCCAACGCCCCGCGGTGTTCCCTGGGGTCTTTCCCCTTTTCGAGAGTCGCTAGGACGGCGAGGGTCTTGGCACGGAGGCTCTCGGAGTGGTAGAAGCGAAGGAATGGTTTGCGTGACGGCGCGGAGGCTTTCGCTAACCGCTTAACACGCGGCGTCGCTTTTGGCTTGGATGCCGGCTTGGATGTTGGTTTGGAGGATGTAGGCACTGTCATCTCCCTTCGGCCCTGAACGCGCAAGCCAGTATAGCGCACACTTGGTTTTAAAAGGAGCCCGCCGAGCGGAGCGAAGAGTCTGCGGTTCTTTTCTTGGAGATTGCTGCCCCTGTGCGTTCACGACCAGGAACAGGTATCGATCCGAGATGAGAGGCCGGCGGAGCCGCGACGTAAGCCCGGCGTGCACGCTGCCTGAGGTTGACGCAAAACGGAACGCGACAGGGAGATTCGAGCCGCAGACCCTTCGTCGGCTTAGGGCGGGCTCTTGGAACGTAGTCTGCGCCACCGTTGCTCCGCCGAAGTGCTGGTTGGTGAGAGCAACGTCGATTTCGGACAGATTGGGCTGGGCTACCGCGCGCTTGGGCGTCACGGAAGGCTCAACCGTTCTGGATCGGCTCTCGCGCCAAACGCGACCGGCCGCTCGGCTGATCACCCTTGGGAGTCAATTCGCAGCCGGAATTGACCGCGCGATGATCGTCAATCAAAAAGCGCACCATCACAAGAACGCGGCCCATGGTCCACCAGCTTGCAGCGTACCTGTAACGGCTGCGTCAGGATCCCCTATGCCTGGCGCACGTTGAGGCGGCACGCCACGGCTGCGAGGCCCAGCATCGCGGTGCCGACCAGCATCAGGCTCGACGGCTCAGGTGTGGTTAGATTCGGGCTGAACCCGAAACCATAGTAGTCTGCAAGCGGAAATGTCTGACTGCCCATCTCAGCGTCGAACGCGGCTTGATCGAACTCGAATACAGGGTCGGAAAGTGCCTGGCATTCCGAGTAATCAACACCGTATACGTATGTCGCGTAGGCTGCGCACGACGCATAAACGGAACCAGGGTATTCAACTCCTGGCGTGAGGTTGAAATCCACAACTCCTGGCACAATGTAGGAGTAGCCGTTGAAGTCGGCACCGATAATGGCATACGCCCAACCGTAAAGCTGAGTTTCGCCCATCCAAGTCATTTTCACGGGGATGGTCCCACCAGATGGTGATGATGGAGGGGTTCCGGTTTCTTCCACCGCCACGGAGTAATCCACACTTGCGTCGCCGTGGAAATCCGCCCAATATCCGAGCCCGCCTAAAAACCAGGCAGCGCCGGAGACATCTGCCTCCGGTGCTAATCCAAAATGCGCATGGGAGGATCCACTCATTTCGTCAACTACATCGATGTCAGGCCAATAGACCGAGAGGTCACACGCATAGTGAACGCTACTCGCGGCTGAATACGAACCGCCTGTCCCTTGAAACACATCATCGCACCATGCCTCGGCGGACCCAACTGCCAGAGAAAGTTGAATGCCATCAGCCAGTGCGTTAGATGGAATGAGCACTGTGATGGCTAGAAACGACAACAAGGTGGTGAGACTTCGTTGCAGGCACGGCATATGCTTGCTCCTTAGGTTGTGGATTCGGAACAGTCAATCACCATCAACCCGCGTGCAGGATTGAACCGAGGACCGGGCACGACTCGGTCACCGCCTCCAGCAACGGCTTTGGCCAGTGCCGCAAAAGAGGCACTTCTGCCCCAAATCGGACAGACGCCCACTTCGCGGCAAGCTCCGGCTACCTGGAGGAATAGTGCCCCGCTTTAACATGGCAGCGCGCGCGTCCCGCCGGCTCTCTCTTATGGGGTGGCAACCGCTCCATTGGCGATTCCCGTGCACGTTGCGGACCAGTTGAGGGCGACTGTCGGCGCTCCCGGGCCAAGGTAGGCGAGGAGGACCAAAGTAGGTCAAAGCAGGACGCGGCCGCGCCGATGCTGCTGGATTGAACATCGGAAGGAATCGCTGTACCCTCAAGGGTAATCGACTATGACAACGCATCCCTCCACGCCAGACGACGCAACAATGGGGCGCTCGATCTTCCCCTCCATGGCCAAGTTGAGGGTGACCCGGGACCATGCGGGGCGACGCCTGATTCTGGTGGCGGTGGCAGTAATCGGCGTTCTCCATTTCTTGACCCCTTTGACCGCCACCCACTGGATCTATATCTTACAGAGGCTGTACTACATTCCAATCGCCTTGGCGGGCCTGAGCATGGGCTGGCGCGGCGGTTTGGCGGTCGCCCTTCTGTCGGGCGTCGCCTTCATGGTCGGCACGCCATCCATCTGGACCGTGTCGAAAGTCGACGTTATGGACCAGTGCCTGGAAACCTGTGTCTTCTGCCTCGTAGGCGGGTTGGCCGGAGTACTGACGGATCGGCAGAGAAAGCAGGATCAAGCTCTCCGCAAAACAAGCGAGGAATTGCGTCAGGCGCATGAGGAATTGCGCGAGAATTTCGAGGGAATGAAACGTGCAGAGCGACTTCATGCCTTGGGGCAATTGTCTGCCGGACTCGCGCACGAGATTCGCAATCCCCTGGCGAGCATCGAGGGCGCGGCGGCGGTGGTGCTGCGTGAGCGCGAATCCGAAGAGCGCCGCCGGGAGTTTCTCGATATCATTCAGAAAGAGAGCCGCCGGCTTAACGGACTGGTCACCAATTTTCTCAGCTTTGCCAGGCCCAGCCCACCGGATTTGAAGACGGTCGAGGTCGACAGCTTGCTGGACTCGGTGATTGTTCTGGCGCAACACGCGGGAGAAACCAGCCGGCGGGATCTGAAGAAAGACATTCAGCCGGGGTTGTCGCGACTGGAGTGTGACCCGGAGCAGTTGAAGCAGGTTCTGCTCAACCTGGTCATGAACGCGATTCAAGCAACGCCTCAGGGCGGGACCGTGGTGCTGGCGGCGCGGGAACACGTGGACAAGGTCATCATTGAAGTTCACGATCAAGGGGGCGGAATCAGCAAGGATAATCTCGACCGAGTCTTCGATCCCTTCTTCACCACCAAGGAGAACGGCACCGGCCTGGGACTGTCCCTGGCGCACCAGATCGTGAGCCAACATGGGGGGACCCTGATGGTGGCCCGCAACTCGCCCGATGGGGTCACCATGCGGGTGTCGCTTCCCCGCCCATCGAGCCGAACATGATAACGAGCCGAATCCTCGTAGTCGACGACGACGACAGTCTGCGTCGGGTGCTGCAAGTTCAATTGGAACAGGACGGCTATTCCGTCGTTTCCGCGGCTTCGGCCCAACAGGCCTTCTCGCTGCTCCAGCTTCGAGCGTACGACCTGGTGATCACGGATCTGAGGATGCCCGGCCTCTCGGGCATTGGGGTGCTCAAGCAGGTCAAGTCGCAGTACCCGGAAACCGTCGTCATCGTCCTCACGGCCTTCGGAACCGTGGAGACGGCGGTGGAAGCCATGAAGGCCGGCGCCTTTGACTTTCTCACCAAGCCCGTGCACCCGGATGAGCTATCGCTGGTGGTTGCGCGGGCCCTGGATCATCTTCGACTCATTGAGGAAGTTCGGGCCTTGCGCGCCAATCTTAACCAGAAGTACGGATTTGAGAACATCCTGGGGCATTCTGACGCGCTCCTGCACGTTCTGGACGTCGCGGCGCGGGCGGCGCGAACGAATTCCACGGTTCTCATTCGAGGAGAGACAGGGACCGGAAAGGAGCTACTGGCACGCGCGATTCACTTTAACAGCTCGCGCAAAGA
>DATFYM010000087.1:0-38781 GCA_035315065.1 Terriglobia bacterium
TCCCTCTTGTCTCGATTTGATCACCCTCCTCCGCAAGGAAGCTGCCGAGCATCCCGAACTGCTGAAACAACTCGGCATTCAGCCTAGTTCCTCCCAGTTCGTCGCTGCTGCTGCGGCTTAGAATGTAGAAACTCCAGGCGCGGGCATCCTGCCCGCGCGAAGGTCCCTTTCTCTGCGTTTGCTCTAGCAGCAAGCGCGGGCCCATAACCAAACCGAGGCAGGACGCCAGAGCCTGCGCCAGCGGGTAGTGGTGGAGCATCGGATCGCGCGGCTGGTGCAGTTGGGAATTCGCCAAAGTCGATACTTTGGGAGAACCAAGACCTGCCTGTAGGTGGTGATGGCCGCGGTGGTGGCGAACCTGAGCTTGGTGGTGGGATACGGCGTTTTCGTCGTCTGGAGCCGAATCTTCGCTCGCCCCGAGCCAGCTTGGGCGTAGCCGATGGAGTGCGCAGACCACCACGCGAATTACCTCACGCGAACTGTCGGTTGAAGAACCCAGGTTCCCGGACGGATTTCTAGCTCTAGCTTTCCTGCCAAGCATCTGGGCCTTCCTTAGCTCGGGAGCGGGACGCTCCCGCGACAGCGGCCGAGACGCCCGCGCTACTTCCCATGGAGTGGCTTTTCACTCTTAAGTCGCACACCCGCCTGCCCCCGCCGTTTGACAAGTCCATTCCCTCGGCGTACTATTGAAGTATCGATCACGCTTGGCGGTCGGCGCTTGGGTGGTCGCAGCGCCGCAAGAGCGACGGGGGAAGGTTCGTAAGGCGGGTTACAGATATGGATCAGCAGGTGGTTGGGCCTCCGAAGACGTACAAAGCCCGCGTGCTCAATTTGGAAAACGGCCTGCCGACCGTAGACGAAGGCCGAAAGCGGCTTCTGGAGGAGGTCAAACGCAACAAACAGGATGGCGCCGTACTCAAAGTGATTCATGGCTACGGCTCGTCCGGAACCGGAGGAAAACTGCGGGAGGGTGTCCGCAAGTCCCTCCTCTTGCGGCGCAAAGAAGGAGCTATTCAGGCCTACGTTTGGGGTGAGAATTGGGATGCGTTCGACGAGACCGCCCGCTTGATCCTGGACCGCTGCCCTGACCTGCGGCGCGATCCAGATCTGGCGAGGGGGAATCCGGGCATCACGATCGTTTTGGTCTGAAGGAGCCTCGACCACAGAGAAACAGAGGCACAGAGGAGATGGAAGGATTCAGGCAACAGGCGACGTCCTTAAGTAATCTTCCTGCTCTTGCCTGTATTGAATTACAATTACGGTTAATTAAATTATATGTAACTTTTATGCCGTATTAGGCGCTATAAACGATCGATCCGGCGGCTCGCAGTGAAAACAGGCCTCTGACAATCGGGTTTGAATGGGGTCGAGGGAGGCGAGGCAGGTGAGTTTTGAGAGGACCGAAGCCACTGACTTATTGAAAACAAAGGACGGGTCTCTGGACCGAACCCAATACGAACCCAATTTCTTGGAAAGGAGAGACGACAGAGGTCGGATAAGGAAAGCCCGGAAGCAGTAACGTGCTGTAACGTCGCCCGGTGGACTGGATTATCGAGCTTCCTTCCGACTTGGCAACCTTTGTTTTTTCTGGACCGAAGCCACCAATGTATTGAAAACAAAGAAAGGCGTCCTGGACCGAACCCAATTTCTTGGAAAGAGGGAGATAATAGAAAGGGAGCTTTGGAACTGTAACGTGCTGTAACGCGGCTGGCCTGGAGAGGAGAAGGGAAAAGACAGGCTATTCGAGTCGATAAAGCGTATCCCCATGCAATGATTTCTTGGGGACCGAAGCCACCAATGTATTGAAAACAAACGATCGCATTCTGGACCGAACCCAACACGAACCCATTTCGGAAAGAACGTCAGAGTAGAGGACCATCTCGCGTCGATTTTTTCATAAGAAGCCATCATGTCAAGACCTAATTAGGATAAGACCTTTGTTTCATGGAAAGCGACCATTCTGATCGAGAATTATGACAGCGGCTAACGCAAACTTGGCCTATCTCGACTGTTCGTCGGGGATCAGCGGCGACATGCTGCTGGGCGCCCTGCTGGACGCGGGCCTGCCCCTGGACTGGTTCTGCTCGGAACTCAAGAAGATCCCGGTGGGCGCCTACGAAGTTGATGTGCGGCGAGTGCTGCGCTCCGGCTTGGCCGGTACACAGTTGACTTTTCACATCCCGTCCCAGCAACCGCACCGTCACCTGCATCAAATCGAAGAGATGCTCGGGGCAAGCGCCCTGTCGGAAAGCGTCCGGGAGCGGGCACGGAGGATTTTCAACCGTTTGGCAGAGGTCGAGGGGAAGCTGCACGATATGCCCCCTTCAAAAGTGCACTTCCACGAGGTTGGAGCCGTGGATGCGATCCTGGATATCACCGGCGCCTGCCTCGGCTTGGAGCGGCTTGGCCTCAAGGAGTTGGTTTGCTCGCCGCTCAACCTGGGCGGCGGCCGAGTTGACGCGGTGCACGGTTCGCTCCCAGTCCCGGCGCCGGCCACGACGGAGTTGCTGCGGGGCATTCCCGTCTACTCCTCGGGCGTGGAGGCGGAGTTGGTGACGCCGACTGGCGCGGCGCTCGTGGCGGAGTTGGCGTCGAGCTTCGGCCCCATCCCGGCCATGAAGATCGAGAGGGTGGGGTACGGCGTCGGCAGCAAGGAGATCAAAGGTCACCCGAACCTGCTGCGGCTCCTCGTGGGCGAACGGGTTGCTGCTACGATTACACTTGTAAAGGCACAGGGCTCGCACCCCGTTGCGGAGGATGTGGTTTCGGTGATCGAGGCCAACGTGGACGATATGAGCCCGCAGCTTTTCGGTTATTTTGAGGAGAAAGCCCTCGCTCTGGGCGCCCTGGACGTGACCTCGACGGCCGTGCAAATGAAGAAGAACCGCCCGGGGATCGGGATCACCGTGCTCTGCCGCCGGGAGGATTCGGACAAGATCGCGGAGATGTTTTTCTTAGAAACTACAACAATAGGAATTAGGATCCACTACGTCCGCCGCCAGTTGCTGGAGCGGGAGTTGGTGACCGTAGAGACCGATTACGGTCCGGCGCGGGTGAAGGTGGCCAGCCGTGACGGGAGCGTCCTTAATATCGCACCAGAATACGACGATTGTAGTAAGTTGGCCAAAGAGAAGTCCGTGCCCCTGAAGCAGGTGATGCTGGATGCTCAAATGGCCTATCGGCAGGGAAGGTAGACGCTAGACAGTAGATGGTAGATGGTAGACGGTAGACGGGAAAAGGGTCTGCTCTTGTTCTCCATCGCGCCATATGCTGTATGCCGATGGCTGCTGTCGCTTCCCTTATGCTGTATGATATGCCGTCTATTAACTACTATTGTAGAATGTAATTGATCATGCGGACTTTCTACCTGACCACGCCGATCTATTACCCTAACGCCCGGCCGCACGTCGGCTCAACCTATACTACAATTGTCTGCGACGTGATCGCCCGCTACAAGCGCATGTGCGGCTACGACGTGGATGGCGTGGCGTTTCTGACTGGCACCGACGAGCATGGGGAGAAGATCGAGCGCGCCGCCGAAGCCGCCGGGGTATCGCCTCAGAAGTTTGTGGCCGAGAAACGCGAGCTGTTTGTCAGTCTTTGGGAGAAGCTCGGCATCCCGGTGAGCGTCTATCCCGAAGCCGCGCCGCACGCGCTTCGCTTTATCTACACGACCCATCCGGACCACACCAAGTCCGTGCAGCGCATCCTGATTCGCGCCCGAGAGCGCGGCTACATTGAAAAGCGGCGCTACGAAGGTCGCTATTGCATCTCCGACGAGCGCTATATCTCTGACGGCACTGACCCGGTGAACTGCGACATTTGCGGCCGGCCGGCGGAGTTGATCAGCGAGGAGAACTACTTTTTCCGCCTCTCTGCCTTTGAGAAGCCGCTGCTCGATTTCTACCAGCAGCACCCGGAGTTTGTGCAACCCGACTACCGGCGCAACGAGGTGATGAGTTTTGTCAAAAGTGGCCTCCGCGATATCTCCATCAGCCGCAAGCGTCTGAAGTGGGGCATCCCCTGGCCGGACGACCCCGAGCAGGTCTTCTACGTGTGGTTCGACGCCCTCATCAGCTATATGACCGGCATCGGCTACGCCCAGGGCGAAAACGGCAACGCGGACTTCCAGAAGTACTGGCGCAATACTGGCCAGGTGCCGGGTGTCAGGGGCCAAGTGTCACAAGATCAGCCTGGCACCCGGAACCTGGAACCCGACACCGGCTCCGGAGAGATCGTGCACATGATCGGTAAGGATATTCTGCGCTTCCACGCCGTCTACTGGCCGGCGTTCCTGATGGCCGCCTATCCCGATCAACCGGAGATGCTGCCGACCACGGTCTTTGCCCACGGCTGGCTCTACTACGAGCAAGACAAGATGTCGAAGTCAAAGGGCAACGTAGTGTATCCGGAGCCGATTGTCGACGCGCTCGATTCATTTGGTGCACCCGGCAACGATGCGCTGCGCTATTACCTTCTGCGCGAGGCACCCTTCGGGCAGGATATGAGCTTTTCGTATGATGCGCTGATTCAGCGATTCAATTCGGATTTGGCTAATGATCTGGGCAATCTGGCGAACCGCACCGTAACGATGCTGAACCGGTACTTTGGCGGCGAGCTTCCGGAGCCCATGGTCGACTGGAGAATTCTAACCGGCTTAATCAAGGGGGATCCGGATGCGCTGGCGAAGTCAGAGCTTGTTCCGCAGGATGCAGTCGATTTTATCAAGGAGTCGGGGACCTTCAGAATTGTCACAGAATCTGAGATACTGCGCGAGTCTTTCACCAGTCGTTTCGATCAATACGACTTCTTTTACGCTCTAGCCAACACGTTCGGGCTTCCCGACGAAGCTGAACGCAAGGACTTGCCCGCCGAGGCCAGGAAATACCTTGCCGACGATGGAGAAGATCGGCAGACCTTTCTCGCGCGGGTCAACAAGTATCTCTCCGACAACGCGCCGTGGAGACTCGCGGAAGCCGATTTCCAAGGCAACCGCGAGAAGATTGCAACCATGCTCGGCGCCGCAGCCGAGGCTCTGCGATTTGTCGCGGTACTGCTGGCCCCCGTCATCCCCCGGAGCGCCCAGCGTATCTGGAAGCAACTAGGCTGCGAGGGTAAAGTCAAGAATCAGCGCATCGACCAGCTCAAGTGGGGCGGCCTGAAGCCCGGCACCCAAGTAGGCAAGGCTGAGCCTATCTTCCCGCGTCTCGATAAGGCAGCCACGCTGGCCAAACTTCACGAACTGGCCGAGGCCGACCTCGGACGCGAGAAGAAACCTGGCCCTATTCAGGTATCATTAAAGGAGGTATCATCCAAGGTGGAATCACAACCAGAACAGCAACCCATCGCCGCCGAGGCTCTGCGAACCCCGAACCCCGAACCCCAAACCCCGAGCCCCGAGCCGCCAGTCCCCGGCTCTTCCGCCCCGGCTCCCGTCCCAACGGACCAGAAGATCGCCATCGATGACTTCACCAAAGTGGAGATGCGCGTGGGCCAGATACTCTCGGCGGAGCCGATTCCCAAGGCGACGAAGCTGCTCAAGGTTCAAGTGGACATCGGCACGGAAGTGCGACAGGTGTGTGCCGGTATCGCCGAATACTACAAGCCCGAGGACTTGGTGGGCATGAAAGTGGTCGTGGTGGCCAACCTCCAGCCTCGCAAGATGCGCGGCGTCGAATCAAATGGAATGATTGTGGCCGCGTCGGTGGGCGAAGAAGGCCGTCCCGTCCTGGTGACCTTCAAGGAAGATGTTCCCAACGGCACCAGGTTGAAATAGGTGTCGGGGGCCAGGGGATTCAGTCATTGAGTCATCGGGTCATTGAGCCATTGAGAAGGCAAACCCTGACTCACGCCGAGAGCTGGTATTGTTGGGTGAACGACAACGCGGGACCTTGCCTGAGCAATTGAGGGAGCGAACGAAACGGTTCGCGATCCGAATCGTGAAGTTGTTTCGGCAACTGCCGAAAACGGATGAGGCTCGGGTGCTGGGAAAGCAGGTCCTGCGGGCGGGAACTTCGGTTGCCGCCAACTACCGGGCGGTTTGTCGAGCGCGCTCCAAGGCGGAGTTTATCTCGAAAATCGGAGTCGTGGTTGAGGAGGCGGACGAAACAGTATTCTGGTTGGAACTGTTGGTTGAATGCGGCGTGGTGTCTACAAGCCGAATGGAGAACTTGCTCGTCGAAGCAAACGAATTGCTCGCAATCTCCGCCGCGTCGCAACGAACAGCAAGAGGTCAATGAAGGAACTCATCTTTCGTTTCAATGGCTCAATGGCCCGATGACTCAATGACTCAATTCTCGGTCGCCTGACACCTATGTTTCTGGATTCACACTGTCACCTCGACGACTCCGACTTTGATTCCGATCGTGAGGCAGTGATCGAGAGAGCGCGGGCAGCAGGGCTGCGCTACCTGCTGACCATCGGCGGGGCGAATGGCCCCGACTCGATGGCAGCGTCGGTTCCGCTTGCCGAAGCGCACCAGTGGATCTGGGCCGCCGCCGGCATTCATCCTCACGAAGCGAGCAAGGCGGAGGAGCGGCACTTCGATGAGTTGCGCCGGTTGGCGCAGCATCCTAAATTTGTGGCGATCGGGGAAATCGGCTTGGACTATTACTATGACCACTCGCCACACGACGTCCAGCAACAGGTGCTGGTGCGGCAACTGGATCTGGCACGCGAGCTGAAGCTGCCGGTGATCATCCACTGCCGTGATGCGTGGCCTGACCTCCGCGACCTGGTTCGCAGCCACTGGCAGTCGGCGGGCCTGAGCGGAATTCTGCACTGCTTCTCGGGCACGCGGGAAGACGCTTTCGAGCTGATGGACGCGGGGTTTCTGGTCTCTTTTGCGGGGAACGTAACTTTCAAGAAGGCGGAGAACCTCCGCGCCGTGGCTCGCGAGGTTCCACTCGATCGCTTGCTGACCGAGACCGACAGCCCGTATCTCGCCCCCGTGCCCTATCGCGGCAAGCGCAACGAGCCGGCGTTCGTGGCGGAAGTGACGCGCCAGTTGGCCCAGCTTCACGGCCTGAGCGACGAGGAGGTTGGAGGTCAGACGACGGAGAATTTCTGTCGATTTTTGAGTGTAGAACCTTCGTGTACGGCAGCTCGCCTGGTCACAGGGATGTCCTGAACTTCCGAAGGCAGAGCGACGAGAGTGGGTTTTACGTCGCCGCCGGGTTAAAGTACGCCGGCTGAATCTCGGGACAAAACAGCTACTCGAGAAAGTGAGCCCACCCCGCCCTCTTTCGGGCTATGCTACAAGTGTGCGCTGAGTTGGGCAAAGGCGGCATCCAAAAGATGAAATACACCTACATCGGGAAATCACTGGCCAAGCACGTCTGGTCGGGCTTCAAGCTCCCCTACATGGTGATGTTTGAGACCACGCTCATGTGCAATATGTTCTGCGAGTATTGCATCTTCGGCGAGGAAGGAAAGTTCAACGACCTCCAGACGCGCGCCGTTCGCGACCGGATCTTCCGGCGCATCGACGAGTTCTGTGACATGGGCATCTTCGCCCTCAGCTTCTCGGGCGGAGAGCCGCTGCTCAATCCCAATACTTGCGACTACATCGCCTACGCGGCCGACAAGGGCATGTGGACTTCGATGCCCACCAACGGCCTGCTCATCAAGAAGTACGCCGATGGCGTGGCGCGGCTCGACATGCTGGAAGTTTCCATCGACTCACTCAATCAGAAGCGGTTCGCCAAACGACGGGGCATCGACGGCCTGCCCAAGATCCTGGCGAATCTCGACCACGTCCTTACCAAGCGCAAGCCGTTGACCACCCAGATCAACGCGGCGGTGAACCTGGAAAACCTGGATGACCTGCCGGAGTTGGCGGAGTTCTGCCGCCAGCACCACCTCGTGTTGCACCCGGAAGCCGTCCACAACGTGATGCGCGACGGCGATATGCTTCCCGATAGCGAACTGCACGGCAAGGAGATCGACATCGTGGAACACGCCCTGCGCGAGTTGCGTGCCTCGCATCCTCAGAACGTCCGCTTTTACACGCACTATTATGAGTTCTACCGTAAGGGCGGGTTTGGATCCAAATTCCCCTGCCGGCACCCCTCGAAGCTGATTTCCATGAAGCCCGACGGGTCCATCCATTTGCCCTGTGCCTTCAAGACGCTGTTCAAGTCGCAGGCGCCGCTGAAAGAGATGTTCGCCTCGGAGGCGGTGCGGCGGATCATCTCCCAGGAGGAGACCCTGTGGGACTTCTGCAAGGGCTGCAAGATCGGGTGCCCTTACGAAGTAAGCGCCTTCACCAACAGCCCGGCGCTGGCGCTCGAATCGGGCCTGAACTTCCTGCGGCTGATTTGATCCGGGAGCGCGGGCGTCCCGCCCGCTCTTCGGAAGTGGCGAGTGGTTAGTGGCTAGAGGAAAGGCTCAGCGGTCTTGCTAGCCGCTAGCCACTAACTGCTAGCCACTTGTGAAGAGCGGACGTGACGCCCGCGCTCGTCCTTGGTGTTATAATGAGGTCATGGCCACCCTAGCTGAAACCGTTGGGACCGTTGAGACCACGCCTCTGGTGGTGAAGCTTCCTTCGTCCATCGTCGAGATGACTGACGACCAGTTCTTCGATTTCTGTCAGGTGAACCGCGACTTGCGGATCGAACGGACGGCGGAGGGTGAAATCGTGATTATGTTGCCCGCAGGGTTTGGGTCGGGTTGTCGCAACGCCATCATCACCGAGCAACTGCGCGCCTGGGCTAAGCGCAACGGAACGGGCGTCGCCGTAGACTCCAGCGCCGGCTTCAAGCTGCCCAGTGGCGCCACTCGGAGCCCGGATGCCGCCTGGATACTGAAGTCAAGGCTCAAGCCCCTTTCGATTGAGGAACGGGAAAAGTTCCTTCCCCTCTGCCCAGACTTTGTGGTCGAGCTCAGGTCCCCCACGGACCGTCTCGCCGACCTCAAGAGGAAGCTCGAGGAATACATCGATAACGGCGCGCGCCTGGGCTGGCTGATTGACCCCCCAGGGCGGCAGGTGTTCATTTACCGGCCTGCCAGGACCGTCGAGGTGCTGGACCATCCTGAGACGGTTTCCGGTGATCCTGAGTTGGCCGGCTTTGTTCTGGACCTGAAGGGAGTCTTGGAGCCAGAGAGCTAGAAGAGCCGTCAGCTTTCATTTATCAGCAAGCTGAGTCTTCGTGGTGAAAAGCTGATTTCTGTAAAGCTGAGGGCTGATAGCTGAGAGCTTTTTTGAAAACGAAGCCACGGATTTGCTTGATAACAAAAGATCGGCTTTCGTCCGGATCAGGAACGAACCCACCGTTCGGGGACCGGATAGCCAAATCGCCGAAGGAGCAAAGCCAAAGCAAAGCCAACCCCCCAAATAGGTTCTTTTGAATCGGGTCGCGAGGAGGTTTGGCAAGTGGTAATGTGTGGCATTTCGCCACACTCAGTTCTGATTGAGAAACCGTCATCTGAATAACTAGGCGTTTTATTATGAATATCTTAGAATGTTGAAGAACAACAAAGCGCCTGCGACCTCCCAAGGGAGAGAAGTGTGGCATAATGCCACACTCGTAATCGGACCCTTTACGAATACATTTCCCACCGAACCTTCTAAGCTTAATATAAAAAAAGACTTAATTATTCAGCCAGGGGAGTGGCCAAGCACGTGCCTCCAGGCAATGGGATCGAGGAGTCTTGTTGTCACTGCCCAAAGTCCTAATTGTCGACGACGACGAGTCGAGCCGTCAACTCCTTTCAGAAGTGTTGGAAGCGAACGGTTACGAGGTAGGAGCCGTAGAGGACGGTTCCGCCGCTCGCGCCGAGTTGAGCCGGGACGGAGGCTATCGCATTGTTGTCGCCGACCTCCGCATGCCCAAAGAGACCGGCCTCGAACTCCTTCGTCACCTGCGCCAACAGAACTCGCACCACGGCATCATCCTGATGTCCTCTTTCATCAGCGGCAGCGAACGCGAATTGGCTCAGGAGTTGGGTGCGCACGCCCTGCTGGAGAAGCCTTTCCGCCTCACCGAACTCCTGCAGGTGGTTGGTGAGTTAGCGAACCAGAAAACGATCGGTATCACAAACTGATGCGGGGCCGAGTTGCCACTCTGCCGGGGCACTTGGGCGTTTCGGCCCCCCACACGAAACGAGGAGTAAAGAGAAGCGTGACGGACAACAACATTGGCGAAAAAGTGATCGCAATCATCATGCGCGAACAGCACCTGGAACCCGGCGTGGTCAAGCTGGATTCGTCGTTCGCCGAACTCGGAATCGACTCTCTGGACGCTGTCAACATTCTTTTCGCTATGGAAGAGGAGTTCAAGATCGATATTCCTGATGCCATCGCTCAGAACATGAAGAGCGTCAGCCAAGCGGTCGACGGGCTCACCCGGGTCCTCGAAGGCAAGGACATTTCCGATCTCGTGGCCATGGCCAAAGGTGAAAGTCCGGCCGCGAGTTCTGCGAGTTGATCCTTACCGAGGCGAGGAGCGGGCGTGCGGAGAGTTGTCATTACGGGGATGGGCGTCATTGCCTCGACGGGCAAAGACGTTGAAAGCTTTTTCTCGGCCCTACTGAGCGGCCGATCGGGGATCGCTCGCATTTCTCAGTTCGACCCGTCAGCGCTCACCGTTCAGATTGCAGCGGAAATACCCGCCTACACGCCCACTGACTACTTTCCCGCCAAGCGCCTTGAAATGTTGGACCGCTTCAGCCAGTTTGCCTTGATCGCCGCGCGGGAAGCGATGCAGTCGAGCGGCCTCGAAGTGCGTGAAGAGGAGCGGACGCACTTCGGCGTGGTGGTGGGCTCCGGCATGGGTGGCGCCCAGACCCTCGATCAGGGATACCTGAACCTGTACGCCAAGCAAGCCACGCGGCTGCACCCTTTCACCATTCCCAAGGTGATGCACAACGCCGGTGCCTCGCAGATTTGCATGGAGTACAGCGCCCAGGGACCGTCACTCGCCACTTCGACTGCCTGCTCGTCGGCGGGACATGCCATCGGACAAGCCTTTCATCTGATCAAGTTCGGCATGGCCGACATGATGCTGGCGGGCGGGGCCGATGCCCCGATCACCTACGGCATGCTGCGAAGTTGGGAATCGGTCCGCGTCCTGGCCACCGGGAATGGCGATCCGCGCCGAGCGTGCCGGCCGTTCTCGGCGGACCGCGAAGGTATGGTTATGGGCGAGGGCTCGGCAATTCTGCTGCTGGAGGAATTAGAGCACGCTCGCCGGCGCGGCGCCACTATTTACGCTGAGGTATCCGGGTATGGCTTGACCGCCGATGCCAGCCACATTACGCAGCCTTCGGTTGATGGACCGGTGCGGGCGATTCGGATGGCTCTGAACGAGGGTGGCGTGAATCCCGAGGAAGTGGATTACATCAACGCCCACGGGACTGGAACCAAGTTGAACGACGTCACCGAGACTCAGGTGATCAAGGAAGTGTTCCATGAACACGCCCGGAGGGTGGCGATCAGTTCGACCAAGTCGATGCACGGTCACGTGATGGGAGCGACCGGGGCGGTGGAGCTGGTGGCAACGGTGAAGGCCCTCCAGCGCGGGGTGATTCCTCCCACCGCAAATTACACTGGTGCGGATCCGGAGTGTGACCTCGACTACGTTCCCAATCAGGCGCGCGAGAAACCCCTGCGGGTGGCCGTCTCCAACTCGTTCGCATTCGGCGGGCTGAATGCCGTGCTGCTGGCACGTCGTTTTGAATGAAGGTTTCAGTACTCAGTCGTCAGTTCTCAGTTCCAGCAGTCCCGATAGCGACTTGCACGACTGACAACCAAGCCGTGAAGGACTGAAGAATAACTGATGACCCGTGACTGGGGAACTGAAAACTGAGAACTGAAAAACTGAGAACCGCTAATGAAAAAGGTTGCAATCCTTACCCTATCGATCGGCTCGGGGCATGTCCGCGCCTCCAGCGCCGTCGAGCGCGCCCTCTCCAACGGTGAGGAGAATATTGATGCCCGCGTCATGGATGCCGTCGCCTTGTCGCAATTCTGGTTCCGTGGGGTGTACGTGCACCCCTATTGGTGGATGCTGCGACGCGCGCCGAGGCTGTGGCAAGCTCTGTTTCATCGCCGCAGTCAAAAACGGCATCGCGCCACCGCTCCCCACTGGATCTTTCGTCATGGGTGCGCGCGGCTGCTACAGCAACTCAGAGAGTTCTCGCCCCATCTGGTGATTGCGACGGAGATCGCGGCGGCCGAAATCGCCGCCTTGGGCAAGCGGGAAGGCTGGTTTAACGCTCCGGTGCTGGCGGTGCATACGGATTATCACAGCGAGCCCCCTTGGGTGCAGCCCGAAGTCGACTTTTATTGCGTCGGCACGGAAGAGGCAAAGTACGAGTTAATCGGTTGGGGAATCTCACCCCACCGGATTCTGGTCTCCGGTGTTCCGATCGATCCGGCTTTTTCCATGCTCTTTGACAAGGCTGAGGTCTTGAGTTCGCTGGGGCTTTCACCGCGCCGTCCGGTGGTGCTGGTGATGGGCGGCGGGATGGGGCCCATGCCCATGGACGAAATCGTTCAGCGTTTGGAGTTGTCCGGTCTGCCGCTGCAGGTGGTCGCGGTGTGCGGTCACAATCAGGAGGTCAGGGCGCGACTGGAGAAACTGCGGGGGAAGATCGCTCTTCAGCTCCAGGTGCTCGGGTGGACCGAGAACATCCCGGAGCTGATGGCGGCCGCCGACTTGCTGGTGACCAAGCCGGGCGGACTTACCGCTGCCGAGGCGTTGGCGTCCGGACTCCCCATGTTGCTCACCAGCCCGATTCCGGGACCGGAGGAGAGGCATGTGGCGCTTCTGGCCAGGAAGGGTCTCGCAGTGGTGGCGAAGACTAGAGCCGATGTGCCGAAGGTCGCCGCTCAACTGCTGACTGATCCCGAGGCTCGCGCGAAAATGGCGCGCCACGCGCGCGATGCCGCCCGGCCCGACGCCGCCGATGCGGTCGCGCAGGTGGCTCGAGCTTTGCTCGAGCGAGCAACCTATATCGACCTCCTGAGTTCGCCGCCGGCATCGTCCGGTGAGTCGGCGTACGTCATGTGACGGGAAGAAGACAGGAGACAGAAGTCAGAAGTCAGAATGAAGAAAGGAAGATCAGGATGGCAGGCGGCTGGTATGAGCGCAGAGAGAAGTCAGGAGTCAGAATGAAGAACCGAAAATCCGGATACCATTTTTTCATTCTGACTCCTGTCTCCTGACTCCTGTCTTCTTCTGCACTCGTCACTAGCCACTAGCCACTGTTCTTATGCTGACCTCGGTCCGAAAGATCGTTGAGCAGACGGCCATCGGAAATTCTGCGCCAGCGCTGGTTCGCTGGGGCAAGAGAGTTCCGCGGCCGCTCATCCGAAGCATCCAGGAGAGCGCCTTCCGCGACGTGGTGCGGTACGCGGCCGAGCACCAGGCGTTTTTTTCGCGTAAGCTGCGCCAGTCCGGAATCGATCCCTCGAGAGTCCACCGTCCCGAGGACCTCGGCGAGATCTTCACCACGGCGGACGATCTTCTGAGCTTGCCGGCTGAGGATTTTCTTTGTCGCGAGCCCGATTCGGTGTTTGAGACTACCGGGACTTCCGGAGCGCCAAAACGGGTCTATTTCGGATACGACGAGTTGGATTTCGCCGCTCGCTACGAGGCGGCGGCGATGTACGAGAATGGTGTGCGGCCAGGTGATCGCCTGGTTTGTACATTCGACGCCGGCTATTGGATCAGTAGTTGGGTCACGTTTCTAGCCTGCAAGCAGATGGGAGTGTTTTGTTCGGCTCCCGGAAAGCCGCAACCGCGAGACCTGTATCCGCGGATGGGCCTCTACCGGTACAACGTTATCGCGGCGGATCCGACGTGGCTGGTCAGCCTCAGCGAAATCGCGGAGCAGGAGGGGGTTTTCCCCGTCAAGCTTCTTATCGCGGCGGGCGACCGGATGACCGATGTCTATCGCCACTATGTGGAGAGAGTTTGGAACGCGCCAGTGATCCTTGGTTACGGTTCCACGGAGGCGGGCGGCGGACTGGCGATGGAGTGCCGGGAGCGGACCGGCTATCACCTCGATGAATTCAATTTTGCGTTTGAGATCATGGAGCCCGATGCCGAAGGTTTTGGAGAACTCGTGATCACCACGCTCTCGCGACGAACGATGCCGCTGATCCGCTATCGCGTGCGCGACGTCACCCGCTTTATCGATGGACCCTGCCCTTGTGGCGCCACACTGCGGCGGATCGCCAAGATCAGAGGACGCCGCGATGAGATGGTGGTGATGGGCGCGGGCAACATGCACCCGGAGATCTTTGAGCGTGTTCTCCACGACGTGGAAGGAATGTCGGACCGCTGGCAAGTGGCGGTTCGCCAGGAGGGGTTGCGGGACGTCCTGGAGTTCCGGTTCGAGCTTATCAACGGGATCAGTCCGGAGACGATCGAAAGTGCGGTGAGGGGAAACCTTTCAGCGCGGTACCCCGACGTTTGGGCGAACCACCTCTGCGGCATGTACCAGATCGCGTTCCGCTACCTGCCTCCCGGAACCCTGGGTCAGGGTCGAAAGCCAAAGCGACTGGTCGACGAACGCAATGGTTGAACCAGGTAAGCAAAACCAGAAGACAGGAGTCAGCAGTCAGCAGTCAGAAGTCAGCAGTCCGGAGTCAGAGTAAAACAGGAACGAGTATGGCGTTGACAGGTTACCGGTCGCGTTTCTCGCCATGGTCTGCTTCCTCTCCATTCTGACTCCCGACTCCTGGCTCCTGACTCCCGTCTTCTCTTTAATCAGGACCCATGAATACCTCGTCATCCAGCGCCGGGCCCATCGTCTTTTGTGATTTTGACGGGACCATCACCGAGCTTGACGTCACGGACTGCATCCTGACGCGGTTTGCCGATCCCGCTTGGAGAGAGATCGAACAGCAGTGGGTGCGAGGCGAGATTGGGTCGCGGCAATGCCTCGAGCAGCAGATGGGCTTGGTAAGAGCCTCGGCGAAAGATCTGAACGCGCTGATTGATTCGGTTCGTCTCGATCCGCATTTTACGGAGTTTTACCGGCTGCTTCGTAAGTCGGCAATCCCATTTTACGTGTTGAGTGACGGGTTCGACTATGTCATCCGCCGCGTCTTGCGGCGTGCCGGTCTGACTGGAGCCCTGGGGAACGGGTTCCGCCTGTTCGCGAGCTCCCTTCGAATCGACGACGCGCGCTTGTTAACATCCTTCCCTCACCCATACGCCGCTTGCCAGCATGGCTGCGCCACCTGCAAGCCGAGCGTGATGCGGAGGCTCCGCGCCGGGTACTCTCCCTCCATCTTCATCGGTGACGGCCTCTCGGACTGCTTTGCCGTAGAGGAATCCAACTTGGTCTTTGCCAAAAAGCGCCTGCTGGAGTACTGTCGCGGCAAAGGAATGGCGTGTATCCCCTTCGAGACTTTTGCGGACATCGCGACAGCCTTGACGGGCTTGCTTGGTCTGGGCGAAGCTGGCACGCGGCGGAAGGGCCACAAACCGGTGACGAAGACGCCGGAACTCGGTACTCTGGCCACGGCGATTCACCCCGCGACTCTAGACTGAAGGAAAGGGCAAAACGATTTGGTCGCCTCCGATATCACTACCCAAACCCGTGAGTTGCTGGAGCTGGAAAAGAAGTACTGCTCCTTTGGAGACACTGTCCACTACCTCGATCCGCCCAAGGTTTTTGTCACCTGTGAAGGTAGTTATCTTTATGATGAGGCAGGGACGCCGTATCTCGATTTGCAGATGTGGTACTCGGCGGCGAGCTTTGGCTATAAGAACCGCCGCCTCAACGAAGCCCTCAAGCGTCAGCTTGACCGCCTGCCCCAACTCGCCTGCCAGTACCTCCACAGCGAGAAGGTGGAAGTGGCGGCCCGAATCGCGGAGTATTGCGAGAGGCGCTTTGGAGTGAAGGGCCGGGTTCACTTCAACGTCGGCGGATCGCAGTCCATTGAGGACTCGCTGAAACTGGTCCGCAATTACACCGGCAAGAACCTCATGTTTGCTTTCATGGGCGGTTATCACGGCCGGACCCTCGGAGCATCCGCCATCACCTCCAGCTACCGCTATCGCCGGCGGTACGGCCACTTCAGTGATCGGGCTCAGTTTGTTTTTTATCCGTACTGTTTCCGTTGCATCTATGGCCTCAAGCGGGAGACCTGCGATCTCTATTGCGAGGACCAGTTCGAGAAACTGTTCGCGAGCGAGTACTACTCGGTCTGGGATGCCAAGGCCGGCGAATCCGAATACGGAGCTTTTTACATCGAGGCTGTGCAGGGGACGGGCGGATACGTCATTCCTCCCAAGGAATACTTCACTCGCCTGGAGGCGGTCTGTCGCCGACACAAGATCCTCATTGTCGACGATGAAATCCAGATGGGTTTCTATCGCACCGGCAAGTTCTGGGCAGTCGAGCACCTGGGAATCACGCCTGACATCATCGTTTTCGGCAAGGCGCTCACCAACGGTTTGAACCCGCTGGCCGGGATCTGGGCGCGTGAGGATCTCATCAAGCCGGAGTTGTTTCCGCCAGGCTCAACGCACTCGACCTTCTCTTCCAATACGCTGGGGACAGCGGTGGCTCTCGAGACCCTCAAGATGATGGAGGAGGAAGACTACGAGAAGCTCGTGAATGAGAAGGGCGCTTACTTCCTGGCGGGGCTTCGGGAGTTGCAGCGCCGCCACCCGAAGTCAATCGGCAACGTCGACGGTCTGGGTCTCGCGCTGCGCGTTGAACTTTGCAAGGAGGACGGCACTACGCCAGACCGCGAACTGACGGATCGTATCTTCGCGGAGGGCTTGAAGGGTGACCTGGAAGTGGGTGGGTGCAAGTATGGGTTGGTTCTCGACGTCGGGGGGTATTACAAGAACGTCTTCACTCTTGCCCCCTCATTTACGATCACCCGGGAAGAGACCGATCTCGCGATCGAACTGCTCGACCAGCTCTTCCGGCGGTGCCAGGCGTAGGTCCGCAAGGCGATAGGACGTGACCCCTCAGGCAGCAAAGCCGCGTTCGTCCTACCATGCGACGCGGACGGTAACCGGGTAATTGAGCCGGATCCGGCACTGCGTATCCGGCGGCAGGCTCACGTCATTGCCTCGCGGCCAGAGGAATTCGTAACCCAGCAAACCGGTCCCGACGGCGGGCAATATGGGCCACGCCGCCGCGCCGCCGGCGAGCGCCAGCTTGGCCGTTCCGAAGGCCCCGAACGCGAACAGCCCCCCCGTGATTCCCTTCCACGATAGTCCGCGGGTGCCTTTGAGATAGCCTTCGGAGTCGAGCGTGACGTCGAGCGACCTGGCATGGTCGAGCTCTGCCAAAACCGCTCGCACCGGCTCGCTTTCACCGTCGGGAAGGGTAATTTGTTCGAACCGGAAAGCCAACTCGCCCGCCCGGTGAAAACGGCCGGACGATCGAACCCGAGTGATGCGACCGTCCAGCACACTGCCGGGAGGCAGGGCCACTTGGCCGGCGATCATCACCGGTTTGATCAGCCTCGCCTCGATGCGGTCGTTAACGTGGTTGACGCGAGTGTGGACTCCGGACAGCAGTTGGATGTCGGCCTCGGTTTCGGCGGGCACCGTAACGCGGGCTGAATCCGCCGAGGCGATTGGGGTGCCGTCAGGGGTGCTCGCGCGGTGCATCAGCACACGGGGCAACGAACCCTCCTGACCCCATACGAACGGAGACAGCATCAAAACCACGACGAGCGATCCGAACGTCTTCCTCATGTGGACCCTCCAGGCAGACCGGGCCCGATAAAGAGAAAGCAACACTTCTACCCTAAAGACACCAAACCCGGCCGCGCTTCAAGATTGTCTCGCTTCTCGCACCAAAAATCAAGTGGATAGAAGACATCCATCCGTCGGCTTAACGGGGAGATTGTGGCGCCGTGATTCTGACGGGCCTGCGGTGAAGGTTCTCTTCGCCGCCTGGACCCAACTAGTGAAGCCTGTCGCTCGTCCAGGTCACACTTTCGAGACCTTGTCAGCCTGAGGGCCCTTTTGTCCCTGCACGACCTCAAACTCGACAGTGTCCCCCTCCTGCAAACTCTTGAAGCCGTCCATCTGGATGGCGGAGTAATGAACGAACACATCGGGTCCGGTGTCCTGGCCGATGAAACCATACCCTTTGGTGTTATTGAACCACTTCACCTTACCTTGAAGTCTTGCCACTGCCGTTCCTCCTTGATATGCTTTCGGCTTGCGGAGTGTTCGGCGGTCAAAAGACCGAATACCGGCAGGGTTACCCGCCTGCCTTTCGCCAGTGAACGCCTTCTAAGAACGCCCAACAAGCCTGCCGAAAGAAATTATCTGTAGAGGTCTTGCTTGTCAAGGGAATATTTTTGGGGGGTCTAATGCTGCCCGGTCGCTCATTTCTTAAGCCGGGACGACCCGAAAAGCCATAGCAGACCCACGAGGGTCTTGGCGTCCTCGATCCGGTGTTGACGAAGCATGTTGAAGAGATGTTCGCGGGTGAAACGGCCGACGCGAATGCGCTCATCAGCATCGGGACTGGCCTGCGACCGCACCAAGTCCGACGCTTCCACCAAGTGCATACGCTCACTCACAAACCCCGGGGTGGGATAGAAGCTGAAGAGCGGCCTGAGGGTGCGGGCATCGTACCCGGTTTCCTCCCGCAACTCCCGTCGGGCCGCTTCGAGCGGAGCTTCGTTCGGCTCGATACCGCCCGCCACGAGTTCCCACAGACTCTTGCCTGCCGCATAGCGAAACTGGCGCACCAGGACAATTCGCCCGTCGTCGAGGTGAGGCAACACGACTACCGAGCCTGGATGCAGCACCACCTCGCGGTCGACGGTCACGCCGCCCGGCTCGATCACTCGATCGAGCTTGAGGCGTACGACACGGCCCTCGTAGAGTGTCTTGCTGCGGAGAACCTTGGCTTGCGATTTCATAAAATCGGGTGATTGGGCGATTGTGTGATTAAGTGATTGAAAAGATCGGAACGGCCTTTTTTCAATCACCCGATCACCCAATCACCCAATCACTTAATCCGTGGCCTCAATTCGAAAAGTCGAACTTCTCAATCAGGGCCTTGGCGTCTTTCGGAGCTTCCGCCGACTTCAGCGCGGTCCTGGCCTCCTGGATCTTGCCTTTGAGCTTGGTGTAAGTCTCTCGCTTAGACTTGGCGGCCTCCGCCTGGTCTTTCGGCGTTGCCGCGTCTTGCGACGCTTTGTCCAGGCATTCCACCAAGCCGTCGATCGTGGTCAGGCAAAAGGTCAGTTTGGTCATGCAAACCTTCTGGTGATAGGCCTTCTCAAAGTCCGCCAGACTCTCCTTTTTGACCGTGCCAATAATCTCCGTCAGGCTCTTCTGGTAATCTTTGACCATTGCCTCGTCGTCGTCGCACGACTGCCCGAAGAGGGCTCGTCGGCCGGTCAATGCCGCGAGGCTCAAAACCACCAGAAAAGCAATTCCCAGTTTTCTCATCAGGCGCCTCCCTCGATTCCGCCGGGCTCGGACAAGGGCCCCTTGCGATTTTCGCGCCGCAAGGATTCCGAACCTGTGCGCCTATGCTAGCAGACTGCTCGCCCAATGGCCGAAGTTTTTGTTAAACTACGGCCGTATGAAGATGACTACCCTGATCGTTGACGACGAGCAACTGGCCCGCGATGAGCTCGCCTTTTTACTGAAGGGCTTCCCGGACGTGGAAGTCGTGGGCCAAGGCAAGAACGGTCTGGAGGCTGTAACCCTGATTCGCGAGCTTAATCCCCAATTGGTTTTTCTCGACGTGCAGATGCCGGGGCTCGACGGTTTTGGCGTCATCAAGAAATTGCTGGAGAAGAAAGCCCGCCTTCCTTTTTTCATTTTTGCCACCGCGTACGATCAATACGCGGTGCACGCCTTCGACGTTAACGCTCTTGACTATCTCCTCAAGCCGATCGCGCGTTCACGTCTCGACAAGGCCATCGGCAAGGTGCGGAAGACGCTGGAGGCCGCGGGCCCAACCCACGAGCAACTGGACCGTCTGGTCCAGATCGTGACCGAGCGCCCGGAAGCCCAGAAAGGTAAGCTCCTGTTGAAGAGCGGCGGACGCCTGTACCTCGTGGATTCCTCCGACTTGGTTTACGCCAGCATCGAGGATGGGGTCATCAGCCTGGTGACGCGCGACCTGGAGGGCGAGTCGAACTTTCGCACCGTGGAAGACCTTCAGGCCAACCTCGATCCAAACGCCTTCTGGCGCGCCCATCGCTCTTATCTGGTCAACATCCACCGCATTAAAGAAGTGGTCCCCTGGTTCAAGAGCTCTTACCAGCTCAAGATGGACGATCGCAAGCAGACGGAAATCCCTGTCAGCCGCGCTCAAACGCGCAAGCTGCGCGAGTTGCTTCATCTCTGACGCGGTCCCGCTAGGAGGCGGCCCACACTGCCCGTAGTCACGTCGCTCATTGCATGTCCGGAGTAATTCGGCTCTCTACGTGGGTGTGCTCAAAGTCAGTATTCTCGAGCGACACCGTTATGTCGCGGCTCAGGAACATGAGTATACGAAGACGGAACTCGGTCCGGAAGCTCGATGGGAACCATACTCCGTCAGGCTGCCGGCGGTACTGGACATTGAAGCCGACGCCGGGCAGGTCCGCCAGGAAGGTGCGAACCAGGAAGGGAATCTGGCGCGAAAGCTTGGTGAACACCGTCACCGGCTGGAAGTCTGCGGCGTCGATATAGGCCTCGCCGGCCCAATCGAAATCTTGCTTGTCCTTGGGACGAAAACCAAGATGGTAGACCTTTCGCCCCTGCAGCGTCTCTTCACCCATCAGTCGAAAGCGGTACTTCTTTTGCTCCTCCGTCGTCAGCGGAAAGTAATCGCGCGCGAACCCATCCTTCGAGTGCTCGTTCTGTAGGTCGTTGCGGAAGTCATGGATCAGGTCGCCGTCGATGCCATCCGCGTCGGGCACCGGCTCACCTTTGAACTCCACATACTGTCCCTTGTGCCAGTAGCGCCCCGTGATGAGCGTCAGTTGCTTTTGGGTGCCGTCGGGCATGGGCGTCACCCTGTAATCGGCGGACTCCTCGCGCATGAGTTTCTTGCCCTTTCGCGTCGCAATGTGAATGTGCTGCCGGTAGACATATTCGCCTCGCAGCTTGTCGCTCCGGTCCTGATTGGCGGCGACGCGGGCCATGATGGCTTCTGCCGTCAGCGGTGGATCTTGAGCACAGGCAGGAACGCTCACAGCGGCGAGCAAGAACACCGTGACCAATTGAGCCGCAGGCATCTCCCTTGGACCTCCAACCCACAATTACGTGGCGGATGCCCGTTTCGACTCAGAAAATTTCAGCGCCAGCCGCAGCCACTCCTAACGCTTACTTGCCGGAGCCCGACGCTCGCTTCAGGGTCACGTCCGTGCCCCACGCACCGTCGGCCGTGTCGAGACGAAGTTCGATGGTGTCGCCCGCAATCTTTCCTTTCATTACCAGCTTGATCGGCTGGCCCTGCCATTCGGAGTCCACCGAAAACGAGAGACCGTCCCCCTCGATCTTGCCGTCCTTGATGGGAAGCTCCTTGCCCTCCTGGCTGAGCATCGTGCCGGTCAAAGTGGCGCCGTCGGACTTGAAGTTGAAAGTCCACTGCGGGTGATCGGGAGCGTCAGCCCACTTGCCGGTTATATCGGCTGCATAGAGAAAGGTAGTTAAGGCACCGAGAAGTCCGGCTGTGATCAAAGCCAGCCGGACCATGCGTGAAATCGACATAATGTTCCTCCTGGTTAAGTTGGACCGAACGACAGAAATCAGCCCTGCGTGGCTCTTCCAAAGAATTGACGATTGCAGATTGACGATTGACGATTGAAAGAGAATCCCTGACGGTCCCTTGTTAGCCTATTGCAGGAGCTACTCGCTGCCGTCTTCTTCTCTTCCAATCGTCAATCGTCAATCGACAATCGTCAATTCTTCTGACCTTTCATCGCTCGCGACAAATGGTCAGACCCGCCCGCCGGCAAACAGCTTGACGAGCGCGGCTACCAGCCCGGGGATTGTAAACTCGGCGGCCTCGACCGTGACTTCAAATCCGAATTCGCGAGCGGTGGCCGACGTGATCGGTCCGATGGAAGCGATGGCGGCTCCCCGAATACAGTCCCTCAGCTTCGCATCTTTCAGAAGTCGGGCAAAGTTCGACACCGTCGACGAGCTGGTGAACGTGATGACGTCAGGACGCGGAGTCAGTAGGCGTTCAAGTTCACCGGGCGCCAAAGAAGGCTTTACGGTTTCGTAAGCCTCTACAACTTCCACTCGCGCGCCGCGTTCTTGCAGGACTCGCGGGACGAGATCGCGCGCCACCTTGGCGCGTGGTATGAGAAAGGCCTTGCCGCGCAGGTCGCGCCCGGCGAGGCTCTCCAGCAGCCCTTCGGCGCGATACTCGCGCGGCACAAAGTCGACCTTGATTCCGGATTCGACGAGGGCGGCGGCGGTGGAAGGGCCGATCGCGCCGACCTCAAGATGCGCCAGATCCTTCACGTCGCGCCCGCCGGCCCCCAGACGGCCGAGGAAGTTGCGGACGCCGTTCACCGAGGTCAGCAGCAGAAAATGGAACTCATCCAATCGCTGGATGGCCGCGTCCAGCGGCTCCCACGACGCCGGGTCGCGAATCTCGATCGTTGGGACCTCGATCACCTCGGCGCCGCAGGCCACCAGCGCGTCGCGCAAAACGCTCGCTTGCTCGCGCGCCCGCGTGATAACAATCCGTCTTCCGGCCAGCTCGTTGCCTTGCACGGGATTCGCCAACGTCAAGAAGTATACTAGGCTAGATACGTAAGGGTCACCAGCGCTGGGGAGGCAGATGGATGAATGATCGGCCCGAAAGTCCTCCCGGCGTGAGACTGTGCATGGCCAGTCCTTAGTCCTAGTCGCGAACCGCCAGGTTCGCTCCAATTTCGTTTTCGTTCTAAAGGACTTACAAGGTCCGTTTTAGGTTCGTTTCTTGGGCCGCAGTCAATTCTAAAGGACTTACAAGGTCCGTTTTAGGTTCGATTTAGGTTCGTTCTGAGGGTCAACTTACTGATTAGTATGCACTTACTAGGGTCGTTTGACCTTTTCCCGGCTTCTCTTGAGATCCCTCCCGGTTAAGGCCCGTTTGAGGACCTTCGAACCGTTTTGCCGAACTCGTTGCCGTGGCTCTTACGCTTTTCGTTTTGCAGTGCGGCAGCTTGCTGCCGCCTTCCCGCCGGCGGTCGTAGCGCCCTTGCGACAGAAAAACGGCAGCAAGCTGCCGCCCTCCAAAGTCCAAATTGGTGGCCACCGCTTCGAAAAAAACTTCTCGTTCCATCAACTGAAGCTTCAACTTTCGACTCTCATTTTCTACGCTCGCATCCAAGACGAGCCCAAAGAACTATACGCTACTTCAAGGCGGATATCAAGAAGAATAATTAGCCGACCGATATCTGTCGACAGTGAACAGCTCTTCACTCCCCACTAGTCACTTGTCACTAGTCACTGTTGTCAGAATCTCCCGCGCCCCTTGTTCCGCCAAGCTGCGGGCAACTTCGGTGCCCAGCCGGTCGGGTTCAGACGCCGGACCGGAGTTGGCGGCGCGCACGATTCTCCGACCGTCGATGGCGGCAACCACTCCCAAGAGGTGCAGGCGATCGTCTTCGCACTGTGCGTGAACGGCGATCGGGACCTGGCATCCGCCTCCCAACTCGCGCAGCGCCGCCCGCTCTGCCCGCACCGCCTGATGGGTCATCCAGTGGTCGAGCGGCTGGACGGCGCGCTCGATGCGATCGTCGCCCTTGCGCACCTCGATGGCCAGCGCACCTTGACCCACGGCCGGGCACATGGCGTCAACCGCGAAATACTCTGTTACGCGCTGGCGGAGCCCCAGTCGGTGGATTCCGGCCGCCGCCACCACCAGTGCGTCGTACTCGCCGGCGTCCAGCTTTCGCAGCCGCGTATCGAGATTCCCGCGTATGGGGACCACTTCCACGTCGCGGCGGAGCGCGCGCGACTGCGACTGTCGCCGCAGGCTACTAGTGCCGACCTTTGATCCGGCTGGAAGCGCCATCAAACCCGCGCCGTCTCGGGAACCCAGTCGGGAAATCAGCACGTCGCGAGCGTCCTCGCGCGGCGGTACCGCGGCCACCGTCAGACCCGGCGGTTGCTCGGTGGGCAAGTCCTTGAGACTGTGGACGGCCAAATCGACGATGCCCTCCGCCAAGGCTTCCTCGATCTCTTTAATGAACAGGCCCTTGGTTCCTGACTGAGTGAGGGGAACGTTCGCCAGCTTGTCGCCGGTGGTCCTAATGATTCTGATTTCCACCTTGGCACCGGCAGTCACCAACTGATCGCGTACCCAGTTGGCTTGCCAGAGCGCCAGCTTGCTGCCCCGAGTTCCGATGACGATGGTCATAACAGTGGCGAGTGGCGAGTGACGAGTGACGAGTAAGAAAAGCAAAGCAAAGGCGGAATCCACAGATTGCGCAGATCACACAGAAGGAAGGGCGAAGACTCAGAACACAATCTGTCTGGAATACCGCCGATCGCCGTCTTCAATCTGTAGAATCTGTGAAATCTGTGGATTCTTCTTTTTTCCTCACCCGAGGCGTTACTCGGACACCCCAAAGATCTTCCGAATCGTCTGCACCAGCGCCCCCTGCTCGGGCTGGCCGGCGCCGCTCTTCAGTTCGGTGATGGGGCCGTGCAGGATCTTGTTGACCACCCCGTGGATCAGCGCCTCCACGGTCTCGCGCTGTTCCGGCGTCAGCGAGCTCAAGCGGCCGCGAAACCGTCCCATCTCCGTCTGACAAATCTGATCGAGGCGCGTTTCCAGGGCGACGATAGTCGGCACCACTTCGCGCGACGCCAGCCGGCGCATCATCTTCGCCAGTTCCTCGTTGACGATCCGCTCCGCCCACTCCGCCTCGCGCTCGCGCTGCTTACGATTGGCTTCCACCACCTGCTCGAGATCGTCGATGTCATACACAAAGGCATTGTCCAGATCGTTGACCGTCGGATCGATGTCGCGCGGCACGGCGATATCGACAAAGAACATTGGACGATTGCGGCGCGCGGCCATCAGCCGCTCAGCCTGATCCTTGCGGATAATAAAACTGGGCGCGCCCGTCGAGCTGATGACAATATCGGCCCGGCCCAGGTGGTCGAACAGCGCCTCGAAAGGGACCGGACTGCCGCCGAAAGCCGCCGCCAGCTCCACCGCCCGCTCATACGTCCGGTTGCTGACCAGGATCGTGCTGGCGCCCGAGCGCAGCAAGTGCTTGGCGGCCAGTTCGCTCATCTTGCCGGCGCCGATCACGAAAACGCATTTGCCGTGGAGATCGCCGAAGATCTTCTTCGCCAGCTCGATGGCCGCGTAGGAAACGGAGACGGCGGAAGCGCCCAGGGCGGTCTCGCGTCGCACGCGCCGCGCCACCGCCAGCGCCTGGTTCACCACATCGCTGAGCACGCCGTTCAACGCGCCCGCTTCGCGCGCTACGGCGTAGGCCTGCTTCACCTGGCCCAGGATCTGCGGCTCACCGAGGATCATCGAGTCGAGGCTGGAGGCCACTCGAAACAGGTGACGAACCACCTCCTCCTGGCGCCGCCAGTATAAAAACTGCTCGTAGGGCGCGAGATCACAGTGATGGTAATCGGCGAGGAATTGCCGGATGGCTTGCTCGGTCCCGTCGCCGCCCGGCGCGCGCACGGTCAGCTCGACGCGGTTGCACGTGGCGAGGATCATCCCTTCCTGGATGCCATCGCGATGCACAAGGTCAGCCACGGCGGCGGGCAGATGCGACTCGTCGATCAGCATCCGTTCGCGCACTTCCACCGGGGCCGTGCGATGATTGATTCCGACGAGCAGCAAATGTTTCATTCTCAGTGTAGGGAAGAAGGGAACAGGGAATAGGGAACAGGAAGAAAGGGAACAGGGAATAGGGAACAGGGAACAGGAAGAAAGAAGCGTTCCCTGACGTTGTCCCCTGTTCCCTACTTCTTGTTCTCTCTTTCCTGTTCCCTCTTTCCCTATTCCCTATTCCCTGTCCCCTGTTCCCTGTCCCCTGTCCCCTGTTCCCTACTCCCTGTTCCCTCTTTCCTGTTCCCTATTCCCTGTTCCCTACGGATGCGGAACGTACCCGTGCT
Source organism: Terriglobia bacterium (assembly GCA_035315065.1). Lineage (GTDB taxonomy): Bacteria > Acidobacteriota > Terriglobia > UBA7540 > UBA7540 > DATFYM01. The sequence goes on from DATFYM010000087.1 coordinate 26,037, forward strand.
GTCCGCTCAGCAGGCTGATGCCCAGGAAGGTCACCATGATGGCTGCGAATCCGAGAATGGCCACGTAGGCGCCCCGCCGGCCCCGCCAAGTGCCGCTGAGCCGGGCCGAAAACAGGACCAGGTAGATCAGCCAGGTGATCATCGCCGCCATGATCTTCGGATCGAACTCCCACGGTCCCTCCCACGTTCGGCTAGCCCACACGAAGCCGGTGAGAATGCCGAGCGTGAGAAAGGGGAGTCCGAAGAGCAGCGACCGGTAATAAAGCTCGTCACACACCTCCAGCGGCGGCAGCCGGTAATAGATCGCCCGCAGCTTCTTCGATTTCAACTGGCTTTCCTGGATGAGGTACATCACCGCCGCCACAAAAGTCAGGGAGAACCCGGTGTAGCCCAGGAAAATGCTGGCGATGTGGACGAACAACCAGCCCCCGCGAAACGTCGGCGACCCGAAGGGCGCCTCCGGTCGCAGGGCGGAAATCAGCGTCAGCACGAAGACCAGCGGGAGCATGAAGATCCCTAGCGACGCAATCCGGTAGCGTAGGTAAACCAGGAAAAAGGCCAGGGTTACCAGGAAAGCAAAGAACGAGAGGGCGCTGCGAACGTCAGTCACCGGCAAGCGGTGGCTTCCCAAGCCAACGGCCACCAGCGACGCGCAGTGCGCGGCCAGGCCGAAGCCGAGAACGATGAGGGCCGGCGGCGCAATCGAGGGGCGCCGCCGCATCACTGCCGGCAGGGCCAGCACCAGACCGATCCCATAAAGGCCGACCGCCAACCAGGAGAATAAGGTCTGCGTCATGATTTCCGAGGGCAATCGCTTCCCACGTCAATTATAGCATCAAGGCGCAGGCGTTCGGTGAGCGGGCCTGTGACGAATTGCCGATTGCCGATTGGTCCTGAGCGCGGCAGCGCGGACTTGAACCGTAGGTCCGCAGTTAGTTCAAGAATCCCATCAAAGGGCCGCAGGCGTATAGAACACGTGTGCGCTACGCTTGCTCCGGGGCGCAAGCGCTGGCGAAGAAGCCGGAGCGGGACAGAGTACACGCTGAAGGCCGCTCGAGAAAGGACTTTCACAGGTTGAGGGCTAGTTCTATAATACGGCAATGGCTGACGATGCTGATCGCCGAGTTGGTGCGGCGGCGACGAACAACTATCAAGGGCCGCTACCTGCTATGGGGATTCCGATTTACTCTTTGGCGGAATGAATGGAAAACACGAACCCGCGCTTAGCGCCGATACAAGAGGTTGAACAGGAACTACAAGACATAGTTAGCCCTGACTTCAGAGGGGTTGCGCCTGCGAAACAGTATCGCGCTGCATATTTGTTCGCGAGGATTAATAGAGAATTCGAGGACGCTCAGGGAGGAATAACGATCCTCGGGTGCCTGACATTTGACGATTGGATGAATAAGTTCCGGCAGACCCGCCAGTGCATGTCTCGAAGGAACATCTTCTACTACGCGAAGATTGGACGATATCTCCTACCACAAATCAGTGAAGACGAGTTCAAAGCGCTGGACATTGCAAGGGCCAAGATACTGGCTACCCTTGCGAAGGCGGGAAGACTAAGCCCCGATATCCTGAGGGCTTCATTTGATTGCTCCAAACACGAGCTTGAAGAGAAGGTTGCTCCGTTACTTGGGAAAGAGGCTTCGTGGACAGACCACCCAAGAATCGACAGCCATGAGTCAGCGGAGGCGGCTCTCTTGCTGTTAGGCAACAAACTTGACTTTGAAACATATACCGCAGATCGAGGGAAACAATTCAGAGGACAAGCACTAGGAGAAATCGCGACCCTGAGGGATCTTCCGCGCTTTGCGACTGAGCAGGCAATGAAATCTGTCGCTCGGATCGACGTGATATGGCTCAGGGAGGACTACCCCGAATACTTCTTTGAAGTGGAGAACACAACCGACGTCACATCTGGCCTGCATCGCATGTTCCAAGTCGTGAAGTATAGTGAGAATTTCTTCATCGTGGGACCAGAGGATGTCCGCCCACGCTTTCTCCGGGAAACTGAAAAGGCGCCCTTCAAAAGTGTCAAGCAGAAGTACACTTTTCGCTCTTACACCGAACTGCTAACGATGTTTCGAGTCGCAATGAAGTACTGGTCTGAGCATGCCCTTTTCTTTGACAAGGAAGGGTAGCGAGTAGCGAGTAGCGCGGACCTGCTTTGTAGGTCCGCGGTTTCACAGCGACGAGGAGCGTCTTCCCGTTATTTTACTAGGCTACCGGATCTGGCAAAGCCGGTTCGCTTCTGACTCCGCGATTCCTCGGCAAGTCCATGACTCTCTCCCGCCGGCCCTTCACCGTGGTGGCCATCGCTCCTCCGGGATTTCAGGCCCTGGGCGCGCAGATCGGAGCCGTCCAACGGCTTATCATCCGCCAGGGCATGTTGCTCGCGGCGATCGCCGTATTGCTTGGCCTGGGCGCCGCATTGGCCGTGGCCACGCTCTTCAATGCGTTCCTATACGGCGTTCGTCCACACGACCTGGTCACCTTCACCGCCGTGCCCCAGTTCCTCACCGGCGTCGCGTTTCTGGCGTGCTGGATGCCCTCGCGCCACGCGGCCAAGGTAGATCCTCTCACGGCGCTGCGCTACGAATAGCGCTCTGGAAGAAGTTCTCAGTCGTCACGTGCAGCATGGGACTTCCGATGAGGGGCAACTCGGCCGGTCTCGGCGGCCTGATGACCCCGAAGAACGTACATTCGCCCCGATTTAACAGGCAGCCCTACGATGTGATGTGCATCACTGCGCCTTCAGCCGCCGGGGGATAAACTGATTCCGTAATTTCGGGAGAGTCGGCGATCGCGGGACTTTCTCCGGTGATTTCTCGCGCGACTGCCGTTCGGCATCCTCAGAAGCCCATGGCGATGGAGTCGCGCTCTCATGGTTCTAAAGCTCACCCGCCTGATTTGGAAAAACGCCCTGCGAAACAAGCGTCGCACGGTACTGACCGTTTCGAGTGCGGCGATTTCGCTCTTTCTTCTAACCACGCTGGCGATGGTTTATCGCGCCTTAGGGGCGCCTTATCAGGGCGCCGACACGGCGCCCCGCCTGATGGTCCGCCGGCTCAGCGGCATGGTCTACATGATGCCGGCCAGTTATGGCGCGCGCATCAAGACCGTGCCGGGCGTCGTGGCCGTCTCGCCGATGAATTGGTTTGGCGGATATTGGGTGGACCCTAAGAACCAGTTCGCCAACTTCGCCATGGACGCCGACACCGTTTTTGACGTGCTCAGTAGTGTAAGCAAGATCCCTCCCGATCAACTCCAGGACTTCAAGCGGGAACGTACTGCAGCCGTGGCCGGGCAACGTCTCATCAACCAGTACCACTGGAAGATCGGCGACCGGATTACGCTGCTGGGCAGCCCGTACCGCATCACGCCTGAGCTTATTCTGCGGGGCGTCTTTTCCGGGGGTCCGGACGACCAGCTTTACTTTCACTACGACTACCTCAACGAAGCGATGGGCGGCCATTTCGACCAGGTCAACCTGTATTGGATCCGGCTGGAACGGCCGGAACTGGCTGCGCGCGTCTCCGAGGCCATCGACGCGATGTTCCGCAACACGGACGCGGAGACCAAGACGGAAAGCGAAAACAACTTCCTGCTGGGCTTTATATCGATGCTCGGGAACGTACGAGCCATGCTCCTGATGGTCGGCAGCGCCGTGGGCTTCGCCATTCTGCTGATTGTGGCCAACACCATGGCCATGTCGATCCGCGAGCGGGTCTCGGAAGCGGCGATCATGCGGGCGCTAGGCTTTCGTTCCCGGCACATCCTGTTCTTATTCGTCGGCGAGTCCCTGATGCTCACGCTGGCCGGCGCCATCCTTGGTGTAGGCGGTGCCAAGTTCCTTTTTGATTCGCTGCGCCTGACGAAAGTCGTTGCTTTTGTCTGGGCGGACCTCCGCGTGAGGCCCGACACGCTCGGCTTCTGCCTGGCAGTCGCGTTATTGATTGCCGTGCTGGCGTCGGGGTGGCCAGCCTACCGGGCCTCGCGGGGCAACCTGGCGGAGGCCCTGCGCTTTGTCGGCTAGTGCCCTGTAACAGGTAGTTTTTGAGAATGGCTGGCGGTAACCACGGCCTTGTCCGTCATAAGAATTGACGATTGCAGATTGACGATTGGAAGAGGACCATGACGATGGTCGGGGCCTACTGAATGGCCATCGCAGCTTGCTTCTTCTTCTCTTTCAATCGTCAATCGTCAATCTGCAATCGTCAATTCTTCCCCTTGTGAGGAATTGGGGGTTACAGCACACTGGCGCGGCCGGGGCAAGGGTCGCGGGCCCGGTAAATCGGGTTCTACTTCGAAGGCGGAATTATGGCAATACCGCTCAAGTACAATTGGCGCAACCTGGTGGTGCGCCGGAACACCACGATCCTGACCGCGTTCAGCATCACGCTGACGGTGGCCGTCTTCGTCGTTCTCATGGCGTTGGCCACCGGTCTCGAAACTTCGCTCTCCACCACGGGTCATCCCCTCAACGTCGTCATCATGCGTGAAGGCTCGCAAGCCGAGGGCTTCAGTTCCGTGTCGCGCGACAGCTTGCAGGTGATCAAATATCTCGACGGAATCGCCAAGGACAATCACGGCGAACCCTTCGTCTCGCCTGAAGCCATCGTGCTCACCAACCTGCTCCGCCGGGGCCAGACGCAAGGGTCGAACGTGACCATTCGCGGCTTGAGCCCGGATGGGCCGTCGCTGCGTCCCGACTTCAAGATGGTGGAGGGACGCTTTTTCCAGTCCGGCCTCCGCGAGGTGATCGCCAGCCGGAGAATCTCCGAGCGCTTCCAGAATTGCGGCCTCGGCGACCGCCTGAAGCTCGGCAGAGGGTACTGGACGGTGGTCGGCATTTTTGACGCCGGAACCTCGGCTTACAACTCTGAAATCTGGACCGGCGTCGACGGCCTCATGGACGAGTTTCACCGAGACAACTATAACGACGTGTTCGTGCGCGTGACGAGTGCGGCGGCCGTCGCTCGCGTCAAAGATCAGGTGACGAACGACCGGCGCCTGCACCTGAAGCCGGTGGCGGAACGGGATTACTTCGAAACCCAGATGGAGACGGCGACACCCATCCGGGTTTTCGGCAGTCTCATCGCCGTGCTCATGGCCATTGGCGCGTCCTTTGCCGCCATGAATACGATGTACGCCACGGTGGCGCGCCGGACCCGCGAAATGGGGACTTTGCGGGCGCTGGGATTCTCGCGCGCGAGCGTCCTGCTCTCATTTATGGTCGAGTCCGTGTTGATCGCCGCGCTCGGCGGGCTGCTGGGCTGTGTGCTGTCGCTCGGGATCAACGGTGTCACCACCGGCACCACCAATTTCACGAGCTTCAGCGAGATGGCGTTCGACTTCCACGTGTCGCCGGCACTGTTCTTGGCCGGCATGGTGTTTGCGGTTTTCATGGGGCTCGTGGGCGGCTTTTTTCCTGCCTGGCGGGCTTCCCACCAGAGCGTGGTCAACGCGTTGCGCGCAACTTGAGCGTGGGGCGCTCGGACCCGCCTCCGGGCCGCCTATAGATAGGAACCGGCTGCTGTGCGTTAACACCTATTTTAATTCCGGACAGTGGCCAGCGGTAACCACACTCTTGCGCTGGCAGAAGAATTGACGATTGCAGATTGACGATTGACGATTGGAAGAGGGGCCCATTGACGATTTTGGATGGCTTATGTAAGGCGCCTCGTGGCTTGCCTAACGGCCTCTTTCAATCGTCAATCGTCAATCTGCAATCGGCAATTCTTTGCCGGTGGTCGTCGCAGACCCCAACATTGGGGTCACAGCGTTGTGAAGAATTGAGTGTTACAACACACTAGGAAGAAGACATGGTAGCCCCTCCGGTGCTTGAGAGAGACCTCAGCGTTCTGCGCATTGATCCGTCGCACAAGGAACCCCTGCCCGAAAACCACCAGCCGCGCATGAAGCCCTGGGTTTACGTGATCGCGGCCGCGATCGTGGTGCTCGCCGTCGCGATCGTGATCTCCGGATTGCTTGCCAATTCACCCCAGGTTGAAGTGCAGCGCGTCGCGATCGAGCCGGCCCCGGCAGGCAGCGACGTGGTCTTGACCGCCGGAGGCTACATCGTGGCCCACCACACCATTCAGGTCGGCTCCAAGGTGGTGGGGCGGGTGGCCTGGATCGGGATCGAGAAGGCTGATCGTGTGACGCAGGGTCAGGTTTTGGTTCGTCTCGAGGATAGTGAGTTCCGGGCGCAGTGGGCGCAGGCGCAGGCCAGCATGGGCGTCGCGGAAGCGAATCTCCGAAAGCTCGAAAACGGTTCGCGTCCGGAGGAAATCGAGCAGGCACAGGCGGCCGTCGAGCAAGCCCAGGCGGAGTTCCAGAACGCGGAGATCGGCCTGCGGCGAACGCGGCAGCTTTTGGCCGAGAATGTGGCCTCCCGGCAGCAACTCGACAACGACCAGGCAGCCTACGACGTCGCCAAAGCCAAGCTCGAGAGCGCCCGGAAGAACTTCGAGCTGGTGAAAATCGGCCCGCGACGCGAAGACATCGACCTCGCGCGCGCCCAGGTGCAGCAGGCGCGAGGCGTGGTGGACTATGCCAAAACCATGCTCGAGGCCACGGTGATTCGATCGCCGATTGACGGAGTGGTGCTGGAACGCTCCGTGGAGAAGGGCGAGATGGTCTCCACCATGAACCTGGGCGGCACGGGAGGCGGCGTGCAAGCGTCGGTAGCCTCCTTAGCCGATCCCAACGATCTGCAGGTGGAACTCGACATCAACCAGAACGACTTCCCCAAGATTTCGCCGAAGCAGATTGCCAGCGTCACCGCGGACGCCTATCCCGATCGAGTCTACAAGGGCATCGTGGCGGAGATCGCGCCGGAAGCGAATCGCCAGAAGGCGACGATTCAGGTGAAAGTGAAGGTGCTGGAGCCGGACGCGTACCTGCGGCCGGAGATGAATGCTCACGTGTCTTTTCTGGCGGCGCCAAGCGGCGGGCGATCGGAGTCGCGTGACGCGCTGTGGGTGCCCAGCGCCGCCGTCGTCGAAAGAGACGGCAAATCAGTGGTGTTCGTCCTGGACGGCTCGCGTGTCCGTATGCGCGAAATCCACGCCGGACGCACGCTGCGCGAGCGGGTGGAAGTGCTGGACGGCGTCGGGCCTAACGACCAGGTGGTGGTACGGGGCGCAGATACGCTGAAGCCGGATCAGCGGGTTAAGGTCGCACGGGCAGGCTAGCGTCCTGTCCCGCGTAATTGTTGACGGCCCTCACCCGTCGCTGCGCGCACCCTTTCCCAAAGAAGGTGTGAAAAATTAACCACCAAGACACGGAGACACCAAGAAGAAAATGGCAAACAGGCACAAGAGAAACTCGGAGGGTCAGGAAACAAACGACATCTTCATGCGATCCTATGGTCTTCTTTGTGTCTTTGTGCCTTGGTGGTTAGATTTTTTCACAGCTTCTTTGGGAGAGGGTGGCGCGCAGCGCCGGGTGAGGGTTACATCGTTCAAGAACTCGTACCCCCGCCAGCGGCTGTTGTAAGGAATTAGCCGGGTCGGGAGACTAGATTCGCACGAATCTGCAAAGGCCGTGATCTCTAGGGAGGGACTGACCCATGTCGAATCCAGTGGTTGAAATTCGAAGACTGTCCAAAATCTTTCGGCGGGACTCTCTGGCTGTGCCGGCTCTGGAGAACGTGGACCTCGAAGTGGACGATGGCGAATTCCTCTGCCTGATGGGGCCTTCGGGCTCGGGCAAGACGACGCTGCTGAATCTTATCGCCGGCATCGATCGACCCACCTCGGGCCAGTTGCGCGTGCTGGGTGAGGATCTCGCCTCGATGAGTGAGGACCGCCTGGCGGCGTGGCGCAACGCCCACGTGGGTTTTGTGTTTCAAACCTTCAATTTGATCCCCGTGCTGACGGCCTACGAGAATGTGGAGATGCCCCTGCTGCTGACGCGCCTCCCCGCGCCGGAGCGCAGGAAACACGTCCTGGCGGCGCTCGAACTGGTCGGTCTCGAGGATCGGAGGGAGCACTATCCCCGCCAGCTCTCCGGGGGACAGGAGCAGCGGGTGGCCATCGCGCGCGCCATCGTGAGTGATCCCACGCTGCTCATGGCCGACGAGCCCACCGGCGATCTTGACGCCCGCGCCGCCGAGGAGGTCCTCGGGATCCTGGCCGGCCTGAATCGCGACTTCGGAAAGACGATCATCATGGTCACACACGACCCGCACGCCGCGCGGCATGCCACGGTGATCCGCCACCTGGAGAAAGGGCAACTGCTTCCGCTGGAGGAGGCAGTTGCGACCGCCGCAACTGCCCCTTACTGAGTTGGGGGCCTTGGCAACCAAACGCTTAAAGTTGGTGGTTCTTAGGTGACGTCCGGCCGTCGTTGCTGGGGCGGGCAGGACAGACCTCATTCGTAGGTGCGAGGGAGGAGGGTTGCATTTTCCGCCCTCTCCCCGGGGAGAGGGTGGCGAGTGTAACGAGCCGGGTGAGGGGTTGTTGAACCGAACCAAGAGGGTACGGCAAGCCGCACCCCTAAGGAGCCGCCAACGTAGAGAACGCGTCGGCGCCACCTTGCTTGTGGTAAGATGCCGTTCAGGGGAGGAAGAAAGAATGGCCAACTACTCCAGACGTGATTTCCTGAAGATCGGACTGGCCGCAGCAGCGCTGGCTGGCACCGGAACCTTGCGGCTGAGAGCGGCGCGCGAAACAGCGACGGACTGGGTGACGCTCGGGAAATCGGGCATAAAGGTGACGCGGCTCGCCTTCGGCTCCGGCACCCTGGGCGGCCAAGTGCAACGCGAGTTGGGACAAGACCAGTTTACCCGGCTGGTCCGCCACGCCTACGACCGCGGCATTCGCTTCTTTGAGACCGCCGAGTCCTACGGCGAGATGCACCGGATGCTCGGCGTCGCACTGAAGGGCATTCCGCGCGATAGCTATCGGCTGATGTCGAAGGTAACCACGCGGGAAGGCGTCGATCCGCAGCAGAAGATCGACGAGTTGCGCAAACTTGCCAACACCGAGTATTTCGACGTGATGCTGCTGCACTACCAACACGCCGCAACGTGGCCAACCGACAGCCTCCGATGGCAAGACGGTATTCTGGAAGCCCAGGCGAGACAGGCGGTGGTAGCACACGGCGCGTCGGTGCACGGCCTCCCGGCGTTGCGCCGGGTCCCGGGTAACCAGTGGCTTCAGGTCGCGATGATCCGGATGAATCATAAAGGCGTGAAGATGGACGCGGAGAACTACAATACGGGCGGATTGGGAAATGTGAGCGAGGTCGTCGCCCATGTGAAGCAGGTCCGCCAAGACGGTATGGGCGTCATCAGCATGAAACTCGTGGGAGAGGGCGCGTTCACCACCCGCGAGGACCGCCAGGCGGCGATGAGGTACGCGTTCCAGAACGCCGGCGTCGACTGCGTGACGGTGGGGTACAAGAGTACGGCAGAGATCGACGAAGCCATTGAGAATCTGAATCTGGCGCTCGCGTAACCGCCGGCCCAAAGGGACCAGTCTCTTGTAACATCCAGTTCCTGGCAAGGCGAAGAATTGACGATTGCCGACTGGTAGAGCGGCTGATTGACGATTGTGGATGGCCCATGGAGAAGGCCACGTGACTTGCCTACGGACCTCTTGCAATCGTCAATTCTTTCCTTTCCGGGAGGCGTACAGCCTCATGCCCCAGGCGTCTGAGAAAGGCAACCGTTCTGGGGGGCACGCCCATGTCAGCGAGGAATTTCATTGGCTGGGAGAGACCAGGATCGTTTTCTCACTCGCCAGCCACGCCGCATATTCCATGGACTGTTGGATATCTGGCAGGCAAAGTTCGGGATAGTCCGCGATAATCTCTGCGGGCGTCTTGCCGTTCGATAAGAGACGAAGAACCACGTGGACCGGAATGTGGAGGCCGCGGATGCACGGCTTGCCGTCGCACTGGCCCGGATTGACGGTAATGCGGTCAAACGTTACGGTGGCCATCTCCGGCATACTAGCACGGTTAGTAGGACTAATTCCAGCGACCGTGCGCGGCCACCCATCACCATCAAAGACTCCCTTGTGCCCAAGGTGGGAACACGATATACTCCGGGTGTGCGCGTGATTGCCCGCAGCCCACTTACGCGCTTCGTCGCGAGCCTCTCCGGACGCCGTGAGCAGCCCGCCACCGCGCCGGCGCTGAGCCGGGATGGCAAAAAGGTATTCGCACAAGGGTTCCAGTGGCGAGGAGAGTTGATTCGCTACGACGCGCCATCGTCGTGGTTCGTCCCTTATCTGGGTGGCATTTCCACCGACGGCGTTTCGTTCGCTCCCGATGGGGCGACGGTGGTTTACTCGGCATACCCGGAACGCACTCTTTGGCGAAGCCGTACCGACGGCTCCCAGTGCGTTCAACTGACCTTTCCTCCGCTGGCTGCCGCGACGCTGCGTTGGTCGCCGGACGGTAAGATGATCGCTTTCGCCACTCTCACCGATCGGGACACGTGGAAGATGTATCTCGTCCCCGCCCAAGGCGGAACGCCGCAAGAGGTGATCCCAGGGAAATCGGAGCAAGCCATACCGACTTGGTCGCCGGACGGCGAGAGGCTTGCTTTCTCCGAAGTGAGAGGCTCGACGGGCATCCAGGTGCTGGACCTGCGCACGCGCGAGGTGTCGACGCTCCCAGGCTCGGAAGGGCACTGGGCTCCCAAATGGTCTCCTGACGGTCGCTACATGGTGGCGGAGAACAGCCATTCTCCCGGACTCGCGATTTACGATTTCCGCACCGGAAAGTGGGCGACTTTCGGCCGAATCACGCTTGCGATCGGTTATGTGTATTGGTCCCACGACGGAAAGTACGTCTATTGGAATTCCAACGCTGCCGCCTCGGTTGTCTATCGCATCCGGCTAAGCGACGAGAAGATGGAGCCAGTGGTCGGCTTGTTTGACGCCTACCGGCACCAGAGCTACGGCCCGTGGTTCGGCCCGACGCCGGACGATTCCGTTCTAGCCTCGCGCAATACCAGCGCGGCGGCAATCTATGCCCTCGACATAGAATGGCCGTGACGGAAGCAAGGGTAGCAAGGGTAGCGCAGAGCTGCTTCTCATGATTCCATAATGGCGTCGGCTCCTTCCGACCGGTAGACTTGGTTGTGTCGAGACCAAGGCGCGCCGGGAAAGGAGCCGAACATGTTCATTATCGGATGTGATTTGCATACGCGCTACCAGCAAATTGCCATGCTGGATACGACGACCGCTGAGGTGGTGACGCGGCGGTTGGAACACGAGAACGGAGAAGCGCGAGCTTTTTATGCCAGCTTGCAGGGGCCGGTGCGAGCGGGAATCGAAGCCACCGGTTACACGCAGTGGTACGAGCGGATGCTGAAGGAACTGGGGCAGGAACTGTGGTTCGGGGACGCAGCGCGGATTCCGGCGCGAGCAGTGCGGCGGCAGAAGACCGATCCCGCCCTGCGGGACCGAGCACATCCTGAATCTGCTGCGCACCGACCTTTTCCCACGCCTCTGGGTTCCTTCACCGGAGGAGCGCGACTTGCGGCAACTGCTGAAACATCGGCAGAAGCTGGTGGGGATGCGCACCGCGGTGAAGAACCAGTTGCACTACCTGGCGATGAGCCAAGGGGTGTGCCGGAAGGGGAAGCTGTGGACGAAGCGGGGCCGTCAGGAACTCGAAGGGCTAGAGCTAGGCCAGTGGGCGAGTCGACGGCGGAAAGAGCTATTGGAGTGGCTGGACCGGCTGGAGCCGGAGATCGCGGAGCTCGACCAGGTGGTGGAGAAAGAAGCCCAGAGCCGGCCCGACGTGGTGGAACTGAGGAAGCAACACAAGGGGGTGGGGCCGGTGGTGGGGCTCGCCTTTGTCCTGACCATCGGCCCGGTGGAACGCTTTAAGCACAGCCGCCAGGTGGTGAGTTACCTGGGGCTGAACCCGCGCGAGTACTCCAGCGGCGGGCACCAGCGGTTGGGGCACATCAGCAAACAAGGCAATGAAATGATGCGTTGGCTGCTGGTGGAAGCGGGGCAGAGTGCGGTGCAGTATGATCCCGAACTGCACCGCAAATATCAACGGTTGAAGTTTCGGCGGGGGGCGAAGGTGGCCAAGGTGGCCATCGCCCGCCAATTGGCGGTGCGGATGTACTGGACGCTCCGCCAGGCGAAGCAAGCGACGTCGCCGGTTCGCATGTCAGGTAGCCCGACGCAGAGCTTGGTGGAAGAAGCCCGTCCATCGCTCCCATGATTGGGCGCCTGGCCTCCCTGCACCGGCGGGGAGATAGAAGAGAGAATCATGGTCCGTTGGGACGAGATCGAATAGATGGCTAGTGGGATCGGCCCACGCTAAGATTCGAAGAGGCGAGCCTTGGTCGGGACAGCCTCCGCAGAATTGGTGGGTCTACGAGCGCGATTCCCAGAGTCGGGGCGGGGCGTTTTCTGAGGTATGGGGAAATCTATCGCAACGATGGAAAAAAGAAAGAAGAACAGGAAAAGGGGCGACCTTGGAGTCGCCCCCTCATCGTCGCGATGAGTTTCCCACCGGCTATTCCTCGGCGGGTTGCCCGCCGGCAGAGCCCGCCTCCGCTTCACCGGCTGGGGATATCTTGAAGGTGGAAGGGGTGATCTGTCAAATGCGACCAGACGCGCCGATCGAGAAAGCAAGGGTCTGTGGAAACTCGGATAACGGGGAGATCGGAACTGACCCCCCAATTCTGCGGAGGAGGCCAAAGCATGCTGGCGGACGAAGCTCCCGGCACGAGCCTAGACGCTTCGCCTAGCGAAACGGG
>DATFYM010000088.1:0-2601 GCA_035315065.1 Terriglobia bacterium
GCCAACAGGCCGATCCGAAGGCGCATCCTTTGCCGCGAACGCTGAAAACCCCTCCGAGAACCCTCCGACGGAGCGTAAACCGGTGGTTGGCGGGCAGGGTGGGTCGAAAAATGAAAAAACGGGTCAATCAAACCTGGTAAGTGCCGCCTAATCAATGACATGACCCCAAAAACAAACCTGGATCAAACCTGATAAGTCCTTTAGAATTGAAACGCCTGAAAAAACAAACCTGGAACAAACCTGGTAAGTCATTGGTGCGGGAAGTCCCCTCCCAAAACAAACCCGGGAACAAACCTGACTCAACTGAAGAGAGGAGGCGGGAGCCCAGGAGGAGAGGAGACAGGAGTTTCGAGTTGAAGGCGGAGGACCCGATGGCTTTCGGCCCGAGAGCCGATAGGATAGAATGATGGGGATGAAGCCCGTTGCCGCCAAGTTCCGAACTCATCAGGAGGCCGAGCAGGCCACGCTCGAATACTACCGGCGACTCACGCCGGTCGAGCGTCTGGAGATTCTTTTTGAGCTACGGGCCCGCGTGCACAAGGGGGACGATGCCGCCACCGGAGGATTGGCGCGCGTTTATCGGATCGCTCAACTCAAACGGGGTTGAGTACCTGGTGGTGGGCGCGGTGGCGCTAGCCTATCATGGTTTGCCTCGCTACACCGGCGATCTGGACGTTCTGGTCCGCAACTCGCGAGAGAATGGCGAGCGGGTCGAAGCAGCGGTGGAGAGCTTTGGACTTGGCGGTCTCGGTCTCAAGGCAGACGATTTCGTCGGCCCTTACCAGGTGGTCCAGGTGGGTGGCCTCCCAACCGAATCGACCTCCTCACCTCGATCACGGGGGTTTCTTTCGACGACGCTTGGCCGGAGAGAGTCGTGGCTGAATTGGGCGGAGTCAGGGTGAATTTCATCGGCCGTCAGGCGCTCATTCAAAACAAGAAGTGCACTGGTCGCGCGAAGGGCCGAGCCGACGTCGAGGCTCTCGAACGCACGGATAGCACTCCGTAGGGGAGCGGTCCCGCACCGTGGCCCGCTACCGAATCGCTGCCGCAATCTTGCGCGCCAACTGTGAGACCGCAGAACCAGCCACCTTGCCGATCGGAAACCATCGCAGGAGGTCTCCCGCACTATTTCCATCCCGCCCGCCGGGCCCATCCGGTGCACGTGGCTCGGACCGCGGGAACAACTGGACTTGATACAGGCGAGCCTGGATCGAGCGATAAGTGATGCCGTGGCGAACGTCACCGAGCGGTTGGCCGATGCAGACGGGCGCGCCCAGAACAGTCTCCAACTTCACCTGCAAGCGATGCCGCGCGTCTTGGATGGAGGAGCCAAAAGCAGCGGGGAAGTTCCAGAGATCAACCAGCAGACCTTCGTCCAGGCCCCGGACCATTGCCACCGCCGGGGCCACCACCGGAGCCGCCACCGGGGCCACGAACGGGCCCTTGCCTGGGCTCGCTTGTGGACTCTCACGGCGCAGGATGGCGACCGCCAGGTGCGCTCGTTCGGTGGCGCGGCGTGGCTTCGGAAACGGATACGATTCCTGCCGGCCTAGCCGGCGAGCCTGGCACCAGCGGCTGAGCGGGCAGTTAGGGCACAGCGGCGCGCGGGGCAGGCAGACCGTCTGGCCCAGTTCCATTAGAGCCTGATTAAAATCGCCGGGACGACGCTGGGAGAGCAGCAACTCCAATTCGCGGGTGACGGAGCTGCGGAAGCGAGGCTGATTGGCGTGCCCCTCGATGGCCTGCAATCGCGCCAGCACGCGCGCCACGTTGCCGTCGAGCACCGCGTAAGGTAGTCCGTAAGCGATGCTGAGGACCGCGCGCGCGGTGTAGTCGCCCACGCCAGGCAGCGAGCACGCCGCCTGGTAATCGCGCGGGAATTGCCCTCCGAAGCGCGCCACGATGTCCTTAGCGGCAGCGTGCAGGTGACGGGCGCGACGATAATAGCCCAGTCCCGACCAGAGCTTCAGCACCTGCTCTGCGGGCGCTTGGGCCAGTTTCTCGACCGTGGGAAAGGCGCGCAGGAAGCGTTCATAGAAGGGAATGACGGCCTCGACCTGGGTCTGCTGGAGCATCACCTCCGATACCCAGACGGCATATGGCGAGGGGTCTTGACGCCAAGGAAGCCGCCGGGCGTGGGACCGGAACCAGGCAAGCAGGCGGCGGCGAACGAGGCTGGAAGAAAACGATGAATGATGAATGCTGAATGATGAACTAAGAATTTGGTGGCGCATTCTTCTGTTCATCATTCATCATTCCGCATTCATCATTCGCTTCATTCCGCGTCCATCACTCGTTCAATTGAGCGTAAACTCCGTCGTCCGCACCGCCGACGCGTGTCCGTCCGAGTCGCGGGCGCGGACTTCGAGCCGGTAGTCACCAGGCTTGAGGTGGTCCATCGGCAGCCACTGGGCCACGGGAATCATGGTGCTCTTTCCTACGACGTAGCCATTCACCAACAAGGTGTTGGAAGTGTACACCTGCTGGTTCGTCTTGCGGTCGATCACGTTGTAGATGATCCCGACACGGGGCGGCATCGCGGAGGATATTTCAGGCTCGTAGACCTCAACGTAGAGGCCCACTTTCTCGTCGTGCTGGAAT
>DATFYM010000089.1:0-6051 GCA_035315065.1 Terriglobia bacterium
TGCAATCTAGACAGCATCCATCAGGGGGGACCGATTTTCGAGGGGCCAACCTGCTTTGTGCGCAGGCAGGAGAGGATGATTATGTCCCCCATTTTCAGCAGCGGCGAGCCGGGTCCTCAGCTAACTTGGACAGCAATGAACACAGATGTATTCCAGTATTGGCATATCAACGGCCAGGCAATGAAAGATCACCTGCCGCCGCTCGATCCCAAGGGAGAAGCGGCGCTGCACGATTATGCGTATTCTCTAGCACTACAAGCTGCCCTTTGGGGTATCGCACCCACAACGTTCTACGCGTGGCGCTACAACGATGCCTTGGGCCCCAAGGCTCATGCTCGTGCGGGTGACATCTGGCGGATGTCCGACATTTCCACGCCCGAACTGTCCGAGAAAGCGGGCTATGTGACGCCCAACGTCAACACGGTTTATGGTTTCGGCTTCATGGATCTGGGGCCGGAGCCGACCATCCTGACGCTGCCCAATTCCCACGGCCGCTACTACATGGTTGAGGTCTTGGACGCTTACACCAACGCCTTCGCCTATCCCGCCGGTAAGGACTCGGGCTACGACGGCGGCACCTACGCGCTGATCGGACCCGGCTGGAAGGGTACGTTGCCCGCCGGCATCCGGCGCATCTATTCGCCAACGCGCTGGGTTGTGCTGCAGCCCCGCGTACACATCAAGAACCCAGCTGACCTGGCGGGAGCCAAGAAGGTTTTGGAAGAGGTCACTACCCAGCCACTGTCCAAGTACATGGGCACAGCGGCTCCGCCAGCCGTCACCTACGACTACCCGGCGCCGGGCTTTGCCGATCCGAAACTCCCCGTCAGCGCCAATTATTACACGGATCCGCTTCAGTTCTGGGACATCCTGTCCAACACCATCAACGAGAACCCGCCGCCGCAAAGCCAGATCGAAGGCCTGCTGCCGCTGTTCGCCCCGCTGGGCATCGAGTTGGGCAAGAAGTGGGACCGTAGTCAAGTGCATCCAGTCGTCTTGGCGGCCATGAAAGAAGCGGCCGCAAACATCGGCATGAAGACCATGGTCGACATTCCGCCGGGCAACCTTCACAACGGCTGGGTATGGATGTGGCCCTCCTGCGGCAACTTCCGCACCGACTACTTCGTGCGGGCGCAAATCGTCCGCTGGGGCCTGAGCGGAAATACCCTGGAGGAAGCGGTCTACATCGGTGCCTTGCTCGACAGCGAGAACAGGCCTTTGATGGGTGAAAACAAGTACACCGTAACCCTGAAGCCGCCGTCGTTCAAGGAGCCGGCCTTCTGGTCCACGACGATGTATGACTACAACAACAACTATACTGTCGAGAATCCCATCCACCGCTATGCACTGGGCAGTGACGATCCGCTCAAGATGAATGCGGATGGCACCGTGACGCTTTACTTCCAGGCCACCAGCCCAGGTAAAGACAAAGAGTCGAATTGGCTGCCGACCCCGGCATCCGGCCGCTGGTACATGAATCTCCGGGCCTATGCGCCGACGGATAAAACGATTCAATCGGCGTTCGACTCCGCTGTCTACGCTCCGGCGGGGATTGTGAAAGTGCAATAGCCAGGCCCTCTGAGGACGGGGCAGCTTTACGGCCTCGCCGGAAAGGCTGCCCAGCAAGCTCGATTCAGTTTGAAAGTGAAATAAGAAGTTGCGAAAGGAGAAACAACGTGGATCTCGGAGCAGGTGTACGAAAACTTACGTTGGGAGCGCTCGCCGTGTCGAGTTTTTTGGTCGGCGTCGGTGCGACTCCTGCTGCCGCTCAAACCCCACAGAAACCCAACATCATGTTCATCATGGCCGATGACATCGGCTGGTCGAACGTGGGCCCCTACCAGGATGGTCTGGGGCTCGACTCAACGCCCAACATGGATCGCATCGCTAGAGAGGGCGCCAGGTTCACGACCTACTACGCCGAACAAAGCTGCACCGCCGGGCGCAACGCTTTCTTCACCGGCATGAACCCGCCGCGCACCGGCATGATCCCGCCGCAGCTTCCCGGCAGCCCGTCGTACCTGAAGCCCGGCACCCCCGCGCTGGCCAAGTTCCTCTACGACCTGGGCTACACCACCGGCGAGTTCGGCAAGAACCACCTGGGCGACCACACCGACTCACTTCCGACGGCCCATGGCTTCCAGGAGTTCTGGGGCTACCTTTATCACCTGGACGCGATGGAGCAGGTAACCTTCCCCGATATCAACAAATCCCCGCTGGTGCAAACCATCGCCCCGCCCTGCAAGAACACGCCGGTCCCGGGCCTGCCCGAGGTTCCCGGCGCCGTGGATCCGAGAACCACGACCTGCCTGACGCCGCCGCGCCCGATCATCGCCTGCAAATCTGTGGACGGCACGGCGAAGAACATGATGTGCTCAGACCAGGGCCCATTGACGCTGGAGCGCTCGAAGACCGTGGACGAGGAAATCTCCTCCAAGGTCATCGACTTCCTCGACCGCAACGACCCCAAGAAGACGGGCAAGCCCTTCTTCGTCTGGTACACCCCGGCGCGCATGCACGTCACCACCGTGTTCTCGCCGAAGTACCAGGCGATGCTGGGTGAGGAAGGCGGCATGGACTGGGGCATCAACGAAGTCGGCATGAAACAGACTGGACGACAACATCGGCTATGTGATTAAGAAGTTGGAGGACATGGGCCAGCTCGACAACACCATCCTCGTCTTCACCACCGACAACGGCGCGGAGACTCAGAGCTACCCTGACGGCGGTGTGACGCCCTTCAAGGGCGCCAAGCTCACCACCTGGGAAGGCGGCATGCGCGTGCCGCTGCTCGTCCGCTGGCCGGGCGTCATCAAGCCCGGCATCAGGAAGGACGATATCTTCGCCTCCCTCGACTGGTTGCCCACCCTGGTGGAAATCGCTGGCGGGCCGAAGGGCAATGCCTTGAACGAGCAGATCATGGCGGGCAAGTATCCCGGCATCGTCAAGACCAAGCTCGATGGCGTGAACCAGATTGACTATCTGACGGGCAAGTCGGAGAAGTCGGCCCGCGAAGTCTTCTTCTACTACACGGGTCCCATACCGTCAGCGGTGCGTTACAAGAACTGGAAGATCTACTACGCCATGGTGCCAGCGGACCCTGCCGGCGCGTTTACAGGGGCCCAGACGTTTCACTGGATCCAGGTGCAGAACATCCGGCGCGATCCGTTCGAGCAGTACGTGGGCGAAGAGCAGAAGTCCCTCTTCGCCACCGGCGGCGTCCTGGCCTCGCCGAGTTCCGCGTACGTCTACGACTGGAACATTTTGCCCATCGGACAACTCCTGTGGCTGAAGGAGCTCGAATCCTACCAAGAATTCCCGCCGCTGCAGGATCCGGCGAGCTACAACCTCGCTCAGGTGCTGCAAGCAATCAAAAACCAGGGCAATCACCACCCGAGTCAATAATCGGGCGGAGCGTCTCCAGGGCGAAAACGCGGACTTGAGACAGTCCGCACAACTGAAGTCGGAAGCGAGGAAGAAGAACATCCTTCCTCGCCATTCCGACGATTTCCTCGCGTCGGGTGGCGTTGGCTTCATCGGCAATCCAATGGCATAAGCAATGACGCGACCTTACCGGGCATTTTCGAGATGGGCATTCTTCATCGTTTTCGCCTGTTTGCCCACGGTCGCACAACAGGGTGTTCAATTCTTGCCGGAAGTGGATACCTATCTAAAGTTGAATTCTATGTTTCGAACGTATCTGGAAGCCAAAGACGATCAGGACGGCGGGGACCCTGTGCAGGCGGGCATAGGCCCCAGCCTTCAGCTCTATCTAAAGTCCGTGGCCAAGCTCAAAGACGTTACGGCATTCGATCTGGACGATGCGAAGGCGCGATTTCTGGTTCTGGAAACCGGGTACCGCTACGTTGGCGCGCCGGATACTCCAGCAACAAATCGCATGATTACATCTGCGACCCTCAACTTTCCCATGCGTGCTGGATTTCACATCTCGGACCGCAACCGCGCCGATCTCGACTGGAAAAACGGGAAGTTCAGGTGGCGCTATCGCAACAAACTGACGGTTGAGCGGACGATTTCAGTCCACTCCTATCACCTCATACCGTATGTCGCCGCCGAACCCTATTACGAGAGCCAGTACAACAAATGGAGCACCACGGCCCTCTATGCGGGCTGCCTTTTCCCGGTAGGCCCGCACGTTCAATTCAACCCTTACTACGAGCACGAGAACAACACCGGGGGGCACAAGAACCATCCCGAGAACGCGGTCGGGTTGGCTGCGTACTTCTTCTCTTCTGTGGAGAAGAAATGATTGGTGCCAGAGACGACTTTATGAAATTTGGCAAGCGTTGAGGCTTGAAAGGACACCCGAAATGATGAAACGAATGAGCGTGGTTGCGATAAGTCGTGTAATCGTTGCGATGCTGGGCGCGTGCAGCTCAAAGCCGCCGGCCTCGCAGACCTCCACCTCGCAGACCGCTGCCAAAGCGGGGCCCGAGCAAGTGCCGATCCCAACGACTGCCGCCGAAGTTCCCGGACCGGCGCCGGGCCCCATGACCAAGGCTTATGTGCAGATGGTGGGCCGCATGGCTTACTTCTGGGGATGGCCGCTGGTTTACGTGAACAATCAGCGAACCGTGCTCACCAAGGCGCCCGAGCTCGTACTCCTCAACGGCGCTATCCCTGTTGGGCCGATGAATCAGCTCGCACTACTAACAGGCTACATCTCTCCCGCTGAGACAAGGATCGGAGACCCCAATCAGGATGTGGTTTACGGGCTGGGCTACCTGTCTCTCGAAAAGGAGCCCATCGTTATCCAAGTTCCGGAATTTGGCAACCGCTTCTGGACGATCCCGGTTTACGACGCGCGTACCGACCAGATCAGCGAAATCGGATTGCAATACGGCACCAAGCCCGGGTTCTACATGATTGTTGGGCCGAACTGGAAGGGCGACACTCCGTCCGGCATCGCAGGCGTCGTGCGTTCATCCACCGAATTCGCGGTCACCATGCCGCGCATCTTCATGGATGACACCCCGGAGGACCACGCCGCCATCCAACCTGAGCTGAGCCAGGTCCTGATCTACCCGTTGAGCCAGTTCGACGGGAAAATGAAGACCAAGGACTGGAGCAAGGTCCCCAGCGTTCCGGCGCCAAAAGAGAAGCCACCCACTTCGGCCAACCCCCTGGGTCAACCCGGCGACCTTCTTCAACGAGCTGCCGATGGTCATGAAGCAGGTGCCCCCGATGCCCGGAGAAGAGGCGCTCTACAAGTTGATTAGCAGCGTGCTCGATGCCGCCGCAAAGGACCCGGAAGTCATGAAGACGTTGCAGGCAACGGCCGTGGCTGCAGACCAGGAGTTAATCGCTCCCATGATGTGGTGGCGCTACAACGGCCAACCCGCGGGCAACGGCTGGACCTCGCCAGCCAACAACGGCGCGTTTGGCACAGACTACTACCACCGCACGGGCGCAGTGTTGGCCGACCCCTACGACAACAAGCGCAACGAGACCATGTATTTCTACACCGACAACGACACGAAGTTGCAGCAGCTTGTGGGCAGCTCGTCGTACACAGTCACCTTCGCGAAAGGACAGCTTCCGCCGGTGAAGGGCTTCTGGTCATTGACGCTGTACAACCCGAAACATTTCTTTTACCCGAACGCTCTGAAGCGCTACGCACTCGGCACCAAGAACAAGTCGCTGCAGTACAACCCTGATGGCTCGTTGACCATATATCTCGGGAACAAGTCACCGGGCAAAGATAAGGAAACCAACTGGCTGCCGGCTCCGGTTGGAAATTTCTCGATTTGGATTCGTGCCTATTGGCCCGACCAGGCCGTTTTAGACGGCAGTTGGAAGCCGCCACAGATCGAAAAGGTGAAGTGAAATGCGAAAGGATTCGTCGGTGAAAACCATGCACAAGAAGCTCATGGTCGCCGCGCTTATTTGCACACTAGGTCTCTGACCGCATAATCTGGTTTCTTTTGTAACCGAACTTCATGCGTGCTTTTCTGCGGGTAAACCGCCAGTCGATGGTGACCCGGTTGCGGTTCATTCTCCGGTTCCAGGCTCTGGCTTCCGGTCGCAGAT
>DATFYM010000090.1:0-27429 GCA_035315065.1 Terriglobia bacterium
CTAACTCCAGCAGAATAGTGAGGTTACAAGCGCGTGCACAGATTGGACCAGTTATGGCCAAAATAACCGGCCAAACTGCTTGATTATAAAACGCTTACGCTAAGTTTAAGTCCGAGCAGATTTGGGCCGGTTATTTTTACCGATCCGCGATTCTGGCGAGCCAATGTGCGATAACGTCGCCTGGCAACGCAGGCGCCCCGCCTGCCGGTTAAAGGAAGTAGTGGATTGTCGATCAAACGATAACCGAACGCCGCAGATAGATCCTCCCTGTCGGCGTAGTGTTGACCGCAGCCTGTTTGCGGGCTGCTCTCCGATAGTCCTCCGGCCCTTGGAACCCGTAAGTCGCTTATCCTACAATCAGTAACGTCACATAAAATAATCTTCTTGACAACATCGAGCCTCTGGGTGTAGCATATCTCTGAGGCTAGCTCCGGCCGAATACGGCTCTAGTTTTGAAGGACAGAACTCTGCGTCCGCAGGATATCGGAACGGAAGCGGGCCTGAGGCTTATGGTATGTCATTGGTGGAACGTGAATCGACGCCCGCTCTTTCGTATTGGCGATTGACCCCGCCTTGCGGGGTCGATTTGCCGATTGAAAGCCGGCTGCGACCACTTTTGAAACCCTTAACGCAATCAGTAATCGGCAATTGAAGAGGGGGGCGTGACGCCAGCGCTTCGCAAGCCCATCAGGACAGCACCGGAAGGTAAGGCGGGAGCGCCAGTGAGAAGTGACGAGAGAAATCAGAAATTAGAAAGCTCAATCGAGTCAGAAGCAGGACCTCTTTTTTTTGGAGGACGGCGGTAGGTGTTGGTTCCGAGAAGAAGCGAAACGAAGCCAGACGAAGCCAATTTGGTTAAGACGCTTACTATCAAATGGATAGCCTATAAATGAGAAAAACGAAGCCACGGTGCCTATCCGTCACATTAACATCAGCTTATGGGGATTTTGCCCCGCGTTTTGGCAGAATTAGGTTGGAAAGGAGCTTTTCTCGATTGCCGATTGCGCCTAAATCGTTTGCTTTCAGCATGGCAGTCAGCACGCCGACCAATGAGCGTCACCGCTGCCGGCTACCGGTTCGAGGGTTCGGCGCGTCATTTGGACCATCATCTGTTCCGGCATCCGCACCATCGTCCGTCGTAGCTGGCAGACCGCTGGGTGGCGACCCCCGCACCCGGACACGTTGGGAAGCGAACGCGGGAAGCGTCTCGGAGAAGGTCGCGCCGAAGCATAAAACGGTGGTTGAGAGGGAGATTGCGGCGAAAAATGAAAAAATGGGTCAATCAAACCTGACAAGTTCCGCATAATCAATGACATGACCCTTAGAACAAACCTAGAACAGACCTTGTAAGTCCTTTAGAATCGACCCGCGTCGAAAAACAAACCTAGAACAAACCTTGTAAGTCCTTTATTTTGGAAAGCTCAAAAAACAAACCTAGAACAAACCTAAGAAAAAGTGGCCAGTGAAGAGCTACGAGTGGCTCGCAAAACAAGTTGAAGGTCGAAGGTCGAACATTGAAGGGCAAGACTCAAGACCCGCGTCCCCTTCTTCACTTTCTAGATCTTTGACCTTCGACCTTCGACTTTTCGACTCTTTTCCTTGACGATCGGGAAACAGCTTCCAGCTTTCAGCTATCAGCGGTCAGCTTCAACACCAAAAATCCGGTTCTTGCCGATGGCTGACGGCTGAGAGCTAATTGCTCTTGCAATCGTCAATCAGGATCGACAGTTCTTAGTCACCGCGATAACCGTTGGAGGAGTTCTTCTGCGTAGAGGGCGCCATCGGGAGTTTCCTCATGCTTGAAGAAGACGAACACGTCTTTGCCCTGGGCAAGCAGGGGCGCCACCTTGGAGGCGATCGCTTTCCGCTCTTCCGGCGAGTACTCCGGTTTGCGCAGGCGGAAGTAGACAAAGCTCGCCGTCACCACCTCCGGCACTTCGAATTTCTCAGACTCGGCCCAGCAAAGCGCGATATTATCCTTCTTCAACACCTCGTAGACGGGGTCCACGAGCCAGGATTCGTGACGGAACTCAAAGGCGTAGCGCAAGTCCTTGGGGAGCAGGGAAAGGAAGTCGGCAAGGAGGCCTGGGTCGCAGCGACAGAACGGCGGCAGTTGGAAAAGGATCGGCCCCAGCCGCCGCGTGGCACGCAACGGATCGATGGAACGAAGGAAGATTTCGGTGAACTCTTGGGCGTTCTTCAGGCGCAGGAGATGGGTGATGCGCTGGTGCGCTTTCGGGGCGAAAAGGAATCCTTGCGGCGAAGCGTTGATCCAGCTTTCCAACGTGCTGGCGGCGGGCAAGCGGCGAAACGTGTAGTTGATCTCCACGCTGTTCAAGCGCTTCGCATAGTATTCGAGAAACTTCCGGGAAGGGACTTCCGCCGGATAGAACCTCGGCTTCCAAGTTGAATACGCAAATCCTGATGTGCCGGCGTAGAGCATAGGGGATAGGGTACAGGGGACGTGAGACCGTGTAAAGGGCCAAGGACAATGAGAAAGGGTAAGGGTAAAGAAAGCTCTTCAAATGGACCCGCGTCCGGGGCTGCCGGATAAGAAACAAAGGAGCATTCGACGTGATAAGGCTAGGGATCCTGGGTGGTTTGCTGATACTCGCCGTGATTCTGTGGGACGCGTTCGAAACCATCATCCTACCGCGTCGGGTAATGCGCCGTGTCCGGTTGACGAGGATGTTCTATCGTTTCACCTGGCTTCCGTGGAGGGCGCTGGCGCGGCGGATGCGCTCCGGCAAGCGCAAGGACACGTTCCTGAGCTATTACGGTCCCCTCTCGCTGCTGGGGCTGTTTGGCGTCTGGGCGTTGGGGTTGATCGTTGCTTTCGCGCTGCTCCAGTGGGGACTGGGCTCCCCCGTGAGCGCGCCGCCCGGCGAAGTGGGCAACTTCTGGACTGACCTTTACTTCAGCGGCACCAGTTTCTTTACCCTCGGCCTCGGCGACGTGGCGCCGCGCACGCCGCTGACGCGCGCGATCACGGTGGCGGAGGCGGGGACCGGCTTCGGCTTTCTGGCCATCGTCATTTCCTATCTGCCGGTGCTTTACGGCGCCTTCTCCCGGCGCGAGGTCAACATCTCGCTGCTCGACGCGCGCGCCGGATCGCCGCCCACCGTGGTGGAGTTGCTGCGGCGCAACGCCGAGGCCGGCAACCTGGGAAAACTGGACAGCTACCTGCGCGATTGGGAGCTGTGGTCGGCGGAATTGATGGAGAGCCACCTCTCGTATCCGGTGCTGTGCTACTATCGCTCGCAGCACAATAACCAGTCGTGGCTGGCGGCGCTGACCACGGTGCTGGACGGCTGCGCGCTGACGATGGCCTACACCGAGGGCGTGTGCCGCTGGCAGGCGCGGCTGACCTTCGCCATCTCGCGCCACGCGCTGGTGGATCTCGCCCAGACTCTGGGCGTTCCTCCCCACCCGGCGCCGTTGGATCGACTGCCGGCGCCGGATTTCGATCATGTAGAGAGACTGCTGGCCCGCGCCGGGTTGATCCTCCGGCGTTCCGCCGAGGCGGACCGAAAATTTGCTCACCTGCGAGAGATGTATGAGCCCTTCGCCGGCGCTCTGGCGGCGCGCCTGGTGATGTCCCTTCCCGCCTGGTTCCCGGCAGCAGAGCCGGTGGACAACTGGCGCACCAGCGCCTGGGGTCGCAGCGATCAGGATGCCGTTGCGGGCGCAGCCTTGCCGGCTGCGGATGAGGAGCATTCGTGACAGGGGGTCAATGGGGAGGGCTTGCTCTGGGAGAGGAGAGCAGGCGGCGGATCCAATCCGTGTTCCACTCGTACGACTCGTTCCACGTGTCGGGTGAGGCCCAAACGGCGCGGAGTCTCTGCCAGTAGCCGAGGCGCGTGTCGCCGTCTTCCTTGAAGCGGCCGAGCGCGATCCTCTTCACGTCGACCCTAAACTCGGGGGGTGGGCTCTCCGGCAAGTCGGCGTCGCCGGCGTATCTTGGCTGAACTCGTTGTAACGCGCACTCCCAATAAGCCTGCGCCAGCCTTTGTTCCGCGGCTTGCAGGCTGCCGCCCTCGGCGACGCGGTAATACTTGTCGAAAAATGCGTCAGGGGGCATGGTTTTCAAACGCCGGACAGGACGCACCGAAAATGCGACTCCGGCAACGACCGCGACGACTCCGATCACGGCAAACAGCAATCGGAGTCGTTGGACAACGGTTCTTGCTCCTATCGTAGGGGCGGAGTAAGGTTGCGAAAACATCTTCTGGGGTGCTCCCAACTGATGGCGGCCATGATCTTTCCGGATAACGACACTTTGCTCTTCCTGCCACTGGGGTTGCGTTTCTTCGAGCGCGTCGGAGCCTTGTTCCCGAATCGCGCCGGGCCCCTGGCGAAGCTCGTCGCCCTGCTCTGTTGTGAGCGCTCGGATCTCTTGGGTGAGTGAGGCAAGCGCCGCGCGCGTGAGATCGGACAACTCTTTTCTCATTTGTTCCGTGACCTCGGCGCGTGCGGCAGCGAGCTCGAGGCTAACCGTGTGCTTCGCCTCCTCGGTCTGCTGCTGAAGCTGCTGCGCCCAGTCGTGGAGAGCACGATCGGCATTCCCGCGCATCTGCGCGTAGGCTATGTGAGTAGCCTCCTGCCGAAGGAGAGACAGCTCCCGTTCCGCCTGGTCGTGAGAGCTTTTGAGAAGGGCCTCCCGGTTGCGATCGAGAGTTTCCGTTGCGGCATTCAACTGATCGGCCAAGCACTTCTCGTTTTCGGCGATCCTGCTGCGAAGGGCCGTTGCTAGTCTCTCATGCGTCGAGTCGAGGCTGCTGATGGCAGCTTCGGTATTACCAGCTAGGGTTTGGGTTTGTTCTGCCAAAATCTGGGAGGCACGATTCTTATGTTCCTCCAACATCCGTTGGCAGTCGCGTCCTAGAGATGCGAGGGCGCCCTCAGCGACCTGAATCAGTTGGTTTGCGGCCTCGTCTTCGATTTCAGCTTTCAACGATCGAAGATCCTCGCCGGCGTCCCGCACCGCGTCCAGCCTCCGGGCCTTCAGCTCCTGTAAGAACTGCTGGCCCTGATATTCGGAGACCCGTTTGCCTTCCTGGGCGAGCCACTCCGTGGCTGTTTGAGCAGCCAGTTCAAGCTGGCCTCTGGCCTTATCGATTCGGCCGGCCGTCATGGTCGAAAGCTCTTCGCCTGCCGTCTGAACGACACTGGCTTTCTGCTTCTGAAGCTCATCCGACGACCGCTCCAGCATCTCGAGGCCGAGACTCAGCGCGCGTTCTCGCAGGCTTTCCCCGAGGGTGCGCGACCTTTCCTCGATCGCGGTGACGGCGCTCGACGCGAGGCCGCTTAGACGCCGCTCGGCCTCCTCGACCTTAGCGGCCAGCGAGGGCTCCATCGCCTCTTGCGCGGCTCGCAGCCGGCACGCTGCCCCGTCGGCAGAGGAAGCGATGGACTTCAGAGCGACGGAGACTTCCGCGACCTTGGCTTCCAGGGCGGCCTCCGTCTGCTGCCGCGTCGCCGCCAGAGTTGCCGTGGCGTCGACCGCGGTTCTGGAAGCGGACTCCGCCTGCTCCTTGAGAGCCGAGATTGCCTGGGCTTGCAACTCGGAGATTCGTTTGCTCTCCTGGGCGAGGGACTCAGAGGCTGCTTGAGCAGCACGTTCAACCTGACTGCTCGCCTTTTCGATCAGACCGGCTGTCAGGGTCAAAAGCTCTTCGCTTGCCGTCTGAACGACGTTGGCTTTCTGCCTCAGAAGCTCACCCGACGATCGCTCCAGCATCTTGAGGCCGAGGCTCAGCGCGCGTTCTCGAAGGCTTTCCCCAAGAGTGCCCGACTTTTCCTCGATGATGGCGACGGTGCTCGCCGCGAGACCGTTTAGACGCCGCTCGGCCTCGGCGATCTTGGTCGTCAGCGAGGACTCCATCGCCTCTTGCTCAGCTCGCAGCCGGGATGCTATCTCGGCGGCGGAGGCATCGAGGGACTTCAGAGCGGTGGAGGCTTCCGCGACCTTGGCTTCCAGAGCGGCTTCCATCTGCCCTGCCGCGGCCAGACTTGCCGCGGCGTCGGGCGGGGTCCCGGAAGTTGTCCCCGCATATTCCTTGAGAGCCGCAGCCTCTTGGGCTTGAGACTCGGAAATTCGTTTGCTTTCTTGGGCAAGCAACTCTGAGGCGGCTTGAGCAGCGCGGCTGATCCGGCCGCTCGCCTCATCGATCAGACCGGTCGTCAGAATGGAAAGCTCTTCGCCTGCCGTCTGAACGACGCTGGCTTTCTCCTTCAGAAGCTCGCCCGTCGACCGCTCAAGCATCTCGCGGCCGAGGCGCAGCGCGCGTTCTCTCAGGCTCTCCCCAAGGATGCCCGACTTTTCCTCGATGACGGCGACGGTGCTCGCCGCGAGGCCGCTCAGACGCCGCTCGGTCTCCTCGACCTTCGCTGTCAGCGCGGACTCCATCGCCTCCTGCGCGGCTCGCAGCCGGGATACTACCTCTGCGGCGGAGGAATCGATCGACTTCAGAGCCGCGGAGACTTCCGCGACCTTGGCTTGCAGAGCAGCTTCCGTCTGCTGCCGCGTGACCGCCAGACTTGCCGTGGCGTCGACCGCAGTCCTGGAAGCGGCCTCCGCCTGTTTGTTGAGAACCTCAATGGCCTGGGTTTGAGACTGGGAGACTCGCTGGCTTTCATGGCCGAGCGACTCTGAGGCGGCTTGAGCAGCGCGGCTGATCTGGCCGCTCGCCTCATCGATCAGACCGGCCGTCAGGGTCAGAAGCTTGTCGTTCGCCGTTCGAACCGTAGCGAGGCCCTTCTCCTGAAGCTCGCCTGATGAGCGCTCCAACATCTCGAGGTCGCTCAGCGCGCGTTCCCTCAGGCTCTCGGCAAAGGCTTTCGACTCTTCCTCCACCATGGCGATGGCGCGCGACACAAGGCCGCTCAGCCGTTGTTCGTACCCTTCAATTCTGGCCGTCAAGTCAGACTCCGCCGCCCCCGTGGCCGCCTGAAGTCTAGCCACCGCCTCGTCCGTGGCCAGATTGATGGACTTCAGAACGATGTTGACATCGATGGCGGAGAAAGGTGCTTGTGTCTCACCGCTGCCCGAGCTGGCTTCCGTGCTCGGCTCAATCACTGTGGCTGCCGCATCCGATGCTTGCAAGGCCGGTTCAAGATGGTTGTCGTTACCGGGTTCCACCAACAAACTCAATTCAGGCGGGTCGGGCTGGGCTTGTTCGGCGGGCCGAATTGATTCGTCAAGCGGGAGTGAAGGGCGGTCCGCCGAGGAGGGGCCGGGCACCAATTGAAGCGCGGTCGAACTTTCTTCGCCGGGCGGAGTGGGGATGGGTTTCACGGCTGCGTCTGGCGCGAAGTCGCTCGATGCCTGGGCTAATGTGGGTCCAGAGTCTTCCGTCCGGCTATCTGGCGGCGGCGCGCCGTTGGCAGCTTGCTTCTCATCGAGCCAGTCGAGCGACAGGGGGTCTTTACGGGGGGGCGCGTTGTCAGGCTCGCCTGGGGACGGCACGTCGCGCCACAGGCTTTCGGCTGCCGAAGACGTCAGCAGCACAATACCAAATTCATTGAATCCGCGGCAGACGCCGGTTTCGCTACGCCACAGTAC
Source organism: Terriglobia bacterium (assembly GCA_035315065.1). Lineage (GTDB taxonomy): Bacteria > Acidobacteriota > Terriglobia > UBA7540 > UBA7540 > DATFYM01. The sequence goes on from DATFYM010000090.1 coordinate 7,565, forward strand.
CTTGGCAGCGGCGGTCTGGCCGAGCGCGTTTTCGACAGAAATCTCACTGCCAAGCAGCAGTTCGTGAGCCGTCGATATTCGCGCGCCGCGTCCCGAGATTTCGACGGTCCTCGTGTTTTCGGCAAACGGACGTCCGCTCCTATCCTTGCCGCTGATCGTAATCGCGACGGCCAGGGGTGCGCGATCAGTCGTAGGGCGAATAACATCGTGTGCTTCCGAGGACTTCCGATGCACCATTCGACGATAACCCACGCGCCCCTACGGGCGCTCACAGTGGGAAATCGGCCGCTCTAACCGTGAACTTGAGGAATTGGGCACCTACTCCCGGCACCCCGCTCCCGCCACCGCGTTCCGCCGCCCGATAGGCCCCGACGGCTGCTGCAAGCGCGAACCATCGTCTCGGAACCGAAGAGATTCTTCGTCGCTCATGTCCTGAGTGACACCCGCCGATAAGCGTAGGAGAGGAGAAGTCTCAGAGGAACGAAACGCGCACGTCGGGTGGGAAGCATGTCAGACACGGGCCAGAACCCGCTAGATTCGCTGCCGCTGAAGTTCATGGTGGTCAGCCACGACCTCCAGGTGATCCAGACCATCCAGTCCACTCTGGAGGAGTTGGGTTCGGAAACGGTGGCTTACGCTGACAGCGTTGAAGCGGCGGCGTGTGTTTGGGACAGTACCTTTGACGGATTCTTCCTCGACGCTGAGATGCCTCATCCCGACGGTTTCGAACTGGCAAGTTGCGTCCGGGAATCGTCTCCCAACGCCAAGGCTCCCATCGTGATCTTTTCGGAGGTTGCCAACGGTGAGACCATGCGCAGGAGTTTCCGCGCCGGAGCAACTTTCTTTCTGAGGAAGTTCCGCCTTCAGGAGCAGGTGAAATGCCTCTACAACGCGACTCGGGGTGCCACCCTGGAAGAACGGCGCAGTCACCAGCGGGGGCCGCTCCAAGCGAGGGTGGAATGCAAGTTCGGCGACCGGCGCTTTGAATCGAGCAGTTTGAATATCAGTGAATGCGGGATACTGCTGGAGCCGTCACGCGGCCTCGAGGTTGGGCAGGAATTCGACCTGGTATTCAACCTTCCCGGATCCCCGGAGCAATTGAAGTCAAGGGCCAAGGTCGTTCGCAAAGAGCCGCCCGACCGGATCGCAGCGGAGTTCATCAGCATCGGCTTGGAAGAGAAGGCTGCAATTCGACACCATGTCTTGCACACGCCTTAGCCTCTGTCGTGCCGCACGAACACTTGTCACTTGCCCGTTGCGTCGTAGGCCAAGGGTGCTCGGATGAGCTGGTTGGCGAACTGCGTGCTTCGGCTCTTGCGTTCATCATTCATTGTCTATCATTTCTCTCGTACCTCCCCATCAACTCCCCCTGCTCGAGCACGTGGCCCTTCATGGCTTGCTCCACGGCGGCCTTGGTGACCCGGCCTTTCAAGTTGAGGAAGTTGTCGAGGGCAAAAAGCCGGAAGAAGTATCGGTGAGGCCGTCCGGGAGGGGGACAAGGGCCGTCGTATCCAATCTCGCCGAAGTCATTGCCGCCTTGACGCCCTCCGGCCTGGATGTCGCTCCGCTTGGGCACGCCTTCAGGGAGACGGTGAGTGCCGGCCGGCAGGTCGTAGACCACCCAGTGGACCCACGTGCCGCCTGGGGCGTCTGGGTCCTCCACGATGAGAACAAAGCTCCGGGTGTTCTGGGGTGCATTTGACCAGTCAAGATCCGGCGATGCATCGAGGCCGTCGCAAGCGAACTGCTTGGGTATGCTGGCGCCCGGTTTGAAAGCCTTCGTGCTGAGGGAGAGGTTTGGCGAACTGCTCTGCTGCGCCGGTGAAGCGCCTTCAACCATCGAGGGCGCGCCGGAGGTTGCGGTTCCAGCGGCTCCGTTCGCAGTGGCCTCAGTGCCCGCGACGGTGCTCTTGCTCGATCGGCTCTCAGCGGTTGGGCCCGATGCGCGCGCATAATACGGTCCCGCTGCCGCCAGTGACCAAGCCAGCGCTGTCACGGCTGGAATCCCAATGAGATGGTGGGTAGTCTTCTTCATGTGGTCCGCGGATTCGCGACGGTACACTTTGCGCGACTTTTGTGGGTCAGGCGCTGCCGCTCTGCGCTCAAGTTAACCGTAGCACGGACAGTGAATTGTGAATAGTGAATTGTGAATGGTGAACGCTAAGTCGTTTCACAATTCCACCCTACGCCCTTTATGATTCACCATTCACAATTCACTGCCTCCTGCCTTCTGCTATCTTCCGGTGTGCTGAGACGTCAAACTAACCGAGAAAGAACTTTCTGGCTTGATGTTGCGTATTCCTCAAAGGTGAGGGATCGGTGCGCGCCTACGCTTCGTGCCTTCTCTCTGGCGCGCCATAGAGGTGGTGTATGAAAATGATACTGTTGGCGGGGTTCGTTGTTCTGCTCGCGGCAGGCATGGCGACGGTTCGGGCCGATGACTGGTCGAAAACTTACACGGTTACCGGCAAGCCCGAACTGCGCGTTGATACCAACGACGGCAATGTTTCGGTGACGACCTGGGACCGCGACAAGATCGAGGCTACCGTCTCAACCGAGGGCTGGCGGATCGGGCCGGACGATGTGCGCATTCGCGAATCGCAGTCGGGGGCGAGTGTGGACCTGGACGTTCATGTGCCCAACCGGTGGGGCATCGGGGGGCATCGGCGCGTGTCGATCGAGCTGAAGGTGCCGCGCGAGGATAGCGTGGATATCCACACCGGCGACGGAAACATTTCTCTCGAGGATGTGAAGGGTGACCTGCGGTTGCATAGTGGCGATGGGAGGATCGAGGGTACTGGTCTTGACGGCAGACTGGAAGCGAAGAGCGGCGACGGCAACATCCGCGTGCGTGGACGCTTCGACGTTGTCCGATTGGAAACGGGCGACGGGCAGATCAATGCGGAGGCCGGCTCAGGTTCCAAGATGGCTTCCGACTGGAGCGCGCGTTCCGGCGACGGCAGCATCAACCTGCGCGTGCCCGGCGACCTCAACGCCCAACTTGACCTGCATACTGGTGACGGTCACATTACGCTCGATTTCCCGGTGACGGTCTCCGGCTCCGTGAGCCGCTCCACGATCCGTGGCCAGCTCAACGGCGGCGGGCCGACGTTGACGGTGCACACGGGTGACGGGTCGATTCGGTTGGAGAAGTTGTGAACCGTTTGTCATTCTGAACGAAGCGAAGAATCCCTTTTTGTCTTCATCTGCAAATGGAAAGAGAGATTCTTCGCTTCGCTCAGAATGACATGCCACCAAGTGTTAGGCCAACCCGGTCGGTAACCGACGCCATTCACCTCGCACCTAACCTGACCCAGGCTTTCCTGACAGCCGCCACGCGAGTCGCGGATTGTCTGTCCAGCGTCCAACGAGTGTTTGGTGGGATCGGCCAAAGGGAAAACCCCACCAACTCCCCGCCTTCCGAGTAGAATGTCCCTTGGCGTTGGGGCACGCGCCCACATGAAATCGACAGGATGCGACTATGAGCATCGTGGAGGCGACACGAAGGTACGAAGCCTGGCTCTCGGGGTACACCACGATCGTCCAGCCAGACCTCCGATTGAAGCACCAGCGGATGGCGGGAGACCTGTTCAGCTTTTTGCGCGCCACGTTCTACCGCTGGGTGGAGCTTTGGCAGAAGACTTGCCCGGACCTCGCACGAGCTCCTGAGGTTCTGGCCGTAGGTGACCTGCACGTCGAAAACTTCGGCACCTGGCGCGATATCGAGGGCCGGCTGATCTGGGGCATCAACGACTTCGACGAAGTCTACCCGATGGCTTACGCGATCGATTTAGTGCGTCTCGCGGCCAGCTCCCATCTCGCGATCGCGACCGGGCACCTGGCGATGGGCCCCAAGGACGCTTGTGACGCGCTCCTGAAAGGCTACCACGAGGCCTTGGCGGCAGGCGGCGAGCCATTCGTGCTGGAGGAAAAGCACGCCTGGCTGCGCCACGTGGCCATGAACGAGCTGCGGCACCCGCCGCCGTTCTGGCAGAAAATGGACGCGTTGCCCCGCCTGAAGCGGATGATCCCCGGAAGCGCGCGGAAGGCTCTGGAGCGGATGATGCCCGAGGCGGGTCTAAAGCTCGACCTCCGCCATCGCGTGGCGGGGCTGGGCAGCCTGGGGCGTGAGCGGTATGTGGCTCTCGTCAACTGGGGTGGTGGCCGCCTGGCGCGCGAGGCCAAGGCACTGGCCCCGTCGGCGTCTGTCTGGGCCCGTGGCGGCGAGGGCTCCAAGCGCATTCTCTATCAGCGAATCCTGCGTTTGGCGGTGCGGTGCCGCGATCCGTTTGTCAACCTGAAGGGTCGCTGGATCGTCCGGCGCTTGGGTCCGCTGTGCTCCCGCATTGAGCTGGTTTCGCTGCCGAAAGAACGCGACGAACTCCGGCTGCTCGAAGCAATGGGCTGGGAGACCGCCAACGTGCACCTTGGCAGCCCTAGGTCGATCCCAGCGGTTGAGCGCGACTTGAAGCACCGTCCGGCGGGATGGCTGCACGAGGCCGCCCAGCAGATGGCGAAAGCGACCACCGCCGACTGGCAGGAGTGGAAGAAAAAATGATGAACGCTGAATGCTGAGCCCTGAATTATGAATCGTGAAAGTTCTGAATAGTGAATTGTGAATGGTGAATTCCGAACTGAAATATTCTGAATCACGATGAACATTCTGAACAATCGTCAATTATGAATTCGGAATCCTTTGAATTCTGACTCTGAAAATACTGTGAACGAGTCTGAATATTCCGGGCAATTCTCAATCATGAATTCGGAATCGTTAGTCAATCTTGAATTCGGAATCCTGAATTCGGAATGATGGACGGAGTGCCCGCGCCACAGCTCACCGCGCTGAAGACTGAGAGCGAACTGAAAACTGAATGAAATGAACAAACGTCTTCCATTACTGGTCCGCCACGTGATGTATAATCTGCGTGGTGGCTTTCTGGTTCGGCCACTGACCATTGCCTTGGCGCTGGGTTGTGCGGGCGCGCTCCTGTCATGGCTGGAAGAGGCTGTCCCAGGCTCCAGTGCCTGGGTGCCGAAGTGGCTCTTTCCCTCCCGTTCTGATCCTCAGGTGGCTCAGATCATCCTCGCGGGTATCGCTGCCTCCATCATGACCGTCGTGTCCATTGTTTTCGCGATCCTGCTGATGACGCTCACGCTGGCCTCGATGCAGTTCTCCCCGCGCATCATTGTGAGCTTCGCCAGGGACCGCGTGACCCAATGGACGCTCGGCATCTTCCTTGGTACTTTCTTGTACTGCCTGGCGGCGCTTCCGGCGGCGCGCTCGGTGCCCCACCCGTTCGTACCGGTCGCCACCGTGTTGGGCGCGATGCTGCTGGCGCTCGCGTGTGTCGGATGGCTGCTCTTCTTCATTAACCACATCTCGCAGGCCATCAGTGTGAATCACATTGTGGACCGGATCGCCTCCGAGACCGAAGCGATCATCGACGAGATGATGCCGTACCCCCGCCGGCAGACTCGCATGGCGGAGACCGATGAGATCGGTCCAAGAACCTGGGAGAGCCCGGTCTTGAGCCATGTCTCCGGGTATATCCGCTTTATCGACACCCAGCGGCTTGTTAACCTGGCTAAGTCTTACCACGTCAAGGTCCATGTTCTCCGGCGAGTCGGCCACTTCGTGCCGGCAGGCATCCCGCTGCTGATGGTGTATAAGGGGGAGCGACTGTCCCCCCAAGGGATCGCCGAGCTTCTCGCTGCCTTTGACTTCGGCCCCTCCCGGACCTTGCAGCAGGATGTGGAGTTCGGTGTCTTGCAGATCGTGGATATCGCATTGAAGGCGATCTCGCCCGCCGTAAACGATCCCAGTACCGCCATTAGCTGTGTGGACCAGTTAAGTCGCATCCTGATCGGCTTTGCCTCTCGGGAACCGCCGGAGTCCTTGCTCTACGATCCGCCAGGGGTGGTTCGCGTCAGCATCCTATGGCCTGACTTTGAGCGGATGCTGGATGCCGCGTTCGAGCAGGTGCGCATGTACTCGAAGTCGGATGTCGCCGTCAGCCTGCGAATGCTCCGCGCTCTCAGCGACATTGCCAGCACTACTCCCGACACGGCATACTGTAGGGCGCTCGCTGAGCGCGGGAGACGGATTGTCGCGGGGTGCGCGGAAAAGCTGGGCGAAGAGGAGTTGAAGGAGATGCGCGTTCGCGCGGCCGCGCTGGAGAAGCTCACCGAAGTGGCGGGTGTTAGCGACCGATAAGTAATGCGGAATAGTGAAATGAGCAGAAGCCCGGCAGTGTGAAATTCGTTGTTTATCATTACGCGGCGCAAGCCAATCTGCGCGGGGTTCGCCGTAATGATGGTGCAGCGTTCCGTCATCTCTGGAGCGTGGGCGACCGATCCCGGAATGAACGCCGAATGCCTTGCGGCTCGGTTGTGAGAAAATGAGGATGTGACCGGGTGACCACAATGAACTCTTCCGAGAGTTTCATGCAATTCGTGACTGCCATCAACCATCACGAGATAAAAGCCCTGACGGCGCTTATGACAGTCGATCACGTCTTCGTTGACTCAGTGGGGAATCGGGCGCATAGCGCTAAATCCATGGAGGTTGGATGGCGCGGCTACTTTGCTATGTGTCTGGACTACTGGATTCACACAGACTATGTGATGGCGGAGGGGAGCGTGGTGTTAGCGGTGGGGGAGGCGGGCGGGACCATAGACGGCGTCGCGTGGCGCACGCCCGCGGCCTGGAAGGCGGTGATTCGAGACGGCAAGGTGGCGGAATGGAGGGTGTTCGCGGACAACAAGCCGGTTTACGAGATCTTAGCGAGGCGGCGCCAGTAGCGCCCCGAACGGGTCAATGAGGCTCCCGGTCGCAGTCGCCGTCCGTTCGATTTGACAGCAAGTTCCTCATGGAAAGAGATTTGAGTTGGATTTCCGAATTCTGCCGCTTCGGAAGTCAGCTAACGTTCCGGATCACGCGGCGCCAGCGTTCATTCCAGCCTTGCCGCCGGGGTCTTCAACGGACTCGGCTAAACCTCCTCGCCGGTGTAGGCCGGCGCGCAACCTGACTGGTTCGCATCTATCTATAGCGGTTGAACGTGTCGAGGGACAGGGCCATGGTGTGAGCCCGCGTCGGATGTGGTCCGGGGGCTGAATGGTATTGGAAGGATCGAATAAGGGTCCAAGGGGCGAACGCAGTTCGAGCGCACACGTATTGTTGCTGGCCGCCTTGGTATTCGTAGCGGGATCCAGGTTGTTCGCGCACGGCGCCGCGCAGGACCTTGACGATCTCGCCCTAGACCAGATGTATAACCTCGAATATGACGGGGCCCGCCAGACTCTGGAAGCTCAGCTTCGTCTACATCCGGACGACCTCCGCGCTCTCAACTACCTCGGCAGTTTAACGCTGGATGAAGAGTTGCTCCGGGAGGGGCTCTACTCGGCCGAAGCCTACACCAATCGGGGTGTCGCGGCGCGGCAGAACAAACCCGAAATGCCGCCGGGCTACGAGACGAAGCTCATGGACGTTCTCCAGAGGGCCCAGAGTGCGGCGGAGGCACGGCTGAAGCAGAACCCCGACGATCAGGACGCGCTCTACTGGGCCGGCGTCACGGACGCAACGAGGGCCGAGTTTTACTTTACGCTCAAACGGTCATACATACCGGCGCTCCACGAAGGCTCGGCCGCATACAAACTCCACCAACGACTTTACCGGCTCAACCCCGGTTACACGGATGCGCTGCTCGTGATTGGCATGGGGCAATACACGGCCGGCACCCTTCCGTGGTACTTCAAAGTAGTGGCCTCCATCGCCGGGTTCCGAGGAACCAAGGCGCGAGGATTCGACGACCTGAAGCAAGTGAGCGAGCGGGGTCGCTACGCGCGAGAGGATGCCAAGATCATCCTGGTGGTATTCTATCGGCGCGAGGGCATGTATGCGCAAGCCATCGGCGCGCTGCAAGACCTCGCTCGAGTGTATCCTCGAAACTCTCTGGCCTTGACCGAAATGGTTCGGATCGACGAGGCCGCCGGAGACTGGCGCTCCGCCACCCGCACGGCGGACGAACTGGTGGCTCGCCTCGACTCGCGCGCCCCCGGGTACGAACAGATGCCCGCTGCGCGAATCTTGTACGAAACCGGCAAGGCTCATGAACACCTCGGCGAGATGGACGAGGCGCTTCGGCTGTACGATCGGGCGGCGACAGTTCCCGGCAAGAAGCCGTTTTCCTACGAGGCCGAGCTCGCTGCCGCTCACCTCGAGTTGCAGCTTAACCATCCCGCGGCAGCGCGACAACGCTATCAGCAGATCGTCGACGCCGCTCCGGACACCGAGGAAGGGAAGGCCGCGCGTCAGGCGCTTAGAGACATAGGGAACAGGGAATAGGAAAAGGTCGCTGCCCTGTCCTGTTCCCTGTTCCCTATTCCCTGCTCTTCACGTCTTCCATCAGCGCGAAGAAACCTTCGGCCAAAGTGGGATGAATGTAGATCGCTCCCTTGAGCAGCGTGTAGGGAAGGCCGGCGAGCATGAGGGTGCCGAGAATCTGTACCAGCTCGCCGCCCTCTGCGGCCAGGATGGATGCCCCCAAAATGTGGTCGTTGGAGGCGTCGACGACAATCTTCATCAGCCCGGCAGTCTCATCGCGCTCGATGGCTCGCGCCACATAACTCATGGGCATCTTGCCGATCTTGAGCCGGTATCCCCTCCGTCTCGCTTCTTTCTCGGTGATGCCGACACCGCCCAGTTGTGGATCGGTGAACACCGCATAGGGCACGATGCGACCGTCGATGGTGAGGTTCTTGCCTTCCACCAGGTTGCCGTAAATGATCTGAAAATCGTTGTAGGAGATGTGTGTGAAAGCGGGACCGCCTTTCACATCGCCGAGCGCCCAGATGCCGGGAGCGCTGGTCTCGAGACGCCCGTTCACACGGATGAATCCGCCCTCGACGGTTTCGACGCCGGCCTTATCCAAGTCCAGTTCGTCGGTGTTGGGCCTGCGCCCGGTAGCGATCAGCAGGTGTGAGCCCGTCGCCTCGCCAGGACCGTCCGAGCCGTCGTAGTAGAGGCGGATCGGGCCATTCTCGTTGTCTTTGGTCTTGTCTTTGGTTTTTTCAACGCGCGTCGGTCGGGCGTTCAGGAGGAAGGTCACGCCCTCGGCTTCGAGGGCCTTCTGCAACTCGGTTGCGATGTCGGCATCCTCGCGCGGCAGGATCTGGGTGCTGTGGTGGACGATGGTTACGCGACTGCCGAAGCGGCGGAACATCTGACCGAACTCCAGGCCAATATAACCGCCACCCACCACCAGCAGGTGTTCCGGCAGTTCGCTCAGCTCCATGATGCTGGTGTTGGTAAGGAAATCGACCGTCTCCAAGCCTGGCAGGCGGGGAATGTCGGGGCGCGCCCCGGTATCGACAAAGATGCGCTCGCTCTCCAACGTCAAGTTCTCGACCAGGACCGCGTGCGGACCCGCAAAGCGAGCGTGCTCGCGATAAAGACGCAAGGTCTTTCGGGCATCGACCCGGCTCTGCTGCCCGGAGCGGAAACTTTCGACCACTCGGTTTTTGCGAGCCACGATGGCCGGCAGATCAACGCGCACGTCGCCAGTCTGCACGCCCCAGCGAGCAGCGTGGCGGGCATAGTGGGCCACCTGGGCACTGGCCACCATGGTCTTGGTCGGGGTGCAGCCGGTGTTGATGCAGGTGCCGCCCAGGTGCGCCTGCTCCACCAGGGCTACGGTCCAGCCGAGGTCGGCCAGCCGATAGGCGAGAGGATTGCCACCTTGGCCTGAACCGATCACAATCGCGTCGTATTTCATTGGGCTCTCCTTCAAGTCGAAAGTCGGGAAGTCGCTCGGAAGACCGTGGACAGTAGACGGCATGTGGGGAAAACCGCCTCTATTCCGTCTACTGTCTACCGTCTACCCCGCACTCCATGTTAATACCGCTTGCAATGGCCGTGGACTGTATCTAAGATGGCGGGTTTGAGGAGGTTTCATGACGCCCCACGTCGCACTGCCTGTTCTCGCGCTCCTGTTCAACTCTGACGCGCCCGCGCGCATCATGAATCCGCACGGGATCGATTTTGCCATCATCGCCATTTATTTCGTGATGGTGCTGGGCATCGGCTTCTATCTGAAAAAATACACCCAGAGCGGCGAGGACTTTTTCCTGGCCGGCCGCGAGATGACGGCCTGGGTGGCCGGACTCAGCTTCGTTTCCGCCAACCTCGGGACCCTGGAATTGATGGGCTGGGCGGGCAACGCCTACCAGTACGGCATCCTGGCGGCGCACTGGTATTGGGTGGGCGCGATTCCGGCCATGGTGTTCTTGGGCATCGTCATGATGCCCTTTTACTATATCTCCAAAACCCACTCCGTTCCCGGTTACCTTCAGCTCCGCTACGGCGAGCCCGCCAGCGCACTCAGCGCAGTCTGTTTCGGGTTCATGACCATTCTGATGTCCGGGGTCAACATGTTCTCGATGGCTCTGGTGATGAAGGTGATGCTGGGCTGGGATTTGAACTTCAGCATCTGGGTCTCGTCGCTGACAGTGGGAGTGTATGTGGCTCTGGGCGGCCTCTTCTCCGCCATTTTCAATGAGGTTGTGCAGTTTTTCCTGATTTGGTTTGGCGCCCTGCTCATTCCCATTATGGGCTTGATCGAGACCGGGGGCTGGTCGGGGATGGTGGCGCGCATCCATCAGAACTTCCCCGGCCAGGACTTCACTCACCTGTGGCGCACGATGGGCCACTTCCAAGACAACCCCATGGGAGTTCAGTGGGTCGGAATCGTCTTCGGACTCGGCTGCGTGATCTCCATGGGATACTGGACCACCGACTTCCTGGTGGTGCAGCGCGTGATCTCGGCCAAGAGCGTCCGCGCCGCCAAGTTGGCTCCGATCATCGGTTCCTTCTTCAAGATGGCCGTGCCGTTTATTGTGATCCTTCCCGGGTTGTTGGGACTCGCCGTGTTGACCGACCACGCCGGAAACCTCATTCACTTAGTACCCGCGAGCGCAATGCAGCCGGGCCAACATAGCTACGATGAGGTCTTGCCGCTGATGCTTGCACGCTACTGCGGGCCGGGACTCTTGGGGCTCGGCATCACCGCCTTAATTGCCGGTTTCATGTCGGGCATGGCGGGAAACGTCAGCGCGTTCGCTACGGTTTGGACTTACGACCTCTACCGGCCGTTTATCCGCAAGAAGGCCACCGACGCGCACTACGTAGCCATGGGCCGCTGGTCCACTATCGTCGGCCTCCTCATCAGCATTGGCGCCGCTTATATCGTCACCCACTTCGGCAGCCTCATGGACTACGTGCAAGCGCTGTTCAGCTTTTTTATCGCGCCGCTCTTCGGCACGGTGTTGCTGGGCATGCTCTGGAAGCGTACGACGGGGGCAGGCGGCTTCTGGGGGCTGCTCTCCGGCACCGTCGCTTCCATCGGGATGTTTACCCTGGTCGAGCTTGATCCCAGTAAAGTGTCGCTGATCGCGCTCTCGCCTCTCGCCAAGCCTCTTGCGGTCGACATGTGGCGGGCTTTGTGGTCGGCGATCATCTCCGTGGTGGTTAATGTGGTCGTGAGCCTGCTGACGAAACCCAAGACCGATCTCGAGTTGTCGGGGTTGGTCTACGGCTGCACCGAGCTTCCAAGCGAGGGTCACCTTCCTTTGGTGAAGCGGCCTATTTTCTGGGCGGGCGTGGCGCTGGCGGCGTTCCTGGTGTTGCAGTACATTTTCTGGTAGGGAGTCGGGAGTGGGGAGTAGGGAGTAGGGGTTGGAATGAGTCGAGACGCGAATAGGGAGCAGGGAAAACATGGAAGGAAAAAGGTCTTCCCCCACTCCCTACTCCCTACTCCCGACTCCCTACTCCCTCCAACCAAGGAGTCAAAATGCCTGAAGAACCTGAGACAGAGAGCCTTGCCGCCCGCCGCGAAGCGGAGATCATGGATACCACGCCCCACGAGCATCACATGCTTCCGGTGTGGTTCTTTATCGGCGTCATTCTCTTCATCTACGGCGTCATGCTGTTCGTGAACGGCATCCGGGAGCTGTCCAACCCGCCCGGCACGGTGCTGCAAGAGCTGCATGCTCCCATCTGGTGGGGCGCGATCATGGCCGTGGTGGGCGTGATCTTCACCTACACTAACCGGCCGGGAACTCAGGGATGACCGGCAGCCGGGGACACCGAGGGGGGGGCCGGAGGAGCGGCGGTTCTTACTTGATTGTCTTGAGTGAGATTTTTCAATGAAAGACAAAGACGTTGAGGATGTTTACAAGGCAGAGAAGCGAGGGGAAAGGCAAGCCACAAGGTTGACCTCGAGGCGATCGAAGAACGGCGGGAAATAAGAAAAGATGTGAGGGAACTGGCAAGACTGGGAGATGAGGATGGGTTCTGCCAACTGCTCACGAGGCTCGGGATAGAGCGCGGGAGCGAGAAGTGGTCGCGCTCTTTACGCGAGTTTTGGACCGTCGTCCGAGAATACGAGAAGCGCTCGCGTGACAATCCTTGATCCTCCTCTTCCTCTCTTCGGGAGGAAGAGTGTCGAGATGATCTTCGATGATATCTACAATTCGATCCAAAGAAAGCTCGATTGTGTCTTTTTTTGTCTTGGCCATTCAAAGCTCTTCTTTTCTTGCGTTTCTCAGGGTGCGCAAACAGCCTGAAGATTGCTCTAGCACTTACCGCCACGTGCTGGTCGGTGCCAATAAATCCTTATTGATGATAGTTGTATAAAGCGGCTTTGTCAAATCAAAAGAAATAATGCGTGGACTATCTTTGCGGAGAGACAAGATGGCACAGAAACGATCCGCATCATCAGTGCGCGGCAGGCGAGCCGCAAAGAGCGCAAGACCTATGCCGGATAGCCGAATCGATTTTTCTGACATCCCGGAATCGACGGACGCTGAACTGAAACGCGCGCGGCGTGTTGGCCGGCCGAAAAGCGGCGATGCCAAGCAGCTCAGTTCCGAGTTCCGCCGTCTCGTAAGAACATGGAAAGACGAGAGGCGAGCTACTTCATCGTCGACCATGATCGCGATGCATCCTGCCTATCAGAGAATCATAGGCTTCGGCTTGCCGGCAGTTCCATTGATTTTGGCCGAGCTGCGGCGCGAATTGGACCATTGGTTTTGGGCGCTCAAGGCGATCACCGGCGAGGACCCTGTATCCCCCGAGCGTCGGGGTAATATGAAAGAAATGGCTGAAATCTGGTTGGAATGGGGAAGGCAACGAGGTTATGTCCGGTAGCTGGCTGCCCGGCGACTTTCCTAACCTGAACGCGGGAAACCACGAGATCACGAGCGCCGCATCACGGCTTTATAACTGCATCGCGTGGGCGGCGGGGGATACCCAACGCTGGTGGTGGCCGGACGATCCACGATAAGCTCGACCGCCTGCTCGATGAGACGGCGGAGGCGCACCAGCCGGTGCTGATTACCGGACCTCGCACCAACGCCGTGCTGGTTGCCGAAGAAGACTGGAACGCCATTCAGGAGACCCTCTACCTGCTTTCGGTGCCCGGGTATGCGCGAGTCCATCCGCACTGGCCTTGAGACTCCCGTTGAGGAATGTGAGAAGGAGCCGGGCTGGTGAACGCGTGGCGACTCGTGTGTACCAAGCGCAAAAGGACGCGAAGCGGCTTAAGGCCTATTGCGGGCTATTACTGACCGCAGCGAATCGCGGCGCCAGACACGCTACACTTGCTTGAATTCCACTTGGTCCCGTTTTTCGCACAAAGTCACCGAGAACTCGTTGACGACATCGCGTCCCAGGATATCTTCGCCGATGTCTTCCCGGCAGTCAGCGGTGGTCAGGACCGATCCTCCGGCGATGCGAACCAAGGCGTTGTAAACTCGACGCCTCTCGGGCTGGCTGCCAATGCCGGCGACACGAATGTGTCCGGCAAGGTCGTTCCACAGGCCGGCTCGATCAGCTGTCCCGCTTCGCAGAAGAGTTAAATCCGCGCCGGTATCGACGATGAAAGTGACATCGGTCCGCACGTTTCCGCGCACATCAGTTATCGACGCGGTGACGGTCGGCATAGGCGGCGTATAGTCGGAATCGTACCGGCCCTGCGCACTCCGCCGCACACGCAGCACAACGTCCTCACCCCCCACGAGGTTGACATACATCAGACCGCTGCCGGTCCTGCGCCACGCCTCTGCCGCCACTTTGTTCATTTGGTTACCAGAAGCCACGACTTGCCCCCCGACAAGAGCTACCCACTTGCCCGCATACTGCTGCAGCAACTCGTCTCGCTGCCGCCAGTAGGCTCGCTCTTCTTGCTCAAACTGCTTCTCGGTCTCAGCGCTTGTGGGCAAGGCCATTCCTCCCTGGGCACATTGTAGCACGTCCCGAGGACCGGGCAGCGCGGACTCGTTCGAAGAATAGGGCCAGCTTTTCCTGCGTCTCTTGCGCACCCGAACGTTTGCCAACCGCGGTCGACGGAGAATTGCCGATTGACGATTTTCGATTGACGAATGGAAAAACCGGAATGGCATGCGTCTTCTCTTTCAATCGTCAATCGTCAATCTGCAATCGTCAGTTCTTGCTTCAGCCAGAGGCTTTGCGTTAGTGTATAATCCACTGTTGCAGCGAAACGTCGTTGCTTTTCATCAGATTTGGTAGAGGGCCAAGCACCGAAGTTTGATCCCGCGAGCAAGCAGCGTGGCGGTGCCCGTGGCGAATACAGAGGAGGATCAACTTTGGGCGCTCAAGCCATCACTCAACCCATCAAGGCCGCGGTTAATGCCAGCCCTTTGGACGAGCTTTCGATCAATACCATCCGGTGTCTTGCCATCGACGCGGTGCAAAAGGCCGACTCGGGCCACCCCGGACTGCCCATGGGCACGGCGGCCATGGCGTATGCCCTTTGGACGCGGTTCCTCCGCTTCAACCCGCGCGACCCGAACTGGCCCAATCGCGACCGCTTCGTTCTTTCCGCCGGGCACGGCTGCATGCTGCTTTACAGCCTGCTGCACCTTACCGGCTACGACCTGAGCCTGGATGAGATCAAGCAATTCCGCCAGTGGGGAAGCAAGACGCCGGGCCACCCGGAGCGCGGGTTGACTCCCGGCGTGGAAACCACCACCGGACCGCTGGGGCAGGGCATCAGCAACGCCGTCGGAATGGCGATCGCCCAGAAATACCTTGCCAACTATTTCAACCGGCCGGGACACGAGCTCCTCGATTACAAGGTTTACGGCATCTGTAGCGATGGCGATCTGATGGAGGGTGTCTCGGCGGAGGCGGCGTCTATTGCCGGTTTTCTTGGGCTCGACAACCTGATTTTCCTTTACGACAACAACCACATCACGATCGAAGGTTCGACAGACTTGGCGTTCAGCCAGGAAGACGTAGGCAAGCGCTTTGAGGCTTATGGCTGGTTCGTTCAGAACCTGCCGGACGGCAATGATCTTGAGGCTGTGACCCGCGCTCTCGCCGCGGCGAAGGGGCACCAGGGTCAGCCCTCGCTCATCATTGCGCGCACTCACATCGGTTACGGCAGTCCCAATAAACACGACACGGCGGCAGCCCACGGTGAGGCGTTGGGCGAAGAGGAAGTGAGGCTCACCAAGCTGAATCTCGGTTGGCCCGTGGAGCCGGCGTTTTTCATTCCCGACGAAGCGCTGGTGCATTTCCGGGAGGCGGTCTCGCGCGGCCAACAGGCGGAAGCCGAGTGGCAGCAGAAGCTGGCCGCTTACCGGCAGGCGTTTCCCGAACTTGCGAAAGATTGGGACCTTTACGAAAAAGGAGCGCTACCCGAGGGATGGGCGGAGAAGATCCCGAGCTTCAAGGCCGGCGATAAGCCGATTGCGACCCGGTCGGCATCGGAGAAGGTCCTCGCCGCGATCGCTCCCCGCCTGCCGTTTTTCCTCGGCGGGTCGGCGGACCTGGCGCCCTCCACCAAGACCTACGTGAAAGGTCTGGGCGATTTCTCGAAGGCCAACTACGGCGCCAAGAACTTCCACTTTGGCATCCGCGAGCATGGCATGGGCGCCATTCTCAACGGCATGGCGGTCAGCGGCCTGATTCCTTATGGCGCCACTTTCCTCATTTTCTCGGACTATTGCCGTCCCGCCATTCGCCTGGCGGCGCTGATGGAGGCACACTCCATCTTTGTCTTTACCCACGACAGCGTTTTCCTGGGTGAGGATGGACCAACGCACGAACCTATCGAGCACCTGCCGGCGCTACGGGCAATTCCCCACATTTGCCTGATCCGGCCCGGGGACGCCAACGAGACCGCGGTCGCCTGGCGGGTGGCGATCGAGCATCGCGGCGGGCCCGTGCTGCTGGCCCTGACGCGGCAGAACCTGCCGATCATCGATCGCAGCAAGTACGCTTCCGCCGAGGGGGTCGCGCGCGGCGCCTACGTGCTGGCGGATTCGTCCGATTTAACGCTGGGGCCCCGGACAACCGCTATTGCGGCCAGGACACCCAAGATTATTTTGATCGCTTCCGGCTCGGAAGTCCCACTGGCGTTGGAATCGTATGAGAAACTAAAGGAGGAGGGAATCGCGGCTCGCGTGGTCAGCATGCCAAGCTGGGAGCTGTTCGAGAAACAGCCGCAGTCTTACCGGGACGAAGTCTTGCCGCCGGCGGTAACTGCCCGGCTTGCCATCGAGGCGGCGGCTCCCTTTGGGTGGGAGAGGTACGTCGGGTTGAAGGGCGCGGTGATCGGGATGAACCGCTTCGGGGCGTCGGCACCGTATAAGGTCTTGGCGGAGAAGTTCGGGTTTACGTCAGACAATGTCGTAGCCCGCGCCCACGAGTTGCTGGGCAGACAGTAGGCAGTAGGCGGTAGGCAGAAGGCAGCCCAAGGCGCAAGAAGGTGCTGATAAATCCTGGGAGCGCGGGAATCTTGCCCGCTCTTTGCTTCTGATATTAGAGTCTTAGACGGGGGCAAATGGGCTTGTGTTGGGCTCAAGCTGGAATGTTGCTTAGAATCAATCGGTTGAGCGTTCCTGCGGCGCTCTATATTGCCGAATTGGCGCCAAGGCAGTAGGCCGCCCGAGACTGCTGACTGGGAACTGCCAACGGCCGACTGCCGACTTTTGGAAACGAGGAGGAACCATGAGTCAGAATCCATTGCGTGAACTCAATAAGCTCGGCCAGAGCGTCTGGCTGGACTACATCCGGCGGCGCGAGTTGCTGTCCGGCGAGATGAAGCGGCTGATCGACGAGGATGGCGTTTCCGGCGTCACTTCCAACCCTACCATCTTCGAAAAGGCGATCGCCGGCAGCAACGACTACGATTCAGCCATCGCAACGCTGGTGGAGCAGGGTTTGAGCGGCGCGCCTTTGTTTGAGCGACTGGAGGTGGAAGACATCCAGACGGCCGCCGACCTGTTTCGGGCAACGTATGACTCCACTAACGGTCAGGACGGCTTCGTCAGCATCGAAGTGGCGCCCGACCTTGCCCACGACACTGACGCCACTATCTCCCAGGCCCGCCGCCTGTGGCAAAGCGTGAACCGCCCCAACATCATGGTCAAGATTCCGGGCACCCAAGAAGGATTGCCCGCCATCGAGCAGTGCCTGACCGAGGGCATCAATATCAACATCACCCTCCTGTTCGCCCAGGAGCGCTACGAGGAAGTGGCCAATGCCTATGTGGTGGCCCTGGAACAGCGGGTGCGGGAAGGGAAGCCGATCGACCGGATCGGGTCGGTGGCCAGCTTCTTTGTGAGCCGCATCGACACGCTCGTGGATCGGCTGCTCGAAGCCAAACTTGGCGAGGCAACCGCGGTGGCCGAGCGCGAGAAGATCGCCGCGCTTGAGGGCAAGGTGGCTATCGCTAATGCCAAGGCCGCGTATGAGAAGTTCAAGGCCATATTCTCCAGCGCCAGATTCAAGGCGTTGGCGGCGAAGGGCGCGCGCGTGCAGCGGGTGCTGTGGGCATCCACCAGCACCAAGAATCCCAAGTACCGCGACGTGCTCTATGCGGAGGAGTTGATCGGAGCCGACACCGTCGATACCATGCCGCCGGCCACCGTCACAGCCTTCCGGGACCACGGCAGGGTCCGGCCATCGCTGGAAGAGGATGTTGCCGGCAGCCAACGGGTGTTGCAGCAACTTGCCGAAGTCGGGATCAGCCTCCAGGACGCAACTCAACAGCTCGAGGACGAGGGCGTGGCGTCGTTCACGCGCGATTTTGAGAAACTGCTTCAGGCGCTGGCCGAGAAGCGCAGCGCATTGAAGACCGTGGCGAGTGCTCGCTGAGTGACTCGGGGTTCGGGATTCGGGGTTCGGGGTTCGCAGAGAAGAAGGGGTTCGGGGTTCTTGTAGCGGCGCCCTTTAGGGCGGCACCTTGAATTCTCCCGAATCCTCTTCTTTTTTGCGAACCCCGAATCCCGAACCCCGAAACCCGTTAAAACGCGAGGTGCAAATGCCGGACACGATTGTGGTCCCAACCGTCGAAGCGGAAGATCTTCTCGACAAGCGCATTCCCGAGGCCTGTGTCATGGTTATTTTCGGGGCTTCGGGCGACTTGACGGAACGGAAGCTGATTCCGGCGCTCTACTATCTAGCGTGTCAGAATCGCCTGCCCCCGGGTTTCTCGGTGGTCGGCTGCGCCAAGACGCCATACACCGACGAGAGCTTCCGCGAGAAGATGCGGCACGCAGTCACCAAGTACCTGAACCTGCCGAGCGCCAACGATCCTGCCCTCGATAAGTTCCTCGGCAATGCTCACTACGTCTCCGACGACTTCGGCGATCCCGCCGCCTATGGGCAGTTGAACGAACTTCTCATCAAGCTGGACCAGGAGCGCGGCACGAATGGCAACCGACTCTTCTACCTGGCCACGCCGCCGAGTTTTTTCCCCGTGATCGTCAAACATCTGGGCGACACGGGCCTGTCGCGGGCCGGGTCCTGCCCCGGGTGCTGGACGCGCATCATCATCGAAAAGCCTTTCGGCCGCGACTTGGAAAGCGCGCGCTCTCTGAACCAGACCCTGACCAGCGTCTTTAGCGAGGACCAGATTTACCGCATCGATCACTATCTCGGAAAAGAGACGGTGCAGAACTTGCTGGTTTTCCGGTTTGCCAACGGCATCCTCGAGCCCTTCTGGAACCGGCGCTACATCGACCACGTGCAGATCTGCGTGGCCGAAGAAATCGGCCTTGAGGGTCGCGGCTCTTATTACGAAGAGGCGGGCTTGGTGCGCGACATGATCCAGAACCACGTCTTGTCGCTCTTGAGTCTGGTGGTGATGGAGCCGCCGGCGATCTTCGAGGCCAAGGCGGTGCGCGACGAGAAGGCCAAGGCCATTCTGGCCCTGCGCCCCCTCCCTCTGGACCGGCTGGGGGATTGCGCCCTTCGTGGGCAATACGTGGAGGGCTGGAACGACGGGGAGAAGATGGTCGCTTATCGCGCCGAGCCCAAGGTCTCGCCCCAGTCGACCATCGAGACCTTTGCCGCCTTCAAGTTCTACATCGACAACTGGCGCTGGGCTGATGTCCCGGTCTATGTACGCTCGGGAAAGAGGCTACCGAAGCGCGTCTCCGAAATCACCATCCAGTTCAAGCGCGTTCCACACCTGTTGTTCAAGGAGACGGTGACCAAGGCCATCGAGCCCAATCTGCTTTCGGTGCGCATTCAGCCCGACGAAGGCATTTCGCTCAAGTTCAACGCCAAGATCCCCGACACGCGGATGAAGATAAGCCCCGTTGCCATGGACTTTCGTTACCGCGACGCGTTCCACGTGGAAACGCCGCCCACCGCTTACGAGACGCTGCTGCTCGACTGCATGCTAGGCGATCCTATGCTTTTTACGCGCGACGATTTTGTGGACCTCGCATGGGAGTTGATCACTCCGGTGCTCGACCGGTGGAAGCAGGACGGCCGCAAAGGGCTCTATTTCTACGAGGCCGGAACCTGGGGACCGCCGGAAGCCGATGCCTTT
>DATFYM010000091.1:0-2693 GCA_035315065.1 Terriglobia bacterium
CATGCCGGTATACGCGGTAGCCTGGCCACCCCAGCAGTTTGGTCCAGTCGTTCTCTCGCACCCCGCTGAGTGTACCCAGAGTTCCCCAAAATCAAAATCCCCCATAAAACCAGGGGCTGTTCAGATTCCTGCTCAGAACCCGAAATTTCAGAGACGGTCCGGTGTCGGGGCGACTGGGCCGGGGCTTGGTCCGAGGAAGCGGACGGGAAGTTGTGCAGATTGAGGCTGGGCGGCAGCCGCTGTCGTGCGGCAGGCGGTCGCTCGAACAGGAAACCGACAACAGGCGAGACGCTTCTTCGACCAGAAGTAGTGCCTGAAAACCATCCTCTCGCGCACATCGATTTGCGCTGGCATCATGGAGGCGTTTTCGAGGAATGAATACGCGCCGTTTAATTGATCACTGTGTTACTGCTTTGGCTGTGGCCTTGCTGGCATCTTTAATGGCCACGGCAGTCTTTTCGCCGCCCTTCTCGGTGTATTTGACCGTTAACTTGGTGCCTTCTTTGGCACCCTCGTATGTGCCGGTGCTGGCGTCCGCGACGCCTTTGCCGGCGCCTTTTGCGCCTTCAACCGTCGTCTCGTCCGTCCACTTGATGGTCTGTTCAGTACCGTTTGCAGTCTTGACCACCATGGTCTTGCTCGTTCTGTCCACCGACTTCACGATGCCGGACACCGCGTGAACTACGTCTTCGGCAAACGCGCTCTGCCCGGCGATGGTTGCGATCAGAAAAAACAGGCTGAGCACCAGCGCGGACCTCCACTTTGCTTGAAATGACATCACAGTTTTCCTTTGTAGCTTGATTTGGTAATTCTTGAAAACCTGACTACACCGGCCCACAGTTTCCAGTGGGCAGCGAAAATCTCCCCTGCAGATCCATTTAGATGGAGTCCATTTGTATTTCAAACGTTCACCCACCTGTTCTTCGCTTCAGCCCCGCGTGAAGTCGAGGACCACGCGTGACGCCACATTTCCATGCTCGAGCCGGTCGAAGACTTGGTTGATCGAAGAAAGAGGCTGCAGCTCGATATCGGCCTTGACCTTGCCCTCGGTGGCAAAGGCAAGCGCTTCGGCCATGTCCTGGCGCGTGCCGACGAACGAACCGCGGATGGTTTTACAGTTCGCCACCACATCGAAAAGCGGAACCGGGAATTCGCCTGGCGGCAGCCCGACCAGGACGCAAGTGCCGCGCTTCCGGGTCATGCCAACGCCCTGCTTGAATGCGCCGAGCGAGGGCGCCGTAATCAGGACGCCATGAGCTCCGCCGCAGGTGTCCTTCTGCAAGGCCGCCACCGGGTCGCCGACCTTGGCATTGATCACGAGGTCGGCGCCAAGGTGCTTGGCGTGGGCCAGCTTGCCATCGTCGATATCGATCGCGCAGACGAGCAGCCCCACGGCCTTGGCATATTGGATCGCAAGATGCCCGAGTCCGCCAACGCCGGAGATGGCGATCCATTCGCCAGGCTTCGCTGCCGTCTCCTTGATTCCCTTGTAAGTGGTAATGCCGGCGCAGACAATCGGCGCGGCATCGGCGGCCGCAAGGCCGGCAGGCACATGGGCGACGTAGTTTGGGTCTGCGACGACATACTCGGCAAAGCCGCCGTTCTTGGTATAGCCGCCGAACTGCGCCTGGGCGCACACCGTCTCCCACGCCGTCAAGCAATACTCGCAATGACCACACGCCGAGTAGAGCCACGGCACCCCAACCCGGTCGCCCTCCTTCACGATCGTCACGCCCGGTCCCACGGCGGCGACTGGCCCGATGGCCTCATGGCCAGGAATGAACGGGAGCGTGGGCTTGACCGGCCAGTCGCCATGCGCGGCATGGAGATCGGTGTGGCACACGCCGCAGGCCTCGGTCTTGACCAGGATCTCGCCTGCCCTAGGAGACGGAACGTCCCATTCGCGAAGCACTAACGGTTTTCCAAACTGCTCAACCACTGCGGCTTTCATCTTGAGTGCCATAGGTAACTTCTCTTTTCAAAACCACGGACGTGACTCGCCGTACCCCGATTACGCTACGCGGATGAGCTTCTTATTCACAAATTCACCGATGCCCAGATCCGACAGTTCGCGGCCATAGCCGGAGTTCTTCACTCCACCGAAGGGCAGGTCAGGCGCGGTCCAAGTCGCCTTGTTGATAAAGACCATGCCCGTTTCGATCTGGCGTGCAACTCGCTTACCGCGCTCGATATCCCTGGTGATCACCGAGCCGCCAAGCCCATACGGAGAGTCATTCGCCAGCTTGATCGCCTCTTTCTCGTCCTTGACCCGGAAGACAAGCGCCACCGGAGCGAAGAACTCCTGATAGTAGGCTGGGTTGTCAGGTTTTATGCCGATCAGAATCGTCGTCTCCAGGAAGTAACCCGGCCGATCGACCCGTTTGCCCCCCCAAAGCACCTTCGCGCCGCCCTGAACCGCATCCCCGATCTGCTTCTGGACTAGATCGAGCGCTCCCTTTGTGCACAGCGGCCCAAGCGTCGTCTTCGGGTCCATCGGATCGCCAGGAACTAGCTTTTCCAGCTCCTTCTGGAAGCGGGCCAAGAAAGTATCGGCTATCTTCTCGTGGAGGATGAACCGTTTCGCGGCGACACAACACTGTCCTGTATTGTTCATGCGCCCCCATACTCCCCACTTGATGGCCGTGTCCATGTCCGCATCGTCCAGCACGATAAAGGCATCGCTGCCGCCGAGT